>NZ_JBEXHJ010000001.1:0-1001485 GCF_040607775.1 Micromonospora sp. NPDC005237 | reverse complement strand
CATCGGCTGCCCGTACGCCGGGCCGGAGACCGGCGGCGCGGACATCGGCTGGCCGTACGCCGGACCGGAGACCGGCGGCGCGGACATCGGCTGGCCGTACGCCGGACCGGAGACCGGCGGCGCGGACATCGGCTGGCCGGCGTAGGGCGGGGCGCTGGCCGGGTAGCCCGGCGTCTGCGGGGTTCCGTACTGCGGCTGCGTGGGCGCGGCGGCACCGTACTGCGGCGCGGCCTGACCCGGCGCGTACTGCTGCGGCGGCGTCGGCTGGCCTGGCACGTACTGCTGCGGCGGCGTGGGTTGGCCCGGCGCGTACTGCTGCGGCGCGGGCTGCCCGGCCGGGTACCGCACGGTCGGGTCGGTGCCGGCCGCGTGCTGCACCGTCGCGTCGGTGCCGGCCGCGTGCTGCACCGTCGCGTCGGGGTCGGGCGAGCCGGCCGGCGGAGTCGGGGTGGCGGGCGGGAGACCCTCCGGCCCGGTCGGTGGCTGGGACATGTTCTTCCTCCAGGTGAGCAGGTCCTCCGCCGGTAGGCGCGACGGACCAGGTGCAGCGGCGGGATCGTCCGGGACCGAGGACCCGGATGGGTCGGGGACGGCCGGGGCGGCCGTCAGGCGCGAGCGGCCGGGGAGGCCGTCGGTGGCGGGAGCGGCCGGGCGGCCGTGGGTGGCGCGAGCGGCTGGGGCCGCAGGTCAGCAGATCTTGAAACCGTCGCAGGCGACCTTGATCGGGATGGCGAGCCCGATGCCCTCGGCGTCACGAGCCTTGGCGGTGGCGATGCCGACCACCTGCTTGCTGCCGTTGATCACCGGGCCGCCGGAGTTGCCGGGGTTGATCGGGGCGTCGAACTGGATGGCCGGTCCGGAGCCGCCCTGCGCGGCGCGCAACGCGCTCACCACACCAGTCGTGACGCTGTCCTCCAGGCCGAGCGGAGCACCGACGACGATGATCTGCTGCCCGGACTTCACGGCGCTGGGCGCGGTGACCAGGCCGGCGAACTTGCCGGTCGCCCGCAGGTGCGCCACGTCGTTGGCCTTGTCGACCTTGACGATGGTGGCCGGGAAGCGCTGGTCCGTGCGCTCCAGGAAGACCTGCCGGCCGCCGCTCTCCCAGATCGACTCGACCACGTGGAAGTTGGTGAACAGGTTGGTGCCGCCACCGGCGGCCGGCTTGCCCACCGCGAACGCGGTGCCGGTGAACTGGCCGGCCCGCACCCGGAAGACGCTGGGCAGCACGGCGCTGGCCACCGCCTCGGGGTTGAACGCCGCCCCGGCCTGCTTCTCCAGCGCGTCCGTGCGCTGTTCCAGGCCGTCGAGGCGGGTGCCGTCGCCGTCCTGGGCCTGGGCCAGCCGGCGGTCGGTCGCGGCGAGCCGGTCGCCGAGCCGGTCGAGCTGGTACGCCTGCAGGCCGGCCACGGCGGCCAGCGCGACGACGAGCAGCACGGCGAGCACCACCGGCCAGCGACGCCGGGTGGATCGCGCAGGCGGGGTGACGCCCGGCC
Source organism: Micromonospora sp. NPDC005237 (assembly GCF_040607775.1). Taxonomy (NCBI): domain Bacteria; kingdom Bacillati; phylum Actinomycetota; class Actinomycetes; order Micromonosporales; family Micromonosporaceae; genus Micromonospora; species Micromonospora sp. NPDC005237. The sequence continues at coordinate 999,989 of NZ_JBEXHJ010000001.1, read as the reverse complement.
AGCCGGGCTGACCGGGGTGACCCGCGGTCGGGAACGGCGGTGCGCTGGCCAGGTCACCGGCGGGCGGATAGCCGCCGGCGCCGTAGGCCGTGGGAGCGCCCGGGGCGTACGGTCCGGCGCCGTACGACGCCGGACCTGCCGCGTACGGCGCTGGCCCAGGTGCGTACGGCGCGGCCGTGCTGTGTCCAGCGGCGGGGCCCGGCGCAGCGGCCGTGGTGTGCGGGCCGGCCGGCACGGGCCCCTGGGGCGCCGCGCCCCACTGGCCGGCGTTGGGTGGGGCCGCCCAGCCGGCACGGGGTGCCGGGACGGCGGCGGAGGGCTCGGCCCCGGGGCCCGGTGCACCGGCCCAGGTGGCGCCGACCTCCGGGTGCGGTTCGATGCGCGGCGGCAGGGGGCCCGGCCGTTCGGCCGCCCGCCCGCTCACGTCGTCAGGCTCGGCGCCCGTTGGCCGTGCGTCCCCCGCACCGAAGCCAGCCGTCATGATCGTCTTGCCCTTCCCCGTGGTCGTGCGCTTGCGGCCACGGCCCAGGATCACCCGAGCGGGGCCGGCGGCTCGATGGACCGTACCTGCGCGAACGGGCTTTGTCTCCCCCAATGTCCGGCATCCGAAGGGACACCTTGCGGACACCTGACCGACACACGCCGGACCGGCTGCACACGCCGGATCACGGCGCGCACTAGGGTTGGCAGGTGACCGACGAACCACCCCTGCGCCGTCGGCCCACCGAAGAACTCCCGGGACACGCACCCCAGCACCCGCCGTCGGCCCAGCCGCAGCCGGCGGGCGAGGGGCCCGACCCGACCGACGGTGGGCCCGTTCCGCTGACCGCCCCCCGCGACGGCACCCCTGATCCGGTGACCACCCCGGCCGAGCTCGCCGAGGTCGTGGCCCGGTTCGCGGCGGGCACCGGCCCGGTTGCCCTGGACGCCGAGCGCGCTTCGGGGTACCGCTACAGCCAGCGCGCGTACCTGGTGCAGCTGCGCCGCGAGGGCGCCGGCACAGCGCTGATCGACCCGCTGCCGCTGCCCGACCTCAGCACGCTGGACGCGGTGATCGGCGAGGCCGAGTGGGTGCTCCACGCGGCCAGTCAGGATCTGCCCTGCCTGGCCGAGGTGGGGCTGCGTCCGCGCCGGCTGTTCGACACGGAACTGGCCGCTCGGCTGGCCGGGTTCGAGCGGGTCGGCCTGGCCGCGCTGACCGAGCAGCTACTCGGATTCACCCTGGAGAAGCATCACTCGGCGGCCGACTGGTCGAGTCGACCGCTGCCCGAGTCGTGGCTGACCTACGCCGCGCTCGACGTGGAGATGCTCACCGACCTCCGCGACGCGCTCGACGCCGAGCTGGCCCGGCAGGGCAAGTCGGCCTGGGCCGCCGAGGAGTTCGCCGCCCTGGTCCGGACCGGCGCCCGGCCGCCCCGGGTCCGCGCGGAACCCTGGCGGCGCACGTCGGGCATCCACCGTGTGCGCGGGGCGCGGGCCCAGGCCCGGGTCCGCTCGTTGTGGTACGCCCGGGACCAGATCGCGGCCCGGCGGGACGCCGCGCCCGGCCGGGTGCTGCCGGACTCGGCCATCGTCGCCGCGGCCGAGCTGGACCCGAAGGACGAGAAGACGCTGCTGACGCTGCCCGGCTTCGGGGGGCGGTCGGTCCGTCGGCTGGCCCGTACCTGGCTGGCCGCGCTCGACGACGCCCGGGAGCTGCCGGACGACGCGCTTCCGGTCATCCCGGCGGTGGAGGGCCCACCACCACCGCACCGGTGGGCCGAGCGGGACCCGGTGGCGGCCGGTCGCCTGGCCCGCTGCCGGGAGGCGGTGGTCCGCATCGCGGGCGAGCACAACCTGCCCCCGGAAAATCTGATCACCCCGGATTCGGTACGCCGTCTGGCGTGGAGCCCGCCGGAGGAGGTCATCGAGGACACGGTGGCGGAGTCCCTGCGCGGCTTCAACGCCCGCGAGTGGCAGATCGCCCTGCTGACCCCCGACCTGACCCAGGCCCTGGCCCCCAACCCCATCCCCTGACCTGCCCCCGCTCTCTGGTGTGGGGTGTGCCACAGCGGGGGGCGGGCGGCAGGTTGGTTACTGGCGAGTAGCATCCGGGGTAACGTGCCCGTTCGGCTAGGAGGCTCAAGTGCCCCGTGAAGTTCGGGATGTCGTCTTCGTCGACGGCGTCCGTACCCCGTTCGGCAAGGCGGGTGGCATGTACGCCAACACCCGCGCCGACGACCTGGTGATCCGCTGTATCCGTGAACTGCTGCGCCGCAACCCGCAGCTGCCGCCGGAGCGGGTCGAGGAGGTCGCCATCGCGGCCACCACCCAGATCGGTGACCAGGGCCTCACCATCGGCCGTACCGCAGCGCTGCTGGCCGGTCTGCCCAAGACCGTTCCCGGCTTCGCGATCGACCGGATGTGCGCCGGCGCGATGACCGCCGTGACCACCGTCGCGAGTGGCATCGCCATGGGCGCGTACGACGTCGCCATCGCCGGTGGCGTCGAGCACATGGGCCGCCACCCGATGGGTGAGGGCGTCGACCCCAACCCGCGCATCATCGCGGAGAAGCTGGTGGACCCGTCGGCGCTGGTCATGGGCGCCACCGCGGAGAACCTGCACGACCTGGTCCCGCACATCACCAAGGAGCGCACCGACGCGTTCGCGCTCGCCTCGCAGCAGAAGACGGCGAAGGCGTACGCCAACGGCAAGCTCCAGGACGACCTGGTGCCGGTGGCCATCCGCGACGCCGAGGGCGGCTGGGGTCTGGCTGGAGTGGACGAGGCCCCCCGCGACACGTCGCTGGAGAAGCTGGCCACCCTGAAGACCCCGTTCCGCCCGCACGGCAAGGTCACCGCGGGCAACGCGGCGGGCCTGAACGACGGCGCCACCGCGAGCCTGCTCGCCGACGAGGCAACCGCCCGCGAGCTGGGCCTGCCGGTCGCCATGCGGCTGGTGTCGTTCGGTTTCGTCGGGGTGGAGCCGGAGGTGATGGGCGTCGGCCCGATCCCGTCGACGGAGAAGGCCCTGCGCCTGGCCGGCCTGACCATCGACGACATCGGACTGTTCGAGCTGAACGAGGCGTTCGCCGTGCAGGTGCTCGCCTTCCTCGACCACTTCGGCATCGCCGACGACGACCCGCGGGTCAACCCGTGGGGCGGCGCCATCGCCATCGGCCACCCCCTCGCCTCGTCCGGCGTACGGCTGATGACCCAGCTGGCCCGCCAGTTCGCCGAGCACCCCGAGGTCCGTTACGGCGTCACGGCGATGTGCATCGGCATCGGCATGGGCGGCACGGTCATCTGGGAGAACCCGCACTGGACGGAGGGCGACAAGTGAAGGCGCCGAACGAGGTCGTCACCAGGGCGCTGCTGCGCTCGGTGACCGTACCGGGGCTGGACCGACCCGCCGCCCTGATCACCCTGGACAACGGCTTCGACCACACGAAGCCGAACACCTTCGGCCCGGCCGGTCTGACCAGCCTGGACGAGGCCATCACGGCCGCGCTCGCCGCCGACCCGGCGTTCATCGCGGTCACCGGCAAGCCGTACATCTTCTGTGTGGGCGCGGACATCGTCGGCCTGCCGCAGCTCGCCGACCGCGCGCAGGCGCTGGAGATCGGCCGGCTCGGCCACCGGGTCTTCGCCCGGCTCAAGGACAGCACCGTGCCCACGTTCGCGTTCGTCAACGGCGCGGCCATGGGCGGCGGCCTGGAGCTGGCGCTGCACTGTCACTACCGGACGCTCTCCGGCGGCGCGGCGGCGCTCGCCCTGCCCGAGGTCTCCCTCGGTCTGGTGCCCGGCTGGGGCGGCACCCAACTGCTGCCGAACCTGATCGGCATCCCCGCCGCCACGCAGGTGATCATCCAGAACCCGCTCATGCAGAACAAGATGCTCAAGCCGAAGCAGGCCGCCGAGCTGGGCATCGCGGACGTGCTGCTGGAGCCGGCCGACTTCCTGGAGCGGTCGCTCGAATGGGCCGCCGGCGTGGTGCGCGGTCAGGTCACCGTGACCCGGCCCGAGGTCGACAAGGACATGTGGGCGGGCGTGCTCTACTTCGCCCGGGAGACGCTGAACCAGCGGCTGCACGGCGCGGTCCCGGCCGCGTACAAGGCGCTCGACCTGTTGGAGACGGCGAAGGACGGCGACTTCGCCGCCGGCACCGCCGCCGAGGACGAGGCCCTCGCGAACCTGGTCTTCTCCGAGGAGCTGCGCAGCGGCCTGTACGCCTTCGACCTCGTGCAGCGGCGGGCCAAGCGGCCGGCCGGCGCACCGGACAAGGGCCTGGCCCGCCCGGTCACCAAGGTCGGCATCGTCGGCGCCGGCCTGATGGCCAGCCAGTTGGCGCTGCTGTTCGCCCGCCGCCTCCAGGTGCCGGTCGTCATGAGCGACCTGGACCAGGCCCGGGTGGACAAGGGCATCGGCTACGTGCACACCCAGATCGAGAAGGCCGTCACCAAGGGCCGGATGGACAAGGGCACCGCCGCCAAGCTGTACGGCCTGGTCAGCGGCACGGTCGACAAGGGCGCCTTCGCGGACGCCGACTTCGTCATCGAGGCGGTCTTCGAGGACCTGGGCGTCAAGAAGCAGGTCTGGGCCGAGCTGGAGAAGATCGTCTCCCCGGAGGCGGTGCTCGCCACCAACACCAGCTCGCTGTCCATCACCGAGATGGCCGCGGAGCTGGAGCACCCGGAGCGGGTGGTCGGCTTCCACTTCTTCAACCCGGTGGCCGTGCTGCCGCTGCTGGAGATCGTGCGGGGCGAGCGGACCGACGACGCCACCCTCGCCACCGCGTTCGCGGTCGGCAAGCAGCTCAAGAAGTCGAGCGTGCTGGTCAAGGACGCCCCGGCGTTCGTGGTGAACCGGCTGCTCACCCGCTTCCTGGGCACCGTCTTCGCGGCCGTCGACGCCGGCACGCCGCTGGACGTGGCGAACAGCGCACTGGACCCGCTGGGCCTGCCGATGCGCCCGCTCGCCCTGCTCCAGCTGGTCGGGCCGGCCGTGGCGTACCACGTGGGCGGCACCCTGCACGAGGCGTTCCCGGACCGGTTCGGGGTCAGCGAGAACCTCAAGCGGATCGCCGACTCGGGCCAGCCGATCGTGGTCGACGACCAGGTCAACGACGAGGTGGCCAAGCTGCTCGTCGTCGGTGACCAGCCGCTGACCGCCGAGCAGGTACGCCAGAACGCGCTCGACGCGCTCGCGCAGGAGATCCGGCTGATGCTGGACGAGGGCGTGGTCGCCGAGGCGCAGGACATCGACCTGTGCATGATCCTGGGCGCCGGTTGGCCGTTCCACCTGGGCGGCGTCACGCCGTACCTGGACCGGACCGGCACCAGCGAGCGGGTCACCGGCCGGCGGTTCCTGCCGCTCGGAGCGGCGAGCCTGCCCGCCTGACACGACCCCAGCACCACCGTCGCGGTGGCCGGACCGTCCCTCGTGGACCGGGCCGGCCACCGCGCTCGTTGGTGACCGGCCCGGGAGCGTGCGGGACCTGCGCGGGGGCAACGCCGGGGGCGGTCGCCGGGTTACGATCACGCGCTTTGCACACCCATCCTGGAGCTGACTGATGTCCCAGCCGCCGGCCAACCCCTTCGGCCCGCCGCACGATTCCCCTCCCCCGCCGCAGCAGCCGGGCCAGCCGGCCGTGCCGCAGCAGCCGGGCCAGCCGCAGCAGCCCGGCGGTTGGCCGCCGCCGCAGCAGCAGGGCTTCCCGCCGGCTCAGCCGGGGCAGCCGTACGGCGACCCGAACCAGTTCGGCGGCCCGCCACCGGCGAAGAAGTCGAACGTCGGCAAGATCATCCTGATCGTGCTGGCCGTGGTGCTCGTGCTCTGCCTCGGCGGCGCGGCGATCACCTGGTTCGCGGTCAAGGACGAGGTGGGCGACGTCGTCGACGCCACCAAGACCCGGGTGGTCGCGCCGGCCACCCTCGCCGGCCGGGCGAAGAACACCGACCCGCAGTTGCAGACGGTCGCCGACCAGATGGTCACCGAGATGAAGACCGAGGTGCAGAACGAGACAAGCACGATCGGCGCGTTCTACGGCGACCCGGCCAAGCAGGACCTCATCATGATCACGGCGGTGTCCGGCGTGATGGCCGACCCGAAGAAGGAGCTGGACGAGGCCGTCACCGGGCTGTCCAGCGAGCTGTCGGTGACCAACATGGCGGTGGTCGAGGCGGGCCCGCTGGGCGGTGACGCGCGCTGCGGCGACGGCAAGACCGAGGGCGTGCCGCTCGGCGTCTGCGTCTGGGCCGACCGGGGCAGCGTGGGCCTGGTGGTCATGTACTTCAAGTCGGCCGAGGAGACGAAGGCCGAGTTCGTCACCATCCGGGGCCAGATCGAGCAGCGCTCCTGACCCGTGCACGACCGGGACCCCGGCCACCTCACGGTGACCGGGGCCCCGCCGTACGTCACGGACCGCTCAGGCTCCGGCCACCGGGAAGTACGCGTTCAACTTGCTCCGCAGGTGGGCCGCGTAGATGAAGCCGAGCGCCGGATTGCCGCGGTACGCGCTGGCCCTGCCGCTGCCGGCGTCCACCGCCACCGGACGGGCCACCGCGGCGAACTTCATCTGCTGGCCCCCCTGCGCCCACGCCGAGGCCGCCGGCTCGACCTGAGTGCCGACCAGGGCGGGGAACACGGCCACGCCGTTCTGAAAGCCACGCAGCTGCCCCTTGCGGGCCAACACGTAGTCCATCGCCGTGGCGGTGAACCTCTGCAGAGCGTCCGCCGTGACCAGCGTCGTCGGCGCGGCGACCGTGAACAGGTGCAGCTTGGTCGCCATCCACCGCATCCTGAAGTCGCCCCGGTAGCCGATCAGCACCGGTACGCCGCCCCAGTCCTCGGTCCGCACCTCGCAGCCGTCGGCCCGAAGCCGCTCGCCGGTCGCGGTGAGGTACGCCTGCACCGGCTCGGTCGCCGTCGTGTCCATATCTGCCCACACATCCTTCATCTGGCTGCTGTGGTCGTTCATCCAACACCACGCCAACCTGTTACGCCGTCCCGTGGATCATGGCGACGCGACAGGATCCCCGGTGGCCGTCTCCAGCGCCTGGACCGGCTCGACGTCACCCGTCGCCGCGACGCCCGCCGGTGACGCGGCCCGCTCGGCCGCGCTGCGCAGCACGCAGAACTCGTTGCCCTCCGGGTCGGCGAGCACCACCCAGCCGGAGCCGTCCGGCCGGATCTGGTCCGCGACGTGCACCGCGCCGATGCCGAGCAGCCGCTCGACCTCGTCGGCCCGCGACCGGTCGGCCGGCTCCAGGTCCAGGTGCAGTCGGTTCTTCACCGCCTTGCCCTCGGGCACGGCGATGAACAGCACCTCCGGCCCGCCCGGCGGCAGGAGCATCGCCTCCGGGTCGCCCGGAAAGTCGTCGGGCTGCCGGGGGCAGTCGAAGACCTGCGACCAGAAACCGGCCAGGGCGTACGTGTCTCGGCAGTCGAAGCTGATGTTGTGGATCGTCGAGCTCACGGTTGGTCCTCCACAGTGGTGATGGCGACACGTTCCCCGGCGCTGCGCAGCACGCAGAACTCATTGCCCTCCGGGTCGGCCAGCACCGCCCAACCCGTCCCGTCGGCATGCCGCCGGTCGGCGACCATCGTGGCGCCGAGGCCGAGCACCCGCTCGATCTCCTCGTCGCGGATTACCGCCTCCGGATCACCCGGGACGTCCTCGCTGTGCCGGGCGTAGCCGAGCACCGCCGACCAGAAGCCGGCCAGGGAGTACGTGTCGTGGCAGTCGAAACTGATGTTGCGGATCCGTGGATACACGGGTGGTCCCTCCATGCGCGGATGGGGACGCTCCGCTGCCCGGGGTCAGCCGGCGACGACCCGGGGTGCGGAGCCCTGACTGGTGGACATCGACGCACCCCCTTCGCCTCCGAGCTGACGCCGTGATCTTGCCACCGGCCGAGCGCCGTGTGCAACCCCGTTCAGCCGGTGGTGGTCACCGCACCGGGCACCGCCGGGGCGTCCGCGGTCGGCAGGGTGACCGTCACCTCCAGGCCGCCGCCGGGCTGGGCGATCACCCGGACGGTGCCGCCGTGCGCCTGGCAGACCGCCCGGACGATGGACAGGCCCAGGCCGGAGCCGCGCGCCCCGGTGCGTTCCCGGCCACCGCGGCGGAACGGCTCGAACAGTCCGGGCACGTCGGCCTGGTCGACCTCGAAACCGGTGTTGCCCACCACCAGCCACGAGCGGTCGCCGTCGGTGCCGGTACGCACCCAGAGCCGACCGTGCAGGTGGTTGTAGCGGACCGCGTTCTCGATCAGGTTGCCGGCCAGCCGGTCGAGCAACCCCGGGTCGCCGACCACCGGCGCGGATTCCAGCGACGTCTGCACGCGCAGGCCGATCCGCTCCACCTCGCGGCGCATCGCCGACAGCGCGTTGGCGGTGCCCGTCGCGAGGTCGCACTCGGTACGCCGGCCCAGCCGCCGCCCGGCCTGCGCCTCGCTGCGGGCCAGCACCAGCAGCGCGTCCACCAGGCTGTTCGCCCGCTCCGAGGCGTCCCGGACGACGGTCGCCATCCGGCGGTACTCGGCGGCGTCCGCGTCGTCGTCGCTGAGCGTCACGTCGATCTCGGTCCGCATCACGGCGAGCGGGGTCCGGAGCTCGTGCGAGGCGTTGGCCACGAAGCGCTTCTGCGCCTCGAACGCGGACGCGATCCGGTCCAGCATCGCGTCGAACGTCTTGGCCAGCTCGGCGACCTCGTCGTCCGCGCCCGAGTAGCCGATCCGCTGGTCCAGCGTCGCCTCGCCGAGCCGCTGGGCGGTCGCGGTCACCTGGTGCAGGGGCCGCAGCGCCCGGCCGGCCACGGCGTACGCGCCGGCCACCCCGACCACGCTGATCGCCAACAGCGCGACCAGGCCCTTGGCCAGCAGCTCCCCGGAGGCGGCGTCGACCAGCTCCCGCTGCCACTGGGCGGCGTCCATCCGCCCACCGTCGGAGAGCAGCACCGTCGTGCCGGGCAGCAGCTCGTCGGTGGGCCGCAGCGCGTCACGGACCAGCAGCCAGGCCAGCAGCACCAGGATCGCGCCCGCGCCGACCAGCAGTACCCCGTTGAGCAGCGTCAGCCGCAACCGCAGGGTGGGTCGCAACCGCCCCGGCCGGCTCACGGCAGGACCTCGGCCGTGCGGTAGCCGGCCCCCACCACCGTCTCGATCAACGGCGGGTCGCCGAGCTTTCGACGCAGCGTCATGACGGTCACCCGGACGATTGTGGTGAACGGGTCGGTGTTGGCGTCCCACACCCGCTCCAACAGCTCCTCGCTGGACACCACCGCGCCCCGGGCCTTGAGCAGCTCACTGAGCACGCCGAACTCCTTGTTCGTCAGGTCCATCGGCACACCGGCGCGGGTGGCGACCCGGCGGGCCGGGTCCAGCACCAGGTCCGCCAGTTCGAGAACCGGCGGCGCGGCCGGGGTGGCCCGCCGGCCCAGTGCCTGCACCCGGGCGACCAACTCGTCGAACGCGAACGGCTTGGGCAGGTAGTCGTCCGCCCCGAGCTGCAACCCCTCCACCCGGTCGGCCACCGTGCCGCTCGCGGTCAGCATCAGCACCCGGGTCAGCGCCCCGGAGGCGGCGAGGTCGGCGCAGATCTGGTCGCCGTGCACGCCGGGCAGGTCGCGGTCGAGCACCACCACGTCGTACCGGGTGACGAACGCCGCCTCGTGGCCGGCGTCGCCGTCGTACGCCACGTCCACCGCCATGCCCCGCTTGCGCAATCCACGCGCGATCGCGTCGGCGAGGTTGCGTTCGTCCTCCACCACCAGTACCCGCATCCCGGCCTCCTCGCTGCTGACCACCGACAACCTAGTGCCGGCGGGCAACAATCCTCCCTCGCCGCCCACACCGACCCGGCGGTGGTCAGCCAGGCAACCGCCACAGCCCGTACGCGCTGTCTCGGCGCCGGCAGAGCAGTCGCCCGGTGAGGGCCTGACAGTCCCCGGTCGCGTCCCGCAACACGTCCAGCATCCGTGCCCGGCCACCGGCGACGTCCAGCTCGGCGACGAGCAGGCCCCCGTCGGGATGGCGGCGTACGCCGATCAGCGGGTCGCCGAGGGCGAACCGGGCCAGCTCCCACCGACCCAGCTCGGCCAGCACCCGGCCGGTCGGTGGATCGAGCACGACGAGTTCCTCCGCGCCCGGCCCGGCGCTGCTCACCGTGGTGGCCACCAGCCGACCGGCGTAGGGCCAGACCCACCCCCAGCGGTCGCTCCCCCAGAGGTCCCGACCGGTGGCGGCGTCGAGCGCCCGCAGCCCGCCGGAGCGGGTCTGCACGCAGATGACGACGCCGCAGTCCGACGCGTACAGCGCCTCGCCGGCGGGCACACGCCACCGCTGGCGCAGGTCGTCGAGCCCATACGCGGTGATCGTGGCCGACGGACCGCCGATGGTGAGCAGCAGGTCGTCCGCCAGTTGCACGGACAGGCTGGACCCACCGCCGGAGGCGCCCAGGTCGGTGCGGGCCAGCACCGCGCCGGTGGTCGCGTCGCGGACCTCGGTCGACCCGCGCAGGCGGACGACGACCACGCGGTCCACCCCGTGCTCGCCGTCGTGAAAGACGAACTCACCGCCGGGGCTGATCGGCACCTGCCAGCGCACGGTCCCGCAGCACGGGTCGACCCCGCGCAGGGTGCCCCCCTGGTCGTCGCTGCCGGCGGACCACATGAGGATGTTGCCGTCGGGAAGCGCGGCGGGGTTGCCGGGCTGCTGCCAGCGGTACGCCCCGGTCCGGCGGTCCAGCGCCATCGTGAGCGTCCCCTGACTGTCCGGGCCGACCTCGTGGCCGGTGACCAGCAGCGTCTCGCCCTGCTGCGCGACTCCCCAGTACCGGCCCTCGGTCGGCAACGGCACCTGCCAGGCCGGCTCGCCGCCGGGCAGCCAGGTGGCGGTGATCCGCCGCTGCCCCGTGCGGCCGAGCGGCTCGACGAGGACGAAGAGGTCGTCGGAGACCAGCGCGTCGGCGCCGAGCTCGGCCTGCACCGTCACCACCTCGCGTCGGTGCAACGGCCCCGAACCGGCGAGGCCGGCGAGCACCAGCAGCAGGACCAGCGCGCAGCGCAGGGGCCGCTGCCGGGCCAGCGGCGGGCGGGGCAGCCGGACGGTGTCGGGGTCCGGCCCGTGCCGCAGCTCCCCGAGATCGATCACCGGACCGGTCACCGGGGCAACCGCCACAGCGCGGTCGAGCCGTCGAGGCGGCGGCAGAGCAGGACGGGCAGCGCCGCCTGGCACCCACCGACCACGCCCGGCAGCACGTCCAGGATCCGCGTCCGACCGGCGGTGAGGTCCAGCTCGGCGACGACGAGCCGGCCGTCGGGAGTCGGCCGTACGCCGATCAGCGGGTCGTCGCGGCGTAGCTGGTCCACCAGCTGCCACCGGCCCAGCTCAGCGCGTTCCCGCCCGGTCTGCGCGTCCCGCACCGCGTACCGTTGCTCGGGCGCGGCCACCAGCAACATGTCCCGCCGGACGTCGACCAACGTGTCCGGCCCCGGGTCCGACCAGCGAACGGCGCCGGTGGCGGGGTCGATGGTCTGGATGGCGCCGGTCTGCTGGACCGTACAGAGCAGGTCCGCACACGGGACCGCCCAGGCCACCAGCGGCACCGACGACGTCCACACCCGGTCCAGTCCGGGCAGCCGGAAGGCGACCAGCCCGGTGCTGCCGGGCGGGACGAGCAGCACGAGGTCGTCCACGACCTGCACCCGCTGGAACGCCGACCGGGCACCGGGCAACGTGTCGACGCTGCGCAGCAGGTCGCCGCTGCCGGCGTCGTACACCTGCAGCTCACCGGTCGGCTGGACGAACACGATCTGGTCGACCTGACCCGCCGGCCCGTGGTAGTCGGGGCTGCCGGACGGGATGGGCACCGACCAGAGCACCCGGCCGGTGTCGGGCACCACCCGGCTCACCGTGCCCGGCCCGTCGCCCAGGTCGTTCGCGAGGAGCAGGCCCCCGTCGGCCGTTCGCCTGGCGATTCCCGGCTGGCGCCAGCGCCGCTGGCCCGTCCCGGCGTCGAAGGCGGTGGTCTCCAGCACCCCGTTCGCGGTGCTGGCACCCACCGCCAGCAGCATCCCGCGGTCGCCCCAGACCGCCAGGAAGTCGCCGCTGCGTTCCAGCGGTGCGCGCCACCGGCGCCGCACGCTGTCCCCGCCCCTCGGCCCGGGACGGCCGTAGGCGGTCAGGTACCGGTCGCCGATGGGAGTCGACGTGTCGACCACGACGATGGCGTCCTCGGTGAGGTACACCGAGGCGCCCGGCGAGGCCGGCACCGACGTCACGATCCGTTGCCGCACCGGGGTCGCGCTGGCCAGCGCGACGAGGGCCAGCAGCAGCACCGCCGCGCTGCGCAGCCGACGGCCGGCGGCGCGCGGTCGGCGGGCCGTCGCCCGCGACTCGGGCTCGTCCCGGACCTCGCCCAGCTCGATGATCGACAACGACCGTCCCTCCATCGCCGGTCGGGTCGGCCGGGGGCGGCCCCGGCAAACCGGCCGTGGGCGTACCGGCCCGGCAAAAGCGACGCATCCTCGCCTGTACGATGGCGCGTCGTGGCTGTGCCGGTGGTAGACCCCTCGCTGAATCCCGTGACCGACGCCGAGCCGGCCGAGGCCGAGCCGACACGGCGGCCTCGACGCCGTCCGGCCCGAGCCGACCTGTTGGCCCTCGGAGCCTATGTGGTGCTGGGCGTCTTCGTCTGCCTCCACTACTGGGGGGACGTGACCGGCCGGGTGTCCTCGCACCTGCCCACCGACCACAGTTGGTTCGAGTGGCTGTTCGCGCACGGCGCGTACTCGGTGCGGCACCTGGAGAACCCGCTGTTCACGGCCCGGCAGAACGCCCCGGACGGGGTGAACATGATGGCCAACACCTCGCTGCTCGGGGTGACCCTGCCGCTGTCGCCACTGACGATGCTGTTCGGTCCGCAGGTCACGTACGCGCTCTACCTGGGTGGCGCTCTGGCGGCCACCGCCGGCACCGCCTACTGGATGCTCTCGCGGCACCTGGTGCGCTCCCGGGCGGCAGCCTTCGTCGGCGGGGCGTTCCTCGGCTTCGCGCCGGGCATCATCCACCACGCCAACGGCCAGCCCAACTTCGTGTCCAACTTCCTGCTGCCGTTGATCGTGGTGCGGGTGCTGCGGATGGGCGAGCCGGGCCGGTGGCGGCGCAACGGGCTGGCGCTCGGGGTGCTGGTGACCTACCAGATCTTCATCAACGAGGAGATGCTGCTGCTCACCGCGCTGGCCTGCCTGGTCGTCGTGCTGGCGTACGCGGTGCAGCGGCCACGGGCGACGCGCGCCGCGGCCGGGCCGTTCCTCGCCGGGATGGGCGTCGCCGGTGGGCTGGCGCTGCTGCTGGCGGCGTACCCGATCTGGTTCCAGTTCAACGGCCCGCAGTCCTACCGCGGGCTGCAGGGTGGCGTGTTCCACAACTGGGGCGAGGACCTGGTCGCGTTCGTGACCTTCGCCCGGGACACCTGGGCGGGCGACCCGGCGGTGGAGCAGACGATCGGCATGACCGAGCAGAACACCTGGTTCGGCTGGCCGCTGGTGCTGCTGTCGGTGGTGGCCCTCGTGCTGCTGGTGCGCCGTTCGCTGGCCGCCCGGATCGTCGCGGTGCTGATCGTGGTCTTCACGGTGGCCGCGATCGGGCCGCGGGTGCGCTTCGACGGCGTGGAGACCGGGGTGCGCGGCCCCTGGTCGTACGTGCCGGACGACCTGCCCCTGGTCGAGATGATGATGCCGACCCGGTTGACCCTGGTGGTCGCCGCCGCGGTGGGCGTACTGCTGGCGCTGACCTGGGACGCGGCGCACCGACAGGGCCGCCCGGTGGCCGCGCCGGGCCGCGTGCCGGCACCGCGCGCCGGGGAGCCGGCGACGTCCGACGAGCCGGCCGCGACCGCGCTGGCCGCGCCGCGGCGCCGGTGGCTGCGCCCGCTGGGGTACGCGGCGGTCGCCCTCGCCCTGCTGCCGCTCTTCCCCCGGCCGCTGCCCGCCCAGCAGATCGACCCGCCGCCGCACTTCATCACCGCCGGCGGCTGGCGACCGTACGTGCCGGAGGGCCGGACCCTCGTGCCGGTGCCGATCCCGAGCAACGTGCACGGCCTGCCCACGCTGCGCTGGAGTGCCCTGACCGGGCAGGAGTTCCCCGTCCCGGGCGGCTACTTCATCGGCCCCAACGAGCTGGGCGAGGGCGTCTTCGGCGCACCGAACCGGCCCACGAGCAGCCTCATCTACTCCACGATGGACGCCAACGCGGTCCCCGTCCTCACCGACGAGAACCGCCGCCAGGCCGTCGAGGACCTCCGGTTCTGGCGGGCGTCGGTGGTGGTGCTCGGCGCACACCCGCGCGAGGCGGTGCTACGCGAACTGGTCACCGCACTGATCGGGCCGCCGCAGCGGGTCGACGACGTCTGGGTCTGGGATGTCCGCGCGCTTGTGGATCAGCGCTAGCCGACCAGCGTCCGGACGTCCCACAGCCACCCGCCGTCGACCGGGCGGCCGGGGCCGAGCAGCTCCTCGACTGTCCGGCGGACCGGTTCGTCGTGCGTCGACCGGCCGAGCACCACCACGGCGGCCCGCCAGTGCCGCAGGTCGTCGACGGCCTGGCGGCGGTCGGCCTCGGTGAGCACCGGCACCGCGCCGGTCTCGGCGACCCGGCGCAGCAGCACGGCGGTGGGCCGGTCCGGGGCGCCCCAGCGGGCCGCCGGGTCGTCCGGACCACTCGGCCCGATGAAGTACCCGCCCGGGGCGCGGAACGCCAGGCCGGTGCGGGCGGACCAGAGCATCACCGGGCTCAGCGCGGCGCCGGTCACCGGGGGCACCGCCACCACGGTCCGGCCCGCAGGCACCAGCGACCGCCACCCGCCGTCGGCGACGAACCCCGGCACCGGCGCGACCGGCACCGCCCGGATCGGCGTCGGCGTCAGCGGCAGCAGCGCGGCGGCCACCGCTCCCGCCCCCAGCAGTCGTACCGGCAGTCCCGGCACGGCCGGTGACCGGCGAGCCGCCCGCACCCGGTCCACGAAGAGCGCCACCAGGACACCCAGCACCGGCACGCAGACCAGCGCGAACCGGGCCGGCACCGCGAGGTCGAGCAGCGGCAACCCGGCGACCAGCCGGTACGGGCCCGCGACGCCGGTGGCGTTGCCGTCCACCCGCAGGTCGGCGCCGAGCGACAGCAGGGCGAAGACGACACCGCAGCCGGCCAGCGCGCGGACCAGCGGCCGTCGCCACAGCCAGATCACGATGACCACGGCGAGCACCAGCAGGCCGGGGCCGAAGAACGAGTTCTCCTCGGTCGGGTTCGGTGAGAGCAGCCCCGGCAGCCAGTCGTCACCGAGCACGGTCTGCCGGGCCGACGCGGTGAACGACGCGGCGTCGAGCTGGAAGCCGTGCGCGGCGAAGGCCATCCC
This sequence comes from Micromonospora sp. NPDC005237, assembly GCF_040607775.1. NCBI lineage: Bacteria > Bacillati > Actinomycetota > Actinomycetes > Micromonosporales > Micromonosporaceae > Micromonospora > Micromonospora sp. NPDC005237. The sequence continues at coordinate 984,596 of NZ_JBEXHJ010000001.1, read as the reverse complement.
GGTGTAGTGCTGCGGCCCGTGGAACTGGAACCACAGTGGGTACGCCAGCAGCGTCACCGCCACCACGGCCGCCACCGCGAGTCGACCGAGCAGGGCCGGCGCGAGGCGGCGGGCCGCGGCCCGGTCGGCGAGGGCGTAGCCCAGCGCGAACACCCCGGCGGCGAGCGCCAGGAAGACGAGCACCTCCTCGCCGATGAACACCTGCCACACGAGCAGCAGCCCGAGGCCGACACCGGGCCGCCACACCCCGCGCGGGCTCGACCCGGGACGGAACACCAGGGCGAGGATCGCCGGTAGCAGGAACTGGGCGGCCACGTGCAGATGCGCCCCGGCCTGGGCGATCATGCCGGGGGCGAAGCCACAGACCAGCCCGCCGAGCGCCGCCGCGGAGCGGGCGGTGACCAGTCGACGGCGCAGCAGCGCGTACCAGGCCGTGGCGGTGCCGGCGAGGCAGCCGACCACCGCCACGCAGAACGCCACCTGCGAGCCGAACAGCAGCGTGACCGGGGCCAGCGGGACACCGAGGCCGAGCACCGAGGTGTTCGCCATCAGGTTGACCCCGTCCGGCGCGTTCAGGGCGGTGCTGAAGAGCGGGTTCTCCCCCGCGACGACGGCGTGTGCCGCGTGGGCCAGCATCCACTCGAAGAGCACCTGGTCGCCGGCCTGGTGGAACAGCCGCCCGGGGTGGCCCCACTGGGCGCTGGTCAGCAGCACCGCCAGCCCCAGGTAGCCGGCGACGACCAACGCGTCCGGCAGCCACGCCGGCCGGGGTGGGCGCGCGGTGGGCGGACCGACCGTCGCCGTCTCCGTCGGCGACGACGTCGTTCCGGTGGACATCAGACCGAGCGGTCGGTCAGCGTCCGAACGTCCCACACCCAGACGTCCAGCTCCTGGCGACCGGGGCCGACCAACTCCTCGACGGTACGCCGCAGCGGTTCGACGTGCTGCTGACGAACCGGCAGCACCAGGATCGCCGCGTGCCAGTGCCGCAGCTCGTCGGTGAAGCGCCGACGCTGCCGGTCGTCCAGCTTGGGGGTCCGGCCGGTGGTCGCCACCTCCTCCAGCAGTTGGCCCACCCCGCTGGGCCGGCCGCCGAACCGACCGGGGTCGCCGGTGTTGCCGTTGCGGGGGGCGAGGAAGTAGCCACCCGGGATCTTGAAGTCGAGGTTGGTGGCCGCCGCCCAACGCATGCCGTGGGTGTTGCCCATGCTGGGCACCGGGATCGGCACCAGCGTCTGGTCCGGGCCGACGTACGCCCGCCAGCGGTCGGCGGTGATGAACTCCGGCACCGGCGGCCGGGACACCATCCGCAGCGGCATCGGGGCGATCGGCAGCAGCGCGAACGCCAGGCCGGCGGCGGTGAGCGTCCGGACGGTACGCCGGTCGGCCGGGCGCAGCTCCCAGGCCCGCTCGACGGCGAGCGCGAGCAGCAGACCGATGACCACAGTGGTGATCAGGCCGAACCGGGTCGGCACGACCGCGTCCAGCAGGGGCAGGTGCACCAGCAACTCCCACGGCCCGGTGATCAGCTCCCGGTCCCACCAGGAGATCCGCTCGCCGAGGGAGAGCAGGGCGAAGAAGCCACCGGTCGCGGCGAGCGCCCGCACGACCATCTCCCGCCGCAGCCACACCACGACACCGACGGCGAGCAGCGACAGACTCCAGCCGAAGAAGGCGTTCTCCTCGGAGTAGTTCGGGGCCAGGTTGACGTTGGCCCGCTGGTTGCCGCCGAGGGTGGCCGAGCCGGGGGCGAAGAAGGCGGCGATGTCGTTGCCGTAGTCCTGCACCGCGTCGCTGAGCCCGTGGTACGCCATCGGCCCGGCGAACTGCACGTACAGCGGGTACGCCAGCAGCGCCCCGGCCAGCAGCGCGCAGGCGGCGAGGCCGGCGGCCAGCGGTCGCCACGCCGCCCGCCAGCGGGCCGGCTCCTGGGCCACCACCGCGAGCAGGAAGATCCCGCAGGCCAGCGCCGTGAAGAGCAGGATCTCCTCGTTGATGAACGCCTGCGCGGTGACGAGCAGGGCCAGCAGGGCGCCGTCGCGGACCGGCCGGCGCGAGCGGGTGAGCACCAGCACCCGCCAGACGATGAACGGCAGCAGGAACTGGCTGATGATGTTCGGGTGCCAACTGGCGTGCGAGAGCATCGCCGGGGAGAACCCGCAGAACCAGCCGCCCGCCGCGGCCGCGAGCGGCGTCCGCACGACGTGGCGGCGCAGCACGAGGTACCAGGCCATCGCGGTGCCGGCGAGGCCGAGCGTCACCAGCACCACGAAGGACACCGCCGGCCCGAACAGCAGGGTCACCGGCACCATCGGGATGCCCAGCGCCAGCACCGCCGTGTTGGCCATCAGGTTGACGCCGTCGGGGTAGTTGAACTGCTCGGTGTAGAACGGGTACTCACCGTGCAGCACCACCCGCACCGAGTGGGCGAGGAAGAACTGCACCTGGGCCGGGTCTCCGGTGTAGAGCGACGCCACCCGGCCGGCCGGGTCCAGCCAGATCCGGCTGGTCACCCAGAGCGCGGCGAGCAGGAACAGCGCGCCGACCGCCAGGTGCTGCCGTCGCCGGGTCCAGCGGGCCCACCGACGTCGGCGCGGCCCGGCAGTCCCCTCGTCGCCGTCGCCTTGCGCGGGTACGCCAGCCGGGGTGACTTCGACGGGTACGCCAGTCGGGGTGGCTCGGGCCGGCGGCGCTGCCGGGGTCTCGACCGGCGCTGCCGGTGGGGCTTCGGCCGGCGCGGCGGCGACCGCCGTCGTGGCGGGTGCGGGCTCGGGCTCGCGCTGAACGGTGCCCACGCCGGCACCGGCACGGGCGGCCGGAGCAGCGGAGCCGCCGGGAGCGCCGACGGCCCTGGCCCGGGAAGCGGTGGGAGTGTGGTGGCTCACTGTCTCGTCGGGGCCGGCCGCCTCCGGGTGCGGCGCGGACAGGGCGCGGGACTCGGCAGGCGTCACAGTCGGCGGAGTCTACCCGAGCGGCGAAAAGGCACTAAAGCCCCGGTGACGTCCATTGTGGTGGGTGCGGGGCCGGCCAGCGGCGGCGTCGCGTCGGACATCTCGTACTATGGCGCTTTCCCACAACGACGGCGAGGCGATCGGGGGCGGATCAGGTGACTCCGGGCCGCCGGCACGGCAGGGCGCTCAGCGTCCTGCTGACCGCGCTGTTGACCGCCACCGCGTGCGGTCCCGTGGCGGAGCGCACGCCCCGCGACCTGCGGGTGGGGTACGACAGCCTCGACGGCACGCTGGCGGTGTGGCCGCCCCGGGGCGACCTGGCCGGTGACGCGGCGGCGACGGCGGCGGTCACCAGGGCCGTCCGCGACTGGCGCTCGCCGGCTGACGACCGGGCGCACCTGCCCTCGTCCGGCATCCTCTTCTCGGGCCGGGTCGACGGGGCGCCGGTGGCCCTGGTCGCGGCCGACGTGCCCGGTGAGAGCGCCTCCTGGCTGCTGCAACTCACCGGCGACGGCGGCCGGTACGCGATCGCCCGCGCCACCGAGTACACCGACCCCGGCTACCTGGTCTACTCCGACGTCCTGCCGGTGCAGACGGCCGGTGGTCGGCGCTACCTGGTCTCCGCCCGGGTGCAGCAACTGCTCGGGCCGCAGGGCCGGGCGCTGACCGTCGCCGACGGCCTCAGCGCCCCGGTCGACGTGCCGGCCTGCACGGCGGTCGGCGTGACGGCAACCCTGCGGGCCACCGAGTCGCTGCCCCGCGGGCGGGCCGCCGACCGGCTGCTCGACCTGGGCACCGGCACGACCGACCCGCGCTATCCGCTGGTCCGTGACGAGTCCGGCGCGGGCCGGCGGGCGCTCACCGGCCTGGACACCTGCGTGCTGGCCGGCGAGCGGGGTCCGTTCGGCAGTATTCCGCGACGGATCGGCGACCGGGACGCGCCGAAGTCGGTGCCGACGTCCTGGCCGATGGCGAAGCTCTCGGTCCGCTCGCTCGGTGAGGTGGCTCTCGGCGGCGGCGAGCCGGCCGAGTTGCAGCAGCTCAGCTGGGACACCGACGCCGGCACGATGACCGCGGTCGTCTACCGGCCGGCGGACGGGAGCGCGCCGGTGGTCTCACCGGCCGACCGGGCCACGCCGTTGCAGACGTACCAGCTGCCGGTGCCCGGCCAGCCGCTTGTGGTGCTCAGCTGGCGGGCCACCCGGGACAGCTCCCTCTCGGTGCCGCCCGGCACCCCGCTGCTGGTGGAGCGCCCCGGCCTGGTGGTCGTCCCCGAGCCGGCCAGCACCCAGACCTACAGCCTGGCCAACACCGACAAGACCCACTACCGCTCCGTGTCGCCCCGCTCCCGCTAGCCCTCGCGATCGTGCACTTTCTGCCCCGCACGGCGACCGGAAGTGCACGATCGAGGTAGGCGGGAGGGCCGCACGCCGACGGCGGGCGGGCCCGTAGGGGCCGCCCGCCGTCGGTCGAGCCGGGTCAGTTCTGGGCCGGGGTCTTCGTGGGGGTCAGCCGGTCCGGGGTGGCGTCCAGGCCGGAGATCCAGCCGGTGACGTTGCGGGCGACGTCCTGGGCGGTCAGGCCGAGGTCGGCGAGGATCTGCGCGCGGGTGCCGTGCGGGTGCCAGTCGGCCGGTACGCCCAGGTCCTTGAGCGGCACCCGGACGTCGGCGTCCCGCATGGCCTGGCCGAGGGCGTCGCCGACTCCGCCGACGCGGACGCCGTCCTCGACGCTGACCACGAGCCGGTGCCGGGCGGCCAGCTCGACCAGCTCGGCCGGGACCGGGCGGACCCAGCGGGGGTCGACGACGGTGACGCCGTAGCCCTGCTCGGCGACCCGGGCGGCGACCTCCATGCCCAGCTGGCCGAAGGAGCCGACGGCGACGAGCAGCACGTCGGTACGCGCCGACTCGGCCAGCACGTCGACCGGGCCGACCCGGCGCAGCGCCGGCAGGTCCGCGGCGACCGCGCCGGTCGGGAACCGCACGACGGTCGGGCCGTCGTCGGTGGCCAGCGCCTCACGCAGCTCCTCGCGCAGCGTGGCGGCGTCCCGGGGAGCGGCGATCCGCAGGCCGGGAACCACGCCGAAGACCGACATGTCCCAGATGCCGTAGTGGCTGGGGCCGTCCGGGCCGGTGATGCCCGCCCGGTCCAGCACGAAGGTCACCGGCAGCTTGTGCATCGCCACGTCCAGCAGGACCTGGTCGAAGGCGCGGTTGAGGAAGGTGGCGTAGACCGCGACCACCGGGTGCAGACCGCCGAGCGCCAGGCCGGCCGCCGAGGTGGCGGCGTGCTGCTCGGCGATGCCCACGTCGTACACCCGCTCGGGGTACTTGCGGGCCAGCTTGGCGATGCCGGTCGGCTCGGCCATGGCGGCGGTGATGCCCACCACGTCCGGCCGCTCGTCGGCGACGGCCAGCAGCTCGTCGGCGAAGACGTGGGTCCACTTCACCGAGGGGGCGGCCAGCAGCGCGCCGGTCTCCACGTCGAAGGCGCTGCCGGGGCCGTGCAGACAGTCCGCCTCGTCCTCCTCGGCCGGGCGGTAGCCGTACCCCTTGCGGGTGACGGCGTGCACGATCACCGGGCCGCCGAAGTTCTTCGCCGCGCGCAGCGCCGACTCGACGGCCGCCACGTCGTGCCCGTCCACCGGGCCGACGTACTTGATCCCGAGGTCCTCGAACATGGCCTGCGGGGCGACCGCGTCCTTGATGCCCTTCTTGACCGCGTGCAGCACCTCGTACATCGGCTTGCCGACCAGCGGCGTCGAGCCGAGAGCGTCCTTGACCGTGTCGAGGACCTTCTCGTAGCCGGGGTTGAGCCGCAGCGAGGAGAGGTGGTCGGCGAGACCGCCGATGGTCGGCGAGTAGGACCGGCCGTTGTCGTTGACCACGATGACGAGGGAGTTGCCGGCGGTGGCGATGTTGTTCAGCGCCTCCCAGCACATGCCGCCGGTCAGCGCGCCGTCGCCGACCACGGCCACGACGCTGCGCGCCTCGCCCCGCAGGGCGTACGCCTTGGCCAGGCCGTCGGCGTAGGAGAGCGCGGTGGAGGCGTGCGAGTTCTCGATGAGGTCGTGCTCGCTCTCCGCCTGGCTGGGGTAGCCGGAGAGGCCGCCGCGCTGGCGGAGCTTGTCGAAGCCGGCCTGGCGCCCGGTGAGGATCTTGTGCACGTACGCCTGGTGGCCGGTGTCGAACAGGAGCCGGTCCCGGGGGGAGTCGAAGACGCGGTGCATGGCCAGCGTCAGCTCGACCACACCGAGGTTGGGCCCGACGTGCCCGCCGGTGCGGGAGACCTTGGCGATCAGGAAGTCCCGAATCTCCGCGGCGAGCACATCCAGCTCCTCGCCCGACATCCGCTTGACGTCCTGCGGACCGCGTACCGTCCCCAGCAACCGACCGTGGTTGGCCGTGTCCTCTTCAACACTCATGACCGGAGAGTCTATCGGCCGCCCGGTACTCCGCAGCCTGGCCCGAGCCGCTTACACCGGACCAGCCGACTGAGCGCCTGGTCAGGCCGGCGGCAGCAGCAGTCCGACGCACTCGACGTGCTGGGTCATCGGGAACAGGTCGAAGCCGCGCAGCGCGGCCAGCCGCCAGCCCAGCTCGGCGAAGGTGCGCACGTCCCGGGCGAAGGCGGCCGGGTCGCAGGCCACGTACGCGACCGCCCGCGGACCGGCGGCGGTCAGCGCGCGCACCACCGGAGCGCCGGCGCCCGAGCGCGGCGGGTCGAGCACCACCACGTCGACCGGGCCGGTGATCCGTCGACGGGCCAGCGCGGTCTCCACCCGGGCCGCCACCACCTCCACGCGGGGCAGGTCGGCCAGGTTCTCCCGGGCGGCGGCCACGCCCTGCGCGGCAGCCTCCACCAGGGTCACCCGACCGGACGCGCCGACCCGGGCGGCCAGCCCGGCGGCGAACAGCCCGGCGCCGCCGTAGAGGTCCCAGGCCACCTCGCCCGGACGCGGATCGAGCAGCTCCAGCACGGCCGTGGACAGGGTGTCCGCCGCCGCCGGGTGCACCTGCCAGAAGGCGGACGCGGGCAGCGCCCAGTCCCGCCCGGCGGCCACCTCGCGGACCTCGGTAGGCCCGCTCACCGGCGCGGCCACCCCGTCGCGGACCTCGGCGACGCTCACGTCCCCGCCGGTGCTGGCGACGGTCTCCACCGCCTCGGCCGCCGGCCAGCGCGTGCCGGTCGGGGTGAGCACCGGCAGCTGCTGGATGGCCGGGTGGGCGATCCGGCAGCGGTCGATCGGCACGACCTCGTGCGAGCGGTGCTTGAGCAGGCCGGCGCGGTCCGCGGCGTCGACCGCGTAGCGGACCCGCGAACGCCAGCCCAGGAGCCCGCCCGGCAGCGCCTCGACCTGGACGCCGAGCCGGTCCAGCTCGGCGTCGGTGAGCCCGCCGAGGCGGACCAACTGCTCGCGCACCACTGCGGTCTTCCAGGCCAGTTGCGCGTCCGGGGCGACGTGTTGCAGATCGCAGCCGCCGCAGGCGCCCGGCCTCGCGTACGGGCAGGGCGGCTCCACCCGGTCCGGTGAGGGCTCCAGCACGGTCACGGCGTCGGCCCGGACGAACCCCCGGTGCACCTCGGTGACCTCGGCGATCACCCGCTCGCCGGGCAGCGCATGCCGGACGAACACCACCTGCCCGTCCACCCGGGCCACGCAGTGCCCGCCGGGGGCGACCGCGTCGACGGTCAACTCGACCCGCTCCGCCTCCGCCAGGCCACGTTCGGCCCCGACGGGTGGCGAGGCCGCCGCGGTCCGCTCAGTCACGGCCGTTCCCGACCGTTTCGCTGTCCACCGGGCCGGACTCGTCCGGCGGCGGCGCGGTGACCACGGCAGGCACGGTGCCCCGCGGCCCGCGCGCGGGGGTCCGGGAGAGCGTGGCGTCCAGCCGGTCCAGGTTCTTGCTCGCGGTCGAGGCGAGCTGCCACGGAACGCTGACCACCATCACCCCCGGTTCGAAGAGCAGCCGGCCCTTGAGGCGCAGCGCGCTCTGGTTGTGCAGCAGGTTCTCCCACCAGCGTCCCACCACGTACTCCGGGATGAAGACGGTGACGACGTCGCGCGGTGACGTACGGCGGGTCGAGGCGACGAAGTCCAGGATCGGCCGGGTGATCTCCCGGTACGGCGAGTCGACCACGGTGAGCGGGATCGCCATCTCCCGCCGCTCCCAGTCGGCCTGCAGGTCGCGGGTGTCCTTCTCGTCCACGTTGACGGTCACCGCGGTCAGCGTGTCCGGCCGGGTGGCCCGGGCGTACGCGATGGCCCGCAGCGTCGGCTGGTGCAGCTTGCTGACCAGCACGATCGCGTGGTTCCGGGCGGGCAGCACGGCCCGGCCCTCGTCCGGTGGGGTCAGCTCGGTGGCGACCCGGTCGTAGTGCCGGCGGATGGCCAGCATCAGCGCGTAGATCACGGCCATCGCCGCGATCGCGATCCAGGCGCCGAGCAGGAACTTGGTGATCAGGACGATCACCAGCACCGTGCCGGTCAGACCCATGCCGAAGGTGTTGATGGCCCGGGAGCGGTGCATCCGCTTGCGGGCCTCCGGGTCCCGCTCGGTGCGCAGGCGTCGGTTCCAGTGTCGGATCATGCCGGCCTGGGAGACGGTGAACGAGACGAAGACGCCGACGATGTAGAGCTGGATGAGGCGGGTCACCTCGGCCTGGAACCCGACGATCAGCACGATCGCGAAGAGGGCGAGAAAGGTGATGCCGTTGGAGAAGGCCAGCCGGTCGCCCCGGGTGTGGAACTGGCGGGGCAGGTAGCGGTCCTGGGCGAGGATCGAGCCGAGCACCGGGAAGCCGTTGAACGCGGTGTTCGCGGCCAGGAAGAGGATGAGCGCGGTCATCCCGGCCACCACGTAGAGCAGGAACGAGCCGGAGCCGAAGACCGTCTCGCCGAGCTGGGTGGTCACCGTCTTCTGCACGTACCCGTCGGGGCCCGAGACGATCTGCAGGGCCGGGTCCTCGACGAACTGCAGGTGGGTCAGCCGGGCCAGCCAGATGATCCCGACGAGCAGGCTCACCGCGATCGCGCCCAGCAGCAGCAGCGTGGTGGCGGCGTTGCGGCTCTTCGGCGCCTTGAACGCGGGCACGCCGTTGGAGATCGCCTCGACACCGGTGAGCGCGGCGGCGCCCGAGCTGAACGTCCGCAGCAGCAGGAAGACCAGCGCGAAACCGGTCACGCTGTGCTCGGCCTGGATGACCAGGTCGGCACTGGGCGCACGCAGGTCGTCGCCCAGCACGAAGACGCGGAACAGCCCGGTGAGCAGCATCGCGCCCATCACGATCACGAAGCCGTACGTGGGGATGGCGAACGCGGTGCCCGACTCGCGCAGCCCGCGCAGGTTGACCGCGGTCAGCAGGATCACTGCGAGCACCGCGATCATGACCTTGTGGGTGGCCACGAACGGCACCACCGAGCCGAGGTTCGCCACGCCGGAGGAGACCGACACGGCCACCGTGAGCACGTAGTCGACCAGCAGGGCGCTGGCCACCCCGACCCCGAACTTCGGCCCGAGATTGACCGTGGCCACCTCGTAGTCGCCGCCGCCGGAGGGGTAGGCGTGCACGTTCTGCCGGTAGCTGGCCACCACCGTGAGCATCACCACGACCACCGCGAGGGCGATCCACGGGGAGAACAGGAACGCCGACGCCCCGGCGATGGACAGGGTCAGCAGGATCTCGTCAGGCGCGTACGCGACGCTGGACAGCGCGTCGGAGGCGAACACGGGCAGCGCGATGCGCTTCGGCAGGAGGGTGTGCTGCAGTCGGTCGGACCGGAACGGTCGACCGAGCAGCAGTCGCTTCAGCAGCGAGGTGGGTCTGGCCACGAACGCCAAGGGTACGACCACCACGGTGAGAACGCGGGGGTGGGCGATCACCGTCGGCCGACAGGACGCGGTACGGTCGGTCCCGCTGTCGACCCGGACGTGGCAGGCTCGAACTCGGAGCCACCGGCGGCGAAAGGGCCAGCGGCAGCGGTACGCACCTTGGGAGGGACAGCGTGCACGTCGTGATCATGGGATGTGGCCGGGTCGGGTCGACCCTCGCCCACAGCCTGGAGTCCCGGGGGCACTCGGTGGCGGTGATCGACCAGGACGCCGACGCCTTCCGCCGGCTCGGCCCCGACTTCGCCGGGATCACGGTGACCGGGGCGGGCTTCGACGGCGAGGTGCTGCGCCAGGCCGGCATCGAGCGCGCGGACGCCTTCGCGGCCGTCTCCAGCGGCGACAACTCCAACATCATCTCGGCGCGGTTGGCCCGTGAGACGTTCGGCGTGTCCCGGGTCGCGGCCCGGATCTACGACCAGCGCCGGGCCCAGGTCTACGAGCGGCTGGGCATTCCCACGGTGGCGACGGTGCGCTGGACGGCCGACCGGATGCTGCGGCACCTCGTGCCCGAGGGCAACGTGGAGATCTTCCGCGACCCGACGAGCACCGTGTCGATCGTCGAGGTGCCGGTGCACAAGGAGTGGATCGGCCGGCCGGTGCGCGTCCTGGAGGAGGCATCCGGTGCTCGGGTGGCCTACCTGATCCGCTTCGGCATCGGCACGCTGCCCACCGCGTCCACCGTCGTACAGGAGGGTGACCAGGTGTTCATGCTGGTCAGCGACGACATCGTGGCGACGGTCACGTCGGTGGCGGCGACCCCGCCGGAAGGGGGGCACTGAGCCATGCGGATCGCCATCGCGGGCGCCGGCAACGTGGGCCGCTCGATCGCCCAGGAGCTGATCGAGAACGGCCACCAGGTGATGCTGATCGAACGGCAGCCGAAGATGCTCCGGCCGGACCGGGTGCCGGCCGCCGAGTGGGTGCTCGCCGACGCGTGCGAGGTGGCCAGCCTGGAGGAGGCCAACGTCGCCGGCTGCGACGTGGTGGTCGCGGCCACCGGTGACGACAAGACCAACCTGGTGCTGTCGCTGCTGGCCAAGACCGAGTTCGCGGTGCCCCGGGTGGTGGCCCGGGTCAACCGGGCGGAGAACGAGTGGCTCTTCACCGAGCAGTGGGGCGTCGACGTCGCGGTGAGCAAGCCCCGGGTGATGGCCGCCCTGGTCGAGGAGGCGGTCACCGTCGGCGACCTGGTCCGGCTGATGACCTTCCGGCAGGGCGAGGCGAACCTCGTCGAGATCACCCTCCCGCCGACCGCTCCCTACGTCGGTCAGCCCCTGCACGCGGTGCCGCTGCCCCGCGACTCCGCCCTGGTGGCGATCCTGCGCGGCAAGCGCGTCCTGGTGCCCAGCCCGGACGACCCCATCGAGGCCGGCGACGAGCTGATCTTCGTCTGCACTGCCGAGGTGGAGGACGATGTCCGTGCGGTCATCCTCGGCCCGGACAGCGTCGAGCGGACCCGCGGCTCACACTGAGCCGTCGGGCGCGGGCGGCGCGGTCGCTCAGGCGCCGGGCAGCGGGGTGGGTTGCGGCTCCCGGGTGACCCGGCGCACCGTCCAGACGGTGATGAGCAGCAGCAGCGCGTACGGGGGGTAGCCCAGCGCCAGCCGGGCCACGCCCAGCGCGGTGTCCTGGTGGGCCAGGTAGAGCCCGGCCTGCACGCCCACCTTGGCGAGCCACACCACGCCCCAGAGCACGGTCAGCCGGGTGAAGACGTGCACCAGCTTCGGGTCGGCCCGCCACTCGGAGCGGCCCTTGGCGACCAGCACCGACCAGATCCACCCGACGAGGGGCTGCCGGATGGCCGCCGAGATCAGCAGGGCGATGCCGTAGCCGATGCCGTAGAGGATGCCGGGAAGGTAGAAATCCCGCTCGTCACCGGTGCGCCAGGCGATGGCGGCGCCGATGCCCACCCCGAACAGCCCGTTGACCGCGTGCCGGATCGGCCGGCGCTGAGCCAGCCGCAACCCGGCGATCAGCAGCGCGACGGCCACCGAGGCGATCACGGCGGGCCGCAGGTCGCCGATGATGTTGGCGAGCACGAAGACGACCACCGGGATGCTGGACTCGACCAGCCCCCGCCAGCCGCCGAGCTGGTCGGCCATCTGCTCGGCGATCGTGGGCAGCGGCTCGTCGTCCTGCGGAGGATCGGTCTCCGGCTGTGCTGCCCGGTGCTGTCCCGTCGTCATGCCCGGCCTTCCGTCCGCGGTGCCGTCACTTCGGCGAGTCCAGCTCGTAGTACGGGTTGTAGATGACCTTGCGGTCGTCGCGCATGGCCACCCGGCCGCGCGCGGTCAGGTGCCGCCCCGGCTCGATCCCGGAGATGTGCCGCCGGCCCAGCCAGACCAGGGTGACGACGTCGCTGCCGTCGTACAGGTCGGCCTCGAGGGTGGGCAGGTTGGTGCGCGGCGTGTAGACCACGGTGCGCAGCCGACCGGCGACCGAGACCAGCTGGCCCCGGGAGCACTGCTGGGCCAGGACACCGCCGCAATCGGCGCTCTCCTGCCGCAGCTCCTGCGCGTCGATCTCGGCCTCGCTGGCGGTGAACCGTTGCAGGATGCGCCGCAGCGACACCCGGCTCTCGTCGGTCTTCATGACCTCCGCGTCACCCTCTCCACGCTCGCCGGCGCTGGCCGGCACCGGCCCAGCTCCGGCGACGCCGGAACCGTCCCGCCAGCGTACGCCGACGGGGCCGGTTCCGGCGGGCCGGTGGGCGCTCGGTCAGACCTGGCGGGGCTCGGCGGCGGCGGACGTGTCCCCGCCCTCGGCGTCGGCCTGGTCGGCGATCTCGCGGGGCAGTCGCAGCGGCAGCGGCTCACGGACCGGTTTCGCCTCCTGGCCACGGTCGACCACCAGGCCGTCCAGGCACTCGGCGAGCGGCCCGGCGCTGGCCGGGTCGGTGGCCACCGGGCCCTGGAAGACGCCCCGGACCATCCAGCGCGGCCCGTCGACGCCGACGAACCGCAGGTTCGTCGGGCCGTCCGGGGTGCGCACCTGGGCGTGCAGCTCCGGGCCGTACTCGCCCTCGACCTCCTGGGCGGCGGCGCCGTCGCTCAGCAGCGACTGTCGGATCTCCTCGCGCACCTCGTCCCAGATCCCCTCGGACCGGGGGGCGGCGAAGACGCCGAGCTGCAGCGCGTTGTCCCCGTGCACCAGCACCACCTGCTGGATCACGCCCTGCGGGTCGGCCTGCACCCGCACCTCCACCTCGGCCACCGCCGGGATGTGCAGGCTGCCGAGGTCGAGTCGCTGCACGTCGTCGTCGACCTCGGAGATGTCGTACGGCCCGCGCACGAGCGCCGGCGCCGACGTCCCGGTGCCCTCGTCGAGGACCTCGGTGGTCCGCTCGTCGCGGGTGTGCCGCCCGGCATCGGCCCGCTTTCGGGAGAAGATCACTGCGCCCACCCTCCGCTGTTCACAATCACCCTGCCACCTCTTCCGTCTGCCCGTGGCCCGGCTCGGCCGGCCGCTGGTCGGCCCACTCCTGGCCGGCCGGTGACGGCACCAGCCCGGCGTGCCCGCCGGTCGAGCCGTGCCCGCCGGCCCCGCGCGAGGACCCGGGCAGCTCGGCCACCGGCTCGAACCGCGCCCGCGCGACCCGCTGGACCACGAGCTGGGCGATCCGGTCGCCACGGGAGATCTTCGCGGGCGTGTCCCGATCATGGTTGATCAGGTTGACCATGATCTCACCCCGGTAGCCGGCGTCGACCGTACCGGGCGCGTTGAGCACCGTCACGCCGAGCCTGGCCGCCAGGCCGGACCGAGGGTGGACCAGGCCCACGTAGCCGTCCGGCAGGGCGACGGCCACGCCGGTGGGCACCAGGGCCCGACCGCCGGGCGGCAGCTCCACGTCCGCGGCGGCCACCAGGTCGGCCCCGGCGTCGCCGGGATGGGCGTACGTGGGCAGCGGCAGCTCGGCATCGAGCAGCCGTACGGGCACGGGTACGACGTCGGTCACGGGTCCCCTCTTCGTCCGGTTGTCTCCGGTGACCCTGCCATCCTGCCGGTTGGCCGGCCCGCCGTGCGCCGTACCCTCGCAGGAGTGAGCATGTCGCCCTCCCCGTCCGCCGATCGGCCGCCAACCCCGGCCCGTCCGGCGTACGCCGAACGGCTGGACCTGCCCTGGTGGCTGTGGCTGACCGGGCTGGTGGCCGCCGCGCTGCTGGCCGTCGAAATCTGGATGGGCGGCCCCGGCGTCCGGGCCTGGCTGCCCTTCGCGGTGCTGCTGCCGGTCACCGCCGCCGGGCTGTGGTGGCTGGGCCGGATCCGCGTCGCGGTCGCCGACGCCGAGCTGCGGGTGGACGACGCCCGGCTGCCGGTGCGCTTCGTGGCCGACGTGATCCCGTTGGACGTGGCCGGCCGCCGTGAGGTGCTCGGGGTGGGCGCGGACCCACTCGCCTTCGTGGTGCAGCGGCCCTGGATCGGCGGCGCCGTGCAGGTGGTGCTCGACGACCCCGCCGACCCGACCCCGTTCTGGGTGGTGAGCACGAGGCGTCCGGTCGAGTTGGCCGAAGCGGTGCTGGCCGCGCGGGACGCCGGCCGGCCTGCCGACCGTACGGCCGGCGAGCCGGGCTGACCGACGCCGACGACCCCGCTCAGGTGCCCGTCGGCGGGCCGGGCAGGGCCGGCGGTGGCGCCGGCCGGGCGATGCCGCGACGGCGCAGGTCCACCTGGAGCTGGTCGGCCATCTGCCGGGTGGCCCGGCGGTTGAGGAAGCTGGCCACCGCCGCGCCGGTCAGGAACGGCCCGAGCGTGGTGAGGTTGCGCCCGAATCGGCGCAGCAGCATGTCCCGCATCTCCTTGCGGGCGGCGGTGCCGAGCACCGCGCCCACGCCCACACCGGGCACCATCGGGTTGACCCCGCGCTGGGTGGCCCAGGAGTGCACCAGGGCCACCGCTCGTTGGCTGCCGGCGCTTGGCAGCGACACGCCGTGGATCTCGTGCAGCTCACCGATCAGTTTCAGCTCCACCGCCACGACGGCGACCGTCTCGGCGGCGAGCAGCACGGGCGCGGAGAGCAGCGTGGGCGCGACGGTCCATTCGACGGCGGCGACTCCCCCGCCGGCCGCGCCGATCCCGGCGGTGGCGCGGGAGGCGTTGCGGATCAGTCGCTCGGCCAGGGCGGCGTCGTCCAGGCCGGGAAAGTGTCGACGCAGGGTGGCCAGGTCCCGCACCGGTACGTGCGGGGCGATCTCGGCCACCGTGTCGGTCATCCAGCGCACGGCGGCGCGGGGCTTGAACAGGTCGGAAATGCCTCGGCTGCGGGCCTGCCCCACCATCCGGGTGAGCAGTTGCCGCCGCCGGGCCGGCTTGATGTCGTCCGCGGTCAACGCCGCGACGGTGGCGCCGAGATCGTCCGCGCCGTCGTCGGTGGTGTCGCCTCGATCGCTCATGGGTCGGACCTCCCGGTGGTGTGGCTACCCGCTACGAGTCAAACAGGTACCCACCGGCGTCGCACGCCTACACCGGTAGCGGCGGCCCCGATCAGGAGGCCGCCGCCGGTGTCGTGAGTGTCAGACGCACTCTCGGCAGATCAGCTCGCCGTTGCGCTCGACCGCCAGCTGGCTGCGATGGTGGACCAGGAAGCAGCGGGCGCACCGGAACTCGTCCTGCTGCATCGGTAGCACCTTGACAGTGAGCTCCTCGTCGGCCAGGTCGGCACCGGGCAGCTCGAAGCTCTCGGCGACCTCGGCCTCGTCGACGTCCACCGCGCCCGACTGTGAGTCGACGCGCCGTGCCTTGAGCTCTTCCAGGCTGTCCTCGCCGAGGTCGACCTCGTCGCGACGCGGGGCGTCGTAGTCGGTGGCCATCGGATGTCACTCTCCCATATCGATGTTGTCGCTTCCGGTTGTAACGCCGGACGACGCTGTTTCGGTTCCGCTGGCCGGCAACCACTTGTGTCGGGCACCCGACCCGCGGGACCGTACGGGTCGGGACCGCTGGGGCCACTCCCCTGCGAGCGCGGAACCTTACCCCCCCTTGGGCGAGGCATGTATACCGCCCTTGCGGCTGAGATGTACGCCCCCGCACGCGAAGTTGTTCCCAATGTGATTCAGGCGACACGAAGATAGGGGTAGTAGTACCCGGTTCAGGGTCGGCGCGCCGGCATGTCGGACTGTTTCCACGCGACGGCCGGACAACCGTTAACCTCAGCGGCGTATTCGACGGCCGGCGGTCAGTGCGATCGTTGGCGGCCGCCGCCACCCACCTGAGGTCCCGGGAGCGCCCAGATGAGTTTTGCGCGAGTGCGAGCACTCGTCGTCGTCGGCCTGCTGGGGGTCCTGGCCCTGGCGTTCGTGATCACCGCGATCGTCCGCGACAGCCAGGGCGAGGCCGGCGCGGCGGGCGGCTGCCCGGACGGTTGGCCGTTGGCCGACGTCACCCTGCACGAGCCCAAGGACGTCAAGATCAACGTCTTGAACGCGACCGACGAGCCGGGCCGGGCGGGCGCCGTCGCCGACGACTTCCGCAACCGCAAGTTCCAGGTCAAGAAGGTCGGCAACGCGCCCAAGGGCATCGACGACGTCGCCGTGCTGAAGTTCGGCCCCAAGGGCGTCAGCTCCGCCCACCTGCTCAAGGCGTACTTCCTCAACAACGCCGAGCCGGTCTACGACGACAAGCGCACCGACGACACCGTGGACGTGGTGTTGGGCAACGGCTTCCAGCAGCTCGCCACCACCACCGAGGTCAACCAGTCCCTCGGCGACCTGGGCCCACCGGTCGCGCCGGCGGGCTCCTGCCCGTCCCCCGCCGCCAAGAAGTGACGGCGTAACCGGGCCGTCCGCCCCGCGCCGAGCATCCGGGTCCACCCCGGCGGAGCGGTCAGGGGCCGCCGGAGGCGTCCAGGGCGGCCAGCCGGTCGTGCAGCCCGGCGAAGAGGGCGGGCGGGGCCGCGATCACCAGGTCCGGGCCGGGCGGGCGACCGGCCAGGCCGGAGACCCGCACGCCCGCCTCGGCGGCCACCAGCCCGCCGGCGGCCAGGTCCCAGGCGGCCAGGCCCTTCTCGAAGTACGCGTCCAGCCGCCCCTCCGCCACCAGGCAGAGGTCCAGGGCGGCGGCGCCGAGGCGGCGGATGTCCCGCACCGACGCGATCAGTCCGGCCACCACCGACGCCTGGTGCGCCCGTCGGCCGGCGTCATAGCCGAAGCCGGTGCCGACCAGCGCCTGCCCCAGATCCGTCTCGCCGGAACAGCGCAGCCGGACGCCATCGCGCCAGGCGCCGCCACCAGCGGTGGCGGTCCACTCCTCGCCGGTGTGCACGTTGCGCACCACGCCGGCGACCACCACCCCGTCCACCTCGGCGGCCAACGACACCGCGCTGTACGGCAACCCGTAGAGGTAGTTCACGGTGCCGTCGATCGGGTCGACGATCCACCGCACGCCGCCCGGCTCCGCCGGACCGGTGTCCTCCGTGCCGTACTCCTCGCCCAGGACCGCGTCCCCCGGCCGCAGCGCGCGCAGCGCGTCGAGGACCTGCCGCTCGACGGCCCGGTCGGCCGCCGTGACCACGTCGGTGACCGTGCTCTTGGTCGCCGCCACGGAGACGCCCTCGACCCGCATCCGGTACGCGGTGGCGGCGGCGTCCCGCGCCACGTCGAGCGCGATCGCCAACAGTTCCCGCGGTGTCGGCGCCGAACGGTCCATTCCAGGGTCCCTTCCCGTACGACCGGGGCGTTCCGGGCCGTGCGCGAGTATCATCCTTACAAAGTCCACATCTGCGCCGAATCGGCGGTCCCGCTGCCGTTACGCCGTGCGGCGCAGGATGATCGCCGCAGACGGCGTTACAATTCACCCCTGCCCACGCGCCACGGACCGCCGACCACCGGCCGGCCCGGGACACGGGGGTCCCTCAACCACATCGCCCGGCCCGGTTGCCCCACGCTGTGCCGGACGACCCGGCCGTGCCCGCTCTTCGCCTCCGGAAGGTCATTCGTGACAGAACCCCGCCAGCCCGGCGCCGACGTTCGCTCGCTCACCGACACCCTGATCGCCCACGCGCAGAGCGCCGGTGGTCAGCTCACGTCGGCCCAGCTCGCGCGCACCGTTGAGACCGCCGAGGTGACTCCGGCCCAGGCCAAGAAGATCCTGCGGGCGCTCTCCGAGGCGGGAGTGACCGTTGTGGTGGACGGCTCGGCGAGCACCCGCCGCCGGGTCGCCGCGGCCCGCTCGACGACCCCCGCGTCCCGGGCCACCACCGCCAAGACCACCAAGAAGGCCGCCGCGCCCGCCCCGAAGCAGGCGCCCGCCTCCGACGCGGCGCCGTCGACGCCGGCGCCGCGCAAGGTGGCCGCTCGCAAGGCCGCCGGCAGCACCGCCGAGGTCGCCGCCGCCGCGGCCACCCCGGCGAAGGCGACCAAGTCCACCCGCGCCACCAAGGCGACTGTCGCCGCGGCGGCCGGAGCCAAGCCGGTCAAGGCCGGCGGCAAGGCCAAGGGCGAGGGCGCCGAGGGTGAGATCGACCCCGAGGAGCTCGCCGCCGTCATCGAGGACGTGGTGGTGGAGGAGCCGGCCGAGCTGGCCCAGGCCGCCGAGACCGACGCCGCTGCGTCGGCCACCGACAACGACTTCGAGTGGGACGACGAGGAGTCCGAGGCGCTCAAGCAGGCCCGGCGCGACGCCGAGCTGACCGCCTCCGCCGACTCCGTCCGGGCGTACCTGAAGCAGATCGGCAAGGTCCCGCTGCTCAACGCCGAGCAGGAGGTGGAGCTGGCCAAGCGGATCGAGGCCGGGCTCTACGCCGCCGAGCAGCTGCGCGCGGCCGACGAGGGCGAGGAGAAGCTCGCCCGGGAGATGGTCCGCGACCTGGGCTGGATCTCCCGCGACGGCGAGCGCGCCAAGAACCACCTCCTCGAGGCCAACCTCCGTCTGGTCGTCTCCCTGGCCAAGCGGTACACGGGGCGCGGCATGGCCTTCCTGGACCTCATCCAGGAGGGCAACCTCGGCCTCATCCGCGCGGTGGAGAAGTTCGACTACACCAAGGGCTACAAGTTCTCCACGTACGCCACCTGGTGGATCCGGCAGGCCATCACCCGCGCCATGGCCGACCAGGCCCGCACCATCCGCATCCCGGTGCACATGGTCGAGGTCATCAACAAGCTCGGCCGCATACAGCGCGAGTTGCTCCAGGACCTGGGCCGCGAGCCCACTCCCGAGGAGCTGGCCAAGGAGATGGACATCACACCCGAGAAGGTGCTGGAGATCCAGCAGTACGCTCGGGAGCCCATCTCGTTGGACCAGACCATCGGCGACGAGGGTGACAGCCAGCTCGGTGATTTCATCGAGGATTCCGAGGCTGTGGTCGCCGTCGACGCGGTCTCGTTCTCGCTCCTGCAGGACCAGCTCCAGCAGGTGCTGCAGACGCTCTCCGAGCGTGAGGCGGGTGTGGTACGCCTGCGCTTCGGCCTGACCGACGGTCAGCCGCGGACGCTGGACGAGATCGGTCAGGTCTACGGGGTGACCCGGGAGCGGATCCGGCAGATCGAGTCCAAGACGATGTCCAAGCTGCGTCACCCGTCCCGGTCGCAGGTCCTCCGGGATTACCTGGACTGAGCCGGTTTCGTCAACCGGACGTGTCGTTTTGATCACCTGGTGTGCAACACCAGATGGTGATCGTCCGGATGCACGAATGTGATCGTTGACGTGGCACCCTGGGTTCACGGCACACTGTCCCTGCCATGTGTGACCTCGGTCCCCCGCGGGCACACAGGGAAGGCAGTGCCCGGCACGGGTGTTGCACGATAGGTGAGCAACGACCGAAGAGATTGTTCATCGGTGACGACCAGAGGAGGAAGGCGATGAACTCGACCCTCACGCCGCCGCCCGAGACGGTGGTTCCCCCAGCCGCCGATGAACGGTGCGACCGCTGCAATGCTGCCGGCAAGCTCCGGATCACCCTGGCGGGTGGGAGCGAACTGGTGTTCTGCGGGCACCACGCGAACAAGTACGCGGAGGATCTCGTGAAGATCACCGAGCGGTTCGCAACGGAGCCCGACTTCAGCTGGCGTGGCGCCGATCTGATGGCGAACTAAATCCGCAAACCGACATAGCCGGCCGGAGGCACCCCACGGGGCGCCTCCGGTCGGCTTTTCACTTTCTGCCCAACCGCGCCCCGCGACTCACCGGCGTCGCACGCTCGGTGCACGGGGGCTAGAGGGTCTGCACGGTGGCGATGCGTTCCTCGAGCTGCTCGATGGTGGCCTGGGCGCTCGGCGGGCCGCCGCAGAGCCGGCGCAGCTCGGCGTGGATCTTGCCGTGGGGTTGGCCGGTGCGATGGTGCCGGGCGGCCACCAGAGCGTTCAGTTGACGCCGGAGCGCCACGCGGCGTTGGGCGGCACTCATGGGTACCGGCGGTGCCGCGGTGGCCGCAGCGGCCGGCTGAGCGGCCCGCTCGGCGGTACGGCGGCGCTGGGCGGCGAGTTGGTCGGCCTGCCGTTTGGTGAGCAGCAGGGAGACCTGGTCGGCGGTGAGCAGGCCGGGCAGGCCGAGGTACTCCTCCTCCTCGGGGGTGCCGGCCTGGGCGGCGGTCCCGAACGACGCGCCGTCGAAGATCACCTGATCCAGTTCGGCGGTGGCCGAGAGCGCGGCAAACCGCTTCTCCAACTCCCCGCTGGCCTGGTCGTCACGCTGTGCCCGTTCCAGCAGCTCGTCGTCGAAGCCGTCGGAGTCCTTGGGTTTGCCGAGGACGTGGTCCCGCTCGTTCTCCATCTCGCTGGCCAGCCCGAGCAGGTGCGGCACGCTGGGCAGGAAGACCGACGCGGTCTCGCCGGGGCGGCGGGCCCGCACGAACCGGCCGATCGCCTGGGCGAAGTAGAGCGGGGTGCTGGCGCTGGTGGCGTAGACACCGACCGCCAGTCGCGGGATGTCGACCCCCTCGGACACCATCCGCACCGCGACCAGCCACCGCTGGTCGGACGCCGCGAACGTCGCGATCCGCGCGGACGCGCCCTGGTCGTCGGAGAGCACCACGGTGGCCTTCTCGCCGGTCACCTGCTCGATGAGCTTGGCGTAGGAGCGGGCGGTCTGCTGGTCGGTGGCGATGATCAGGCCACCGGCGTCGGGCATGCCGGCGTTGCGCAGCACGGTGAGTCGGGCGTCGGCGGCTCGCAGCACCTGGGGCATCCAGTCCCCCGCCGGGTCCAGGGCGGTACGCCACGCCTGCGCCACCAGATCCTGGGTCATCGGCTCGCCGAGGCGGGCCGCCAACTCGTCCCCCGCGTTGGTGCGCCAGCGGGTCTCCCCGGAGTACGCGAGGAAGAGCACCGGCCGGACAACTCCGTCGCGCAGCGCGTCGGCGTAGCCGTAGACCGAGTCGGCGTGGGAGCGCAGCAGCCCGTCACCGCCCCGCTCGTAGGTGACGAACGGAATCGGGTTGTCGTCGGAGCGGAACGGCGTACCGGTGAGCATCAGCCGGCGTACGGCGGGCTCGAAGGCGTTCTTGACGCCGTCGCCCCAGGAGCGGGAGTCGCCGGCGTGGTGGATCTCGTCGAGGATGACCAGGGTGCGGCGGGTCATGGTGCGCCGCCGGTGCACCTGCGGGGCCATCCCCACCTGGGCGTAGGTGACCACCGCGCCGTGGAAGTCGGCCGCCGAGTGCACGTCGGCGTTGCGGAACGCGGCGTCGAGCTGAATGCCCACCCGGGCCGCGGACTCGGCCCACTGGTTCTTCAGGTGCTCGGTGGGCGCGACCACGGTGACCGCCTCGACGGTGCCGTCGCCGAGCAGTTCGGCGGCGATCCGCAGGGCGAAGGTGGTCTTTCCGGCGCCCGGCGTGGCGACCGCGGTGAAGTCCTCGGTACGCCGTCGCAGGTACTCCACCAGGGCCTTGCGCTGCCAGGCACGGAGTGCCGGGAACGTCTCGAGCACCGGCGTCCGGGCTGCCACGCGAAAGCTCCTCTCCGACCGCACGAGGGCGGACACCGGGCGAGGGCCACGAGTACCGCCGCCCATGAAAACGCCTCCGCGCAGAAGCTGCCGCGAAGGCCGACTCAGCATAACCAGCGCGGGCCCGCGGGCCCAGGCGACACCACGCCTGTCACATTCACCACCGGAGCACGGTCAGCCTCACCACTCCCGGTCGGCGCGCGGATCGGCCCCGTTCGCACGCGGTGGCCGCAGCGTCGCCACCGGGGCGGACCAGCGGCGGCGCAACGCGATCAGGCGCAGCCCGACCACCCCGACAGCGGCGGCGGTGAGTGGTGCCGGCCCGGTGTGGCCGGTGACGTACAGCAACGCCACCGCGACCGATCCGGCCAGGGCGGCCACCGCGTAGATCTCCCGGCGCAGCACCACCGGGATCTCGGCGGTCAGCAGGTCCCGGCCGAGCCCGCCGCCGATCGCGGTGAGCATGCCGATCAGGCAGGCGCCGACCGCCGGCACCCGGGCGTCGAGCGCCTTGAGCGTGCCGGTGACGGTGAACAGACCGAGGCCCGCCGCGTCGAGCACCAGCACCGTGGTGCGCAGTCGGGCGAGCTGTGGGTGCAGCCAGAAGACGGCGAGCGCGGTAATCGCCGCGGTGGCGGCGTACCGCCAGTCGGCGAAGGCGAGCGGCGGTACCTCGTCGATGACCAGGTCGCGGAGGATCCCGCCGCCGAGCGCGGCCACGAAGCCGACGAACGCGACGCCGAACAGGTCGAGTCGTTTGGCCACCGCCGCCGAGGCGCCGGAGGCGGCGAAGACCGCCACTCCGGTCAGGTCGGCGAGGAGCAGGGCGGTGGAGGTGGTCACCGCCGCAGGCTACGTCGCCGGCCGGAGCGCCGGCCGGGGTTCACTCGCGGTACGAGTCGTAGATCTCCTTGCACTTGGGGCAGACCGGCGAGCCCGGCTTGGCCGCCTTGGTGACCGGGAAGGTCTCCCCGCAGAGCGCGACGACGAAGGTGCCCATGACGGCACTCTCGGCGATCTTCTCCTTGCGGACGTAGTGGAACATCTCGGGACCGGTGTCGGCGTCCTTCAGTTCCGGACGCTCGAGAACCTCTGTGCTCACGTCTGCACCTCCAACCGTCAAGTTTGGCAGGTCATCACGGCCGGGTCCACTTGAGCACGGTCGGGGTCCCACCCCGTACCGTGCCGGTGTGACTGACTTTCGCATCAGCTACGGCACCGAGGTGGCCGTTGCCCTGCGCGACGGCCGGCCCGTCGTCGCCCTGGAGAGCACCATCGTCTCGCACGGCCTGCCCCGTCCGCAGAACCTGCGGGTGGCTCGGGAGATCGAACAGGCGGTCCGGGACGCCGGGGCGGTGCCGGCGACGATCGGCATGATCGGTGGCGAGCTGGTGGTCGGCCTGGACGACGCGCAGCTGACCCGGCTGGCCACCGTCGATGGCGTGACGAAGCTCTCCGTCCGCGACCTGGCCGTGGCGGCGGCGACCGGCGCGGACGGCGCCACCACCGTCGCGGCGACCAGCGCGGTGGCCGCCGCCGCCGGGATCGGGGTGTTCGCGACCGGCGGCCTGGGCGGGGTGCACCGGGAGGCGGCGCACACCTTCGACGAGTCGGCCGACCTGGTCACCCTGGCCCAGACCCCGATCACTGTGGTCTGCGCCGGGGTCAAGTCGATCCTCGACGTGGGCGCGACGCTGGAACGCCTGGAGACCCTCGGGGTCGCCGTCATCGGCTATCGCACCCGCCGGTTCCCCGGCTTCTATCTCACCGACGCGGGCTTCGACCTGGACTGGTCGGTGGACTCGCCGGAGCAGGTCGCCGCCGTGCTGGCCGCCCGGGACGGGCACGCCGTGCACCTCGGGGGTCTGCTCGTCGCCAACCCGCTGCCGGTCGACGAGCAGCTCGACCCGGAGCTGCACGACCGGACCCTCGCCGAGGGCCTGGCCCTGCTGGAGCGGGACGGGGTGACCGGCAAGGCCGTGACGCCGTACCTGCTGGCGCACTTCCACTCGGCCACCGAGGGCGCGAGCCTGGCGGTGAACGTCCGGATCATCCTGCGCAACGCCGATTTGGCCGCGCGCATCGCGGTCGCCGCGGTCGCCCGCACCTCCGCCGTCCCGGCATGACCCGTCCGGCCCGTGTGGTCGTCGTCGGGGACGTGATCACCGACGTGGTGGCGGTGCTGTCCGGGCCGCTCGCGGCCGGTTCGGACACCGGGGCCGAGATCAGTTTCGGCGGCGGCGGGCAGGCGGCCAACACCGCCGCCTGGATCGCCGCGCAGGGGGTGGCCGTCACGCTCGTCGGCGCGGTCGGCGACGACGACGCCGGGCGCGACCGGATGGCCGAGCTGGACCACGCGGGCGTGGACTGCGCGGTCGAGCGGGTGGTGGACGCCCCGACCGGCACGGTGATCGTGCTGGCCGCCGACGGCGAGCGGACCATGGTCACGTCGCGGGGCGCGAACCTCGCGTTGAGCGCCGAGCACGTGGAGAAGGCCCTCGCGGCAGTGCCCGACGCGGGGCATCTGCACCTGTCCGCGTACACCCTGTTGGACGCCGGGTCGCGCGGCGCGGGGTTGCGGGCGCTGGCCGCCGCCCGCGAGCGCGGGCTCACCACAAGCGTCGACGCGGCGTCCGCGGCGCCGCTGCGGCGGGTCGGCGCGCGGACCTTCCTGGGTTGGGTACGCGACGTCGACCTGCTGCTGGTCAACGCGGACGAGGCCACGGTGCTGGCCGGCGGGCTGGACCCGGCGGCACAGGGGCGCGCGCTGTCGGCGACGGCTCGGCGGGTGGTGGTCAAACGTGGCGCGGCGGGAGCGGTGTGGGTCGACCGCACGACGCCGGTCTGCACGGCTCCGGCCCGCCGGGTGGCGGTGGTGGACGTCACGGGCGCGGGCGACGCCTTCGCGGCCGGTCTGCTCACCGCGTGGCTCGCCGGCGCCAGCCCGACCGCGGCACTGAGCCGCGCCACCGACCTGGGCGCGCTGGCCGTCTCCACAGCCGGCGCACGGCCGCAGCCGTAAGGGCCGGCGCACGGCCGCAGCCGCAGCACGGCCGTGACGGTCGAGCCCTGGCCCGCTCGCGGGTCAGGGCTCGACGTCGATGACCTTGTGCGGGCGCTCGTCGGCGGTGAGACTCATCGGCGGCGCCTCGTCCTGCCGCCGGGGATGGAACCGATTGGCCAGCCGGTGCTCCTCCTTCGGCGGCCGGTCGTTGGCCAGCAGCACGGCCAGCCACGGAATGAGCACCATGCCGAGGGCGCACAGCGGCAGCCAGACCCAGAGCAGTGGGGCGTTCGCGCCGACCAGGATCGCGCCGGCGATGATGCAGGCCACCCGGATGCCCATCATGAGGACGTAGCGGCGCTGACGGCTGGTGAGCTGATCATTCTGGCTGCGCGAGGCATCGGTGATCAGAATCGGCTGGTACGCCTGACGCTTCACCATGGACCTCCTCGAAGGGATTACGTCCCATCCTGTCACCACGGAGGCGTGATCAGCGAAAATTGACCCAGTCTCCGGTACGTGTTACGCGCGTGGTACGCTGCGCGATGTGGGCAGCAGGTTCAGCTTCACCGACGAGGCGTTGGCCAACCTGAGGGTCTACGACGTCACACCCGGGGAAGTCTGGGAGGCGCTGCACAGCGCGCGGCGGGTCATCCGCCACCTGGGCGACGACGTGATGGTGGTCTACGCCGCCGCCCGACGGGGCCGCCGCCTGGCGGTGCTGCTCGCCGAGGCCGACGGCACCGACAACGACTGGGACATCCTCTCCGCCCGCGAGCTGAGCGACGTCGAGTCGAAGCGCTACGACGAGGCCGTGCGGAGAGATCGCCGATGAGGAGGCCGTGACGATGCACCGTAACGACGCGACCATGCAGTTCCACAGCGGCGACGACCGGCTCGCCGACCTGATCGACGACAGCCCGGCGGTGGACCTGCCCACCCCCGACACCGACGTGCCGATGGTGAGCCGATCAGTGCGGCTGCCGCTGGAGACCTACGAGCGGGTCCGCGCCGCCGCCGACGCCCGGGGCATCGGGGTCACCACGCTGATGCGGCAGTGGATCGAGGCCGGCCTGGCCGACCTGGACGACTCCGCCACCGTCTCCCTCGCCGACGTCCGGCGGGCGCTGGCGTCGCTGGCCCACCCGACCGCCGCCTGAGCGTCAGCCCCCCGCAGCCTTCGCCGCCGCCTTCATCTGCTGCTTGTACTCCCGCACCCGGCGCAGCGAATCGGCGTCGGTGACGTCCGCCACCGACCGGTACGCGCCGGGATCGCCGTACCCGCCGGCCGCCTCCCGCCAGTTCTGCGGGGTCACCCCGAACCGCTTGCCGAGCAGGGCCACGAAGATCTGCGCCTTCTGCTTGCCGAAGCCGGGCAGCCCGGCGACCCGCCGCAGCAGCTCCGGCCCGTCGGCGACGTCGGCCCAGAGCAGCGCGGCGTCCCCGTCGTAGCGCTCCACGAGCACCTGGCAGACCTCCTGCACCCGGGCCGCCATCGCCTTGGGGAACCGGTGCAGCGCGGGCGGCTGGGCGAAGATCGCGACCAGGGCTTGCGGGTCGTAGCCGGCCAGCTCCGCCGCGTCCAGGTCGTGGCCGAGGCGCTGGGCGAGCACGTACGGCGAGGAGAACGCCTTCTCCATCGGCACCTGCTGATCCAGGGTCATGCCGATGAGCAGGGCCAGCGGACTTCGCTCCAGCAGCCGGTTGGCCTCCGGATCGATGGGCAGCACGAGCGTCATGCTCTGATGATGCCGCACCCGATCGGTACTGCCGGTTGGGTAGGTAGCAATCGGAACGAGGTTCGATAGGGTCTGCGGGCTGGTGTGAACAGACGCGCAGGAGTCGAGCTGCCATGATGGCGAACCAAGTGACGGCTCGACGTGTCTGACGGGGTCAGCGTGAGAGACCGATGGATCTATCACTTCACGCACGTGGACAACATCGAAGCAATCTTCAGTTCAGGCCGGGTCGCGTGCGACATCACTGCACGCGAGGGTCTTACCCGCACTGAGGTCGGCGACCGGGCAATCAAGGAGTCTCGCCGACGACGACCAGTGCTCGCCGGGCCAGGTGGACAGGTGGGTGACTACGTCCCGTTCTACTTTGCTCCCAGATCGCCCATGATGTACCGAATCGCCTGCGATCACCGGGACAGCAAGCCGAATTGCTATCCCGGGGGCGATCGGCCGCTGGTCTACCTCTTGACTACCGTCGGATCTGCGGTCGATGGCGCATCAGGATGGGTCGGGACCGACGGCAACGCCGCCACCGCTACCACGGAGTTCACGGCCGACCTCCGGGCGCTGAACGAGATGGTCGACTGGCCGCTCATGACAGCCGAGCGATGGAACAACACCGCCGAAGACATGGACCGCCAACGCAGGCGACAGGCGGAATTCCTCGTTCATCAGGAGTTGGATACGCGGCTGATCAAGTGGGTTGGTGTTCACGATGATCATCACCGGTCGCGGGCGCTGGCGCTCCTAGCAGGGCATCCACTCACGGAGCGCGTTATCGTCAGGCCCAAGTGGTACTACGGGTACGGAAGGAGGTGAGAAGCATGATCGAAGATGGCCACGGCAACCTGCTCACCGCTGAGGTCGACGCTCTCGTCAACACGGTCAACACGGTGGGTGTAATGGGCAAGGGCATCGCTCTGCAGTTCAAACGGGCATTCCCGGCAAACTTCCGCGCCTACCGAGCTGCCTGCGCAAGGGGTGAGGTTCGCTTGGGCGAGGTCTGGACGTTCGACAACGCCATACTCGGCCACCGGCGATACATCTTGAACTTTCCAACCAAGGGACACTGGCGGGGCAGGTCGCATCTAGAGGACATCGCTGCTGGCCTCCGCTCGCTGGTAGAAGTGGTCAACGAGCGAGGTATCACTTCCGTCGCCATACCCGCCCTAGGCTGCGGCAACGGTGGTTTGCGGTGGAGCGACGTTCGTCCGTTGATTGAGCAGGCAGCCGCTCGTATGCCTAACGTACGCGTCGTGGTCTTCGCTCCGGAAGGAGCTCCAGCGCCTGCCGCCATGCCGAACGCAACGCCAGTCCCCGCCCTGACCCCCCTCCGCGCCGTACTACTGATCGCCATCGCCCGATATCTCGACCGTGCTCGACTTCAGGAGGTTCGGGAGGGGATCAGCGAGTTGGAGATCCAGAAGCTCGCCTACTTCCTCCAGGTTCTAGGCACACCGCTGAAGTTGGCGTTCAACCGGGGAACCTACGGGCCCTACGCGCCGACCCTTGGCCACGTGCTGGACAGCCTTGAAGGCCACTACCTGTCAGGCATAGGGGACCGGTCTGCACCGGTCACTCAGTTCGCGCCGATCAACCCCCTTCCGCAGAGCGTTGAGGCAGCCGAAACTGCGCTACGAGGCGAAGATGAGATCGTCCGCCGCGTCAACGAGCTGCTTGAGCTGGTCGACAGCTTCGAAACGCCTTACAGTCTCGAACTACTCGCCACGGTGCACTTCGCCTCTATTCAGGCGCCTCCGACAGCCGAACCGGCCGAATTGGCCGATCGAGTGGCGTCTTGGAGTCTGCGCAAGGCACGCATGTTCACCGACAAGCACGTACGGGTGGCCGCAGCCCGGCTCCAGGAGCATGAGCTTCTGCCAGCCTGACAGGAACGAGTCACTTCCTATGGGCAGGGCAGGCTCTGGTCCAGGGTCATGCCGATGAGCAGGGCCAGCGGACTGCGCTCCAGCAGCCGGTTGGCCTCCGGATCGATGGGCAGCACGAGCGTCATACCTGCCATCTTGCCTGGCGCGCCGATCCGGGCGGCCGCCGACGCTCCGGCAGTCGTCCGGCGGGTGCTGCCGACGCGGGGCGGGGCGAAAGGCAGGATGAGGGCGTGGACGAACACGACATGCTGCTCTCCCCCGCCGGCGTCGACGCGCTGCGGACCGCGCTGACCCGAACGGGGTTCACCAGCCACGGCATCGCCGAGCGGCTGGGCGCGCAGGCCACCGCTGCGGTCTCCCGCAACGACTACCGGGCCGCGCTGCGCGCCACCGAGGACGGCGACCCGCTCGGCACCCTGATCCGGGTGTTCATCTGCGACCAGACCGAGCCGGAGGCCGCGGTGGCTGCCGCGCTGGCGCCGCTCAGCCTTGCGGAGGCGCTGGCGGGCGGGCTGGTCGAGCGGTACGGCGGCGGTCTGCGTGCCGGCGTCGACCTGGAGCCGTACGGCGACGACTGGTGGGTGCTCGCCGACGTGCCGGCCAGCGCCCGGCCGGGTCGTCCGCTGCACGCCGAGCACGTGCTGGGCATCGGCGGCGCCACCCAGACCCTGATCGGCGCGACCGTGCGCCGGCGGGTGGGCAGCGCGCTGGACCTGGGCACCGGCTCCGGCGTCCAGGCCCTGCACCTGGCCACCCACGCCGACACGGTGACCGCCACGGACCTCTCCGAGCGGGCTCTGCGCTTCGCCGCGACCACCGCCGCTCTCAACGGCCAGGACTGGGAGCTGCTGCGGGGTGACCTGGTCGCCCCGGTGGCCGGCCGTCGCTTCGACCTGGTGGTGAGCAACCCACCGTTCGTGGTCGGTCCGGGCACCACCACGCACGTCTACCGCGACTCGGGCCGGGTGGGTGACGCGATCGCCGCCGAACTGGCCTCCGCCGCCCCCGGCCTGCTCACCGAGGGCGGCACCATGCAGTACCTGGCGAACTGGGTGCACGTCGCCGGCGAGGAGTGGGACGAGCGGGTGGCCGGCTGGTTCGCCGGCACCGGCCTGGACGCCTGGGTGATCCAGCGCGAGGTGGCCGACCCGATGGCGTACGTCGACCTGTGGCTCACCGACGTCGGCGAGGGCGCCGACCCGCAGCGGGCGGCCGTCTGGCTGGACTGGTTCGACGCGCACAAGATCGAGGCGATCGGCTTCGGCATCGTGTCTCTGCGCCAGGGTGGGCACGCCGACCCGGTGGTCCGCGTGGAGGACCTGCGTCAGCGGGTCCAGCCGCCGCTGGGCGACCAGATCGGCGCCTGGTTCGACCGCCAGGACTTCCTGCGGGTACGCGACACCGAAGCGCTGCTCGCCGAGCGCTACCGGGCCACCGACGGCCTCCAGCTGCGTCAGGAGGCCACCATGGGCGACGAGGGCTGGGCGGTGGACCGGCAGGTGCTCGCGATGCCGCACGGCCTGCGCTGGACCGAGGAGATCGACCCGCTGGTGCTGGCACTGGTCGGTGGGGCCGACGGCCGGCTGCCGCTGCGCGACCAGCTCGCCCTGCTCGCGGCGGCCCACGACGTCGAACCCGCGGAGATGGCCGAGGCCGCCGGCCCGATCGTCGCGCACCTGGTGGAGCGCGGCTTCATCGAACCGGTGACCGCGTGATCCCGGTGCTGTGCGCGGTGGCGCGCTGATGCGGGCGGTGGTGCAGACCGTCGGGCGGGCCAGCGTGACCGTCGACGGTGAGGTGGTCGGCGCGATCGAGAACGGCCTGCTGGTGCTGCTCGGAGTGACCCACACCGACACCGCGCAGACCGCTCAGACCATGGCGCGCAAGGTGCACGAGCTGCGCATCCTGGACGGTGAACGGTCCGCCGCCGACACCGGCGCGCCGATCCTGCTGGTCAGCCAGTTCACCCTCTACGGCGACGCCCGCAAGGGCCGCCGTCCAAGCTGGACGGCGGCAGCCCCCGCCGAGGTCGCCGAACCCCTGGTGACAGCGGTGGTCGACGCCCTACGCGAACGAGGCGCCAAGGTCGAAACGGGCCGCTTCCGAGCCCACATGCTGGGGGAAAGCCTCAACATAGGCCCCCAAACCCTCCTCCTAGACCTCTAACCCCCGCCCCTCTTCCCGGTGATCAAGAGGTTTGCGTCAGAATCCGGCCCCAAGGTGACGCAAAGCTCTTGATCACCGGGGCAGCCGGGGGTCAGGAGAAGAGGCCTCGGCGGGACAGGGACTGGCGGAGCCAGGTGTCCAGCTCGGCGGTCCAGTCGGTGTTGTCGGCGGTGGCGTGCTCGACCGTGAACCGGCCGAAGGCGTCCCGGCCCTCGGTGAAGACGCCGCCCCGCCTGTCTACCTCCAGCACCACCTGCATCTGTCGCGCGTCGGCGATGAAGGTGACCTCCAACTGGTTGATCGAGCGGGCGTACTGCGGTGCCGGGCTGAACTCGATCTCCTGGTAGAAGGGCAACGTCTGCCGTACGCCGTAGAGGTGTCCACGCTCCACATCGGCGCGCGCGAACCGGAAGCCCAGCCGCAGCAGCGCCTCCAGCAGCCGCTCCTGGGCGGGCAGCGGGTGCACCGACACGGCGTCCAGGTCACCCGTGTCGACGGCGCGGGCGACCTCCAGCTCGGTCCGCAGCCCCATCGTCATGCCGTGCAGGTGCTGCCCGTACAGCTCGGTGACGGGTGTCTCCCAGGGCACGTCGAAGCGGAACGGGAGATCGTGGCGCTGCCCCGGCTCCAGCCGGAACGCACCGGTGACCCGCTGACGGTGGAACTCCTGGGTGGTGTCGTAGTCGTTGCCGCCGCTCTCCACCTCGACCCGGGTGACCAGGCCGAGCGTGACGTCGTCGATGTCGACCTGATGGTCGCCGCCGAGCACCTGGACGTGGCCCTCCAACTGCCCGCCGGGGCGGCAGTTCGGGTTGGCGAGCACCGTCTCGACCGAGGGGCCGCCGACCCCCATCGCCTTCATGAGCCGCTTGAAGACCACACCGTCCTCCATCGTCGGACCACGCCGACCCGGGGCGGCCGACCGTCCGCAACGTAGCCGGGCCGGGCACGCAACCGCCGGGATGACACACCGCGGCAACGATCCGGCCGGATTCCTGTCGGGTGCCCGATCGCCTCACTCCCGTTTCACGCCCTGCCCGCCAAGCTGTGTGTCACACCGGCACCACTGGGCCGGAGACACGGCACAGACGTGGACACGGGGAGAGACAGAGATGGTCCTGCAGATGACGGAACACCGGACGCGCCCGGCCACCAGCACCGAGACCAACGGGGCCGCCGAGGCCCTCGCCGACCTGGACGCCACCGACGAGCGCGGCATCTCCACCGACCTGGTCCGGGCGTACCTGAACGGGATCGGCCGGACGAAGCTGCTGACCGCGGCGCAGGAGGTCGACCTGGCCCGGCGGATCGAGGCCGGCCTGTTCGCCGACGAGAAGCTCGCCACCTGCACCCCGGTCTCCGAGGAGCTGCGGGCCGACCTGGAGCTGATCATCGCCGAGGGCCGCGCCGCCAAGGACCACCTGTTGGAGGCGAACCTGCGGCTGGTGGTCAGCATCGCCAAGCGCTACACCGGACGCGGGATGGCCTTCCTCGACCTGATCCAGGAGGGCAACCTCGGGCTCATCCGGGCGGTGGAGAAGTTCGACTACGCCAAGGGTTACAAGTTCTCCACGTACGCCACCTGGTGGATCCGGCAGGCGATCACCCGTGCCATGGCCGACCAGGCCCGCACCATCCGCATTCCCGTACACATGGTCGAGCAGGTCAACCGGATGGTCCGGGCCCGCCGGGAACTGGCGGTGACGCTGGGTCGCGAGCCAGGAGTCGCCGAGGTCGCCCGGGCCCTGGACATCCCCGAGTTCCAGGTCATCGAGCTGATCTCGTACGACCGCGAGCCGGTCAGCCTGGACCAGGCCGTCGGCGACGACGGCGAGAGCGCGCTCGGTGACTTCGTGGCCTCGGTGGACCCGCGCACCGACCCGGGCGAGGGTGCCGCGCAGGGCGAACTGCGCAACGAGGTGAGCATCGTGCTGGCCACGCTGTCGCAGCGGGAGCAGGCGGTCATCCGGCTCCGGTTCGGGCTGGACGACGGTCGGCAGCGCACCCTGGACGAGGTCGGCCGCGAGTTCGGCCTGTCCCGCGAGCGCATCCGGCAGATCGAGAAGGTGACGTTGCTGAAGCTGCGCGCTCCGGAGCGGGCGCAGCGCCTGGAGGCGTACGCCTGCTGACGCACCGGATGAGCAGGGAAGGTCCCGGCGGTTCGCCGGGACCTTCCCTGCTGTCGGGGTGCTTGACTGTGGCGCCGACCGGCTCCGCGACGAGCGAGGAGAGTGCCATGAACTGGACGTTGGAAGTGGTGATCGTGCCGGTCTCCGATCTGGACCGGGCGAAGACGTTCTACGCCGACCAGCTCGGCTTCGCCGTCGACCACGACACGGTGATCAGCGACGACGCCCGCATCGTGCAGTTGACCCCGCCCGGCTCGGGCTGCTCGATCGTGATCGGCAAGGGCGTCGTCCCGCAGATGCCGCCGGGTTCGCTCAAGGGCCTGCAACTGGTGGTGCCCGACCTGAAGCGGGCCCACGCGGAGCTGGTCGCCCGTGGCGTGGAGGTCAGCGACATCCAGGTGGTGGGCCAGAACCCGAGCCCGGTGCCGGACCCGCTGGACAACGTCGGCTTCATCTTCTTCGCCGACCCGGACGGCAACACCTGGGGCGTCCAGCAGATCTCCAGCCGCGCCTGAGCGGCCGCGGTCAGAGGCGCCGGGGGCCGGTGTCCGGGCGGGCGGCCACCCCGCCCACCCGCACCTGGGCGTGCAGGACCGAGATGCCGTCCGGGCGGGCGAGCACCGGGTTGAGGGTCACCGAGCGCACGCGGGGCTGCTCGTCGGCCAGCTGACCGACCCGCAGCAGCAGGTCGGCCAGCGCCGCCCGGTCCACCGGCGCGGCGCCCCGGTGCCCCCGCAACAGCGGTGCCGCCCGGGGTTCGTCGACCAGCTCGGCGGCGTCGGTGTGGGTCAGCGGCACCGCCCGCCAGGCCCGATCGCCCAGCAGCTCGGTGGCGACCCCGCCGAGGCCGAAGCCGACCACCGGCCCGAACGCCGGATCTTCCACCAGCTCCACCACGCAGGCCACACCGGGCGGGACCATCGGCTGCACCAGCACGTCCGCGCCGAAGCCGGCGGCCATGTCGGCGTACGCGCGGCGGACGCTCGCCTCGTCGGGCAGATCGAGGCGGACCGCGCCCAGGTCGAGCCGGTGTCGCAGCCCCGCGGCCGCGGCCTTGAGCGCCACCGGGTAACCCACCCGCGCCGCCGCGTCGACCGCCGCGTCGACCGAGTCCACGGGCACCGACGCGACGGTCTCGATGCCGTACGCGGCCAGCAGCGCCTCCGCGTCGGTGCCGTCGGCGCGCAGCGCGGCCGCCGCGGCGTCCCGGTCGATCCCGGGCAGCTCGGGCGCGACCCCGGGCGGGCGGCGCAGCCACTCGGCGTACCGGTGCACCCGGGCGAGCGCCCGGACGGCCTCCTCCACGCCGGCGTACGCCGGTACCCCGGCCGGCAACCGACCGACCAGGAACGTCGCCACGGTCGGCTTGCCCAGGGCGAGGGCGGCCGGCAGCGCGGCGGTGACATCGGCGTCCACCTCGGTGCGTTGGCCGGGCAGGGGCGGGGCGAAGACCACGACGAGCGCGTCCACCCGGTCATCGGCGGCCGTCTCGGCGAGGGCGGCGGCGAACTCGTCGGCGCCGGCGCTCGGCGCGACGTCGCGCGGGTAGCCCTCGGCGACGGTCAGGCCCTGCCCGACACAGGCCGTGGCGGCCAGGCCGGTCAGCGCCGACGAGTTGCCGACCACGCCGACCCGGCCGCCGGCCGGCAGCGGCTGGTTGGCCAGCAACACCCCCACGTCGAGCAGCTCCGGCACGGTGTCCACCCGGATCACCCCGGACTGGGCGAACAGCGCGGCCACCGCCACCTCGTCCGGGCCGGCGGTGTCGCCCACACCGGCCGGGCGGGCCGGCGAGGCAAGCGCCACGACCGGTTTCGCCCGGCCGATCCGCCGGGCCAGCCGGGCGAACTTGCGCGGATTGCCGAACGTCTCCAGATACAACATGATCACGTCGGTGCCCGGGTCGTCCTGCCAGTACTGCAGCAGGTCGTTGCCCGACACGTCGGCCCGGTTGCCGGCCGACACGAAGCTGGACAGCCCGAGGCCACGCCGGTCCGCCTCGGCGAGCAGCGCCACCCCGAACGCGCCGGACTGGCTGAAGATGCCAACCCGACCGGCCGGCGGCAGCGCCGGGGCGAGGGTGGCGTTGAGGCGTACCGTCGGGTCGGTGTTGGCCACGCCCAGGCAGTTCGGGCCCACCACGCGCATCCCGGCGGCGTGCGCCGCGCGGACCAGCGCACGTTGCCTGGCCGCGCCCTCCGGGCCGGCCTCGGCGAAGCCGGCCGAGATCACGACCAGGCCGTGCACCCCGGCGGCGGCCGCGTCCGCGACCACCGTGGTCGCCGCCTCCGGCGGGACCGCCACCACCGCCAGGTCCACCGCGACCCCGGCGTCAACCGCCGAGGGGTACGCGGGCAGTCCCGCCACCGTCGACGCGCTCGGGTGCACCGGCACCACCGCGCCGGTGAACCCGCCGTCGCGCAGGTGCCCGAGCACGGCCGCGCCGACGCCCTGGCCGGTGGCGCTCGCGCCGTAGACGGCGATGCCTCGCGGGGCGAGCAGCCGGGCGATCGAGCGGGCCTCGGTGCGGTGCTCCCGGCCGCGCTGCACCTCCAGGGTCGCCTCCGTCGGGGCGATCGGGAAGCTCAGGTGCACCACCCCGTCGGCGTACGCGCGCTGCACCTGGTAGCCGAAGTCGGAGAAGACCCGCAGCATCGTCCCGTTGGCCGGGAGCACCTCGGCGACGAAGCTCAGGATGCCGTTGCGCCGCGCGGCGTCGGCCAGGTGCTCCATCAGCACCGGGCCGATGCCCCGGCCCTGGAAGGCGTCCTCGACCACGAAGGCGACCTCCGCCTCCGGCGCCTGCGGGCCGAGCCGCTCGTACCGGCCGACGGCGACGAGCCGGTCCCCGGCCAGCACCACGAACGCCTCCCGGTCGTGGTGGTCGACCGTGACGAACCGGATCAGATCCCGTTCCGGGATGCGCGGGTACGGCGAGAAGTAGCGCAGGTAGCGGGTGCGCTCGGAGAACCGGCTGTGCATCGCCACGATCGCCGGCGCGTCGTCCGGCCTGATCGGTCGCAACTGGACGGTGCTGCCGTCGCTGAGCAGCACGTCCACCGGCTGGTCCACGGTCGTCACAGGAAACGGCCCGGCTCAGTCCCGCGGGTCGTACGGGTCGAGCCCGAGCAGCGGGAAGACGGTCTTGCGAGTCGCCGCGATCGCCCGGTCCACCGCGTTCGGCTCGCCCGTCGGCTGCCACGGCTCGTACGACGGGTCCGCGTCGTCGGTCATCCGCAGCGGAATCTCCCGGCCCGGCCGACGGGCCGCGGCCAGCTCACGCCAGCCCGGCGGGGTGAGCGTCGCCGGGTCGATCGGGTCACCGGTCGCCACGGCCAACAGGTGGCTCCAGGCTCGGGGCACGACCTCGACCAGCGCGTACCCGCCGCCGCCGGTGGCCACCCAGCGGCCCTCGCACAGCTCGTCGGCGAGCGCCCGCAACGCCAGGTAGGTCGCGCGCTGCCCGTCCACCGTCAGGTTCAGGTCGGCCAGCGGATCCAGTCGGTGCCCGTCCGCGCCGCACTGGCTCACCAGCACCTGCGGCCGGAACGCGCGCAGCACCGACGGCACGATCGCGTGGAACGCCCGCTGCCAGCCGGTGTCGTCGACGCCGGGCGGCAGCGGCATGTTCACCGCGCTGCCCTGCGCGCCCGGCCCGCCGGTCTCGTCCGGGAAGCCGGTGCCCGGAAAGAGCGCGAGCGGCGTCTCGTGCAGGCTGACCGTGAGCACCCGGGGGTCGTCCCAGAAGATCTGCTGCACCCCGTCGCCGTGGTGCACGTCCACGTCGACGTACGCGATGCGCTCGGCGCCCAGATCCAGCAGGCGGGCGATGGCCACCGCCGGGTCGTTGTAGACGCAGAAGCCGGACGCCCGGGCGGGCATCGCGTGGTGCAGCCCACCGGCCACGTTCACGGCCCGGCGGGCGTCACCGCGCCAGACCGCCTCGGCCGCGGTCACGGTCGCGCCAGCGATCAACGCGCTGGACTCGTGCATCCCCTCGAAGACCGGGTTGTCGGAGGTGCCCAGCCCGTACCCGGCGAACAGCGGGTCACGCGGCGCGGCCCGCACCGCGGCCAGGTAGGCCGGGTGGTGCACGCGGGTGAGCAGGGAGTCGTCGGCGGGCTCCGGCTTGACCACGCGCACCCCGGGACGATCCAGGATGCCCAGCTCCCGGGCGAGCGCGACGGTCAGCTCCACCCGGACCGGGTCGAGCGGATGGTCACCCATGTCGTAGGCGAGCAGCGAGGGGTCCCACACCACTACCGTGTCGTCGGACATGAGCTCATCGTCGCACGAGGACCGTCGTCGGCCCACCGCACGCGCTGGTCAGCGGCCGGGTGTCGGCCCGGAGGCGACCGGCCGGGCCGGGTCGGCGACCCAGTTGCTCCACGAACCCACGTAGAGCGCGGCGTCCGTGCGGCCGGCCAGGTGCAGCGCGAGGACCGCCTGCGCGGCGGTCACCCCGGAGCCGCAGTACGCCCCGACCGCCCGCGCCCCGGTCGCGCCGACCGCGGCGAACCGCTCGCGCAGCACGTCGGCGGCCGGGAAGCGCCCGTCGGCGCCCACGTACTCGCCGGCGGGCAGGTTGGCCGCGCCGGGCACGTGACCGGCGACCGGGTCGATCGGCTCGACCTCGCCGGCGTAGCGGGGCGCCGCGCGCACGTCGAGCAGCACGGCGTCGTCGGCGGCAGCCAGCGCGGCGGCCTGCCCGGCATCCAGCACCGGAAGATCACCGGGGCGCACCTCGACGTCGCCGTCGGCCGGGGCGGGCGCGGTGGTGGAGACCCGTCGTCCGGCGGCGACCCAGGCCGGGAAGCCACCGTGCAGCAGGCGCACCGGCCGGTGCCCGGCCCAGCGCAACGTCCACCAGGCGCGCGCGGCGGCCAGGCCGTCACCGCCGTCGTACACCACCACGGGGTGACCGGCGCGGACGCCGGCGGCCCGCAGCGCGGCCTGGAGCGCGCCCGGATCGGGCAGCGGGTGCCGGCCGCCGACCCCGGGCGGCCCGCACAGCGCGGTGTCCAAATCGACGAAGACCGCGCCGGGCAGGTGACCGGCCAGGTAGTCGTCGTGGCCGGGCGGGCCGGTGAGCCGCCAGCGGACGTCGAGGAGGGTGGGCGGGTCGGCGTGGTCGAGTTCGACGGCGAGCTGATCGACCTCGACAAGCAACTCCTCGGTACCGGACATGGCGACCATCCAACACCATCCGGGTCGGCACCACGCGGTTCGGCGGCGGTCGTCGGCCACGCAGCGAGGTAGCATCGTGCACCGGAGGGCCGCTGACGTTATGAAGTCTCACGACCTGGTCGACACGACCGAGATGTACCTGCGCACCATCCTCGAGTTGGAGGAGGAGGGGGTGCCGCCCCTGCGCGCCCGGATCGCCGAACGGCTGCAGCAGAGCGGCCCCACCGTGAGCCAGACCGTCGCCCGGATGGAGCGCGACGGCCTCCTCACCGTCGAGGGCGACCGGCACCTGACGCTCACCGCGCTCGGCCGGGGCAGCGCCGTCTCCGTGATGCGCAAGCACCGCCTCGCCGAGCTGCTGCTGGTCAACGTCATCGGGATGCCCTACGAGGAGGCCCACGAGGAGGCCTGCCGTTGGGAGCACGTGATGAGCGACGCGGTGGAGAAGCGGGTGTACGACCTGCTCAACCGGCCGACCCGCTCCCCGTACGGCAACCCGATCCCCGGGCTTGCGGAGCTGGGGTCGGCCGAGGCGGAGACCACCGAGGCCGCCGAGGGCGAGCGCAACCTGGCCTTCCCCGGCCTCTCCGGGCCGGTCGTGGTGCGGCGGATCTGCGAGAGCGTGCAGAAGGACGCCGACGTGCTGCGCCAGCTGCACGCCGCCGGGGTGGACCCGGGCGCCACGGTGACGGTGGCCCAGGAGCGCGACGGGGTGTCGATCGACCGCTCCGGCGACCGGGTGCGGCTGCCTCGCGAGGTCGCCTCCCGGGTCTTCGTCGCCGCCAACTGACCGGCCGCCCACCCGGGCGTCACAGCGCCCGGGTGTCCACCTTCTTGGCCAGCCCGACCAGGTCTCCGGCCAGCTTGTCGGCGGCCGCGCGGTCGGCGGCACGGGCGCCCGTCCAGGTCAGCGTGGCCAGGCGTCCGTCGGTGCCCAGCCAGCCGACCTCGGCGACCGGGCCGTGCCCGCCGGTCGCGGCGGTGGTACGCCGGTACGCCTGCTGACCCAGCCCGGTGACCTTCGCCGCCTTGTCGGGCACCACGTCCGCGCCGAAGGTGGTCTTGTCGATGGTGGTCTCGGACACACTGAGCATCAGCTCCGGCAGCGCCGCGCGTTCGGCCCGGACCACGCACGTGTGCGTGTCACCCCGCTCGCTGGCCGCCGCCACGTCGAAGCGCACCTTGACGAGCTGCTCGATCACCGCGAAGTCCAACAGCCGGCACGCGCCCCCTGAGGAAGCCGCCGACACGTCCAGGGCGACCGGCGCCTGCGGCGGCACCGCCACCGGCTCGGCCTCGGCGGCACAGCCGCTCAGCAGCAGGCCCGCCAGCCCGGCGACCACGATCCGCCCGCGCACGCTCCACCCTCTCGCCGACCGACGGCGGAGGGGGCCCCGCCGGATGTCCGTCGGACACCGTACGGGGTGTGCGGGTCGGGCGGAAGTCCTCGTGCACGCCTATTCCGACGGTGGATCGTCCACGTACGGGCAGTGCCGGCAGCCCCGGCCGCAGCACGTGCCGCGGCGGGCGAGGAAGCCGGCGCTGAGCACGAAGAGCCCCGTCGCCGGGTCGGGGTAACCGGCTTCACCGGCGGCCAGCGCGGCGGCGTGCGCGGCGAGGATCCGGGCCCGCTCGGGGTGCTCGGGCGGCAGCCGGGACGGGTGCGGCTCGGTGAGCGGCCGATCCGCCAGGGGTCGTCGCTCTCCGCTCACCCGCAGCAGTCTAGGGAGGACCCGTCGGCGGTGGCCCAGCCGTGCCGGGCGGACGGAATTGCGGTGCCGGGTGGGGTGGCGCCTCGGTAGAGTCCGCGGGCCGCCGGCCGGCGGCGCTTACCCGCACGGACAGGCGGCGACGGTGAGTCAGCAGGTGCAGCGGTCCCCGGCGGTCGAGGCGGTCGAGGCGGGGGCGATCCCGTCGCTGCGGCGCAGCCGGAACTTCCTGCTGCTCTGGGGCGGTCAGACGGTCAGCGAGCTGGGCACCCGGATCGCCAATGTCGCAGTGCCGCTGCTCGCCGCCGACACCCTGCACGCCAGCGTGTTCCAGGTCTCCCTGCTGACCGTCCTGGCCTGGCTGCCGTACCTGCTGTTCTCGCTGCCGGCGGGCATCGTCGCCGACCGGCTCGACCAGCGGCGGCTGATGATCGCGTGCGACCTGGGTCGGGCCGCGCTCCTGCTGTCCCTGCCGGTGGCCGCGCTGGTCGGCCACCTCACCCTGCCCTTCCTGTACGCGGTGGTCGGGCTCGGTGGCGTGCTCACCGTGCTGTTCACCGTGGCGTACAAGACTCTGCTGCCCCGGCTGGTGCCGGCGGACCTGCTGGTGGACGGCAACGCCAAGTTGACCATCAGCCAGGACGCCGCCGAACTGGTCGGCCCGACGGTCAGCGGCGCGTTGATCGGGCTGGTCGGCGCCGCCCGCACCTTCCTGGCCAACGGGTTCGCCTTCCTGGTCAGCGCGCTGACGCTGATCCTGATCCGGCAGCCACCGGTACGCCGCGGGCCGGCTCCCCGCGTACCCCTGCGGGTGGAGTTGACCGACGGGCTCGGCTTCATCCGGCGGCAGCCGATCCTGGTCAGCATCCTGGCCTGCACGACGTGGTCGAACCTCTGGGTGATGGCGTCCGCCTCGATCGAGGTGACCTTCCTGGTGCGGGAGCTGCACGCCGCGCCGGTGCAGGTGGGTCTGGTCTTCTCGGTCAGCGCCGTCGGCGGGCTGGTGGTGGGGGTGCTGGCCGCCCGGCTGTCGGCCTGGCTCGGCTCGGCCCGGGTGATCTGGGTGGCGATGACCGCCCCGGGCCCGTTCTATCTGCTGATGCCGTTGGCCCGACCCGGCTGGGGACTGCTGCTCTACGGTGTCGGGCTGGCCGCGTTCTCGGCCAACGCGGTGCTGTTCAACGTGGCATCGATGTCGTACCGGCAGCGGATCACCCCGCCGGCGATCCTCGGCCGGGTCAACGCCGCGTTCCTCTGGATCTGCTTCGGGGTGATCCCGCTCGGCGCGCTGACCGGCGGCGCGCTCGGCACCACGCTGGGGCTGCGCGGCGCGCTCTGGGTCTGCGTGCTGGGCACCTGGGCGGCGTGCCTGTTCGTGGTCTGCTCGCCGCTGCGCCGGATGCGGGACACGCCGCCGGACGTCGGCGTCTGAGAGGGTGGGGCATGCCCACCTTCGCCGCCTGGGACGGCACCACGCTCGCGTATCGGAGTCTCGGCGGGGGCGACCCGCTGATCTGCCTGCCGGGCGGGCCGATGCGCGACTCGGCGTACCTCGGTGACCTGGGCGGCCTGTCCTCGCATCGGAGCCTGGTTCGGCTGGACCTGCGCGGCACCGGCCGGTCGGCGGTGCCGTCGGACGCCTCCTCGTACCGGTGCGACCGCCTGGTCGCGGACGTCGAGACGCTACGCGTGCACCTGGGGCTCGACCGGCTGGACCTGCTCGGGCACTCCGCCGGCGCGAACGTGGCGCTGCAGTACGCGGCCCGACACCCCGACCGCGTGCGCCGGCTCGCGCTGATCACGCCGAGCACCCGGGCCGTGGGGCTGGAGGCGACCGCCGCTCTGCGCCAGGAGGTCATCCGGGCCCGCACCGGTGAGCGGTGGTACCCGGAGGCCGCCTCGGCGCTGGAGTCCATGGTGACCGGACGGGCCACCGGCGACGCCTGGCAGGCGATCGCGCCGTTCTTCTACGGCCGGTGGGACACGGCGGCCCGCGCGCACCAGGCGGTCGAGGCCGCCCAGCGCAACCAGGAGGCCGCCCGGATGTTCGGCGCCGACGGCGCCTTCGACCCGCCGGCCACCCGCGCCGCGCTCGCCGCCCACCCACGCCCGGTGCTGCTGCTCGCCGGTGAGCTGGATCTCGGTGCCCCGCCGGGCCTGGTTGCCCAGCTCGCGGAGCTGATGCCCGGCGCCGAGCTGGTCGTACAGCCGGGCGCGGGGCACTACCCGTGGCTGGACGACGCCGACTCGTTCACCGCCACCGTCTCGGCGTTCCTGGGCTGATGCGGTGGCTTGAGTCTCCACCGGGGGGAGACGCGAGGGTGGGGGCATGAGCGGTGACGAGCGGTACACGATCGGCGACCTGGCCCGACGCACCGGGCTGAGCGTCAAGACCATCCGGTACTACGCCGACAGCGGGATCGTGCCGCCGACCGACCGGAGCCCGGCCGGCTACCGCCAGTACGGCCCGGAGGCCGTCGCGCGACTGGAACTGGTCCGGACGCTGCGCGACCTGGGCGTGGACCTGGCCTCCATCCGTCGGGTGGTGGACCGCGAGGTGCCCCTGCACGAGGTGGCCGCCGCGCACGCCGAGGCGCTGGCGGTGCAGATCCGGGTGCTGCGGCTGCGCCAGGCCGTGCTGACCGTCGCGGCGAGGCGGGAGGCGGGCCCCTCCGAGGTGGACGACCTGCACCGGTTGGCCCAGCTCACCGCCCACCAACGGGGGCAACTGGTGGACGACTTCCTGGACAGCGTCTTCACCGGCGACCCGCCGACGTACCCGGGCGTGCTCGTCTCGATGACGCCGGACCTGCCCGACGACCCCACCGCCGAGCAGGTGCAGGCGTGGGTGGAGTTGGCCGACCTGTGCCGGGACCCTGCCTTCCGGGCGAGCATGCGGCGGCTCGCTCGCCAGCACGCCGCCGACAACGACGTGCCCGGGCTGCCCCGCCCGGACGCCGTCGCCATGGTCCGGGACGGGGTGGCCAACGCCCTGGCCGCCGGTCTCGATCCGGCCGGACCCGAGGCCGGGCCGGTGGTCGCGGCGGTCACCGACCGGTACGCCCGCCTGCACGGCCTCCCCGACGGCGCCGACCTGCGCCAGCGATTGCTCGACCGGCTGGTGCTGGCCAACGACCCTCGCCGGGACCGCTACCTCGACCTGCTATCGGTGATCAACGGCTGGTCGGGCGGTGGCGCGGTCGCGCCGGCGGCGGACTGGTTCATCCGTGCCCTGCGCGCCCGGACGCCCGCGCGGAACCGCTGAACCGGCCGGGTCGGCGTCGGAACGTCAGGCGAACCAGGTCAGCGCCTGGCCGTGCCCCCGGGCCCAGGCCAGCGGCTTGCCGTCCAGCGCAAGGACGTTGTGCAGCGCCGCGTCCGGCGAGTCGGGCAGCCCGTCGTAGGGCAGCACCTCCGGGGCCTCGTTGGCGATCCAGTGCCCCGGCAGCTGACGCACCAGCCGGACGAACGCCTCCCGACGAGCGACGGGCACCTGGTAGAGCACCGAGGTGTGGAAGATGACAAGCGTCGCGCCGGCCGGCGCCCGCGTGGCCAGCGCCGGCAGGTCGTCCACCAGGTCGCCGCGGATCAGCAGCGGCGGATCGGCCGCAGCGACCGCCGCGGCGGCGCGCAGGCGGGCCCGCCGGTGCGCGTGCTCCGGCCAGATCAGGGCGTCCAACCACGACACCGCGTCCGCGTCGGTCACGTCGAGCGGGTTCAGGTCCAGGCCGGCCCGCCACACCACCTGGGGTACGCGCTCAGGCGGCACGAATCCGCTGGCCGCGCACTCCAGGACCGGCTCGCCGGACCCGATCCGGTGCTCCCCGTAGCGGTAGGCGTACCGGTCGGGGTAGAGGCAGAGCCCGGCGGACGCGCCGACCTCCAGCAGGGCCAGGGGCTGCGGCAGCGCGGCGAGCACCGGCAGCAGGACGGCGCAGCGGCCGGCCTCGTTCGTCTGGGTGGCCCTTCGTCGTAACTCCGTCTCGATGACCGGCCAGTGCGTCACCGCGTAGTCCTGAAACGCGGCCGGGTCGTCGACCGGGCCACCGAGCCAGCGGACGACGCCGAACAGCAGATTCGGCTGTCGCTTGGCCGGCGGAAGCGCGTCGAGGAGGGCGAGCAGGTCGTCGTCGTGGGCGACGGCGTCGGACAGTCGCTCGTACGTCGGTGAGACCCCGTGCGCCTCGCGGCGCGCGAACTCGACGTACGCCTCTGCGGTTGTCATGCCCTCATCGTCGCAGCCCATTCCTCGGTGGGTCAGCCCCCGTGCCTGTGCGCTGACCCACCGGCCTTCTCGAGCCCGGCACCGCTCAGGGCAGCTGGCCCGGTCGGTCGACGATGGCGATGCGCAGTAGCGCGACAGCGTTGTACAGGGATTCCTTGCCGTCACGCACCACGGAGTTGCGGGTGCCGAGGTAGACGTGGGAGTCCCGATCGAAGATGAGGTCCAGGTTTCCACCGATCACCCCGGGCATCCGAATCGCCACCCCATGGCGGCCGGCGGCGTCCACCACGTCACCCGAGATGACGACCGCTCCGGGTTGCCGTGCCAGCAGTTCGAACAGCGCCGCGAGCGCTCGGGGTGGCACGTATCCGTCGAGCATCGACCACGCGGTGGTGTACGCCATGCTCTCGTCCCCGTAGACGGCCTCCTCATCGGCGCCTTCGGGTAGATGCAGGTCGACCGGGTGCGCCCGAAGGTAGCGCAGCAGCTCGTCGGGCTCGGTGGGCAGATCGCCGTGGTACGCGGGCGGCTGGAACGCGTCGAGCTCCTTGTCGGGATCGGCGGGATCATCGATGCGGAGCACCTTCAGTTGGCTCCACCCGTTCGGATCGGTCTCCGGTCGATAGCGTGCCTGCGTGTAGGCGACGCCACCGGCCGACTGCCACCGTTGGTTCCGTATCGTCCGGTACGGACCGCTGGTCGGAAGCTCCCGTATCGTCGCCAGGGACTCTGTGAAGACGTACTGGTCGGGGCGGGCGGTGAGCTCCGGCTGCTGCCGGGCGACGTCGGCCGCCAGGTGGAAGACCTCGGACGCGGTGGCCGTGGGCGGCGACTGATCGCCCATCTTCATGGTCTGGACCGCCAGCGCACCGGCGGTCAGCGTCACCGCCATCCCGACCGCTCCGGCGAGGCGCCAACCGCGCAGGAACGGGGTACGGCGTCCGGCCGGACGGCCCGCCGACGCCAGCTCGGCCCGTTGGGCAACGTGTGCGCTCAGGTCCCTGAGAAGCTGCTCCTCGAAACCCTGCGGCGACCGTTCAATCGTGTTCATCGTCAGCTCCGTCTCATCTCAGGCGAGGGTGGCGGCCGGGTGGGCGAGCACGGCACGGACGACGCGACGGGCACGATGCAGGCGGACCCGAGCGGCGACCGGCGACATCCCGAGCACGGTCGCCGCCTCGGCGACGGTGAGGCCGTCCACGGCGACGAGTTCGACAAGCGTGCGGGTG
The DNA here is from genome assembly GCF_040607775.1 of Micromonospora sp. NPDC005237. Lineage (NCBI taxonomy): Bacteria > Bacillati > Actinomycetota > Actinomycetes > Micromonosporales > Micromonosporaceae > Micromonospora > Micromonospora sp. NPDC005237. The sequence goes on along the minus strand of NZ_JBEXHJ010000001.1, from coordinate 939,599 downwards.
CCCTCGGGTAGCTCGCTCAATGCTCGATAGGTGCGGCGGGCCGCCGACTCGGCGTCGATCCGCTCCTCGATGCGGGCAATGTCATCGGGGCCCAGGTCCCGTCGTCCCGCCAGTCGGCCCGTCACCCGCAGCCGTTGGGCCGCCCGACGTCGCTCGTCGCCGATGACGTTGCGGGCCACCCCGAACAGCCAGCCGATCTGGCTGCCCCGGTCCGGCCGGTAGCCGGCCGCCGATTCGATCACCGCCAGGAACACGTCGGCGGTCAGGTCGGCAGCGAGGTGTGGGTCGTCGACCCGCCGCGCCACGAACCGACCCACCGCCTCCAGGTGCCGCCGGTAGAAGGCCGCGAAGGCCACCGGATCGACCCCGATGCCGGAGATGTCACCCTCCGCTCCGCCAGGCTCATTCACAGGCCGTCCTCTCTCGTAGCCGCTACACCCCTTCTTCGTCAGACGGAGCGCGGGTGTTACCGAGCCATCCGGCACGGAGGTCGAGGCAGCTCATCGTCGGTTGATCCGGGGGCCTCCCTTCGCCGCCGGGAGATCTCCTCCAGCTGCGGGACGTGGGTACAGACGTGTCCGCCAGTGCCATGGTCGGCGTGACTCACCAGGATTGCTGAACGAGTCAGCCGGCGGACCTACCCGAGCAGCGCCGCCGCCGCGGCCAGGGTGGCCAGCGACAGCGTCGTGGTCACCACCACCGCCCGGTTGGCCACCGCCTCGCCGACTCCGTACTCCTGGCCGAAGATGAACGTGTTCTGCGCTGTCGGCAGGCCCGCGCACACCACCACGGCGAGCAACTGTGGCGCCGACAGGTGCAAAGCCAGCCCGGCCGCGTACGCGATGACCGGCTGTGCGACGAGCTTCAGCGCGGTGATCACAGCCAGCTCCAGCTTGGTCGGCTCTGCTCGCGACGGCGCCGTGCGGTGCAGTGACGCGCAGAGCGCGACCAGGGCGGCCGGAACCGCGGCGCCCGACAGCAGGGTGAGCGACGCGCCGGCCGCCGACGGCAGATGCAGGCCGCCAGCCGAGCATGCGACACCGAGCAGCGACGCCAGGATCACCGGGTTGCGTACCGGCAGGGAGGCGATACGGCGGACCCCTACCCGCCCGGCCGGGTCGCTGTGCCGATCCAAGGCGACCAGGATCACGGGCGTCACCACCAGCACCTGCAGCAGGACCACCTCCGCCAGGAACGACACGTCGCCGAGGACCTGCGTTGCGATCGGGATGCCCAGGTTCGCCGAGTTCACGTACCCGGCGGCCATGCCCCAGATCGGCCGTTCGCCGGGCTCGCGACCGAACAGCCAACTCGCGCCGACCCAGCCGAACCCGACGACCGCGGCAGTGCTCAGCCCAAAGGCGAGCAGCGAGCGGCCGGCGAACCCGGAGAGCGGCATTCGGGACAGGGCCAGGAACAGGGCGGCCGGCATCGCAAGATGGAACACGAACCGGCCGAGCACCGACGCCACCGCCTCGCCCAGAAGACCCCAACGACAGGCCGCGTAACCGACCGCGGTAAGGATCCAGATCGGTACGAACGCCGACACCAGGCTCATACGGCCGTCACCGGCGGGCGGGCGTCGCGCCGGCTCAGGGACTGGCGGGCGTCCGGGGCGTACGAGCCGAGAAACCCGGCGACAATCTCCACCTGGGCGAGAATGTCATCGACCTTACGGCCGGGTAGTCGGCCTGGCCGGGTTGACGGCATCCGCTCGTCCCGACGATCGGAGCTGATGGCTCGGCTGCTGTCAGTCCTCGAGTGGATCCCAGTGGTTGCCATAGCGCAGCAGTGATTGGGCCAGGTCGGGGTGAGCGGCCGCCCACACGGTGTCGAACAGAAACCACTGTTGGTACCCGAATGACTGACCACAGTGCATGGTGACTTGGGCGAGATGTTCGTCGACCTCGATGCGCGACGCGTCGGGGCTTCGGCCGTCGACGTATCGGCCCGTTGTAAGAAGCTCCATGGCTTCGCGGTGGGCGGGGCCGTGCTCGTTGGGCAGGTCGGGCCACGGGTCGGCGTTGAGGTTGAAGCCGGGCCATCTGTTGCACCGCTCCAGCGCCGGCCTGATGGCGTCTTCTTCGGGCGCGACGAGTGCTCGCAAGACCAGCAGCTCGGGTGGCCATTCTGCACCGCTGTCGGGGTCCGCGGTCCGGAGATGTCCGGCCAGTTCCCGCAACCCGACCCCCGGGAATACCAGCGGCTGGGAGCAGGCGAGGCTTTCGCTGTCGTAGAACGTGAGGAACACCGCGTACGTGCTGGCGTCACCGGTACTGGCGGGCGTAACGGCTGTCACCGGCACATCGGCGACGAACGACGTCGACTCACCTTCCGCGCCAGGCAACGGCCACGACTGGAACAGGTATGCCAACCGGTCGGGGGCGGTCGCGACCACCTCGTCATCGAGGAAGAAATAGGCCAGTTCCACTTCGTCGTCATCGGTCCGTACCCGGAGGCTGTGGTCGTCGAGGCGGATGAAGTCCTCGTCACCCTCGACGTACAAGTGCTCATGCAGGAGCTCGCGCAGCTCGCTGGTCGTTGCCGCCCGAGACAGGCCGTGCTTCCGTGCCGCCTCGAAGATCGAATCGAGGCCGTAGACGTCACCGCCCAGCTCGTTCTCGACCCAGGACTCCGGATCGTCGCAGTCCCAGCCTCGCCGGAACCAATTCAGCACGGTCTCGTCCGGCAGCCGCCGGACCCGCTTGCTCAACTGGCCCTCGTAGTGAGAGCGATACACGAAATGCACGGCATGACGGTACTGCAGCCGGTCACGCGGATGTGGACGGCCGGAGCACACTCTTCTGCCGCCGTTGGCGCAGCGCCGGTGGGGAGACGGCTATCGGCTGCCTGCCGGCTGGAATAGAGATCTACTCTCAGACCACCCTCAGTGGGGTGGCAGTGGTGCGGCCGGGCGTACCGCCGTGAAGTCGCAGTGCTCGTACCGGGTGGCGGAGAGCAGTAGCAGCCACTCGTCACAGCCCTGCCACGGGTAGAGGTCGGCGGCTCCGCCGCGTACGGTCCGGGGCCCGTCGCCGGTCCGTGGTCGCCGACATTGGATTCTGCCGATGACCATGCACCGCGCCACGTAGTCTTCGACTGTGGACACGACGGCCCTCACACCCCGCGTGCTGGTGATCGGGTTGGATCCGTATCGGGTGCCGGGGCCGTGGGACCCCAAGCCGGTCGCAGACGGCATCGAAGTCGGAAGGGCCCGATTCGTCGAACACAAAGTGGGGGCTGAGTTCTGCCTGTTCGGCTTCGACGGCAGCGACGATGTGGAGGCGGTGGTCACCACTGCCCTGTGCGCCCAGCCCTGGGAGTGCGTCGTCATTGGTGGCGGGGTGCGCAATCAGCCGGAACTGTTCGAGCTGGTGGTCAATCTGGTGCGTCGGCACGCGCCCGAGGCGGCGATCGCATTCAACGCCACCCCGACGGACACGTTCGACGCGGCCGCCCGCTGGATTGAGGTGCCCGGATGATCGCTCATGCCGGGACTTCGCCACCGGCGCTGCCCCGGCCTCCAACGACGGAGACCGGGGCAGCGCCGCGTTACGCGTACGTCAGCTGCAGCCGCTGGTGGAGCCGCAGCCCTCGCAGACGTAGCAGCTACCGGCGGGGCGCATCTTCGTACCGCAGGTGAAGCAGAGCGGCGCGTCGGCGGCCTTGCCGATCACGGCCTCCAGCAGTTCGGTGCTGGAACCCACGCTCGGGGCCGGCTTGGCGACGGCCACGTCGGCCATCTCCTGGGCCGGCTGAGCGACGGCCTCGGTCCTGGCCGGGGCCTCGACCGGTGCCGACGACGCCATCGCGGTGAGTTCCGCGCCGGTGACGGCGGCGGCCTCCGCGTCGGCCTCGGCCCGCAGCTGGGCGGCCCGCTCGCTGGCGGTGAAGATGCCCAGCTCGGCGCGGCGCTCGTAGGGCAGGAAGTCCAGTGCCAGGCGACGGAAGATGTAGTCCATCACCGAGGCCGCCATCCGCACGTCCGGGTCGTCGGTCATGCCGGCCGGCTCGAAGCGCATGTTGGTGAACTTGCTGACGAACGTCTCCAGCGGCACGCCGTACTGCAGGCCGATGCTGATGGCCACCGAGAAGGCGTCCATCACGCCGGCCAGGGTGGAGCCCTGCTTGGACATCTTGAGGAAGACCTCGCCGAGGCCGTCGTCCGGGTAGGACGACGCGGTGAGGTAGCCCTCGGCGCCACCGACGGAGAAGCTGACCGTCTCGGACGTGCGCTTCTTCGGCAGGCGCTTACGCACCGGCCGGTACTCGATGACCTTCTCCACCGCGGCCGGCGCGGCGGCTGCGGTCTCGACGGCGGCCGGCGTGGTGGCCTTCTTGGACTTGGCCACCGAGAGCGGCTGGCCGACCTTGCAGTTGTCCCGGTAGATCGCCAGCGCCTTGAGGCCGAGCTTCCAGCCCTCGAAGTAGATCTTCTCGACGTCCTCGACGGTGGCCGCCTCCGGCATGTTGACCGTCTTGGAGATGGCGCCGGAGACGAACGGCTGGATCGCCGCCATCATCCGCACGTGGCCCATCGGGGCGATCGACCGCTCGCCCATCGCGCAGTCGAACACCGCGTAGTGCTCCGGCTTGAGGCCCGGGGCGTCCACCACGTGGCCGTGGTCGGCGATGTGCTCGATGATCGCCTCGACCTGCTCCTCGGGGTAGCCGAGGCTGCGCAGGGCGCGCGGCACCGTCTGGTTGACGATCTGCATCGAGCCGCCGCCGACCAGCTTCTTGAACTTGACCAGCGCCAGGTCCGGCTCCACGCCGGTCGTGTCGCAGTCCATCATGAAGCCGATCGTGCCGGTCGGGGCGAGGACGCTGGCCTGCGCGTTGCGCCAGCCGAACTTGTCACCGATCTTGTTGCCCTGGGTCCACTGCTTGGTCGCCTCACGGACGATCGCGGTGGCCACCGGGCTGGTCGGCTTGATCTCGTCGTTGGCCGCGGCGTGCTTGCGCATGACCCGCTTGTGCGGCTCGGCGTTGCGGGCGTAGCCGTCGTACGGGCCGACGACGCCGGCCAGCTCGGCGGAGCGGCGGTAGGCGGTGCCGGTCATCAGCGACGTGATCGACGCGGCGACCGAGCGGCCCTGGTCCGAGTCGTACGGCAGGCCGGTGGCCATCAACAGGGCGCCCAGGTTGGCGTAGCCGATGCCGAGCTGCCGGTAGGCGCGGGTGGTCTCACCGATCTTCTCGGTCGGGAAGTCGGCGAAGCAGATCGAGATGTCCATCGCGGTGATGACGAACTCGACGGACTTGACGAACTTCTCCACCTCGAAGCCGCCGTCGGCCCGGAGGAACTTCATGAGGTTGAGCGAGGCGAGGTTGCACGAGGAGTTGTCCAGGTGCAGGTACTCCGAGCACGGGTTCGACGCGGTGATCCGCCCGGTCTCCGGGCAGGTGTGCCAGTCGTTGATCGTGTCGTCGTACTGCAGGCCGGGGTCGGCGCACTCCCAGGCGGCCTGGGAGATGGTGCGGAACAGCTTCTTGGCGTCCACGGTGTCGATCACCGAGCCGTCCAGGCGACCGCGCAGGTCAAAGCCGCCGCCGTTCTGCACGGCGGTCATGAACTCGTCCGAGACGCGGACCGAGTTGTTGGCGTTCTGGTACTGCACGCTGACGATGTCGGAGCCGCCGAGGTCCATGTCGAACCCGGCGTCGCGCAGCGCGCGGATCTTGTCCTCCTCGCGCGCCTTGGTCGCCACGAACTCCTCGATGTCCGGGTGGTCCACGTCGAGGATGACCATCTTGGCCGCGCGCCGGGTGGCGCCACCGGACTTGATGGTGCCGGCGGAGGCGTCCGCGCCGCGCATGAAGCTGACCGGGCCGGAGGCGGTGCCGCCGGAGGAGAGCAGTTCCTTGGAGGAACGGATCCGGGAGAGGTTGACCCCGGCCCCCGAGCCGCCCTGGAAGATCCGCCCCTCCTCCTTGTACCAGTCGAGGATGGAGTCCATCGAGTCGTCGACGGAGAGGATGAAGCAGGCACTCACCTGCTGCGGCGACGGCGTGCCGACGTTGAACCAGACCGGCGAGTTGAAGCTGAACACCTGGTTCAGCAGCATCCAGGTCAGCTCGTGGGCGAAGACCTCGGCGTCCGCCGGGCTGGCGAAGTAGCCGTACTCCTCGCCGGCGGTGCGGTAGGTGGTGACCACCCGGTCGATCAGCTGCTTGAGCGACCACTCCCGCTCCGGGGTCCCCACCGCGCCCCGGAAGTACTTGGTGGTCACGATGTTCGCCGCGTTGACGCTCCACGACTCCGGGAACTCAACCCCACGCTGCTCGAAGTTGATCGAGCCGTCCCGCCAGTTCGTCATCACGACGTCGCGGCGCTCCCAGGACACCTCGTCGTACGGGTGGACCCCCTCCGTCGTCCACACCCGCTCGATCTTCAGCCCCGCGCCTGCCTTGTTCCGTGAACGGCTCGTTGTCACGCCGTCGCCCCCCTCGTCTGCGCGGTCACCCACCGCGCGTCCTGATCTTTCGAAAAACAGTGAAGTCAACTGGTACGGCCGGCGGCCTCAACCGCGTCGGCCCGGCCCTGCTCCCGGGCTCGCGCCACGGCCCGCAACGTCTCGATCTCGCGCTCGAAGTCGGCGAGCGAGTCGAAGGAGCGGTAGACGCTGGCGAACCGCAGGTAGGCGATCTCGTCCAGGTCGCGCAGCGGGCCCAGGATCGCCAGGCCCACCTCGTGACTGGGGATCTCGGCGGCCCCCTTGGCCCGGACGGTCTCCTCCACGCGCTGCGCCAGCAGCGCGAGTGAGTCGTCGTCCACCGGCCGGCCCTGGCACGCCTTGCGCACCCCGCCGATGATCTTCGTACGACTGAACGGCTCGGTCACCCCGCTGCGCTTGACCACCGCGAGGACCGCCTCCTCGACGGTGGTGAACCGCTTGCCGCACTCCGGGCAGGAGCGCCGCCGCCGGATGAGCTGGCCGTCGTCGGCCTCCCGCGAGTCGACCACGCGGGAGTCGGCGTGCCGGCAGTACGGACACCGCATCGCCCAACCTCCAAAATCATGATCAACCGCGGACACTCCGGGCACTTCCGGACACGGCTCGCCACGGCGGCACCACCCTCGGGTGACGCCCGCCGTGATCAACGTTACGGGAGTGCGGTCGGTAGTCGAACCCAACCTGTAGGCAACTTACGCCCGTGTCACTACTACATCTAGGGGTTGACCGTATGTCGCTGGCGAACCCGGGTCAAGTCGACCGGCGTGTCCGGCGCGTCACGGACCATCCGGTCATCCGCACCTGCCACCTCACCGCAGAACCAACGCCGGGAACCCGCCCCGGTTACCGGCCGCACGGCCGGAACGCCCCGGAAAACAGCCACCGATCGAACATCCGTGCTACTCGACGTACCATTTATCAGAACATCCGTACGACCGGAGCGGTTTTTCACCCCGACACGCCGGTGAGAGGTCGTACAGATGTTTGAAAATGACCGATCTCACCTATACGGTCATGAACAACATGGCACCACCGCACGCACCACGAGCCGACGAGGCACCCAGCGCCGACCAGGGAGGACGGACGTGACCGAAGACCGGGCCAGCCGGCCGAAGAGCCCGCAGCAGATCACCGAGGCGGGCCCGCCGGCCACCCGACGCCGCAGCGCCGCGCGCAGCCGGACGGGTCAGCCTGCCGTGCGCCCGGTCACCCCGGTGGTCAGCGCCTTCCCCGACCCCGCGACGGTCGACCTGACCGCCCGCCAGCGCCGCATCCTGGAGTTCATCCGCACCTGGGTCGACCGGCACGGCTACCCGCCGAGCGTCCGTGAGATCGGCGAGGCGGTCGGCCTGGTGTCCCCGTCGAGCGTCGCCTACCAGCTCAAGGAGCTGGAGAAGAAGGGCTTCCTCCGCCGCGACCCCAACCGGCCCCGAGCGGTGGACGTCCGTGCCCCCAGCGAGGCCATCGACGACGAGTTGTCCCGCGCCCAACGGCCCACCCCGGCGTACGTGCCGATGCTCGGCCGCATCGCCGCCGGTGGGCCGATCCTCGCCGAGCAGGCAGTGGAGGACATCTTCCCCCTGCCCCGCGAGCTGGTCGGCGAGGGCGAGGTGTTCATGCTCCAGGTCAAGGGTGACTCGATGCTCGACGCGGCGATCTGCGACGGCGACTGGGTGGTCGTCCGGCAGCAGCCGACGGCCGACTCGGGCGAGATCGTGGCCGCCATGCTCGACGGCGAGGCCACCGTCAAGACCTACCGGCGACGCGACGGGCACGTCTGGCTGATGCCGCAGAACCCCGCCTTCGACCCGATCCCCGGCGACGACGCCACCATCATGGGCCGGGTTGTGGCGGTGCTCCGCCGGATCTGACCGGCCGGCGCGCGGGTGAGTGGCCCCACCGCGCTCACCCGCGCGGCCGGACCGATGGCGCTGACCGTGTCAGTAGCGGTCGCCCCGCTGGCCACGGCCGCCCCCGGGATACTGCCCGTACGGGTCGCCGGGCACGTCGCCGTCCCGCCGACGGCCGGGCCGCTGGCCCCGGTAGTCCGGCTCCTGCCCACCGCGCCGTGGCGGCTCCGCCCGACCGCCGCCGGGCTGACCACCACCGCCGCCGTACACCCCGCCGCCCGGTCGGCCACCGGCACCGCCGGGTCGACCTGCGGGGCCGCCGGCACGGCCGCCACCGTAGACACCGCCACCGACCGGAGCACCGCCGCCACCACCGCCGGGGCGGGCGGGGCCGTAACCGCCGCCACCCCCCTCACCGGCTGGGCGCGCACCGCCGCCGCCGTACACGGCACCGCCAGCAGGAGCGGGACCGCCCCGGCCGGAACCACCGCCGTAGACGCCGCCATCGGCCGCCGCACCGCCGTACACGCCGGTGCCGGGACGGCCACCGCCGGGCGGGGCGCCCTCGTCCCGCCCTGCGCCGCGCCGGTCGTCCCGATCATCCGTCGAGTCCGAATCGTCGGCCGCCGGTGGCCGGCGGCGGGCCCGCAGGATGCCGACGATGCCGGCGCCGACGAGCAGCAGACCGAGCACGCCGACCGCGCCCACGAGGTAGGTGATGTCATCGAGACTGAGCCCGTCGATCCAGGACTTCTCGGCGGCCGGGTTGGCACCCCCGGGAGCGGCAACGGGCGCGGCCACGCTGTTGGACGGCGTGTAGCTCAGAATGTCGACGGGCTCGTCCGCGGTGAGCTGCCCGCCGTCGGAGACGGTGACGAAGGTCTTCCCGTCCGGGGTGTAGGAGATCGCCTCACCGAACGGGTCGGCCAGTGGCGTCACCCGCGGCTTGCCGGTGGTGAGCGCCCCGACGATGTTGCCGTCGGTCACGTCGTACTCGAAGGCGTCCGCGTACGTCCGGACGACGACGCGGCTGCCGTCCGGCGATCGGGCGGCCCCGGTGACCGCGAGCCGCCCGTAGACGCTGAGCGGGTTCTCCGTGGTGGTCTTCGGCAGCTTGATCTCGCCGACCTTCTTCATCGGCACCGGCGCGGTGTCGCCGTTCCTCAGCTTCGCCGTCGGGGTGTAGATCTCCGCGTTGCCGCTCGACACCTTGGTGATGATCAGCGGGAGGCCGTCGGCCCCCACCAGCAACGCCTCGGCGTCGTGCGGCTTGTTCTCGGGGTAGGAGAGCCGGTGCAGCACGGGCTGCTTCGTACCGGTGATCGGCATGGTCCAGACCGCGATCCGCGACCGCCGCTCCTTGTTGGTGGTGTTGTCGCCGATGTCACCGATCCACAGCGTGTCGCCCTTCGGCGACACGGCGAGGTCCTCGGTGTCGAACGGCCCCTGACCCGAGTAGCGGACCGGCTCCTTGACGACCTTGCACTTGCTGTCGAGGAAGAAGATCCGTTTGCGCGCCTCAACCTCGGTGCCGTCGTTGATGACGATGTAGCCGGTCTTGGTCGCTACCAGCCCGGACAGCTCCCGCAGCCGCTCGTCGGTGACCGAGCAGCGCTTCTTGCCGGGGGTGGCGCCGGGCGGCTGGGATGATCCGGGAGCGGGAGCGGCTACGGCGACTCCGGCCAGCGCCACGGTTGCCCCGAGCAGGCCGAGGGCAACCGTGACCGAGGAAACAACGCGGCGCATTCGGCCAGTGTCGCATGCCGCGCGTTTCCGGTGGATGACGCCGGGGCCGCTCAGGGCCGGCTGCCGACCGCCTGGCCCTCGCGCTGCACGTCGAACGGCGCCAGCTCGGCGGCGAGCGCCGCGCTGACCCGAACGTGCAGCAGGGTGCCCTCCGGCAGGTGCGACGTACTGAGCACCTCGCCCGTGCGGTGCACCCGGGACACCAGGTCACCCCGGTCGTACGGCAGCACGGCCCGGACCTCCACGGCGGGTTGCGGCAGCCGCTCCTCGATCGCCGCCCGCAGGGCGTCGATCCCCCGCCCCGAGTGCGCCGAGACGAAGATCGCCTCGGGCCAGAGTCGCTTGAGCCGCAGCAGCGCGTCCTCGTCGGCCGCGTCGGTCTTGTTGACCACCAGCAGCTCGGGCAGCCGGTCCGCGCCCACCTCGGCGAGCACCTCGTGCACCGCCCGGACCTGCTCCTCCGGATCCGGGTGGGTGCCGTCGACGACGTGCACCACCAGGTCCGCCTCCGCGACCTCCTCCAGTGTCGAGCGGAACGCCTCGACGATCTGGTGCGGCAGGTGCCGGACGAAGCCCACCGTGTCGGAGAGCGTGTAGAGCCGCCCGTCCGAGGTGGTGGCCTTGCGGGTGGTCGGGTCGAGCGTCGCGAAGAGCGCGTTCTCCACCAGCACGCCCGCGCCGGTCAGTCGGTTGAGCAGGCTGGACTTGCCGGCGTTGGTGTAGCCGGCGATGGCCACGGCGGGCACGGAGTTGCGGGTGCGACGGGCGCGCTTGGTGACGCGTACCGTGCGCATGCTCTTGATCTCGCGGCGCAGCCGGGAGATGCGGTGACGGATGCGCCGACGGTCGGTCTCCAGCTTGGTCTCACCGGGACCACGCACACCCACACCGCCGCCCGCGCCGCCGCCGCGACCGCTACCACCGGTCTGGCGGGAGAGCGTCTCACCCCAACCGCGCAGTCGGGGCAGCAGGTATTGGAGCTGGGCCAGCTCGACCTGCGCCTTACCTTCCTTGCTCTTGGCGTGCTGGGCGAAGATGTCGAGGATCAGCGCCGTCCGGTCGACAACCTTGACCTTGGTGCGCTGCTCCAGGTTGCGCAGCTGCGACGGCGACAGCTCACCGTCACAGATGACCGTGTCGGCGCCGGTGGACAGCACCACCGCGCCAAGATCGTCGACCTTGCCGCGACCGATGTACGTGGCCGGGTCGGGTCGGGTACGACGCTGGATCAGCCCTTCGAGCACCTGCGAGCCGGCGGTCTCGGCCAGCGCGGCCAGCTCGGTCAGGGAATTCTCCGCGTCGGTGACCGTGCCCTCGGTCCAGACGCCCACCAGGACGACCCGCTCCAGTCGCAGCTGGCGGTATTCCACCTCGGTGACGTCGGTGAGCTCGGTTGACAGGCCCGGAACGCGTCGCAGGGACTGTCGCTCCGACAGCTCCATCTCGCCAGTGGTGACGTCGTCGAACTCGTCCTCGACGGGGACGAAGCTCTCCTGGTCTCGCAAGCGGTTCTCCTGTCCGAAATGATGAGTAGAACGTAATCCTGACATGGCACAACGCCGAACGCACCTGCTATATGCCCGTGCTGGAGGTCGCCAAAAGTGGGGGCGAATACCGGTCGACCTCGACAACCCGGTAGAAATGCGGGGGCGGCGGCCGACCGGCCGCACAGCCGTGACGGAGGGACCCCGTGGCCATCACCCGACTGCCGAGCGCCGGATTCTCGATCACCATCCGGATCGCCGTGACCGCGGACGCGTCCTCGATCGGCCGGCTCACCACCTCCGTCGGCGAGGCCGGAGCGATCGTCACGGCGCTGGACGTGGTGGACTCGGACCCGACCAACGTGATCGTCGACCTGACCTGCGACACCGCCGACGCCGGTCACGCCGACCAGGTGGTCGAGGCGCTGACCGCGCTCGACGGCGTGGACGTGCGCAAGGTGTCGGACCGCACCTTCCTCCTGCACCTCGGCGGCAAGATCGAGGTGACCTCCAAGGTCGCGCTGCGCAACCGTGACGAGCTGTCCCGGGCGTACACCCCGGGGGTGGCCCGGGTCTGCATGGCGATCGCCGAGAACCCGGCGGACGCCCGACGGCTGACGATCAAGCGCAACACGGTGGCGGTGGTCAGCGACGGCTCCGCGGTGCTCGGGCTGGGCAACCTGGGCCCGGCCGCGTCGCTGCCGGTGATGGAGGGCAAGGCCGCGCTGTTCAAGCGCTTCGGCGGGGTGGACGCCTGGCCGGTCGTGCTGGACACGCAGGACACCGACGAGATCGTGCAGATCGTCAAGGCGATCGCGCCCGCGTACGGCGGGATCAACCTGGAGGACATCGCCGCGCCGCGCTGCTTCGAGATCGAGGCCCGGCTGCGCGAGGCGCTGGACATCCCGGTCTTCCACGACGATCAGCACGGCACCGCGATCTGCGTGCTGGCCGCGCTGACCAACGCGCTGCGCGTCGTGGGCAAGCAGCTCGCGGACGTCCGGGTCGTCGTCTCCGGCGCCGGCGCGGCGGGCACCGCGATCATGAAGCTGCTGCTGCGCCAGGGCGTCGGCGACATCATCGCGTACGACCGCCAGGGCGCCCTGCACCGCGGGCTGACCGACCTCAACCCGGCCTGGCAGTGGCTGGCGGAGAACACCAACAAGGAGAACTACGCGGGCGACCTGCCCGGCGCGATCCGGGGCGCCGACGTGTTCATCGGGGTCAGCGCGCCGAACCTGCTCACCGGCGACGACATCGCCGGCATGGCGAAGGACGCCATCGTCTTCGCGCTGGCCAACCCGGACCCGGAGGTCGACCCCCGGGAGGCGCGCAAGTACGCCGCGGTGGTCGCCACCGGCCGCTCGGACCAGCCCAACCAGATCAACAACGTGCTCGCCTTCCCCGGCGTGTTCCGCGGGATGCTTGACGCGCACGCCGAGGAGTTCACCGAGGAGATGGCGATCGCGGCCGCCCGGGCCATCGCCGACGTCGTCGGTGAGGAGAAGATCAACCCGACGGTGATCGTGCCGAGCGTCTTCGACTCGCGGGTCGCCCCGGCGGTCGCCGCCGCCGTCCGGGCCGCCGCGAACAACCCCAGCCCTCTCCCGGCAGCCGACCCGGGCCCCACCGACCTCCCCGAGATCGCGGCCAACGCCAGCGCCACCCCGTAACGCACGAACCGCCGGGCACCCGACCCCGCCCCTCCGTCGATCATGAAGTTAATGCCATGACACGCCGAGCAGGCTGGCAATAACTTCATGATCGACGCGGCGCGCCCGCGATGTGGGCGCGGTGGGTCAGAGGAGGGGGTGGGTTGGGTTGGTCAGCGCGGAAAGGCTGATCTCGCCCGTTGCCACCAGGACGGCGGGGCCGGACAGCCAGCAGGAGTTCTCGGTGACCGTCACCGTCAGGCGGCCGCCGGGGACGTCGACGGCGACCACACCGGTGTCGCGGCCGGCGTCGCGCAGGGCCACCGCGCCCACCGCGCAGGCACCGGTGCCGCAGGACAGGGTCTCGGCGCTGCCACGCTCGTACACCCGCATCAGGGAGTGCCCGTCGGTGCCGTCGACCGGGTCGCCCGCCACGATGAACTCCACGTTGACGCCGGCCGGGAAGACCTCCGGGTCGAACCCGGGCGCGACGGTGAGATCCAGCGCGGCCAACTCCACGCCCGCCGGCAGGACACAGACCAGGTGCGGGTTGCCGATGTCCACAGCCGTGCCGGGCAGGGTCAGCCCGCCCAGGGTGGCGGTCGAGGAGTCGTACACCTGGGGGCGGCGCATCTCGACGGACACGGCGTCGCCCTCGACCAGCGCGCGCACGACGCCGGCCCGGGTGGCCACCGGCAACGCCGCGCCGGCCGGCGTGGCCAGCTCGTTGTCGAGCAGGTAGCGCACGAAGACCCGGGCGCCGTTGCCGCACATCTCGGCGAACGAACCGTCGGCGTTCCAGTAGTCCATGAACCACTCGGCCTCGCCGGCCAGCCCGGCGCCGTCCGGATGCTTGGCCGCCCGGACGACCCGCAGCACGCCGTCCGCGCCGATGCCCCGCCGCCGGTCGCAGAGCGCCGCGACCAGCTCCGGGGTCAGGTCGAGCTGACCGTCCGGGTCGGGCAGGAGGACGAAGTCGTTGCCGGTGCCGTGGCCCTTGGTGAACTCCACGCCCCCATCATCGCGCAGCGGCCGGCACCAGACGCAGCGCGGCCCCGATCAGGTCCGGCGTCGCCGAGTCCAGCCACTGGATCCGCGGGTCGCGCCGGAACCAGGACCGCTGCCGCCGGACGAAGCGCCGGGTGGCCCGGACGGTCTCGTCGTGCGCCTGCGTCTCGGTCAGCTCACCGTCGAGCAGGCGCAGCACCTGCTGGTAGCCGAGCGCCCGGCTGGCCGTTCGTCCCTCGGCCAGCCCTCGACCCACCAGCTCGCGGGTCTCGGGCACCAGACCGTCGGCCCACATCCGGTCCACCCGCAGCGCGATCCGCTCGTCCAGCAGCCCGGTGTCCAGGTCGACGCCGAGCTGCACCGACGGGTAGTACGGGGTCGGCTGCGGCAGTGACGCGGCGAACGGCGCGCCGGTCAGCTCGATCACCTCCAGGGCCCGCACGATCCGCCGGCCGTTGCCGGGCAGGATGCCCTCGGCGGCCACCGGGTCGGCGGCGCGCAGCCGCGCGTACAGCGGAGCCGGGCCGACCTCGGCCAACTCCCGTTCCAGCCGCTCGCGCAGCGCCGCGTCGGTGCCGGGGAACTCGAAGCGCTCCAGCACCGCCCGCACGTACAGCCCCGAGCCACCCACCAGCAGCGGCACCCGTCCCCGGGACAGGATGTCGTCCACGGCCGCGCGGGCCAGCCGCTGGTACTCCGCGACGCTGGCCGGCTCGGTGACCTCCCAGATGTCGAGCAGGTGGTGCGGCACCCCTTCCCGCTCGGCGGGGGTCAACTTGGCGGTGCCGATGTCCATGCCCCGGTAGAGCTGCATCGAGTCGGCGTTGACCACCTCCCCGTCCAGCGCGTGCGCGAGCGCGATGCTCAACGCCGACTTGCCGGCCGCCGTCGGGCCGACCACCGCCACGACCGTGCCGACCGGGACCGCTGCGCCGCCGGTCACGCCCGCTCCCAGGACGCCACGAAGTAGGCCACGCCGTAGGGGGCCGAGTCGTGCAGCAGCTCGCCGCGCCACCCGCCGCCGCTCGACCGGGCCGCCTCGGCGAGCACCTGCCACGACGCCCGGCCGGCGACCTTCAACTGCCCCGACAGACCCGCGTCCAGGTCGCGCAGGGCGTCCAGGTCCGCCTCGGCCAGGGCCGCGGCGACCCGCTTGTCGTACGGCAGGGCGCGCTGGTCGTCGTACCCGGGGGCCTTCTCCCCCCGGCAGGCCGACCCGTCGCCGAGCACCAGCAGTGCCACCCGCTCACCCGCCGCGGCGACCTGCTCGGCGAGCGCGGCCACCTCCACCGGCCCGGCGTCGGCGGTCACCTGCACGGCGGCCACGGCGGGACGCACGGCGTGCCGGGCCAGCAGCCACGCGCCAACCGTCAGGCTCAACGGCAGCACCGCGCCCCGGTCCGGCTGACCGGGGATCAGGGGCACGTCCAGGTCGACGCCCCAGGGCTGCAGGGAACCGGTGGCCGGGGGCCGGATCGGGCCGGTCGACGGGCCGACGCCGAGCAGCACCACCGCGTCCGGATCGGCGGCCAGCAGTCGGCGTACGGCGAGGTCACAGGCCGCCCGCAGGTCGTCCAGTTCGCTGGCGGCGGCACCGGCAACCTCGGGCACGAGCAGGGGCGGATGCGGGCAGACAGCGGCGGCGACCAGTGGCACCCGTTCACCGTAGCGGGAATGCCCGGTGCGTCTCCGCGCCGATCCGGTCAATCAGGCTCTAGGACACCGTATGGTCACGGTCGGCGATAGGCGCTCGACGGGGACCGGGTCGGACCTGTGACAATGCCGGAAGTAACTTGGCTGCGCCGTGGCGGCGACGGGGGACGGCTCCCTCGACGCCGGGAGAACGAGGATGGGCACATGAGCGACTGGACTGCCTTCGGACGGGTGGACGCGGACGGCACCGTTTACGTCAAGACCTCCGAGGGCGAGCGGGTGGTCGGATCCTGGCAGGCGGGAGCACCGGAGGAGGGTCTCGCGCACTTCGCACGCCGCTTCGCCGACCTGGTCACCGAGGTGGACCTGACCGAAGCGCGGCTCAACTCGGGCGCGGCGGACGCCGGGCACTCGTTGAGCACGATTCGGCGGATCCGCGCCACGCTGCCCGAGGCCCACGTGGTCGGCGACATCGACGCCCTGGCCGCTCGGCTGGACAAGCTGGCGACCCTTGCCGAGGAGAAGGCCGGGGAGGCCCGGGCCGCCCGGGACGCCGCACGCGTCGAAGCCCTGGCCCGCAAGACCGCGCTGGTCGAGGAGGCCGAGAAGCTCGCCGCCGAGTCCACCGGCTGGAAGACGGCCGGTGACCGGCTCAAGGAGATCCTCGACGAGTGGAAGACCATTCGCGGGGTCGACAAGAAGGCCGACGGTGAGCTGTGGAAGCGGTTCGCCGCCGCACGGGACGGGTTCACCCGGCGTCGGGGCGCCCACTTCGCCTCGCTGGACGCGACGCGCAAGCAGGCGCAGACCGTCAAGGAAGAGCTGGTCGCCGAGGCCGAGAAGATCAAGGATTCCACCGAGTGGGCGGCCACGGCCAACCAGCTCAAGGAGCTGATGACGCAGTGGAAGGCCGCCCCGCGTGCCTCCAAGGAGGCCGAGCAGAAGCTCTGGGAACGGTTCCGGGCCGCGCAGGACGCCTTCTTCAGCCGGCGCAGCGAGGTCTTCTCCGCACGGGACAACGAGCAGCGCGGCAACCTGGAGCGTAAGCAGGCGCTGCTGGCCGAGGCCGAGGCCCTGGACATCGACGCTGACCCGAAGGGCGCCCAGGCCAAGCTGCGGGAGATCCAGGCCCAGTGGCACGAGGCCGGCCGGGTGCCCCGCGAGGCGGCCGCCGGGCTGGAGCGCCGGTTGCGGGTCATCGACGACAAGGTCCGCGACGTGATGGACTCGGCGTGGCGCCGCACCACCAAGGAGGACAATCCGCTGCTCGCCCAGATGAGGGCCCAGGTGGCGGAGGCCGAGGAGCGGCTGGCCCGGGCGCAGAGCGCCGGGGACGCCCGCCGGATCTCCGAGGCCGAGCAGGCCCTCGCCTCCAAGCGGCAGTTCCTCCAGCTCGCCGAGCAGGCCGGCTGAGCTGACGCTGTCCGAGAGCCCCCGGTCCCCCGCGAGGGACCGGGGCTCTCGCGTGTCCGGGAACGCCGCACGGCACGGGCGGGGCCGCGGGGCCGTGCAGTTGACGCATTGAGGCGGGCTGATGAGAATGGGCGACGGAGCCAGGTAGGGCCACCGGGACGAGGGCGACGACGGCGGGGCTCCGCTGTCGAGGATCGGCCGGTGAGCTTCCGCGAGTGTCCCCGTCCGCGTGACATGGACCGTCGCGCACTGTCCGCGTACCCCCAAGGGGCCGTGACGTGCCGACGGCAGCTCGCCCGCGCGGCCCATGGCCGACGCCGGGCCTTTGAAGTGGAGCTCGAATGGTCCGTCCCAAAGCTCTCGGCGGTGCGCTGACCGCGCTCGCCACCGTCGCGGCCGGCGTGTTCATCGCCACCGCCGTCAGCACCGCCCCGGCCTCCGCCGCGGGCACCGGCACCGGCACCGGCTATCTGCACACGAACGGCAGCCAGATCGTGGACAGCACCGGCGCCACTGTCCGGTTGACCGGCATCAACTGGTTCGGCATGGAGACCGACAACAAGACTTTCCACGGGCTCTGGTCGAGCAATCCGTGGCGGGGGCAGCTCGACACGATGGCCCGGCTGGGCTACAACACGTTGCGGGTGCCGTACTCGAACGACGCGCTGAAGCCGGGCGCGACCGCCACCGGGATCAACGACTTCGTCAACCCGGACCTGATCGGGCTCTCGCCGTTGCAGATCCTGGACAAGGTGATCAACTACGCCGGCAGCAAGGGGATGCGGATCATCCTGGACCGGCACCGGCCGACGTCGGCCGGGCAATCGCCGCTCTGGTACACGTCGACGGTCTCCGAGGCGACCTGGATCAACGACTGGAAGATGCTCGCCCAGCGGTACGCGGGCAATCCCACCGTGATCGGCGCGGACCTGCACAACGAGCCGCACGCCGAGGGGACCAACCCGGCGGCCACCGGCGCGTGCTGGGGCTGCGGCGACACCGCGCGGGACTGGCGGCTCGCCGCCGAGCGGGCCGGCAACGCCATCCTCGGTGTCCAGCCCAACTGGTTGATCTTCGTGGAGGGGGTGAGCTGCCCCAGTGGTGGCCTCTCCAACGTGTGGGACAACGACCCGAGCAACGACGAGGACTGCGGCTGGTGGGGCGGCAACCTGTCGAAGGCCGGCCAGTTCCCGGTACGGCTGAACGTGGCCAACCGGCTGGTCTACTCGCCGCACGAGTACGCCACGTCGGTCTACCGGCAGACCTGGTTCGACGCCCCCGACTACCCGGCGAACATGCCGGCCATCTGGGACAAGTACTTCGGTTACCTCTACAAGCAGAACATCGCCCCGATCATGATGGGTGAGTTCGGCAGCACCCTCGCCGACCCGAAGGACCGGGTGTGGCTGGAGAAGTTGATGGCGTACACCGGCACCGGGGTGACCGGGATGTCCTTCACCTACTGGTCGTGGAACCCCAACTCGGGTGACACCGGGGGCATCGCGCTGGACGACTGGACGAACATCAACACCACCAAGCAGGCGATCCTCCAGCCGTACCTGATCGCGCCGTCCGGTGGCGGACCCACCGGCGGGCCGACCGGCGGGCCGACCAGTGGACCGACCGGCGGGCCGACGACCCCGCCCCCGGGCGCCTGCACGGCCACCTACCGGCAGGTAAACGCCTGGCAGGGCGGCTTCCAGGGTGAGCTGACCGTGAAGAACACCGGTACGGCCGCGGTCAACCCGTGGTCGGTGACCTGGAGTTGGCCGTCCGGCGTGACGCTGGGCAGTGGCTGGAACGCCACCGTCACCCAGTCGGGCACGACGGTCACCGCCGCCGCGCCCAGTCACGCGCCGTCCCTGGCGGCGGGGGCCTCGGTCACCGTGGGCTTCACCGCCAACGGCACGGCCAGCGCCCCGGCAACCGTGAAGCTCAACGGCGCCGGCTGCTGAGTCGCCGGGGTGGCCGGTGCCCACGTCGTGGGCACCGGCCACCCCGGGCATTTACATCCAGGTGCTTCTATGTTCTCATCGGGAAAGCGCTTGCCTCCGCAGTGGCCGGCGTGAGCGCGGGAGCCGCTTTCACCGAACTGCACCGGCGGGCCCGGGAGCCATGGGTCCCGGCCTACCTCGCCGCCCACGGGCATGGGCGTCGCGACGGTCCGTCCGCCTCATCGAGAGGAAGCAGCATGCGCACATCACAGCGTCGGATGACGCTGCTCGCCACCACCGCCGCCGCCACCGCGGCCCTGGTCACCGGCGGGCTCCTGACCGCCGTCTCGGCCCAGGCGGCCGCCGGCTGCCAGGTCGCCTACTCGGTCGCCAGCCAGTGGCCGGGCGGGTTCACCGGCAACGTCACGGTCACCAACCTCGGCGACCCGGTCTCCGGGTGGACGCTGCGCTGGTCGTACGGGGCCGGCCAGCAGGTCAGCCAGGCGTGGGGCGCCACCGTCACACAGAGCGGCGGGCAGGTCTCCGCCACCAACGTCGACTACAACGGCAACCTGGCCACCAACGGCAGCACCTCGTTCGGCTTCAACGCGAGCTGGAACAACTCCAGCAACCCGGCCCCGACCAGCTTCACCCTGAACAACGTCGCCTGCACCGGCGGCACCACCACCCCGACCACGCCGACCACACCGGGCACGCCGACCACCCCGCCGATCCCCAGCGATCCTCCACCGAGCGTCCCGCCGCAGACGGGCCTGGTCGGCTGGGCCACCCAGAACGGCGGCACCACCGGCGGTGGCGGCGCCCCGGCCACCACCGTCTCCAACGCCTCGGCGCTGACCAGCGCCCTGAACGCCACGGGCTCCGCCGTGATCCGCGTCTCCGGAACGATCTCCTGCTCGGGGATGCTGCGGGTCCGGTCGAACAAGACCATCCTCGGCAACTCCGGCGCGACGATCGTCGGCTGCGGACTCAACGTCAGCGGTGACCGCAACGTCATCATCCGGAACCTGACCTTCCGGGACTGGAACGACGACGCGATCAACGTGCAGGAGTCGGCCACCAACATCTGGATCGACCACAACACCTTCAGCAACGGGTACGACGGCGCTGTCGACATCAAGCGCGGATCGGACTTCGTCACGGTGTCGTGGAACCGGGTCTTCAACCACGACAAGACCATGCTGCTCGGCCACAGCGACGACAACGGCGCGCAGGACACCGGCCACCTGCGCGTGACGTACCACCACAACTGGTTCGACGGCAGCAAGCAGCGCAACCCGCGGGTGCGCTTCGGCAACCCGGTGCACGTCTACAACAACTACTACCGGGCCAACACCGGCTACGGCGTGGCCTCCACCGAGAACGCCGGCGTGCTCGTCGAGGGCAACTACTTCGAGAACGTCCCCGACACGTACCACCTCGGTGAGGCTGACTCCGGGCCGGGCCGCCTGGTGGCCCGCAACAACCACTTCGTCAACTCGCCGGCCGGGCAGACCGGCGGCAGCGTCGCCAGCATCCCGTACTCGTACCAACTGGACACGGCGAGCACCGTCAAGTCCATCGTGACGGCCGGCGCCGGCGCCGGCCGGATCACGGTCTGACCGTGGGCCGGTCGGGGTCCGCCGTGCTGGCGGGCCCCGGCCGGGGTCAGTGCGCGGCGCAGCCGGTGGTCGGGGCGGGCGTCGCGGCCGGGGCACCGACCGTGGGCAGGCCCAGCAACACCCCGGGGGTACGCGGGGAGCGCCCCGCCTCGGCGGCGTCGCCGGCCCGCGTGCGCCGGTGCGACAGCGGCGCTCCGTCGGCGTTGAGGTGATGCGGCGCGGCGTACGTGACTGTGGTGTGCACGATGTCGCCGGGCCGGATCGACCCGGCGAAACTGCCGGCGTCGAAGTGGACGAGCCGGCCGTCGCGGGCCCGGCCGGAGAGCCGCCCGGTCCGCTCGTCCTTGCGGCCCTCGCCGACCGCGACCAGCACCTCGACGGGCTCCCCCACCAGTCGCTTGTTCTCCGCCCAGGAGATCTCCTCGACGGCCGCGACCAGCCGCTCGTAGCGCTCCTGCACGACCTGCTTGGGCAACTGGCCGTCCATGGTCGCGGCGGGAGTGCCGGGGCGCTTGGAGTACTGGAAGGTGAAGGCCGAGGAGAACCGGGCCTCGCGCACCACGTCCAGCGTGCGCTGGAAGTCGGCCTCCGTCTCGCCGGGGAAGCCGACGATGATGTCGGTGGTGATCGCCGCGTCCGGCATCGCCGCACGGACCTTCTCGATGATCCCCAGGTAACGCTCGGAGCGGTACGAGCGGCGCATCGCCTTCAGCACGTCGTCGGAGCCGGACTGCAACGGCATGTGCAGCGAGTGGCAGACGTTCGGCGTCTCGGCCATCGCGGCGATCACGTCGTCGGTGAAGTCCTTCGGGTGTGGGCTCGTGAACCGGACCCGCTCCAACCCGTCGATCTCGCCGCAGGCGCGCAGCAGCTTGCCGAACGCGTACCGGTCACCGAACTCGACGCCGTAGGAGTTGACGTTCTGCCCGAGCAGGGTCACCTCCAGCACGCCCTCGTCGACCAGGGCGCGCACCTCGGAGAGGATGTCGCCGGGACGGCGGTCCTTCTCCTTGCCGCGCAGAGCGGGCACGATGCAGAACGTGCAGGTGTTGTTGCAGCCCACCGAGATCGAGACCCAGCCGGCGTACGTGGACTCGCGGCGGGTCGGCAGCGTGGACGGGAAGACGTCCAGCGACTCCAGGATCTCCACCTCGGCGGCGGCGTTGTGCCGGGCCCGTTCCAGCAGCACCGGCAGGGCACCGATGTTGTGCGTGCCGAAGACCACGTCCACCCAGGGCGCCCTGCGGACGATCTCGCCGCGGTCCTTCTGCGCCAGGCAACCACCGACGGCGATCTGCATCCCCGGGTGCTTGTCCTTCACGGGGCGCAGATGACCGAGGTTGCCGTAGAGACGGTTGTCCGCGTTCTCCCGCACCGCGCAGGTGTTGAAGACGACGATGTCCGGGGTGTCGTCGGCCTGGGGCGCGCGCACGTAGCCGGCCTGTTCGAGCAGGCCGGAGATGCGCTCGGAGTCGTGCACGTTCATCTGGCAGCCATAGGTGCGCACCTGGTAGGTGCGCGGGCTGCCCGTCGCTGCGGTAGTCATGACCAGGACAGCGTATCCGGGTCGGCCGGATCACCCCGAACCGAGGAGCACCCGACATGTGCCGAAGCATCAAGACGTTGCGGGAGCCGTTCACCCCGCAGGTGACCGACGCGGACATCGAGGCGGCGGCGTTGCAGTACGTCCGGAAGATCTCGGGCTTCCGGGCGCCCGCCGCGCACAACGCCGCCGCGTTCGAGGCCGCGGTGGCCGCCGTGACGGAGGCCACCCGCACCCTGCTCGACCAGCTGGTCGTGCGGGGTGGCGGGTCGGGCGCCGCCGACCGGCCGGCCACCGCCGCCACCGGGCGCGGCTGACCTCTTCGGCGCACCGGCCTCTTCGGCGCACCGGCCTCTTCGGCGCACCGGCACGGGCACCGGCCCCGGCTCGGCTCGGCTCGGCCCGGCCGGCTGGGCACCGGGTCAGGCCGCGGCGAGCACCGGCGCGACGGTGTCGGGAGCCCAGCGCGAGCGGTGACACTGCGACCAGCCCCGGCAGCCCGGGTCACCCAGCGTGCACAGCCGCTTTCGGCTGAGCACCTCGCCGTCGTCGGTGTCCCGGACGTCGAAGTGCACCGGGCGGACCGTCCCGTCCGGTGCGACGAGCAGGTGCCGGCCAGCGTCGAGCGTGTCGTCGCGCAGCAGGCAGTTGCGGCCCAGCAGCCGGGCCAGCGCGGCGATGCTGGCGTGCTCGGAGAGCCGGTCGGGCACCCCGTAGCAGTCGACCACCGTCGAGAACTCGCCCGGCGCCTGCCAGACGTCACACACCACCGCGTACGCCGGCAGCCGGGCCGGGTCCGCCACTGCCAGCGGCATCACCACCCGACCGAGCGCCTCGGCCAGCGCCGGGTAGACCTCCACGGGTCGTACCCGATCAATTCTCCAGTTCCACAGCTCGGTCATTCCGCCTCCTCGCTGCGTTCGTCCCACCGGCCTCCGGATCGGGCCTTACTGACGATGGTGGGGGGCATTTGACCCCAGCCGGGGGCAAGTTACCGGTCTGTGACCATTCCGGGCAAAATTTCCCTGAGCGGCATTGCTCGGAGTAGCGGGAAGGTGACAGTTTATCGGCTATCGTGCGCCATCCGCACCACCGGGACCGCGTGTCCCGACACTGCGTCCGGGCCTCGCCGCGCTGTCCGTCAGCGCAGGACGACCAGATGCTCCCCGCGGGGCAGCAGCTCGCCCACCACTGGCGCGCCCGGCAGCTCACCGGCGACCAGCAGACCGCCGGAGGTCTGCGCGTCGGCCAGCAGCAACCGCTCACCCTCGTCCGCCGCGCCGAAATCCGTCCAGGGGGTGACCCACTCCAGGTTGCGACGGCTGCCGCCGCTGACGTACCCGTCGCGCAGCGCCTCCCGCGCGCCGGCCAGGTACGGCACCCGGGCGGTGTCGATGGCCACCGTGAGCCGGCTGGCACGGGCCAGCTTCGAGGCGTGCCCGAGCAGGCCGAAGCCGGTCACGTCGGTGCCGCACCGGATACCGGCGGCTACCGCCGCCCGCGCAGCGTCCCGGTTGAGCGCGCTCATCGAGGCGACCGCCTCCGGGAAGCTCTCACCGGTCGCCTTGTGCCGGGTGTTGAGCACGCCCACCCCGAGCGGCTTGGTCAGCGACAGCGGCACCCCGGCCCGGCCGGCGTCCAGAGTGATCAGTTCCTCCGGGCGCACGGTGCCGGTGACCGCGAGGCCGTACTTCGGGCCGTCGTCGTCCACGCTGTGCCCACCGGCCAGGTGACAACCCGCCTCCCGGGCCACGTCCTGACCGCCGCGCAGCACCTCGCGCGCCAACTCGAGCGGCAGCACGTCGCGCGGCCAGCAGAGCAGGTTGAGCGCCACCAACGGGATGCCACCCATCGCATACACGTCGGACAACGCGTTGGCCGCGGCGATGCGCCCCCAGTCGTACGCGTCGTCGACGACCGGGGTGAAGAAGTCCGCGGTGCTGACCAGGCCCGTCCGCTCGTCCAGGCGGACCACCGCGGCGTCGTCGCCGTGGTCCAGGCCGACCAGCAGCTCGGCGGTGCCGGTGGCCGGGCCGAGACCGGCCACCATGACCTCCAGCTCGCCCGGCGGAATCTTGCAGGCGCAGCCACCGCCGCGCGCGTAACGGGTCAGCCGTACCGGTTCCGTCATCCCCCCATGATCTCGACAAGCCGGTCTCGACGCCACCGTTGCGGCCCGGTGGTGACCAAAATCGGACCCCCGACAACGATCGGGACCGGTGTTACCGCTCCGTGACCAACTGAGTTGCGTTCCGCCACATCACGCCGCCTACAGTTGCCCAACCGGGGGTCAACCGACCCCGATCCGGGAGACGACAGGGACGGTGGACGACGTGACGACGGGCGAACCGCTCATCGTGCTGGACGCGGTCAACAAGTGGTTCGGGCCGCTGCACGTGCTGGACGACGTCTCGCTGTCGGTGGGTCGGGGCGAGGTGGTCGTGGTGATCGGCCCGTCCGGCTCCGGCAAGTCGACGCTGTGCCGCGCCATCAACCGACTGGAACCGATCAACTCCGGCACCATCACCTTCGACGGCCAGCCGCTGCCGGCCGAGGGCAAGCCCCTCGCCAGGCTGCGCAGCGAGGTGGGCATGGTCTTCCAGTCCTTCAACCTCTTCGCCCACAAGACCATCCTGGAGAACGTCACCCTCGGCCCGATCAAGGTCCGCAAGGAGAAGCCGGCCGCCGCCCGCGAGCGCGGCCTGGCCCTGCTCGACCGGGTCGGCATCGCCAACCAGGCGGACAAGTTCCCGGCCCAGCTCTCCGGCGGTCAGCAGCAGCGGGCAGCGATCGCCCGCGCCCTGGCCATGCAGCCCAAGGCGATGCTCTTCGACGAGCCGACCAGCGCCCTGGACCCGGAGATGGTCGGTGAGGTGCTGGACGTGATGACCTCGCTGGCCAGCGACGGCATGACGATGGTCGTGGTCACCCACGAGATGGGCTTCGCCCGGCACGCCGCCAACCGGGTCATCTTCATGGCCGACGGCAAGCTCGTCGAGGACGCCTCCCCGGCGGAGTTCTTCGCCAACCCGCGCAGCGAGCGGGCCAAGGACTTCCTCTCCAAGATCCTCACGCACTAGGCGTCCGTAGTGGAGCGTGCCGTACAACGGCGGGCTCCGTCGAAGAAGGAGAAGAGTATGCGTATGAAGCGCGTGGCGGCGGTCGCCATGATGGCCTCCCTCGCCCTGTCCGCCGCGGCCTGCGGCAAGGAGGGTGAGCCGACGCCGAGCGCCGGTGGAAACGCCTCCGGTGGCGCCCAGTCCGACACCTGCAAGAGCTCCGGCGCGACCTTCACCCCGAAGACGGACGCGGCCGTCGCCGGCAGCCCGACCTTCGAGAAGATCAAGGCGGCGGGCAAGGTCTCCATCGGCGTCAAGTTCGACCAGCCGAACCTCGGCTACAAGGACGCCCAGGGCAAGCGGTGCGGCTTCGACATCGAGATTGCCCAGTACGTGGCCAGCACGCTCGGCATCGACCCGGCGAAGATCGAGTACAAGGAGATCGCGTCGGCCAACCGGGAGACCGCGATCAAGGGTGGTGAGGTCGACTACTACGTCGGCACCTACTCGATCACCGACAAGCGCAAGAACGACATCTCGTTCGCCGGCCCGTACTTCGTCGCTGGCCAGGACCTGCTGGTCCGCAAGGACGAGACGTCGATCACCGGCAAGGACACCCTCAAGGGCAAGAAGGTCTGCTCGGCCACCGGCTCGACCCCGATCCAGAGGGTCCGCGACGAGGGTCTGACCGAGGCGAGCAACATCGTCGAGTTCAAGACCTACTCGGAGTGCGTCTCGCAGCTGCTCGACAAGAAGGTCGACGCCGTCACCACCGACGACGCCATCCTCAAGGGCTACGCGGCGCAGAACCCGGACGAGCTGAAGGTGGTCGGCCAGCCGTTCAGCACCGAGAAGTACGGCATCGGCCTGCCGAAGGACGACAAGGCGCTGCGCGACTACGTCAACGACCAGATCGAGGCCGCCTTCACCAACGGCACCTGGCAGAAGATCTACGACGGCACGCTCGGCCTGTCCGGCTCGGCGGGCACCCCGCCGAAGGTCGAGCGGTACTGATCGTCCGGCTCGACACGAGTTGCGGCGCCGGGCGGGGCTCGTCCCCGTCCGGCGCCCGTCCGAGGGACTGAGAGCGAGGCATGGGCGAGTTCTTCCGCGTACTGACGGACAACGGGCAACTGTTCGTCGACGGGTTCACCAACACCGTCAAACTTTTCCTGATCGCCGCGGTCGGCAGCCTCGTCCTCGGCACGCTGCTCGGCGCGATGCGGGTGTCCCCCGTGCCGGCCCTGCGGGCGTTCGGTGCCACGTACGTCAACCTGGTGCGCAACACCCCTCTGACGCTGGTCTTCGCGTTCCTCGTGTTCGCGGTGCCGAAGCTCGACGTCAACATCGACTACTTTCCCAGCGCCGCCATCGCGCTGACCGTCTACACCTCGGCGTTCGTCTGCGAGGTGATCCGCTCCGGCGTCAACACGGTCGCCGCGGGGCAGGCCGAGGCGGCCCGCGCGCTGGGCATGACCTTCGGTCAGGTGCTCACGCTCATCGTGCTGCCGCAGGCGCTGCGGGCGATGGTCCCGCCGATGATGAGCGTGTTCATCGCGATGCTGAAGAACACCACCATCGCCGCCGGTTTCTCGGTGCTGGAAGCCGGAGCGATCCCGGCGTACATGGCCGAGCGGGGCGAGCCGCAGTTCGCCGTCCTGCTCTGGATCACCATCGGCTTCCTGATCCTGATCCTGCCGCTGGTGGCCTTGCAGCGGTTCCTCGAACGCAAGTGGCGGGTGGCCCGGTGAGCCCCGCAGCGGCGAACGGAAGGTGCGCGGTGAGCGCGAGGAGTGAGCTTGC
Source organism: Micromonospora sp. NPDC005237 (assembly GCF_040607775.1). NCBI lineage: Bacteria > Bacillati > Actinomycetota > Actinomycetes > Micromonosporales > Micromonosporaceae > Micromonospora > Micromonospora sp. NPDC005237. Next base: position 912,374 of record NZ_JBEXHJ010000001.1, on the reverse strand, counting down.
GAGCCCCGCAGTCGCGAACGGAAGGTGGCTGAGTTGAGCCAGGCGTCGATCCTCTACGACCTGCCCGGGCCCCGCGCCAAGCGACGCAACGCGATCCTGGGCGTCGCCTCCACCGCCGGCATCATCGCCCTGCTCGCCTACGTCGGCTACAAGTTCGCCGACACCGGCCAGTTCGAGGCTCGCAAGTGGGAGCAGTTCCAGTACGCCTCGGTGCAACGCGAACTGCTTGGCGGCCTGTGGGCGACGCTGAAGGCGGCCGGCATCGCCGCTGTCCTGGCGCTGCTCTTCGGCGCGATCTTCGCCAGCGGCCGACTGAGCGACAAGTGGATCCTGCGTACCCCGTCGACCTTCGTGGTGGAGCTGTTCCGGGCGATCCCGCTGCTGATCCTGATCTTCTTCGGCTACTACGTCCCACTGCAGTACGGCTGGTCGATCGACAAGCTGTGGGCGCTGGTCATCGGGCTGGTGCTGTACAACGGTTCGGTGCTCGCGGAGATCTTCCGGGCCGGCATCAACGCCGTGCCGTACGGGCAGACCGAAGGCGCGTACGCGATCGGCATGCGCAAGAACCAGGTGCTGCGACTGATCCTGCTGCCGCAGGCGGTCCGGTCGATGCTCCCGGCGATCGTCAGCCAGCTCGTCGTGCTGCTCAAGGACACCGCACTGGGCTTCATCATCACGTACCCCGAACTGCTGTTCGTGGGTAAGCAGATCGGCGGCCGGTTGCCGTTCGGGCTGCCGTACGTGCCGACGTATCTCATCGTGGCGGCGATCTACATCACCATCTGCGGTGCCCTGTCGATCCTGGCCTGGTGGTTGCAGAAGCGGATGGGCCGCACCCCGCGTACCGCCGCCAAGGTGCTGCCCGCCCAGAACGTCGGCGAGGACTCCGCCCGGATGATCTGACGGGACAGCGGAACGAGTGACGGGCGGGTGGCCACAGCCACCCGCCCGTCGTCTGTTCCGGGATCAGCGGGCGATCTCGGTGACCCGGGACTCGCGGACCACGGTGACCCGGATCTGACCGGGGTAGGTCAGCTCCTCCTCGATCTGCTTGGCCACGTCGCGGGCCAGCACGGCCGCCCCGATGTCGTCCACGTCGTCGGGCTTGACCATCACCCGGATCTCCCGGCCGGCCTGCATGGCGAAGACCTTGTCCACGCCGAGCTTCCCGGCCGCGATCTCCTCGATCCGCTCCAGGCGCTTGACGTACGCCTCCAGGCTCTCCCGACGCGCGCCCGGCCGACCGCCGGAACAGGCGTCGGAGGCCTGGGTGAGCACGGCCTCGATGGTCTGCGGCGGCACCTCGTTGTGGTGCGCCTCGATGGCGTGCACCACGTCCTCGTGCTCGCCGTACTTGCGGGCCAGGTCGGCGCCGATGATGGCGTGGCTGCCCTCGACCTCGTGGGTGAGCGCCTTGCCGATGTCGTGCAGGAACGCCGACCGTTTGATGGTGGACACGTCCAGCCGCAGCTCGGCGGCCATGATGCCGGCGATGTGCGCGGTCTCGACCAGGTGCTTGAGCACGTTCTGCCCGTACGAGGTGCGGTAGCGCAGCCGGCCCAGCAGGGTCACCAGCTCCGGGTGGATCTCGGTGATGCCGACCTCGACCAGGGCGTCCTCGGCGGCGCGGAGGCAGAGCTGCTCCACCTCCTGCCGGGCCAGGTCGTAGACCTCCTCGATCCGGTGTGGGTGGATCCGCCCGTCCAGCACCAGCTTCTCCAGCGTGAGCCGGCCGACCTCCCGGCGGACCGGGTCGAAGCAGGAGAGCAGCACCGCCTCCGGGGTGTCATCGATGATCAGGTTGACCCCGGTCACCGACTCGAAGGCGCGGATGTTGCGCCCCTCCCGGCCGATGATGCGGCCCTTCATCTCGTCGCCCGGCAGATGCAGGACGCTGACCACGCTCTCGGCGGTCTGCTCGCTGGCCACCCGCTGGATCGCGTCCACCACGATGTGTCGGGCCCGCTGCTCGGCGGTGTTGCGCGCGTCGGACTCGATGTCGCGCACCAGCAGCGCCGCCTCGCGCTTGGCAGACGTCTCGATCGCGTCGATCAGCTCCAGCCGGGCCGACTCGGCGGTGAGACCGGCCACCCGCTCCAGTTCCCGGCGGCGCAGCTCCTCGGCCTCGGCCAGCTCGGTCTCGCGCTGGGCGAGCGCGGACTCCCGGGCCGCGAGGGCGGCGCTCGCCGCGGTGAGCTGCCGCTCCCGCTCGGCGAACCGTTCCACCTCCTCGGTGTGCAGCCGCTCCCGCTCGTCCATCCGGGCCGCCCGGCGCTCCACCTCCGCGGCCTGCTCCCGGGTCGTGGCGGCGAGCACCGCGACCTCCCGCTCGCCGCTGCGGCGGGCTGCCGTGCGCAGCTGGTCGGCGTCCGCCTCGGCCTGCTTGTGCGCCCGTTCCAGCACGGTGTCCGCCTCGGCGCGGGCGTCGTCGAGCACCCGCCGGGCCTCGGCCCGGGCCGCCTTCGCCTCGGCCTTCGCCGCCGCCGCCTCGGCCCGAGCCGCGGAGGCCGCGGACTTGGCCACGTCGATCGTGCTGTTCGCCTGGTCGGCGGCGTTGCGCAGGGCGGCCAGGGACTGCTCCTGACGGTCCTTCTCCGCGATGAAGGCGGGATCCTCCGGGGCCGGCGCCGTGCCCATCCGACGCAGCGTCCGGATGCCGACCAGCACCGCCCCGACCACGACCACCGCGAGGATCAGGACGGCCGCGAGAAGCACGACGTCGAGGGCGTTCATGCCGGGACCCCGCTGGGTCTACCGGTGAACCTGTGCCGCCGCCCCGCCATGGCCGCCTCCCCTGAACGTCGAGACCGCAGCGACCGTGCCCGAGGCACACTCCTGCGGCTGTGGACGCCCGACCGGAGCGGCTGGCCGTGGATAGCTCTCTCCGCCGGCGGTGCCCTCGGGCATCGTCGGCGACCGGGTGCAGTTGTCGCGGAGTGCCGGACCGGCCAGTCCGGAACTGCCGCCAAAGGCCGCGGAGTCGGCCAAAGTGATGCTGTTCTGTTACGAGATCTATGTTGTGCGCTTAGCCTGCGCTGGTCGGGCAATGTGAGCCTGTATGGCGAGGCTAGGTCGCCAAGGGCGGTCTGGTCAAGGACTCATGATCAAACCCCCCGAACGGAGCGAAGTTGTAGCGTCACCCAAAGCTGATGTCGTGTCGGACACGGAAGGACAAAGGCGGCGAGCCGACGCCCTCGATTCGGATGTCGTGCCTGTTCAGCAGTGGCGGCACCCTGCGCGACGCCGACTTAGTGATACCGGTGACCCTGCAGAGTCGCGAATCTCGCCCGACCGACCCGGTCCCGACGCGAAGCGCCTCAAGATCGTGCTCGATCCTGGATGTAGTGCCCTCACCGGCGCGGTGATGCCCCCACATCCTGGATCGAGCACGATCATCGGCCTCGGTGCGTGCACGATCCCGGCTTCTCAACGGGTCCCTGATGGCACCGACGTGAGCACAGACCGTACCGCCGGTGGATTGTCGATCATCTGGACCTCCCATACCGTCCACGCATGATGCGAAAGTTGCTCCTTTTCGTGGGCGTGCTGGCGCTGTCGTTCGGTGCCGTGGTGGCCTTCGTGAACTGGCGCTCGACCATCGGCCAGGCAAGCCGATCCGAAGACACGACACCACTCAAGCCGGGTGAACGGACCACCACCGCGGACGGGCGGATGAGCTTCACCGCACCGGCGGGCTGGACGGCGCGCCCATGTCCCCCGCTGGAAGACCCGGGCTGTCTCCAGGTCTCACCGAAGGCCGGGGGCGAGGGCGACATAGTGCTGGTGATGGCATTTGCGAGGAACCCGGTGGAGGGCACACCGATGGATCTGATGCTTGTCGACGACCCGGCCGTCGTGCCACCGGATCCGGCAGTCCAGCGGCTCACGCTCGATGGCGCGAAGGCCGTCCGGCTCGACAGCTTCAAGCTCCCCCAGCGGCCAGTGCCGAGCATGACGGAGCTGCCGGGCGTCGATGACGTGATGGTCTACGGCGTCGTCCCCGACAGCACCGACGAATTCATGATCACGTGTCGGCACGGCGTGCTGCCGGCGGCGCAGATGCGGGCGGGCTGCGACATGATCGTGGAGAGTCTGCGCTTTCCCCACTGACCCGACCGCCTCAAGATCGTGCTCGATCCTGGAAGTAGTGGCCTCACCGGCACGACGATGCCCCTACATCCTGGATCGAGCACGATCATCCGAAGCGGCTCAGCCGACGCCAGGGCGGTCAGCCGGCACCAAGGGCTCGGCCGACTTCGGCGGGTCGGCGGCTCAGCCGGCGCCGGCCGCCAGCGCGGCGGTGACCAACGCGGCGTTGCCCGGTGCCGGTACGCCGTCGGGCAACAGGAGCGTGTCCTCCAGCCCGATCCGGGTGTGCAGCCCACGGCTGACCGCCTCGGCGAGCACCGCCCAGGTGGCCGGACCCTCGGCGTGCAGCAACACGGGCGGAGCCACCGCGTCCTCCGGCGGCGACCCGCCCGGCATCCCCGTCGACCGCGGTGGCACGCCGGCGTCGACTGTCCAGAGCCCCACCTCGACGAGCACGCCACGCTCATGTAGCGCGGCGGCGACCGCCTCGGCGCCGGGCTCGTGCGCGTTGACCGAGGCGAAGTCGGGCAGCACCGGCCAGGATCGGACGGCGGCCACCCGGGCGGCCGGATCCGGTTCGATCCAGGCTCCGGTGCTCACCCCCACCGGCAGCCCCGGCCGGGCCGCACGGATCGCGGTCAGCGCGTCGGCGATCACCGCCGGGCGCAGTGACTCGACGCCGGCCGCGTCCCTGGGATGGATGTGCACGGCCGCGACGCCCAGCGCGGCACAGCGGGCCGCGTCGGCCGCCAACTCCGTCGGGGTCACCGGCACGGCCGGGTGGGCGGCACGACCGCGCTGGCCGTTCAGACACGCTTTCAACATCGGGTCACCCCCGCCGCACCCATCGCGCCACTCAGTCGAGCGGGCGGTTGTCGCGCTCCAGATCGCCCTCGGCGTCGGCGAGCGCGTCGGCGTCGATCTGCTCGGCGAACTCGGCCGCCTCGGCGCTCTGCGCGGCGAGCGCGTCCTTCACCGCGCGGATGGCCACGCCGGGCGGATAGCCCTTGCGGGCCAGCATCCCGACCAGCCGGCGGAAGACGGCGTCGGGCTCACCCCGGGCGGTACGCAGTTTGCGCTCCACCAGAGCGCGGGCGGTTGCCGCCTCGGTCTCCTCGTCCAGCTCGCCCAGCGCCTCGGTGGCCACCTCACCGTCGACGCCCTTGCGGCGCAGCTCGTTGGCGAGCGCCCGGCGGGCCAGGCCACGACCGGTGTGCCGGCTGGACACCCAGGCCCGGGCGAACGCCGCGTCGTCGATGATGCCGACCTCGTCGTAGCGGTCGAGCACCTCGGCCGAGACCTGCTCGGAGATGCCCCGCTTGGCCAACGCGTCGGCCAGCTCGGCCCGGGTGCGGGGCCGGACGGCGAGCTGGCGCAGGCAGATCTCGCGAGCCACCTCCGACTCGTCTCGAGGCGGCGCCGAAGGCTCGACGGTGTCGCCTTCCTCGGGGCGCCCACGGCGACCCCGGCGAGGGCGGGGAGGATCGCTGGCGTCGCCCGTACGGGGTGGGCTGGCATCCCAGCCCCGCCCCGTACGGGCGCGTCGTCCTGCCACTGGTCAGCGACCGGTCAGAAGTCGACCGGCGGCAGCTCCGGGCCACCGGCGGCGTCGCTCGCGCCAACCCCGACGCCGAGCTTCTCCAGGATCTTCTTCTCGATCTCGGCGGCCACGTCCGGGTTTTCCTTCAGGAACTCCCGGGCCTTCTCCTTGCCCTGGCCGAGCTGGTCGCCGTCGTACGTGTACCACGCGCCGGACTTGCGGATGATCGCCTGCTCCACGCCGACGTCGATCAGCGAGCCCTCACGCGAGATGCCCTTGCCGTACATGATGTCGAACTCGGCCTGCTTGAACGGCGCGGCCACCTTGTTCTTCACGACCTTGACCCGGGTGCGGTTACCGACCACGTCGGTGCCGTCCTTGAGGCTCTCGATGCGTCGCACGTCGAGCCGGACCGAGGCGTAGAACTTCAGCGCCCGACCACCGGTGGTGGTCTCCGGGCTGCCGAACATCACGCCGATCTTTTCGCGCAGCTGGTTGATGAAGATCGCCGTGGTGCCGGTGTTGCTGAGCACACCGGTGATCTTCCGTAGTGCCTGGCTCATCAGCCGGGCCTGGAGGCCCACGTGGCTGTCGCCCATCTCGCCCTCGATCTCGGCGCGCGGCACCAGGGCCGCCACCGAGTCGATCACGATGATGTCCAGAGCGCCGGAGCGGATCAGCATGTCCGCGATTTCCAGCGCCTGCTCGCCCGTGTCCGGCTGGGAGACCAGCATCGCGTCGGTGTCGACGCCGAGGGCCTTCGCGTACTCCGGGTCGAGCGCGTGCTCGGCGTCGATGAAGGCGGCGATGCCGCCGTTGCGCTGGGCGTTGGCCACCGCGTGCAGTGCCACCGTGGTCTTACCGCTGGACTCGGGACCGTAGATCTCGACCACCCGGCCACGGGGCAGGCCGCCAATGCCGAGGGCCACGTCGAGCGCGATGGAGCCGGTCGGAATGATCGCGGTCTGGACGACCGGCCGGTCACCCAGCCGCATCACCGAGCCCTTGCCGAATTGCTTGTCAATCTGAGCGAGAGCAAGGTCGAGTGCCTTCTCCCGGTCAGGCCCTGCTGCCATGGTTGCCACCCCTGCCTTCGCCGGCGTCTTTGCTGAGCTTCGCGTCACGCGGACACGCTAGGCGCTGGGTCCGACAGAAAACCAGCCGACGGGCCGCGAGCTGTGGACGAGCACCCCGCTGTGGACAATAGCCGAACAGGTGTACGACTCGACAAGCGACACGCGGAACCGGCGAAAAGGCTGCTCAGCGTAGTCGAGCGGGTACGCGGTCGGGGTACGCGGCGCAGACCGCCCGCCACACCACGTGCGTCTGCTCCCCCGACGACAGCGCCTGCTCGATGGTCCGCCCATCGAGCTGGGACAGCACCTGGTCGCGGGCGATGCTGGCCGCGTAGCCCGGCCCGAACGCCTCCTCCAACCGCGCCCAGAAGTCGGTCAGCCGCACGTGATCAACCTTCCTCGCCCGGTGCCCCCGTCGGCACCGGGCGCAACGCTAGCGCCACCAGGGGCACGGTCGCGACCGCCGCGAGCAGGGTGAGCACCGGATAACCGGCGAGCTGCATGACAAACCCGCTGAGCACCGCGGCGCTGGCCCCCGCCAACCCCATGATCAGGTCGGAGAACCCCTGGACGCTGGGCCGCACACCGGCCGACACCGACTCGGAGAGCAGCGTCGAGCCGGCCACCATCGTCCCCGACCAGCCCAGCCCGAGCAGGACCAGACCGATCGAGAGCCGGGGCGTGTGGTGCCCGGCGGTGCCGGCGACCGCGCAGGCGGCCAGCAGCAGCCCGACCCCGCCGAGGATCACCGCCCGCCGGCCGAGCCGGTCGGTGAGCCAGCCGACCACCGGGGCGAACGCGTACATGCCGGCGATGTGCAGGCTCAACACGATCCCGACCAGCCGCAGCACGTCGGCGTCGGCGTGCGACTCACCGAGCCGGACCGGGGTCATCGCCATCACCGCCACCATCACCAGGTGACCGATCGCCACGGCGGTGATGCCGAGCCGGGCGGCTGGCTGTCCGCGTACCACCGACCAGGCCAGCCGCATTCCGGCGGTGCGCGGCGCGCGCGCACGGACCAGCGCGGTGGCCGGCCCGGCCCCACCGCCCGCCGGCGCGGCGTCGGCGGGCGGCCCGGCGGCGGTCGGTGGCGCGTCGGCCGCCGCGAGCCGCCGCGCGGTGAGCAACGGGTCGGGGCGGAGCAACCCGAGGAGTACGACGGAAGCCAGCACGAATGCCGTCGCGCTGAACGCGAAGGGGCCGGCCAGCGGCGGCAGCCCCCAGCCGGTGGTGACCCGGTCGGCCAGGGCGGCGAAGTTCGGCGCGGCCACCGCCCCGATGGTGGTGGCCCAGACGATCAGCGAGAGCTGACGCCCTCGACGGGTCGGCTCGGCGAGGTCCACCGCCGTGTAGCGGGCCTGCAGGTTCGCGGCGGTGCCACCGCCGAAGAGCAGCATGCCGAGAAAGAGCAGCGGCACCGAGCGGGTGGCCGCCGCCACCACCACCAGGACGCCGCCGACGGCGCCCACCGTGTACGCCAGCACCAGGCCGGGACGACGGCCGTGCCGCGCCATGATCCGGGTGACCGGAACGGCGAGCAGCGCCGCACCGACCACCCCGGCGCTCTGCGCGACGCCCGCCACCGCGGTGCCGGCGATGCGGGCGGCGAGCAGCGCGCCGACGGAGATGCCGATGGTCACACCGACGCCGCCGATGATCTGGGTGGTGAAGAGCAGCCGCATGGTGCGCCGCTGGATCGGCGCGACGTCGAGCCCGGCGCCGGTACGCGGCACGGTCAGGTCGGTGGCCATCGGCGCTCCTTGAGGACAGGGGTGACCCCATCCTCGCGCACCCACCCCGAACCCCGACGCCCCAGCCGGGCTGCCCCGCCCGCCGGGCCGCCTCGCCGCGCCCGCGCGGATCTTCGCGGTGCGGATCTTCGCGAGGGCCCGTCGGTCAGCCGGCCATCACCCGCTGGTGCACCGACGACACCGCCGAACGGGCCGCCACGAACGCCCCGTGCTGCCAGGCCACCTCGTGGCTCAGCCAGTCCCCGGCGAAGTAGACCCGCCCGGCCGGCTGAAGCAGCAGGTTGTATCCGGCGGTGCCGTAGCGGGGCGAGGTCCAGGCGCCCTCGATGTAGCGGGTCCGGTCCCAGGCGTGGGAGTACGAGGTGACCAGCTCGCTGCGGTACTTGTCGCCGTGGATCTTCACCCCCTGGCTGACCGCGCGCTCCCGGCGCTGCTCGGGGGTGAGCCCGCTGTACGCCCTGGCGTTCGCCCCGGTGTTGTAGTAGCCGACGACCAGGCCACGCTTGCCGTGGAAGCCGTAGGACGGGTACCAGATGTGCGACAGGTCCAGGTCGGTCTCCGTGATGCCGCCGTAGATCCGCTGGTCGGTCTCCCACCAGCGGCTGCGGTACTCCAGGCCGATCTTGCCGGCGGCGGTGACCGGGAAGTCGGCCAGGGCGGCGGTCACCCCGGCGCCGAGGTTGTGGGGCACCCGGGCCATCAGGTGCGGCGGCAGCGCCGCCACGCAGTAGTCGGCGGCGATCTGCGACTCCCGGCCGCCCTGCCGATAGGTCACCTCGACCCGGCCGCCCCGGTCGGTCACTCCGGTCACCTCGGCGTTGAGTCGGATCCGGTGCCCGCCCACGGCCTTGGCGAGGGCACGCGGGATCTGGTCCATGCCGCCCACCGGCTGGAACATCAGCATCGCCTGGTCGTAGCCGAATTCGAAGGAGAAGTACCGGCCCACGTTGCTGGCGAAGACGTCGGAGAGCGCTGGCGGCGCGCCGAGCAGCGTCCCCACGTCGTTGCCGGCGCCGGGGTACGCGGAGAAGCCGCGACGGTTGGTCCCGGCGTACGCCCAGTCGTTGGCACGCCCGCCGATCGCGCCGAAGCCCTGCAGGAACGACAGCAGCCGGTCCCGGTCCTCGGTGGTGAGCCGCGCGTCCAGCGCGCCCTGGTCGGTGGCCTTGGCGAGCAGCTCCGAGACGTAGCCGTACACATCGGCCTTGGCGGTGCGATACCGGATCGGCTCGGTCATCCCGGCGGACTCGTTGTAGATCCAGGCGTCGGCGTTCTGGTTGGTGAACACCTCGATGGGTACGCCGAGTTCCCGGCAGTAGTCCATGGTGAGCATCCACTGTGCGATCCGGCCGGGCCCGGCGTTGAAGTAGACGCCGTCGGAGAAGCCGGCCCGCTGGGTGTGCCCGTCGAGGTCGGTCTCGACGTCGCCGCCGCGGATGGTCAGGTTCCGCCCACCGACGCGGTGCCGCGCCTCCAGGACCGTGCAGTGGTAGCCCGCCTTGCCCAGCTCGTACGCGGTGGTGAGCCCCGCGATGCCACCGCCGAGCACGACGACACTGGCCCCCGGCCGGCCGGTCAGGGTGAAGTCGGACGGCTCGGGCGCCCGGAATGCCGGGGTCACCGACGCGGCGGCGCTGGGTGCGAGACCCATGGCTCCCATCGTGGCGAGCATCGCACCGGCACCGCCGCTGATCCCGACCGCGCGCAGGAACCCACGCCGGCTCACCGTCGACTGCGTCTGATCGCTCATGAACGCCTCCCCTACAAGATCGACTCACGTGAGTCTGCAGAGGACCTGTTACGCGGATCACGCAACACCGTTTCCGGTAGGTATCGCCTCACCGACCGCCGGCGGTGGCGGTTTTTGTCACCGATCTCGCTACCGGCCGAGCCGACGACCGTGCCGTACCGCCCCCTCACACCCAACCGTTGCTGGCCGCCTGCACGCCGGCCTGGAATCGGCTGGCGGCGCCCAACCGCTCGGTCAGGGACGTCATCATGCGCTGCACACTGCGCAGGGAGATTGCGAGCTTGCGGGCCGCCGACTCGTCGGTGTGCCCCGCGGCGAGCAGCCGCAGCAGCTCGCGTTCCTGCCGGGTGAGACCCTGCTCGTCGGCCGCCGCCTGTTCGCCGAACGGAGTCGCGGCGTGCCACACCTGCTCGAAGAGCGCGATAAGCCCGGCAACAATCCCGCGGCTGCGCAGTTCCAGTGCACCCTGCCGGGGATTGGCCGGGTCGATGGGCACGAGTGCGACCTCCCGATCGACGATGACCATGCGCATCGGCAGCGTCGGCGTCGTGCGTGACTGCCCACCGAGGCCGGCCAGCCAGCGGGCGTGCGCGAGGGTGCCGGGGTCGTTGCGGAAGCTGTCCTGATAGACGTTGCGGATCTGGACACCCCGCTGCAGAGCCTGCTGGTCGAGCGGCGCCTCCGCCTCGAGCGTGTCCGGGCTCTGCGCGCCGCCGCTGCTAAAGGAGAGACACTCGGCGCGGGCGGTGTGGGCCAACTCGGCAAGCCGGTCCCGGACGCTGTCGACCCCTGCGAGCAACCGCCCCTCCGCCACCTGGTGGTAGTCGTCGTGGGCGGTCGCGATGGCGGCGATGGCGGCCTTGGTCGCCTCGACCTGCCGCTGCCGGACCGCGACCTCGGCCTCCACCTTGGTCAGGAGCGCCATCAACCCGGCCTGCGGTCGCACCGGCCGGGCGTGATCGCCCAGGGAGTCGAGCCGAACGAGTGCGAGGTCGGCCAACACGTCCAGTGCCGCCGTCACCTCCCCCGGCGAGACGCCGAGGTGATCGGACAGGCCGGCGACGTTCAGGTCGGGACACTGCAGCATGGCGCGATAGACCGCCTCATGCTGCGCGGACAGTCCCAGCAGGTCGAACATGACCCCTCCCCCGGTAGAACCAATCGACATTCTGCCGCGTATCGAGCGTTCTCGTGGACCCGTTCCGCACCTGGCGTGGTCCCGCCGGGCGGGGTCACGCCAGGCCGAACCTGGTGACAGGGCACCGTGGGCCCGCGATGCTTCTCTCACGGCGGCGACAACGACCACGGAGCCTCCGGAATCGACATTCCAAGCACAGGAGAGACGTCAATGAGCATAACCACTTTTATCAATGCCAATTACCGTACCTCGATCGCCATTCTCGCACTCGGCCTCGCCCTCGCCCTCGCGATCATCCTGAACTCGGAACCGGGTGCGATGGCGGCGCTCGCGGAGGGGTTCGGCTGGGGTGGTCCCGCACAGGACGCCTTGACCGGCCAGTTCGGAGGCCAGGGATTTGGCTGGGGCTCGCCGCCCCCGGTCGACCCGTCGGAGTGGTCCTGATGATCGTGACGCACATCCGTATCGCCCCGCTCACCTCGACGGCCGCCATCGACCCGGCGACGCTGCGAAATCTGATCCACGTGAACGCCACGGCCGGGAGCGGTATCGAACACCTTCGAGTCCGCGCCGGCCCGGACAGCGCCGACATCCTGGCCTTCGTGGACACCGACGATCCGACGGCAGCCGCCGTGACGTTGCGCCGCGTCGTCGACCGCACAATCGCCAGCAGCCCACTGCTCGGCCCGTGGCGAATCGTCTGACCACGGCATCACCTGTTCAATTTTCCCGCCTCCGCCGACGGATACCGTTCGGCGGACGGACGAACCTGCCTTGAAATCGGAATTAATCAGAAAGGAACACCATGCAACGAAATGCGATTCGTCGCCTGACCACAATGGCGCTCGGCGTGGCACTCGCCGCCGGTGCCGGCCTCTCCGGGGGCGTCGCCACGGTGCTGGCGAGCAGTCCCGAGGCAGCCTTCGCCGACTCCAGCGTGGGTGGGTCGATCAGTCCGACCGAGGTGCTCAGCCGCGCCAAGTACTGGTACGACAATCGCGGCAGCATCCCCTACAGCCAGGGCGGCTACTACCGCGACGAGAACGGCAAGAACTACCGCACCGACTGCTCCGGGTTCGTCTCGATGGCCTGGCACCTCTCGACGTCGAAGACGACCTACAACATGTACACGGTGTCGAAGCAGATCAGTAAGAGCGACCTCCAGCCGGGCGACATCCTGAACTCGGCGAGCCAGCACGTCATCCTCTTCAAGCGCTGGATCAACCAGTCGACGGGCACGTTCGAGTACTACGCCTTCGGATCGACCCCGGTGAAGATCGACACCGAGACGCTCAGCGGCGGCGGGGACGGTCTCATCGACTCGCACCCGGCCAGCAACTACGTCGCCCGCCGCTACAACAACATCACCACCGGCGGCCAGGCTCCGGTGAAGGACCCAGGGGTCGCCGACGTGACCGGCGACGGCTATCACGATCTGGTGGCCCGCAAGACTGACGGCACTCTGTGGCTGTACTCGAACAACATCGAGCGCGACAACGGCGTCCCGTACAGCAGCGGCTCGTCCCGGCAGATCGGCAGCGGCTGGAGCAGCGCGGACCGGATCATCAACGCCGACGTCACCGGTGACGGCTTCACCGACCTGATCTCCGTCAAGTCAGACGGAACGATGTTGTTGTACTCCAACAACATCGTTCGTGACGACGGCGCCCCGTACAGCAGCGGCGCGTCGCGGCAGATCGGCAGCGGTTGGGGCGGGTTCGACCGGATCGTCGGCGCGGACGTGACCGGCGACGGTTACACCGACCTGGTGGCCCGCAAGACCGACGGCACCCTGTGGCTCTACCCGAACAACATCGAACGCGACAACGGCACTCCGTACAGCAGCTCGTCGGCGCGGCAGATCGGCCAGGGCTGGAGCGGCTTCGACACGCTGGTCGGCGCGGACGTGACCGGCGACGGTTACACCGACCTGGTGGCCCGCAAGACCGACGGCACCCTGTGGCTCTACCCGAACAACATCGAACGCGACAACGGGGTCCCGTACAGCGGCAACCGGCAGATCGGCAGCGGCTGGAGCGGCTTCGACACGCTGGTCGGCGCGGACGTGACCGGTGACGGCTACACGGACCTGGTGGGCCGCACGACCAGCGGTGCCCTCCTGCTGTACCCCAACAACATCGAACGCGACAACGGCGTCCCCTTCAGCGGCAACCAGCAGATCGGCAGCGGCTGGGGCGGCTTCAACAGCATCATCTGACACCCTCAGTCGACGCGCCCGGCCTCTGGCCGGGCGCGTCGGCGTTGCCTGGGCACCGCCCGACCACCGGCGGGAACACCTGGGTCAGGCGGGCAGGGCGCGGGCGGCGACCGTCAGGTCGGCGACCAGTCCCTCGTACGCCTTGTCCTGGTCGTCGGCGCGCAGGACCGCGGACGGGTGGATGGTGGCCAGCAACCGAGCCGGCGGCGCGTCGGCCCGCTTCCCCGTGTCGTCCACCGGCACCCGTTGGAAGTCCTCTGGGCGCTGGGCCGACGCGGGCCAGGGCAGCAGCTCGCCGCGTTGTCTCGTCACCCGGAAGGACGGGCCGAGCAGCGCCTTCGCGGCGGTGGCGCCGAGCACGACGACGATCTCCGGGCGCAGCCGGGCGAACTCGGCCACCAGCCAGGGCCGGCACGCGGTGATGTGTACCTGGTCCGGGGTCTGGTGGATGCGCCGCTTGCCGCGCGCCTCAAAACGAAAGTGCTTGACGGCGTTCGTCAGGTAGAGCTGCGTCGGGTCCAGCTTGGCGTCGTCGACGGCGCGGCGCAGCAGCCGTCCGGCGGGGCCGACGAAGGGCAGGCCCTTCTGGTCCTCCATGTCGCCGGGCTGCTCGCCGACGAGGACCACGCGGGCGCTCTCGTCCCCCCGGCCGAAGACGGTCTGGGTGGCGTCGCGGTACAGCTCGCAGCCCCGACAGCCACCCGACGCCGCGCGGAGTTCGTCGATGGTGTCGGCGTCGGGCGGGATGAACCGCTGGGCGCCGGGAGCGCTGTCGGTCTGCTCGGCCATGCCGACTGTTATATACCCGTTCGGTATCGCCTGCCGGGTACGCCCCAGGGTGGGCGCGGCCCGGCCGCGTCAGTAGCCGTTGCCGCCCCCGCCACCACCGGACGCGATGGCGATCAGCACAATAATGATCACGATGATGGCGATCGCGATCGCGATCCACAACCCCTTGCGGTTCCCACCTGCAGCCATGATCAGGCACCTCCGGCGGCCCGCATACCCGCCCCAATCGCTCTGAATCGCCGCGATACCCCTTTTGCTTCCGTAAACCCCCTTAATGGGCGTCACGCTCCCAGGTCAGGTGGAGAAGCCCATTTCAGGGGAGGGATGGATGGCGCGGGCCAGGGCGGCGGCCAGGGGGGTCAGCTCCTCGACGGCCAGGGAACTGACGGTGATGCGCAGGGCGGGCGGGGCGGCGATCCGGTAGAGGGCGCCGGGCGCCACCGCCCAGCCGGCGTCCCGCAACGCGGTAAGCGCGCTGGTCTCGTCCGGCACCGGCAGCCAGACGTTGATGCCGCTGCGGCCGTGCGCGGTCAGGCCATGCTCGGCGAGCGCGGCCAACAGGCCCTCGCGCCGCAGGTCGTAGCTCTGCGCCGCCCGCCGCACCAGCTCGTCGACCGCCGGGTCCCCCCAGAGGGCGAGCACCAGCCGTTGCAGCACGGTGGACACCCAGCCGGCGCCGACCCGCGTCCGGCCGGTCACCCGGGCCACGGTGGTCTCGTCACCGGCCAGCACCGCCAGCCGCAGGTCCGGGCCGAACGGCTTGCTCACCGACCGCACGAAGGCCCAGCTTCCGGTCACGCCAGCGAGCGAATGCAGGGGTACGCGGGCCAGCTCGGCGGCGTGGTCGTCCTCGATGAGCAGCAGGTCCCGCCGGCCGGCGAGCAGAGCGCGCAGCTCCTCGGCGCGGGCGGCGGAGACGGCGGCGCCGGTCGGGTTCTGCGCCCGGCTGGTGATCACCAGCGCCCGCGCTCCGGCGCTCAGCGCGGCCGCCACCCCGGCCACCAGTGGACCCTCGTCGTCCAGCGGCACACCGATCGGCCGCAGCCCGAGCGCGGCGACCAGGTCGAGCAGGTTGGCCCAGCCGGGATCCTCCACCGCCACCGCGTCACCGGGACGAAGGTGGGCGCCGAGCAGCCGCTCGATGCCGTCCAGCGCGCCGCCGGTGAGGGTGAGGTCCCCGGCGGGTACGCCGTCGGCGCTCAACCGGGCGCGGGCGGCCTCGGCCAGCTCCGGGAGCACGCCGGCCTGCGAGTAGCCGACCGGAGGACCCGCGTCGGCGGCGAGCGCGGCCAGGTGCGGGCCGATCGGGGGCAGCAGTCGGGGGTCGGGCTCGCCCCGGGACAGGTCGCGGGCGTCCGGCAGCGGTGCGGGGCGTAGCACGGAGCGGCGGGCGGCCACCGGTGGGCGCGGACGGACGCGGGTGCCGTGGCGGCCGGCGGTGGCCAGCACGCCGCGTTGGCGCAGCTCCCGATAGGCGCGGGCGACAGTGGCCGGGCTGACGCCCAGCTCGGCGGCGAGGGCCCGCACCGGCGGCAGGGCGGCACCGGGTGGCAGGGCGCCGGTACGGATGCCCGACTCGATGCTGGCCGAAATCGCGACGGCCGTCGTCCCGCTGAACTGATAGCGTGCTGACACAAACAGGAGATTGTACTAGAACAAAGGGGCGCGCATGTATCCACCCACCGCCCGGACCACTCCCACCCGCTCGCGCGACCGGATGAGCTACGACCGGGAGGCGGCGCACGCCGTGCTCGACGAGGCGTACCACTGCGCGCTCGGCTTCACCGTCGACGGCGAGCCCCGGGTGCTGCCCACCCTGCACGTGCGCATCGGCGACACCCTCTACCTGCACGGGTCCACCGGCAGCCGGCCCCTGCTCGCCGCCCGGGGCGACGGGCTGCCCGTCTGCGTCACGGTGACCCTGCTCGACGGCCTGGTCTACGCCCGCTCGCAGTTCCACCACAGCGCCAACTACCGTTCGGTGGTCGCGCTCGGCACCGCCCGGCTGGTCACCGACGAGCACGAGAAGAGCGCCATGCTCACCGCGCTGGTCGACAAGGTCGGCGCGGGACGCAGCACGGACAGCCGCCCGCCGAACCGCCGCGAACTGGCCGAGACCGCCGTGCTGGCCCTGCCGCTGCGGGAGGTGTCCGTCCGGTCCCGCACCGGCGGGGTCCGCGAGGACGAGGCCGACCTGCACCTGCCGCACTGGGCCGGCGTACTGCCGTTGCGGCTGACCGCCGGCCTGCCGCAACCCGCCGCCGGGGTCACCGCGCCCCTGCCGGCGTACCTGCGGACGGCCCGCACGCCCTGGCACGACCCGGTGTCACTGCGCGGCGAACACGTCCTGCTGGAGCCGCTGGACCTGGCGCACGCCGACGACCTGCACAGCGCCACCGCCGACGACGACGTCTGGCGGCACCTCACCGTCACCCGGCCCACCGAGCCGGCCGGGACCGCCGAGGTGGTCGCCGCGGCGCTGGCCGCCCAGCAGCGCGGCGAGCGGGCGCCCTGGGTGCAGCGCTGCGCGAGGACCGGGGCGGTGGTCGGCACCACGTCCTACTACGAGATCAACCCGGAACGACGGTCGGTGGCGATCGGGTACACCTTCCTCGGCCGGCCGTGGTGGCGTAGCGGGATCAACACCGAGGCCAAGCTGCTGCTGCTCGGCCGGGCCTTCGACGACCTGGGCGCGGTGCGGGTCGTCTGGCACACCGACATCCGCAACGTCCGCTCGCAGGCGGCCATCGAACGACTCGGCGCCACCCGGGAGGGGGTGCTGCGGATGCACTGCCAGCGTCCGGACGGCTCGTGGCGGGACACCGTGCAGTACGCGATGACCGTCGACGAGTGGCCTAACGCACAGGCCAGGCTGCGGGAAAGACTTCTGCGGACGGCGCCGGTGGCGTGATGATGGCGGGCGTGCTGGGGATCACCGACATCTGGACGTACGTGCTGGGCACCGTGGCCATCATCCTGCTACCCGGACCGAACTCGCTCTTCGTGCTGTCCACCGCCGCCAAGCGGGGCGTGGGGGTCGGCTACCGGGCCGCCAGCGGGGTGTGGGTCGGCGACGCGGTGCTGATGGTCCTGTCCGCCGCCGGGGTGGCGTCGCTGCTCAAGGCGTACCCGCCGGTCTTTCTTGTGGTCAAGTACGCCGGTGCCGCGTACCTCGGCTATGTCGGGTTGACCATGCTGCGCGGCGCCTGGCGGCGCTGGCGCGACCGCAACGACCCGGACACGCCGCGGCTCATCGACGCCGCGGAACCGGCGCAGATGCGCAGCCCGTTCCGCAAGGCGCTGGTGATCAGCCTGCTGAACCCGAAGGCGATCCTGTTCTTCATCTCGTTCTTCATCCAGTTCGTCGATCCCGACTACGCCTGGCCGGCGCTGTCGTTCCTGCTGCTCGGCCTGATCGCCCAGGTCACCAGCGCGCTCTACCTGACCGCGCTGATCTTCGCGGGCACGTTCCTGGCCGCCCAGTTCCGCCAACGGCGTCGCCTCGCCGTGGGCGGCACCACCGCCGTGGCAGCCCTCTTCCTCGCCTTCAGCCTCAAGCTCGCCACCGCCAGCGCCGGCTGACCCCCCTCAGGTCCCGTCGCCGCCGCCGGAGCCGCCTCCCACGCCTCCGCTTCCGGCCGTGCCGCCCAGCCCGTAACCGGGTTTGATCGGCTGGTCGGGGTGGCGGCTGACATGGGCGGACCGGCTGATGGTGGCGGACCAGTCGGCGTGCGCGGCAGCCGCGGCGTGCCGGTTGATCGCCTGACGTAGCCAGCCGTCCACGGTGGCGACCCAGTCCCGCTGCCCGGCGTCCGCGTGCCAGACCCGGAACCGGCTGATGCTCTGGTGGGTGATCCCGGCCAGCGACAGCCGACGGTCCAGCCACATGATCACCTCCAGGCCCGCCGAGTTCGTCACGAAGATCAGCTCAAGCTCGGTGATCGGGCCGGCGTAGAGCGGGCCCACCCAGTAGCCCCACCGCTGGTGCAGCGGCAGGGTGTGCTCCACCCCCGGCAGCCCGCCCTCCTGCAACCCGGATTGGCGGATCATGAAGCCGAGCGTGGCCAGCGCCGCCAGCACGTGCTGCTGGGTGGGGATCGGGTGCACGAGGACCGGCACCATGGCCCCCTGGTCCAGATCCGGGTCGACGGACACCTCGGTCCGCAGACCCATCCGCAGGCTCAGCAACGGCACCCCGCCGAACGTGGTCACCGGGATCTCCCACGGCAACGGCAACGCGAAGTCGACCGCCCGCCGGCGACCCGCCGGCACCACGAACCGCCCGGCGATCGGCAGCGAGAAGAACTGCACGAGGCGCCGGGGCGCGGCCGGGTCGTCCGGCTCGACGGTGGTGACCAGGCCGAGCCGGATGTGGCGTACGAGCACGTCGTCCGGCCCGGCGGCGAGGGTCACCCGCCCCGGCAGACGCAGGCCCGGACGGGTGCTCGGGTTCGGCAGCGTGGTCCGCACGGACAGCCCGGTCCAGCCGGAGTCCCGAGACACCCCCGTCAACCGCACCGCGCGCCCCCTCGCGGGACGAGGCCCCCCTGGCCCCGGACCGACCGCGCCTACCCGGTCGCGGTCACCTCACGCCCGCCGCCTCGACCGGATGCTGACGCGCCGACCCGCCGCACCGCAGCAGCGCGGTCGGGTCGGCGTGCACCTCACCGCAACCGCCGGCCCCGCGGCACCGTGTCGGTCTCGTCGTCGAACTCGCCGATGACCTCCTCCAGCAGGTCCTCCAGAGCGACGAAGCCGATCGGGCGGGCCGGACCACCGCCGTTGCGCACCAGCGCGAGCTGGGACTGCCGGGCGCGCATCGCGGCCACCGCCTCGGTGACCGAGGACGTCGCCGGGAGGGTGAAAGCCGGCGTCATCAGCTCCCCGGCGGTGGCGGCCCGGCCGGTGGTGACCACCCGTACCGCCTCCCGGACGTGCACCAGGCCACAGACGTCGCCGCTGGAGTCCAGGACCGCCAGCCGCGACCGGCCGCTGTCCCGGCTGACCTGCTCGATCCGCTCGGCCGGGTCGTCGCGCCGGACGGTGACCATGGTGGCGAACGGCTCCATCACCTGCGCCACCGACGTGCCCTGCAACTCCAGCATGCTGGTGAGCAGCTGGTGCTGCTCAGCGCCGAGCAACCCGTGCTCGCGGGACTGCTCCAGCAGCATCCGCAGCTCGTCCGGGCCGTGCACCTGGGCGAGCTGATCCTGCTGGTTGACCCCGACCAGGCGCAGGATCGCGTTGGCCAGCGCGTTCAACGCCGACAGCACCGGCCGGGACACCCGGGCGAAGGCCCGGAACGGCAGCGCGAGCAGCGTCGCCGAACGCTCGGCGTCGGTGATCGCCCACGACTTCGGCGCCATCTCCCCCACCACCAGGTGCAGGAAGGTCACCAGAGCGAGGGCGAAGACCAGGGCGACCACGTGACTGGCCGCGTCGGGCAGCCCCACCGCGTGCAGCAGCGGGCTGATCAGGTGCTCGATCGCCGGTTCGGCCAGCGCGCCGAGCCCCAGGGTGCACAGCGTGATGCCCAGCTGCGCCCCGGCCAGCATCAGCGACAGCTCGCGGACACCGTCCAGCGCGGCCCGGGCCGCCCGGCCGCCGCTGGCCGCCGCCTGCTCCAGCCGGTACCGCTTGCTGGCCACCAGGGCGAACTCGGCGGCCACGAAGAACCCGTTCAGCGCCAGCAGGACCCCCGAGCTGAACAACGCGATGCCGGGGCTCACGCGGTCACCCCCGGCGTGCTCAGTTGCAGCCGTACCGAGTCGGCGACGTGCCGGTCCACGGCGAGCACCTCGACCAGGGCCCGAGGCTCCGCCTCACCGTCTTCGACCTCGGCACCCTCGGGCAGCAGGCTGATCTCCAGCCGGTCGCCGACCTCCGGCACCCGGCCCAGCTCGCGCATGACCAGCCCGGACAGCGTGTCGTACTCCGGGGCTTCGGGCAGCGCGATGCCGGTGCTGTCGGCGACCTCGTCGATCCGCCAGCGGGCCGGCACCACCCACGAGCCGTCGTCCTGCCGCGCGGGGGCACGCTCCGGCGGGTCGTCCTCGTCCCGGATCGGGCCGACCAGCTCCTCCGCGATGTCCTCCAGCGTGATCACACCGGCGAAGCCGCCGTACTCGTCCACCACGCAGGCCATCTGCCGGTGCCCGGACCGCAGGCGGTCCAGCACCGTGGGCAGGGGCAGGGTCTCCGGCACGAGCAGGGGCGGCCCCGCCACCGCGCTCACCGGGGTGGTGGCCCGCTCCCCCGGCGGTACGCCGAGCACGTCGGCGATCCCGACGATGCCGATCAGGTCGTCGACGCCCTCGGCACCCCGCACCGGGAAGCGGGAGTGGCCGGTGTCCAGCAGCTCGACCACCCGGCTCACCGGCTCGTGCGCCCGGACGGTGTGCACGTCGACGCGCGGCACCATGGCCTCGCCGGCGGTCAGCTCGCGGAAGTCGAGCCCGCGGTCGAGCAGCGTGGACATCTCGGCGTCCAGGCTGCCCTCCTCGCGGGACTCGGCGATGATCTGTTCCAGGTCGGCGGGGGTGGCGCCGCTGGGCAGCTCCTCGATCGGCTCGATGCCGACCCGGCGCAGCAGGCGTATCGACGCGCGGTCGAAGAGCCGGATCACCGGCCCGGCCATCGCCAGGTAGAGGAGGGTGGACCGGCTCAGCGCCCGGGCGAGTGACTCGGCCCGGGCGATGGCGAGGTTCTTCGGGGCCAGCTCGCCGAGGACCATCTGCACCACGGTGGCGATGACCAGGGCCAGCGCCACCGACAGCGGCAGGCTGACCGACTCGCGGAGACCGGCGACGCCGAACAGGTCGGCGAGGCCGCCGCCGAGGTACGGCTCGGCGACGTAGCCGACCAGCAGGGCGGTGACGGTGATGCCTAGTTGCGCACCGGAGAGCACGAAGGAGAGCCGGCTGGTGACGGTGAGGGCCCGGGCGGCGGCCTGGTCGCCGTCGTCGGCGAGCTGGCGCAGCTTGCCCCGGTCCACGGCGACATAGCCGAACTCCTGCGCCACGAAGTAACCGGTGGCGGCAGTGAGCAGGATGATCAAGAGAAGGCCGACGACGATCAACACGGGTCGCTCAGGGCTCCCGGGGCCGTCGGGACGGGAATATGCCGGGCACGACCCGGCTGGCTACTGCTGCCCTCCTGGGCAGAAGAGTCGATCATGCCGCTATTTTATCGGCGTTGCCTGGGACTCCGCTGAGGGTGGGCCGAAGGCGTCGATCGTCCGGTTCACTCCGGCCGGGCGCGGCCGTCGCCGGGTCCGCCGCCCGCCGGGCGCTCGGCCAACTCGTCGGCGTCGAGCAGGCCGCGGTCGAACCGGCCGGACCGGTACGCGGCCCGGCCGATCATCTGTGCCGCGACCGGCGCGGTGGCCAACTGGAAGACCGCCACCAGCAGGATCGTGCCGACGTCGGCCGCGGACCGCAGCCGTAGCGTGATGCCGAGCAGCAGCAGGAGCACTCCCAGCACCTGGGGTTTGGTGGCCGCGTGCATCCGGGACAGGGCGTCCGGGAAGCGCAGCACACCGATCGCGGCGGACAGGGCGAGCAGCGCGCCGGTCACCAGGCAGGCGGCGCCGAGCCAGTCGGCAGCCGTCGCGAGCACACCGGCCGCCGAGTGTCCGCCGGTCGCCACCATCACGCCTGCTCCCGCACGGCGAAGCGGACCAGGGACACCGAGCCGACGAAACCGAGCAGGGAGAGCACCACCAGCACGGGCAGCGTGGTGGCGTGCCGGTTGACCGCCGCCTCCGCGCCCACCGCGCCGACCATGGTGGCGAGGAGCATGTCCGCCGCGATCACCCGGTCCAGCAGCGAGGGGCCCCGGTAGAGCCGGATCAGCGCGAGCAGCGCGGTCACCGACAGCAGGGTGGTGAGGACGACGGCCAGGAACGTGATCATTGGGAGTTTCCCTTCTCGACGGGATGGGGCCCGACGCGGCGCAGTTCGGCGGCGCTGCCCACCGCCCGGACGATCCGTCGCTCGACGTCGAGGGTGCGTTCCCGGGAGAGGGCCAGGTCCGCCGGCCCGTGGGTGTCCAGCACGTGCAGGTAGAGCGTCGCCGACTCCCGGTCCACCTCGAGGATCAGCGTGCCCGGCACCAGCGAGACCGCCTCGGCGGTGAGCGCCAGGTTCAGGTCGGTGGGAACCCGCAGCGCCACGGCGATGATCGCCCCGCGCGGGCGGTAGCCGGGTTGTACGGCGATCCGGGCGATGTGCAGGCTCGCGCTGACGAGTTCGACGGCGAACCGGCCCGCGAACGCCACCAGGGCACCGGGCCGCAGCCGGCCGCCGAAGCTGACCGCCGGCAGCGGGAAGAACACCAGGACCGCGCCGCCCACCAGCAGGCCACCGATGATGTTGGCGAGGTTGATCGAACCCCAGAGCAGGTTCCAGACGAGCACCAGCCAGCCGAGCGCCAACGCCTGGTCCCGCCAACGCCCGAACCGGCTCCGCACCGGCGGGGTCGCGCCCGTCGGGGTCGTCGCGCGCGGGCCGGTCACGGCACGACACCGGGCAGGACGGCCCGCACGTACGGCGTACGCAAGAGCAGGTCGGTGGCCGCGTCGGCGGTGACGTCGAAGAGCGGGCCGGCCAGC
Source organism: Micromonospora sp. NPDC005237 (assembly GCF_040607775.1). NCBI lineage: Bacteria > Bacillati > Actinomycetota > Actinomycetes > Micromonosporales > Micromonosporaceae > Micromonospora > Micromonospora sp. NPDC005237. The sequence goes on along the minus strand of NZ_JBEXHJ010000001.1, from coordinate 889,406 downwards.
ACGGTGAGCGTCAACCCGAACGCGACCAGGGCGGCGGTCGCGCCGACCATCACGGTGGGCAGCCGGACGGTGGGCTCGCTGGAGACGGTCCGGGGCGCCCGCCAGAACGCGATGTTCCACACCCGGGAGGCCACGTACAGGGTGAGCAGGCTGGTCAGCGTGCCGGCCGCCACCAGCGTCAAGGGCAGCGCCCCGCCGGCCGCCACACCGGCCTGGAGCAGGCCGAGCTTGCCGAGGAACCCGGAGAACGGCGGCACCCCGGCGAGATTCATCGCCGGTACGAAGAAGAGGACGCCGAGCAGGGGCGCCATTCGGGCCAGGCCGCCGAGACGGCGCAGGTCGGTGCTGCCGGCCCGCTCCTCGACCAGGCCGGCCACCAGGAACAGCGTGGTCTGGATGGTGATGTGGTGCACCACGTAGAAGATCGCGCCGGCGAGACCGGCGGCGGTGCTCAACGCCACCCCGAAGATCATGTAGCCGATGTGGCTGACTAGGGTGAACGAGAAGAGCCGCTTCATGTCCGACTGCGCCACCGCGCCGAGGATGCCGACCAGCATGGTCAGCCCGGCGACGACCATGAGCAGACCGTCGACCTGACCACCCGGAAACAGCAACGTCTCGGTACGGATGATCGCGTACACGCCGACCTTGGTGAGCAGCCCTGCGAACACGGCGGTGACCGGGGCCGGGGCCGTGGGATAGCTGTCCGGCAGCCAGGCCGACAGCGGGAAGACCGCCGCCTTGATCGCGAACGCGAGCAGCAGCATCAGTTGCAGGGTCAACCGGACGTTGTCCGGCAGGTCGTCGAGGCGCTGGGCGAGCTGCGCCAGGTTGAGCGTGCCGGTGGCCGCGTACACCAGCCCCACCGCGGCCAGGAAGATCATCGAGGAGAGGATGCTGACCACCACGTACGTCGACCCGGTGCGGATCCGCGTCTCGGTGCCGCCCAGCGTGATCAGCACGAAGCTGGCCGCCAGCAGGATCTCGAAGCCGACGAACAGGTTGAACAGGTCGCCCGCCAGGAACGCGTTGGTGACACCCGCGGTGAGCACCAGGTACGTCGGGTGGAAGATGACCACCGGCGCGCTCTCGCTGGTCTCGCTGCGGCCCTGGCCGATCGAGTACAGCAGCACGCAGAGGGTCACCGCCGAGGACACCACAAGCATCAGCGCGGCCAACTGGTCGGCCACCAGCACGATGCCGACCGGTGGCGGCCACCCGCCGATCGCGAGCACCACCGGCCCGTGCCGGTACGCCTGCACCAGCAGCACCACCGCGACGGTGAACGTGACGGTCAGGCAGAGCACGCTGACCGCCCGCTGCACCCGGGGCCGGGTGGCCAGCAGCAGGGTCAGCGCCGCGCCGAGCAGCGGCACCACCACCGGCAGCGGCAGGAGCCTGCTCACCACGTCCCCCACGCCCCGCTCACCGCGCCCCGTCCCCTCTGCCACGCCGGAGCCGTCGGCGGGCCGGCTCGGGATCGACCTGCTCCGCGTCGCCGTCCGGGCCCTCGCCGCCGTGGTCGACGGCCCCCACCTCGTTGCGCCCGGCACGGCGGATGATCTGGCGGTCCTCCAGGTCGTCGGGCACCTCGTCGTCGCCGGTGAGATACCAGCTCCGGTACGCGACGGCGAGCAGGAACGCGGTGAACCCGAACGTGATCACGATGGCGGTCAGCACCATCGCCTGCGGCAGCGGGTCACTCATCTGGTCCACCGGCCCGGTGCCCACGACCGGCGCGCCACCGGACCGGCCGCCCAGCAGGATCAGCAGGTTGACCCCGTTGCCGAGCAGGATCACGCCGAGCAGGATCCGGGTGAGGCTGCGCTCCAGCAGCAGGATCACCCCGCACCCGACCAGCACCGCGACGGCGAGCACCAACACCATCGTGGGTCCGGGGCCACTCGCCGTCACGTCCGGCCGCCCTTGTCGACGGCCAGACCGCCGCTCGCCGTGCCGGTGGCCTCGATGTGCCGGTCCACCTCGGCGCCGAGGCTGCGCAGGATGTCCAGCATCAGCCCGATCACGATCAGGTACACGCCGATGTCGAAGAACAGCGAGGTGACGAGGTGGGCGTCGCCGATCAGCGGCAGGGACAGGTCGAGCTTGGCGCTCTCCAGCACCGACCCACCGGCCGCCAGCGCCACCGCGCCGGAGCCCACCGCCACGGCCAACCCCGCGCCGAGGATCAGGCCGGCGCCCACCGGGGCGGCCTCGGTCAGCTCGTACCGGCCGCCGGCCAGGTAGCGGACCGCCAGCGCGAGCCCCGCCACCAGTCCGCCCGAGAACCCGCCGCCCGGCGCGTTGTGCCCGGAGAAGAGCAGGAACAGCGAGAACAGCACCACCGTGTGGAAGATCAGCCGGGTGACCACCTCCAGCACGAGCGAACGCTGCTCCTCGTAGAGGGTCGGGCCGCCCCGCAACCAGACCGGCCGGTTGGACCGGGCCGCCCGATCGGCCGACTCCGGCCGGCGCGGTCGCGGCCCGGTACGGGACCGCTCGAAGATCAGGCTGGCCACCCCGGTGGCGGCCACCACCAGCACCGCCACCTCCCCCATGGTGTCCCAGGCCCGGATGTCGACCAGGGTCACGTTGACCACGTTGCGGCCGTACGCCTCGCCCACCGCCAGGTCCGGGAAGACTGCGGAGATGTCCGGTGCGCGACGGGCCCCGGCCGCGACGAGGGCGAGCCCGCCCGCCGCCACGCCCATCGCCACGCCGATCACCCGGCGGGTCCATCGGCTGCGGCGCAGCGGACGGGCCGAGAAACGCTCCGGCAGGCGGCGCAGCACCAACACGAACACGGCGATGGTCGCGGTCTCCACCAGGAACTGCGTGAGCGCGAGATCCGGTGCGCCATGCAGGATGAACAGCATGGCGGTGCCGTAGCCGGTCATCCCCACCAGCAGCATCGCGGTCAACCGCCGGCGAGCGCCGACCGCGAGCAGCGCGGCCACCGCGATCACCACCACGACCACCGGTTGCAGCGGGTTGTCCCAGAGCGGGAGCCCGGCCCGCCACGGCCCGGCGGCGAGCATCGCCCCACCGGGCAGCAGCACGAGGGTGATCAGGATGATGCCCAGGTACTGCGGCAGGGAGCCCCGCTGGGTCGCGCCGGTGACCTCGATGGCGAGGCGGTCGAACCGGCCGACGGTCCACTCGTACCCCTGATTGCCGCTGACCGGCGCGCGGAGCCGGGCCAACACCGGGGCGAGCGGTCCGCGTAGCGCGAAGAGCAGGCCGCCGCCGGCGAGCGCCAGCACGGACAGACCGAGCGCCGCGGTCGGCCCGGGCCAGAGCGTCAGGTGCCCGTCGACCGCGCCGAGCAGTTCGGCGTACGGGCTGAGCAGCCCGTCCAGCACGCCGGCGGCGGGGCCGGCGAGCAGCCCGACGACGGCGAGCACGGCCGGGGGGACCAGCATCGACGCCGCGATCGGCACCGGCTCGACCGGTTCGACGCCCGGCCGGTCGGCGAACGCGCCCCAGAGGAAGCGGGCGCTGTACGCCACGGTGAGCACCGTCCCGGCGACCAGCCCGGTGAGGAGCACCGGGTCGTCGGTGAACGCCGCGAAGACCGCCTCCTTGGCGACGAACCCGACCAGCGGCGGCACGCCTGCCATCGACGCCGCCGCCAGCACCGCGACCGCGAACAACGGCCGCGACCAGCGCCGCAGCCCGGACAGCTCGCGCAGGTCGCGGGTGCCGGCGCCGTGGTCGATGACGCCGACGACCAGGAACAGCGCCGCCTTGAACAGGGCGTGCGCCAGCAGCATCGCCGTGGCGGCCAGCGCGGCGTCCGGGGTGCCCGCGCCCGTCACCGCGACCAGCAGGCCCAACTGGCTGACCGTCCCGTACGCCAACAACAGCTTCAGGTCGGTCTGCCGCAGCGCCGCCCAGCCGCCGATGAGCATGGTGGCCACACCGGCGATGAGCACCACGGGCCGCCACGGGCCGACCGTGGCGAGCACCGGCGTGAGCAGCCCGACCAGGTAGACGCCCGCCTTGACCATGGCGGCGGCGTGCAGGTACGCGCTGACCGGGGTGGGCGCCGCCATCGCGACCGGCAGCCAGGAGCTGAACGGCAGCACCGCCGACTTGGACAGGGCCCCGGCCAGGATCAGCAGCACCGCCGTGATCAGGTAGCCGCCGCCGGGCAGCGGGTGGGTGGCGATCTCCGACCAGCGGTAGCTGCCGGCGCGCTGGCCGAGCAGGATGAACCCGACCAGCATGGCCAGCCCGCCCGCCGTGGTGACGGTCAACGCCTGCGCCGCCGCCCACCGGCTGGACCGGCGTTCGGTGCTGTGCCCGATCAGCAGGTACGAGAAGATCGTCGTCAGCTCCCAGCCGACGTAGAGCAGCAGCAGGTCGTCGGCGAAGACCAGGACGAGCATCGCGCCGGCGAAGGCGACCAGGACGGCGGCGAACTGCGCCATCCCGGGCGCGCCCGCGTCGAAGTACCGGGCGCTGTAGACCAGCACCAGCGCGCCGACGCCGCCGATCAACAGGGTCAGGAGCCAGGACAGCGTGGTGAGGCGCAGCGCGATGTCCAGGTCCAACTGCCCGATCCACGGGTACGTCTCGACCACCGCGCCGCCGTGACCGACGGCCGGGGTGCGGGCCAGCGCCCAGCCGAACGCGGCGGCCGGCGCGAGCGCCAGCGGATAGCACGCGCGCGGACCCCACCACCGGACGAGCAGCGGCGCGGCGAGGGCCGCCGCGAGGTGGAGGATGAGCAGTACCAGCACCCGCACTCCCGATCGAGGTGGCCGACGCCCGTACAGCGGTGGCGCCTAGCAGCGATCGAACGCCAGTTCTCCGCCCTTCGGGCGGTTTTGCCGGAATCAGCCCGCTATGAGCCCTGGTGTGCGGTCGGCGGTCGACGGTCAGCGCAGCAGGGCGTCGCCGACGGTCAGCTCGTCGTCGAGGTCCGAGCTCTCCAGGTGCAGCTCGCTCAGCAGATCGACGCGGCCGAGCTGGCGGGCGACCTTCGCGACGACCCGCTCCGCGACGACCAGCGACCGCATCGAGAGCAGCCGGCCGCGGCTCTCCCGGCGGAGCACGAAATAGTGCACGGCGACGCGGACCTGCCCCCGGTCGGCGGCGCTGGCCTGGGCGGTGGAGACGACCATCTCGCGCAGGCAACGGGCGAGGCGTTCGGCGAGCTCCAGCTCGGGCCCGTGCAGGCCGCCGCGGAGCGTGGCGAGGTGACTGTCGACCTTGCGGATCAGCACATCGGTGGCGGGTTCGACGTGTCGCGGCTCGCCGGCCATCCGATCCCCTCCACCCGGTTCGCGTTGCGGGTGAAGTTACTTTATGTTGCTCCTTACAAGCAAGCAGTTAAGTGAGACTTAACGTATTAATGGCGCATCCATCGCTTTTCCCATCCAGCTCGGCACGTTCCCCCGTGGGCCGCTCGTGGTTGTCGTACCGGCGGGGCAGGATGGATCGGTGAGCGGGGGAGATGCGGACAAGGGCGGGGTGCTCGACGGCTTCGGCCCGGCCACCCGCGCCTGGTTCGACGCCGCCTTCGCCGCGCCCACCGCCGCCCAGACCGGCGCCTGGCGATCCGTCGCCGCCGGCCGCAACGCCCTCGTCGTGGCGCCCACCGGCTCCGGCAAGACGCTCGCCGCCTTCCTCTGGTCGCTGGACCGGCTGGCCCGCGAGCCCGCACCGGCCGAGGCACGGCAGCGGTGCCGGGTGCTCTACGTCAGCCCGCTCAAGGCTCTCGCCGTCGACGTGGAGCGCAACCTGCGCGCCCCGCTGGCCGGCATCCGGCAGGCGGCGACCCGGCTCGGCGTGACGCCGCCGGACATCACCGTCGGCATGCGCACCGGCGACACACCTGCCGACGAGCGACGGGCCTTCGCCCGCACCCCACCGGACATCCTCATCACCACGCCCGAGTCCCTGTTCCTGCTGCTCACCTCCGCCGCTCGGGACTCGCTGCGCGGCGTCCAGACGGTGATCGTCGACGAGGTGCACGCGGTGGCCGGCAGCAAGCGCGGCGCCCACCTCGCCCTCTCGCTGGAACGCCTGGACGAGCTGCTGCCCACGCCGGCACAACGGATCGGCCTCTCCGCCACCGTCCGACCGGTCGACGCCTGCGCCCGGTTCCTCGGCGGCGCCCGGCCGGTCGACGTCGTGCAGCCGGCCACGGCGAAGACCATCGAGGTCAGCGTGCAGGTCCCCGTGGAGGACATGACCCGCCTCGACGAGCAGGAGCAGCCGCCGGAGGATTCCCTCGGCGGTCCCGGGCCACGCCGTGCCTCGATCTGGCCGGCCGTCGAGGAGCGGGTCTTCACGCTCATCGGTCAGCACCGCTCCACCATCGTCTTCACCAACTCCCGCCGCAGCGCCGAGCGCCTGTGCGCCCGGCTCAACGAGCTGGCCGCCGAGGAGGTCGCCTCCGCCGCGATCGCCTCCGCGTCGGCCGTGGGCGCGATCGACGTACCGGATGGGTTGTCGGTGGGCGACGAGCCGGCGGCCGACGGCGGCCCGGCGCCCGGCGCGCAGCGGTGGGGTGGCCCGGCCGGTCCGGTCCGCAACCGCGCGCCGGCCAACGGCGGCTCGGCGCCCGGTCCGGGCAGCAGTCGCGCGCCGGCCAACGGCGGCTCGGCGCCCGGTCCGGGCAGCAGTCGCGCGCCAGCCGAGGTGATGGCCCAGTCCGGCGCGGCCACCGGCGCCGCGCCGGTGATCGCCCGCGCGCACCACGGCAGCGTCTCGCGCGAGGAGCGCAAGCACATCGAGGAGGCGCTCAAGTCCGGCCAGCTCCCGGCGGTGGTGGCCACCTCCAGCCTGGAGCTGGGCATCGACATGGGCGCGGTCGACCTGGTGGTGCAGATCGAGGCCCCACCGAGCGTCGCCGCCGGCCTGCAACGCGTCGGCCGGGCCGGGCACCAGGTGGGCGCGGTCTCCCGCGGGGTGGTCTTCCCCAAGCACCGTGGCGACCTGCTGTCCTGCGCGGTCGTCGCCGAGCGGATGACCGACGGCGCGATCGAGGAGCTGCACTACCCGCGCAACCCGCTGGACGTGCTGGCCCAGCAGATCGTCGCGATGGTTTCTCTGGAGCCGTGGCGGGTCGGCGACCTGGCCGTGCTGGTCCGCCGGGCCGCGCCCTTCAACGAGCTGCCCGACTCCGCGCTGCACGCCGTGCTGGACATGCTCTCCGGCCGCTACCCGTCCACCGCGTTCGCCGAGCTGCGCCCCCGGTTGGTCTGGGACCGGGCCAGCGACCTGCTCACCGGCCGGCCCGGCGCGCAGCGCCTCGCGGTGACCAGCGGCGGCACCATCCCCGACCGGGGTCTGTTCGGGGTCTTCCTGGCCGGCGCCGAGCGGGCCGCCCGGGTCGGCGAGCTGGACGAGGAGATGGTCTACGAGTCGCGGGTCGGCGACGTCTTCCTGCTCGGCTCCTCGTCGTGGCGCATCGAGGAGATCACACCCGACCGGGTGCTGGTCTCCCCCGCGCCCGGCCAGGCCGCCAGGATGCCGTTCTGGAAGGGCGACCAGCTGGGCCGCCCGGTCGAGCTGGGTCGGGCCATCGGCGCCCGGGTGCGCACCCTCCTGCGGTTGAGCGACGAGGCGGCGCTGACCGCGCTGCGCGACGGCGGGCTGGACGACTGGGCCGCCGCCAACCTGATGGCCTACCTGCGCGACCAGCGGGAGGCCACCCGCTCGCTGCCCGACGACCGCACCATCGTGGTCGAGCGGTTCCGCGATGAGCTGGGCGACTGGCGGCTGGCCGTGCACAGCGTTCTCGGCGCGCGGGTCAACGGGCCGTGGGCCCTCGCCGTGGGCCGCCGGCTGGCCGAGCGGTACGGGGTGGACGCCCAGGTGATGCCCTCCGACGACGGGATCGTGGTGCGCCTGCCCGACACCGCCGACGAGCCACCCGGCGCCGACGTGGTGGTCTTCGAACCCGACGAGATCGCCCAGCTCGTGGAGGAGTCGGTCGGCACGTCCGCGCTCTTCGCCGCCCGTTTCCGGGAGTGCGCCGCCCGCTCGCTGCTGCTGCCCCGCCGCGACCCGCGCCGCCGCCAGCCGCTCTGGCAGCAGCGGCAACGCGCCGCGCAACTGCTCGACGTCGCCCGTGAGTACGCCGACTTCCCGGTCACCCTGGAGGCCGCCCGGGAGTGCCTCCAGGACGTCTTCGACCAGCCGGCGCTGGCCGGGCTCATGCGCGACCTGGCGGCCCGCAAGGTCCGCCTGGTCGAGGTGGAGACCAGCGCGCCGTCCCCGTTCGCCCGGTCGCTGCTCTTCGGCTACGTCGGCGCGTTCCTCTACGAGGGCGACGCCCCGCTCGCCGAGCGCCGGGCCGCCGCCCTCGCGCTGGATTCCACCCTCCTCGGCGAGCTGCTCGGCCGGGTCGACCTGCGCGAACTGCTGGATCCGGCGGTGCTCGCCGAGACCGATCGGCAACTGCGCTGGCTGACCGACCAGCGCCGCCCGCGCGACGCGGAGGACGTGGTCGAGCTGCTGCGGGTGCTCGGCGACCTGAGCGACGCCGAGGTGACCGAGCGGGGTGTGCCGGAGGGCTGGCTGACCGAGTTGGAGGCCACCCGCCGGGTGCTGCGGGTCCGCATCGCTGGCGAGCAGCGCTGGGTGGGCATCGAGGACGCCGCCCGGCTGCGCGACGCCCTCGGCGTGGCGCTGCCGGTCGGGGTGGCCGAGGCGTACCTCGCCCCGGTGGCTGACCCGCTCGGTGACCTGGTGGCCCGCTACGCCCGCACCCACGGGCCGTTCTCCGCCGCGAGCTGCGCGGCGCGCTTCGGGCTCGGGGTGTTCGTCGTCGAGCAGGCGCTGCGCCGCCTCGCCGCCACCGGCCGCGTCGTCTCCGGGGAGTTCACACCGGACACGGCCGGCGCCCAGTGGTGCGACGCCGAGGTGCTGCGGATGCTGCGCCGCCGTTCGCTCGCGGCGCTGCGCCGGGAGATCGAGCCGGTGCCGCCCCGGGCGCTGGCCACGTTCCTGCCGCGCTGGCAGCAGGTCGGCTCGTCCGCCCGGGGCGTGGAGGCGCTCGCCGCCACGGTGGAGCAGTTGCAGGGCGCGGCGGTGCCGGCGTCCGCGCTGGAGCGGCTGGTGCTGCCCGGCCGGGTCGCCGACTACTCCCCCGCCCACCTCGACGAGCTGTGCGCCAGCGGTGAGGTGCTCTGGGCCGGGTCCGGGGCGATCTCCGGGGGCGACGGCTGGGTCACCCTGGCGTACGCGGACGCCGCGCCGCTGCTGCTCCCGCCGCCCGACGAGGCGCTGACCCGTACCCCGCTGCACGACGCGGTACTCGACGCGCTCGGCGACGGGCAGGCGCTGTTCTTCCGCGCGCTGGCCGACCGGGTCGGCTCCACCGACGACACCGCGCTGACCGGGGTGATCTGGGATCTGGTCTGGGCAGGCCACCTCACCAACGACACCCTCGCCCCGCTGCGGGCGGTCCTCGGCGCCGGTGGTGCGCACCGGTCGCGGCCCTCCGCGCCGCGCACCCGCTACCGGCGGCCCGGCCGGGTGGCGCTGCCCACCCGGAGCGGCCCACCGACCGTCGCCGGCCGCTGGTCGCGTCTTCCCGAGCGGGACCTCGACCCGACCAGGCGGGCCGCCGCCCTCGCCGACGTGCTGCTGGAACGGCACGGCGTGGTCACCCGGGGCGCGGTGATGGCCGAGCAGGTGGTCGGCGGGTTCTCCGCCGTCTACCCGGTGCTGTCGGCGCTGGAGGAGCGCGGCGCGGCCCGCCGGGGCTACTTCGTCGAGGGCCTCGGCGCGGCGCAGTTCGCGGTGCCCGGCGCGGTGGACCGGCTCCGCGCGCTTGCCGACCCGGCCGACGGCGCGCGCGGCCGGAGCGGGCCGACCACGGTCCTCGCGGCCACCGACCCCGCCAACCCGTACGGCGCGGCGCTGCCCTGGCCGGAACGCGTCGTCGACTCCGGCGACGGGGCCGCCCCCGCGACCGGGCACCGGGCCGGTCGCAAGGCCGGCGCGCTGGTGGTGCAGGTCGCCGGTGACCTGGTGCTGTACGTGGAACGCGGCGGCCGGACGCTGCTCTCCTTCACCGACGACGCCGAAACGCTCGCGGCGGCCGGCAAGGCGCTCGCCGACGCCGTCCACTCCGGAGCGTTGGGCGCGATGTCGGTGGAGCGGGCCGACGGCGAGGCGGTGCACTCCTCGCCGCTGCGGGACGCGCTGACCGCCGCCGGCTTCCGGGCCACCCCGCGCGGCCTGCGCCTGCGCGGCTGATCCGACCGCGCGACGCCAGCGCGGCGGCCACCTGGCCCACTGGCCGTCCGGCCCGCTTGGGCCACTCGGCGCACCCGGCCCGTCCGGCCCACCGGCCCGCCATTCCCGCCCGGCCCACTTGGGCCACCCGGCCCACCGGGCCCACCCGGCCCGCGCCCACCCGGCCCACTTGGGCCACCAGGCCCACGCGACATGCTGCGCCGGGCGGTGTCGGCCCACCGGCCCACCAGGCCCACCCGGCCCGGGCCCACCCGGCCCACTTGGCCCGCCAGGTCCACCGGCCCACCGGCCCACCGGCCCACCGGCCCACCGGCCCACCGGCTAGCCAATCTCCCGTCGAGCGATATGACTGTGAGTCATATCTATGACTCACAGTCATATCGCTCACGAGACAGACATGCCCCGGCCACCGACGCTAAGGCGATCGGCGATCGGCGATCGGCGATCGGCGATCGGCGGCCGGCGGCCGGCGATCGGCGGCCGGCGATCGGCGGTCGGCGGCGGCGGCTGGTGGCCGAGGCTGGTGGCCGGCGCTTGGTGTCAGTGGAGGCTGTTGAGGATCTTCTCGTAGCGAAGTCGGTCGGCCGCCGGGGTCTTCGCCTCGAGGTAGTTGAGCACCACGGCGCCGCGCCGGTACGACTGGCCGCCCCACGTCTCGGCGATGTCGCCGGCGCTGGTCTCGTCGGGGAACACGTAGACCGTCACGCCATCGGTGGCGACGATCTCGGAACAGCCCAGACCGAGACCGTCCGGTCCACAGTCAACGGAGCGGTCTTTGGGGTGCGTCACTCGCAGACCGGCGGCCTTGAAGGCGTCGACCACCTGGCGGGCACCGGGCGCACCGGCCGGGCGCGGGGGCAGCACCACCGGCGGCGGGCTGGCCGGCCGGCGCTCGACCGGCCCCTGCGGCGGCGCGGGCGGCACGGCGGGCGGCGGGGTCGGCTGAGCGGGGCGACCCGACGGCCCGGCGGCATCGGCCGAACCGGACGGGACCACCGACGGCGTCGGCGCGCTCGCGAGGTCGCTCGCCGCCAGGGTCGCGACGGGCGACGCCGGCGGGGCCGCCCGAGGGCTGTCGTCGTCACTGCCGCAGCCGGCGGTCAGCGCGACGGCGACCAAAAGGATCCCGACGGCGGGCAGGCTCCGATGTGTCACCAGGGCAGTCTGCCGGGCCACGCCCGACGGCGGCAGTGGCCGGTCAGCCACCGCGCTGTCCCATATCCGCCACCGGCGATCGGCCGCACGGCCTGGGTACGCTCCGGCGGGCACCGACGCGCCCGTCGGCTCAAGCCGGAGATCCCACTGGTGGAACCGCGGACCGACGTCGACGGTTAACCTGCCGGCATGGCTGTCACGCCCTGGGTCTCGTTGACCACCGACTACGGCCTCACCGACGGATTCGTGGCCGCCTGCCACGGGGTGATCGCCCGGATCGCGCCGGCCGCCCGGGTCATCGACGTGACCCATCTGGTGCCGCCGGCGGACGTCCGACGCGGTGCCGCCGTGCTGGCGCAGACGGTGCCGTACCTGCCGGTGGGCGTGCACGTGGCGGTGGTCGACCCGGGGGTGGGCACCGCCCGGCGGGGCGTCGCGCTGGCCACCCCGGGTGGGTTGCTGGTCGGCCCGGACAACGGGCTGCTGCCGGACGCCGCTGCCGCGCTCGGCGGGGTGACCGCCGCGGTGGAGCTGACCGAGCCGCGCTGGCTGGCGGCCCGGGTGTCCGGCACGTTCCACGGCCGGGACGTCTTCGCCCCGGTGGCGGCCCGGCTGGCGCTCGGCGCGCCGCTGGCCGAGGCGGGTCCGGCGGTCGACCCGGACGGGCTCGTCCGGCTGCCGCCGGCGGTCGTGGCCCGCGACGCCGAGGGCTTCACCGCCGAGGTGCTGACCGTCGACCACTTCGGAAACGTCCAACTGGCCGCACCGGCCGAGGTGCTCGGCCCGCTCCCGGCCACCGTCCGGGTGGGCCCGCCGGGGCCCGCACCGGCCCGCGGGGCGGTGCGCGGACGGACGTTCGGCGACGCACCGGAGGGCGGCCTGGTGGTGTACGTCGATTCGGCCGATCTGGTGGCGGTGGCGGTCAACGGCGGCCGAGCGGTGGACGTCCTCGGGGTGCGTCCGGGCGACCTCCTGCGGGTGGCCGGGTGACATTCGACTATGGAATGCTGCCCCGGTGGGTGAACACGTAGTTCCCGTGGGCTGTCCCTGTTGTGCCTCTCGGACCGGCGGCGGGACCTGCCCGGTCTGCTTCTGGACCGACGACGGTCAGAGCGACGCCGACGCCGACGCGGTGCGCGGCGGCGCGAACGGCGACCTGAGCCTGTCGCACGCCCGGCTCAACTACGCCGTGTACGGGGCGAGCCACCCGCGTTACCAGGACATGGTGCGCCCCGCCCGCCCCGACGAGCGTCCCTGACGACCCCGCCGGGGTAGGGCCGACTCAGCAGACCGGCACGCCGCCGCCGTAGACGGCGGAGATGTACGCGTGGCTGACGTACTGCCCGGTGGCCAGGCGGTTCCACCTGGTGGTGGTGCGGTACGGGCCGGCGACCGACTGACCGGTGACGTAGCACTGGATCGGCACGTTGGCGAACCGGGCGGCGAGGCCGCGGACCCTGTACGACGTACTGGGCCCGCTGCGGATGTTGAGCGGCCCGTCACCGACGACGCCGCGCGGCCCGCCGCCGGTCCACAGGTAGGCGACGTCCACCCAGGCGTTGGTGGTGAGCTGCAGGCCGTCGGTGAACGTGCCGTCGGCCAGGTCGACGCCGGCCGGGTTGAGCACCGTACGCCCGAACTGGTCCCGCCCGCCGTTGTAGCCGGACTGGTAGGCGGCCTGCGCCTCGGGCCGGCCCTGCGGCAGGTTCTTCCAGTTCTCCCGTACCGCGGACGGGTTCCAGTAGTCGTCGCGGGTGTTCCACGGCCCGACGTCCCAGACCGGGGCGTACTCGCAGCGGGCGCCCGTGGTGGTGCAGACCCGCACGGTGTAGTCGCCGCTGTTGAGCGGGGAGAGGCTCCGGCGCGACGGTAGCGCCGCGAAGTGGTCGCGCGGCTGGATGGTGCGGCCGTTGGCGGTCAGTTCGCCGACCAGCCCGATCCGGGTGGCGTACACCCGGTAGGTGAGGCCGGGCGTGGCGGCGGAGACGGCTGCCGTCGCGTCGGCGGTGAGCTGGACGCCGCGTACCGTCGCGGTGGCGCCGCCGGCCCGCGCGGTCAGCACCACCCGGGTCTGCACCCGGCGGACCGGTCGGTCGAAGACCACGCCGGCGGTCGCGGACCGCCATTCCGTCCAGCCGCTGACCCGCCAACCGCGGACCTGCGCCTCCACGCTGGCGCCGGCGGGGACGTCGGCGCTGATCTCGGCGCGGACCCGGGTGGCCGGTCGGGCGAGGGTGCGTGGTGCGGTCAGCAGCATGCCCTCGGCGACCGCGCTGTGCGGGCTGCGCGGGCTGCGCCCGGCCGTGCGCGCCTCGCGCAGCCGCAGCCCGGCGGCGGTACGCCGGACGTTGACGTCGTCACGGTCGACGACCGACAGGTCGGCGCTCCACCGCTCCACACCGGGCACGGCGGCGGTCAGGGTGAGCGACGTGGCGGTTGCGGGTACGGCGCTGGGGAAAAGGCTGGTGGCGGGCGCGACGGCGGCGGTGAGCGCGAGGGCGAGGGTGGCGGTGAGGGTAGCGGATCGGATACGACAATGAGGTCGCGTCATGGGCATTCTCCTCAGAACCCCCTGACCCTCGCATGTCAGGAGATCATGAGGAACCTGCCTACAAATAGCGACACATGCGAATCTTGCTCGAAAGAGGGAGGATGGCAGGGTGCCCGAAGGTGACACCGTCTGGAACACCGCCCGCGTGCTGCACCGCGCGCTGGCCGGCGCGCGGCTCACCGGGTCCGACTTCCGGGTGCCGCAGCTGGCCACCACCGACCTCACCGGGTGGACCGTCCGCGAGTCGGCCAGCCGGGGCAAGCACCTGCTGCTGCGCCTCACCGCCCCGAACGACGCGCGGTGGACGCTCCACTCCCACCTGCGGATGGACGGCGCCTGGCGGGCGTACGCGCCGGGGGAACGGTGGAGCGGCCGGCCCGCGCACCTGATCCGGGTGGTGCTGCGCACCCCCGGCGCGGTGGCGGTCGGCTACCACCTGCACGAGCTGGCCCTGGTGCCGACCGCCGAGGAGGACGGTCTGGTGGGTCACCTCGGGCCGGATCTGCTCGGCCCGGACTGGGACCCGGCCGAGGCGGTCCACCGGCTCGCCGCGCACCCGGAGCAGAGCATCGGCGAGGCCCTGCTCGACCAGCGCAACCTGGCCGGGGTGGGCAACCTCTACAAGTGCGAGGTGCTGTTCCTGCGGGGCGTGTCGCCGTGGACGCCCGTCGCCGCGGTGCCGGACCTGCCCGCCACGGTGGCGCTCGCCCAGCGGCTGCTGGCCGCCAACCGGGGCCGCTGGACGCAGAGCACCACCGGCTCGCTGCACCGGGGTCAGACCAGCTACGTGTACGGCCGCCGCGCCCAGCCGTGCCGCCGCTGCGGCACCGCCATCCGCAAGGAGGAGCTGGGCGAACGGGTCACCTACTGGTGCCCGGTCTGCCAGCCGGAGCAGCCGCACACCCCACCGCCCGGCTGACCGGGCCCCCACCGACCGGGGCCAGCCCAGATACGGACGATTGGGTAATTCCTATCCGGCCTCCGACGTCGCATGCTGCGGTTGAATGCTCACCGCCCGTCAGCAGAGTGCCGGGGGTCGCCACGCCGGGGTGGCGATCCTCGTGCCCCAACCCCGGGGAGAGTCATGGCGATCTTCCGCAGACTCCGCTCCACCTTCTTCTACCGGCCCACCCCCGACAGCCTCGCCCGGACGGTGTCCGTCCCGGCCGCGCGTACCGCCGAGGAGGCCGCCCCCGCGGCGAGCCTGGACCCGACCGCCGTGCCGCGCTGTTTCGGGCCGGTGCCGAACGTCGCGTACAGTCCCCGCCCGACGCGCGCCCCCGACGGCCGGCCGGTGCCGGGCACCGGGCTGCGGAAGTTCGTCGACGCGCTGCCGATCCCGGGCCGGGCGGGCGGCACCGACCTCGGCGGGCGGTTGCCGGTTGCGGTGCCCGACACGATCAGCTACCCGGGCTGCGACTACTACGAGATCGGGCTCCAGGAGTACACGCAACGCCTGCACCGGGACCTGCCGGCCACCCGGCTGCGCGGCTACCGCCAGCTCAACCTGGGCACCGACGCGTCCGGCCACAACACGGTGGCGCCCCCGGAACGGCCCTGGCACCTCGGCCCGATGATCCACGCCCGGCGGGGCCGGCCAGTCCGGGTGAAGTTCATCAACCAGCTCCCCACCGGCCGGGCCGGCGAGCTGTTCCTGCCGGTCGACGAGACGGTCGAGGGGGCCGGCATCGGCCCGCTGGACGGCCCGGCGCCGTACCCGCAGAACCGAGCGGTGCTGCACCTGGCCGGGGCGCAGACCGGCTGGACCAGCGCGGGCAACCCCGGCCAGTGGATCACCCCGGCCGGCGAGATCACCCCGTACCCGACCGGGACGGGCCTGACGCCCGTGCCGGACATGCCGCCACCTGGTGCCGGCGCCACCACGCTCTACTTTCCCAACGAGCAGAGCGGCCGGCTGCTCTGGTTCCACGACAACACCCTCGGCCTGGCCCGGCTCACCGTCTACGGTGGTCAGCTCGCGCCCTACCTGCTCACCGACCCGGTCGAGGATCAGCTCGTCGCCGACGGGGTGCTGCCGGCCGACCAGCTCCCCCTGGTGATCGAGGACAAGACGTTCGTACCGGACGACACCCAACTCGCCGCCGAGGACCCGACCTGGGACCGGGAACGGTGGGGCGCCCGGGGCAGCCTGTGGCACCCCCACGTCTACCAGCCGCGGCAGAACCCGTACCGGTCCGGCGGGCGCAACCCCACCGGCCGGTGGGACTACGGCCCCTGGTCGCGCAGTCCCGCCCCGGACGGCAGCCGGGCCGACGGCGAGCCCACGGTGAACGGCTGGCCGCTGGCGGAACGGATCACCGGCGGGCCACCGCCGACCGGACCGGGGCCGGTGCCGAACCCGCACCACGACCCCGTCGGCGCGCCCACCGAGCCGCCGCTGCGCCCCGGGGTGCCGCACCCGTCCGCGGTGCCCGCGGCGTACGGCGACACCCCGCTCGTCAACGGCGTCGCCTACCCGTACCTGGAGGTGCGTCCACGCGCGTACCGGTTCCGCATCCTCAACGCCTGCCTGGACCGCAGCCTCAACCTCCAGCTCTACCGGGCCTGCTCGGACGCGCCGATGTGGACCGACGACGGCGTCCTGGCCGACGCGGACGCCGGCGAGGTGCCGATGGTGCCCGCCGTACGCGCGCCGGACCGGCCGGCCGCCTGGCCGAGCGACGGGCGGGACGGCGGTGTGCCGGACCCACGGGCCGCCGGCCCGGAGTTCGTCCAGATCGGCAACGAGGCCGGGCTGCTGCCCGCCCCGGTGGTGCTGCCGAACCGGCCGATCGGGTACCGCTACGACCGGCTCGACCCGACCGTGCTGAACGTGGACGGGCACACGCTGCTGCTCGCCCCGGGTGAGCGCGCCGATGTGCTCGTCGACTTCTCCACCGTGGCGCCGGGCAGCACGCTGATCCTCTACAACGACGCCCCGGCCCCGCTGCCCGGCTTCGACCCGCGCTACGACCAGCACACCGACGCACCGGACCGGACGGCCGAGGGCGGCCCGCCGCCCACCGAGCCCGGGTACGGCCCGAACACCCGCACCCTGCTCCAGTTCCGGGTGAGCGGCGTGCCCGAACCGGCGTACGACCTGGCCCGGCTGCGGGATCGGCTGCCCGGGGCGTACGCGGCCAGCCAGCGCCCGCCGATCGTGCCGCAGCCGGCGTACGACCCGGCCTTCGGCAGCCGGACGGCGGCCGGGACGACGGTGTCGGCGCACGCCGACACCGTGACGTTCACACCGCTGGGCGGCGCCGGCCCGGTGACCCTGCCGATCGAGGTCAAGGCCGCCCAGCAGGTCTTCGAACCCGGTCACGGGCGGTTGGCCGGGCGGCTCGGGGTCGCCCACCCGCACGCCGGGCCGCTCGCCCCGGCGACCCTGCCGCTCGGCCCGACCGACCCGGTCACCGAGGTGCTGTACGCCGCCGACCCGGCCATACCGGTCGGCGCGCCGGCCGACGGCACCCAGCTCTGGCGGATCAGCGGCAACGTCCGGCAGACCGAGCCGCTGCACTTCGGCGGCTGCGACGTGCAGCTCGTCAACCGGGTCGGCTGGGACGGCACGCAGCGCCCCCCGCACGGTGCGGAGCTGGGCTGGAAGCAGATCGTCCGGGTCAACCCGCGGGAGGACGTGGTGGTGGCGCTCCGCCCCGTGGCCCCGGCCCTGCCGTTCAAGTTGGGCGACAGCGTCCGGTTGCTCGACCCCGGCCGTCCACCCGGCGCGCGGGCCGGGTCGACGCCGATCAGCCCGACCGACGGGCGACCCGCGGTGGTGGTCAACCAGATGGTCAACCTCGGTTGGGAGTACCGCTGGCAGAGCCAGCTCGCCGGCCACCGCGACCTGGGCATGAGTCGGCCGCTGGTGCTGCGGGTGACGCCGAGGGCCCCCACCGGGCTGACCGCCACGCCGGTGCCCGGCTCGGCCACCGCGCTACCGGCGATCGCCCTGGCGTGGACCGGCAACGGCGGACGCCCGCCCGCGACCAGCCACCTGCTGCAACGGGCCACCGACGCGACCTTCGGCGGCGACGTCACCACGATCACCGTCGCGGCCGCCGCCACCCGCTACACCGACGCCACGGTCACCCCCGGCACGACCTACCACTACCGGATTCGCGCGGAGAACGACGTCAGCTACTCGTCCTGGTCGAACAGCGTGCCCGCCTCGGTGCACCTCGCCGCGCCGGGCGGGCTGATCGCGGCGATCCCGCCCGCCGCGCCGCTGCGGGTGGCCCTGCGCTGGACGAACCGCTCGTTCGCCACCGGCATCGACGTGCAGCGGGCCACCAACCCGACCTTCACCAGCGGCCCCGGCACCACGGCGATCGGGGTCGGTGACAACCACCTGGACACCACGGCCGCCCCGGACACCACGTACTACTACCGGGTCCGCACCACGTACCTGGGTGCCGCCTCGGCCTGGTCGACGGTGGCCGCGGCGAGCACCCCGCCCGCGCCGGGCACCCCGAGCGAGGTGACCGCCGCCGCGAGCGCGCCGGGGCCGGACACCGCCACGGTGGTGCTGGGTTGGACGGCGCACACGCCCGCCGGTCCGGGGTCCGGGTTCATCGTGCAGCGGGCGCTGGACCCGGCGTTCGGGCAGGAGGTGGCGACCTTCACCGTGACCGGTCGCGGCTTCACCAACACGGGGCTGGCCCGGGGCGTGACCTACCACTACCGGATCCGGTCGTTCAACGTCGTGGGCAGCTCGCCGTACACCGGCCCGATCCCGGTCACGACCCCACCGTGACGGGCCGGGCGGGGCTCAGCTGGTGGGTGCCCGCAGCCCGGAGCCGCCGGCACGCAGCTCGGCCAGGGCGGAGGCCACCCCGTGCAGCAGGTCGGTCGCCTCGGTGAGCCGGTCGGCTGCCGGGTGGGTGGGCTCCGGTCGGGCGTCCTCGGCGAGGTAGCCGGCGGCGGCGACCACCAGCCGCTCGTAGGCCGCCACGCCGCTCTCCAGCTGGGCGGTCAGCGTGCGGTGCGCCTCGGCCAACGGCGCCCGGGCGTCGGTCGGCGCGAGCCGCAGGGCCCGTTCCACGCTGGCCACCCGCGCGGCGAGGTCGCGCAACGACCGGTCGGCGGCAGCGGCCTCCAGCACGGCCGGCTCGGCCAGCCCGGTAAGCCGGGGCGCCATCCCGGCCAGGGTGAGCGACGCCCGGTCCAGTCGGGCCCACTGCTGCCCGGCGGTGGTACCGCGCAGCGCGACCCGGCTGCGGACACGGCGCACCTCGGCGAGCACGCCCGAGCCGACCGGCAGTCGCTCGACGGCGGCCACCAGCCGCGCTCGGGACCGGGCGGCAGCCTCGGCCGGATCCAGCGCCGGGGGCGCCGGGCGGGCGGCCAGCGCCCGCAGGTCGATCCAGCGCCAGGCGGCCAACGCCACCGCGCTGCCCGCGGCGCCGGCCCAGGCCGCGTCCGGCAGACCGAGGCCGGCGTACGGAGTCAGCACCGCCGCGGCGCCGCCGAGCCCACCGGCCAGTACGCTCCACCGCCGGGCGGACCGGCGCAGCCGACCCAGCCGACGGAAGTACCGCGTCCGCTCGTCTGCCACCGAAGACCTCCTCGAACCGTTCAGCCGGCAGCGGTCGGGTCGCCGGTGCCCCGTTCGCGGGCCATGCTGGCGCGCAGCTCGTCCAGCCGGGCCGCGGCGGTCGGGTCGCTGCCCGGACTCGCCTTCTCACCCTGCGGCACCGCCGGGCGCTGCGCCGTGCCGCCGAGCTGCTCCCCCGCCATGCTGGACCGGATCTGCTCCAGCCGGGCCGAGCCCGCCGAGTCGATGGTCGCCTTCTGGATCTCCAGCATCCGGCCCTCGACGGAGTTGCCGGCCAGCTCCGCGCGGCCCATCGCGTTGGCGTACCGCCGCTCGATGCGGTCACGTACCTCGTCAAGCGACGGGGTGGTGCCGGGGGCGGTCATCGACGACATCGACTCCAGCGAGCGGGCCACCGTCTCCTGCATCTTGGCCTGCTCCAGCTGGCTGAGCAGCTTGGTGCGCTCGGCGAGCTTCTGCTGGAGGATCATCGAGTTGTTCTCGACGGCGCGGCGGGCCTGCGCGGCGGCGCCGAGCGCCTGGTCGTGCAGGGTCTTCAGGTCCTCGGTGGCCTGCTCGGCCGAGACCAGCTGGGTGGCCAGGGCCTGGGCGGACTGCTCGAACCGCACCGCCTCGGCCTCGTCGCCCTTGGCGCGGGCCTGGTCGGAGAGCACCAGGGCCTGCCGGGCGTTGCCCTGCAACCGCTCGACCTCGGACATCTGCCGGGACAGCTTCATCTCCAGCTGACGCTGGTTGCCGATGACCGCCGCAGCCTGCTGGACCAGCGCCTGGTGCTGCCGCTGGGCATCCTCGATGGCCTGCTGGATCTGCACCTTGGGATCGGCGTGCTCATCGATCTTGGCACCGAAGAGCGCCATCAGGTAGTTCCAGCCCTTGACGAACGGGTTCGCCATCTCCGCGGTATCCCCTCAGTAGCGTCGCTCCACCGCGATCGGGCCGGGTTCAGCCGACCGACCGCGGACCGGCCGGTCTCCATCGTCCCAGCCGAACGCCACCGAGGCATCCGTACCGGGTGCTCGACGGGAACCGTCGGCTCCTGCGGGCCACCCTACGCGGCTGTGGCCACGTCGCCCATGGTCAACCGCTCGACGGGTTCAGGCGGCGCAGACCACGTCCCGGTCGCGCTCGGTGGGGCGGACCCGGGTGCTGCGCAGGGTTGCCCGCAGCGGCGAGTCCTGCCGGACCGACACGGCGACCTTGCCATCGGAGGTGACCTGACGGACGCCCCGGTTGGCGCCCTTGCGCACGGCGGCCGTCGCGCCGACGGGCGCGGCCTCGGCCGGCTCGTCCTGCATGCCGACGAGCACCCCGGCGGGCATCTGCTCGGCGAGGGCCACGGTGTCGCTCACCTCGCGCAGCAATTCGGACAGGCGGGCGCCGAGCGCGTCGCAGATCGCGGCGAGCAGCTCGCTGGACGGCTCCTTGTGCCCCCGCTCGATCTCGGAGAGGTAGCCGAGGCTGACGTTGGCGGCGGTGGACACCTCACGCAGTGTGCGCTGCTGTCCCTGCCGGCGCGCCCGCAGTGCGTCACCGATCACCCGGCGTAGCAGGACCATCGCACCTCCCCCTGAGGGATACCTCTCGCCCGGCGTCGGGCGGCCGGCCGCAGCGGACCGCGCCGGCTCCGAGCGTCGGAGCCTTCCCGCAACCGTACCCGCTGTGGGGCCCGGCGACATCCCGCCCCGCCCGTTGGTTCGCCCGGGGCGGCTCATCGGCGCCCCGCGCCGGCCGTCCCCAGACCGTCCCGGGCGACCTCGTCGGCCGTCCCCACGCCGTCCCGGGCGACCTCGCCGGCCGTCCCAACGCCGTCCCGGTCGGCCTCGTCGGCCGTCTCCAACCCGTCCCGGGCGGCTTCGTCGGCGGCGTGGATCCGTTCGGCGAGCAGCCGCAGCGCCTCGATCACGGCGGCCGAGCGTACGTGGTCCCGCCCGCCGTCCAGGTCGAGCTGGCGGACCTCGACACCGCTCGGGCCGGCGACCGCGACGTAGACCAGGCCCACGGGCTTGCCGTCCTGCGGCTCCGGGCCGGCGACCCCGGTGGTGGCGAGCCCCCAGTCCGCGCCGCAGCGCCGCCGGCCGCCCTCGGCGAGCGCCGCCGCCACGTCCGGGTCGACCGGGCCGCGCTCGGCCAGCAGATCGGCCGGTACGCCAGCCAGCGTGGACTTCAGCTCGGTGGCGTAGACGACCAGCCCGCCCCGGTAGATCCCACTGACCCCGGCGATCTCCACGATCGACGCGGCCAGCAGCCCGCCGGTGAGCGACTCGACGGTGGCCAGGGTCTCGTGGCGCTGCGACAGACTGTGCACGACACCCGCCGCCGCGCTACCCGTCGCGTTCTCGTCCCGCTCTTCCCGCCGCATGAGCCCGTCCTTCCCCACCCGCCGACCCCCAACCCTCCCGGCCGAACCCCGTCGATCATGAAGTTATCGCCCCGACACGCCGGCCCGGACGGCAATAACTTCATGATCACCGGGGGGGTCAGGGGTGGTGGGGGCGGCGGAGGCGGAGGGCTTGGGTTATGTAGTCGAAGCCCGTCGCCACCGTGACCAGGACGGCGGCACCCATGATCCAGGGGCCGACGGCCACGAGGGCGGCCGGCATCGGCCAGAGGTACCAGGCGATGGCCAGGATCTGGAGCGCAGTCTTGATCTTGCCGCCGCGGCTGGCCGCGATCACCCCGTGCCGGATCACCCAGAACCGCAGCCCGGTGATGCCCAGCTCGCGGACGAGGATCAGCGCCGTCACCCACCAGGGCAGCCGGTCGTACCAGGAGAGCAGCACCAGGGCCGCGCCGGTGAGCGCCTTGTCGGCGATCGGGTCGGCCACCTTGCCGACCGAGGTGACCAGAGCGAATCGGCGGGCGATCCAGCCATCCACCAGGTCGGTCGCCGAGGCCACCGCGAAGATCAGACAGGCCGCCATCCGCCAGCCCGCGTGGGTCATCCCCGACACGATCACGGACGCGGCGAAGACCGGCACCAGCAACAGCCGCAGCGCGGTCAGCGCGTTGGCCGCGTTGAGCACGGGCACCCGCGCGACCACCCGGGCCGGCGTCGACTCCGTCGCCCCGGTCACCGCCTCGCTCCGCTCGGGTCGCCATGGCGTTTCCGGCACCGCACCACCAGGCTCCCCCGCTTCGTCCGGGCCCGCCGTCACCGTGCCGCGCCGGGCGCCGCCGAGATCATCTCATCCGGCACCGCGAGCAGATCCACCCCTTCGGTGCCGGTCACCGTGGCCCGCACCAGGTCACCCGGGCGCAACGCGGCCAGGTCGACCCCGCCGTCGGCAGGTGCGACAAGGGTGGTGGAACCGTCCACCTCCGGCGCCTGGTGCGCCGCCCGGCCCTCCACCACGCCGTCGACGATCGCGTCGACGAGCACCTCGACGGTCGAGCCGAGCCGGTCCTCGGCCCGCTGCGAGCAGAGCTCGTCGGCGAGCGCGCTGAGCCGGTCGTAGCGCCGCTTGATGGTCGCGGCGGAGACCTTGCCGGGCAGGCCGGCCGCCTCGGTGCCGTCCTCGTCGCTGTAGTCGAACATGCCGATCGCGTCGAGTCGGGCCTCGGTCAGGAACCGGGTCAGCTCGTCGATGTCGGCGCGGGTCTCGCCGGGGAAGCCCACGATGAAGTTGCTCCGCGCGCCCGCTTCCGGGGCCAGCGCGCGGGCACTGGCCAGCAGCTCCAGGAACCGGTCGGTGGAGCCGAAACGCCGCATCCGACGCAGCACCGGCTCGCTGGAGTGCTGGAACGACAGGTCGAAGTACGGGGCCACCCCCGGTGTGCCGGCGATCGCCTCGACCAGACCGGGCCGGGTCTCGGCCGGCTGGAGGTAGCTCACCCGCACCCGGACGATGCCGGACACCGCGGCGAGCTGCGGCAGCAGCTTCTCCAACGCGCGGGGGTCGCCGAGGTCCTTGCCGTACGAGGTGGAGTTCTCGCTGACCAGCACCAGCTCCCGTACGCCGGTCTTGGCCAGCCACTCCGCCTCGGCGAGCAGCTCGTCCGGCGTACGCGAGACGAAGGCCCCACGGAACGCGGGAATGGCACAGAACGCGCAGCGCCGGTCGCAGCCGCTGGCGAGCTTCAGCGAGGCGACCGGGCCGGTGTCCAGTCGGCGGCGCAGCACCTGGCGCAGGTGCGCCGGGGTGTGCTCGTCGGTGTCGACGACGGTGCGCGCCACGGTGCCGTGCCCGGGCAGGGACACGGTGGCGCTCTGGCGCTGCACCGGGGTCAGCGGCAGCAGCTCGCGGCGGTCCCGGGGAGTGTGCGCGGTGATCTGCTCCCCGGCGACGACGGCGTTCAGCCGGGCCGCGATGTCCGGGTAGTCGTCGAAGCTCAGCACCGCCTGCGCCTCGGGCAGGCTGTCGGCCAGCTCCCGGCCGTAGCGCTCGGCCATGCAGCCGGCGGCCACCACCTTCGCGCCGGTGCCGGCGGCGGCGAGCAGGGTCTGGATGGAGTCCTGCTTGGCCTTCTCCACGAAACCGCAGGTGTTGACGACCACCACGTCGGCGCCCTCGCCGTCGGTGGTCACCTGCCAGCCGTCGGCGTGCAGGCGGGCGGCCAGCTCCTCCGAGTCGACCTCGTTGCGGGCACAGCCCAGGGTCAGCAGGGCGACGCGACGGCCGTCGGCGTTGTCGGAAGGAGAAGGAGAGGTGGCAGACACCATCCGAGGGTACCGGGCCGGCCGCGGAAGCCCGCGCACGCGGGCCGGGGTGGTCGTCCGGCACACACCTCGCGCGTCGTCGCCGGGCGCCGACCCGTCAGCGCGCCCCGATGCCCACGCGGGTCAGCGCGTCGAGCAGGAAGACCTCCGTGCCGGCCAGGCCCGTGGAGCAGAAGACGGAGAGCTGGTCCGCGGTGGTCCGGCCGGGGACCGCGCCGGCCAGGATGCCGCCCAGGTCACGCAACCGTCCGGCGTACGGGGGCAGGGCCGCGAGCATCGGCGGCTGGTAGTCCGCCGCCTGGGCCGGCGAGTCGGTGACCAGCAGGTCGGCGACGTCCAGCAGGTCGGTGCCGAACTCGCTGCGGTCGTGCTGCTTGAAACCCACCGCGTTGACGTGCGTGCCGGGGCTCACATCGGCGGCGCGCAGCACCGGGGTGGGGCTGGTGGTGGCGAGCACCACGATGTCCCGCCCGGTGACCGCCGCGCCCGGGTCGGCGACCGCGCGGGCCGGCACGCCCAGCTCGGCGCGCACCCGGGCGGCGAAGGCGTCCCGGCGCGCCGCCGAGCGGCTGTGCACCACCACCTCGCGCAGCGGGCGGACGGCCGCCGCGGCCCACACCTGGGTCCACGCCTGCCGCCCGGAGCCGATCACGCCGAGGGTCGCCGCGTCCGGCCGGGCCAGCGCGTCGACCGCCACGCCACCCAGCCCACCGGTACGCCGGGAGCCCAGCTCCTCGCCGACGGCTACCGCCCGGACCGCGCCGGTGCGGGCGTCGTGCAGCACGACCAGCTGCTCGCCCTGCGGGTGGCCGAACGTGTCGTACGAGCGGTAGCCGTACCACTCGCCGACCAGGTGCCCGGCGGTGAGCACCATCCGTCCCCCGCCGAGCGGGGCGGCGGCCCGGGGTGGGGCGACCAGCCGCCCCTCGTACGCGGCCAGCAGGGCGACGCGCATGGCGTCGACGGTGGTGGTGGCGTCCAGGACGGCGGCGATCTCGGGATCGGCATAGAGCAGGGCCATCTCGCCATACTGCAAGTTAGAGCGAGGTAGAGGTCAACGCGTGGTGGCGGGAGTCACCATCCCGGCCGCCGGGCCGGTGCTAGCGTCGGCCACGGTGGCCCCGGATGCCGGTGACCACTCCGGACGAGTGGTGGGCGTACCCGGTCAGGCCAAGACGCCCCACGTGACGACCCGACTCGTCCGGTGCGGCAGCCCGGGCGCTTCTTCGTGAGGTGGACGATGGCCTGGCTGGTGTTGGTGATCTCTGGACTGTTGGAGACGGTCTGGGCGATCGCCCTGGACCGCAGCGCCGGCTTCAGCCGGCTGCTCCCGTCGGCGGTGTTCGTGCTGGCCCTGGTGCTGAGCATGGGCGGGCTGGCGTACGCGCTGCGCGACATCCCGGTCGGCACCGGCTACGCGGTCTGGGTCGGCATCGGCGCGGTGGGGACGGCGCTGGTCGGGATGCTGGCGCTCGGCGAGTCGGCCAGCCTGCCCCGGGTCCTCTGCCTGCTGCTGGTGATCGCCGGCGTGGTCGGACTGAAGATCTTCCACTGAAGAGGTACGCGTGACCAATGTCCACGGTGGGTAGTTGATCGGTCTGGCACGACAGGCTCTCACACCGGAGGAAGACATGGCCGACGTCCCCACCACCGCCCGCCCGCGTAACAACGCCGCCCGCATCCTCACCATCG
Organism: Micromonospora sp. NPDC005237; assembly: GCF_040607775.1. Taxonomy (NCBI): domain Bacteria; kingdom Bacillati; phylum Actinomycetota; class Actinomycetes; order Micromonosporales; family Micromonosporaceae; genus Micromonospora; species Micromonospora sp. NPDC005237. The sequence continues at coordinate 863,570 of NZ_JBEXHJ010000001.1, read as the reverse complement.
TGGGCTTCGTCTTCGCCGTGCTCGCCCTGTTGCTCAACCCGATCATCTTCGGTGTGCTCGGCGTGATCGCCGGCGTCGTCGGCGCCGTCCTGGGCGACAAGCCGCTGGGTTGGTACGCCGCCGCGGCCAGCGTCGTCGCCGCGATCATCAGCCTGGTGATCATCGGCGCGCTGATCAACAACTGAGCGTTCTGCTTACACGGGCCCGCCGGCTTCCGGCGGGCCCGTCGCTGTCAGCGGGTCGGGCGGTCCGGCGCGGTCAGTCCACGTCGCCACGCAGGCCGGCCAGGACGTCCTCCAGCTCGTCCGGCTTGACCAGCACGTCGCGCGCCTTCGACCCCTCCGACGGCCCGACCACGCCCCGGGTCTCCATGAGGTCCATGAGACGGCCCGCCTTCGCGAAACCGACCCGCAGCTTGCGCTGGAGCATCGAGGTGGAGCCGAACTGCGAGGTGACCACCAGCTCCACCGCCTGCACCAGCAGGTCGAGGTCGTCGCCGATGTCCTCGTCGATCTTCTTCTTGTTCTCCTGGGCGGGGGCCAGTACGTCCGGACGGAAGTCGGGCTCGCGCTGGTCCTTGCAGAACTTCACCACGTCGGCGATCTCGCGCTCGGTGACCCAGGCGCCCTGGATCCGGACCGGCTTCGAGGCGCCCATCGGCAGGAAGAGACCGTCACCACGGCCGAGCAGCTTCTCCGCGCCGGGCTGGTCCAGGATGACCCGCGAGTCCGCGAGGGACGACGTGGCGAACGCCAGCCGGGACGGCACGTTCGCCTTGATCAGACCGGTCACCACGTCGACCGAGGGGCGCTGGGTGGCCAGCACCAGGTGGATGCCGGCGGCCCGGGCCAGCTGGGTGATCCGGACGACCGAGTCCTCCACGTCGCGCGGCGCGACCATCATCAGGTCCGCCAGCTCGTCCACGATCACCAACAGGTACGGGTACGGACGCATCTCCCGTTCGCTGCCCGGCGGAGCCTTGATCTCGCCGTTGCGGACCTTGCGGTTGAAGTCGTCGATGTGCCGGACCCCGTTGGCGGCGAGGTCGTCGTAGCGCATGTCCATCTCGCGGACCACCCAGTCCAGCGAGTCGGCCGCCTTCTTGGCGTTGGTCACGATCGGGGTGACCAGGTGCGGGATGCCCTCGTAGCCGGTCATCTCGACCCGCTTCGGGTCGATCAGCAGCAGCCGCACCTCGTCCGGGGTGGCCCGGGTGAGGACAGACACCAGCAGGGTGTTGAGGCAGCTGGAGTTGTGGGTGGGGATGCACGCGCGGCTGGCCAGGTACAGATGACTCGGACTGTCGACCTCGATGCACCGGACGGGCACCGAGGCGATTGGTCGTACATCCACGATGTAACGACGGGCAGTCGTGGCACGCCCGCCGACCACCTGGCGGCTCGCTTTGCGTGTCAGCCGGAAGACCTTGTCGGCCGGGGTGAAGTGAATTCGATAGAAGGTGGAGGACGACTCGCTCCGGCCCTTCACCCGCTTGGTCGTCATTGTCGCCCGGTAGCCGAGCCCGATGATCAGCTCTAGAGCATCCTGTGCCAGACGTTGGTTTGTGAGCCCCAGCTCGACTCCGCCCCGAGGGGAAATTGTTCCGTCCGTGTCCAACAGACCAGCCAGCAGAGCCCGCCGCTGCTCCTCCGAGGAGCGCAGGTAGCTGGCAGGAATGTGTTTCGTCCCGATCTCGCGGAACAAGTGCCGCAACGTCCGGTACTGCTCTCGGGGCGCAGAGTCTGGCTCGCGGCGGCCCGGCCGTGCAACCCTGGCCCGACCGCGAGCCGCCAGGCATACAGCGGAAAGGCCGACCCCGGCCTGCCGAGACGCCCGAACGAGGCTTACACCCTGAGCGAACAGATTCACAGCCTCGGCGATTCGCCCGTCCCGTTCTGGTTTGTTGGAGATCGTGTAATGCATCCGGCTGGAGGGGTGTTTCGTCACCACGTACCCGTCCAGCCGAATGTTGTCCAGTAACTCATCCTCGTCGCAGGTGAAGGAGGCCGAGCCGGTCGTGCCATCACCCAGCCAACAACCCATCGTGTACGGAGCGATTGGTAGATCCTGCTCCGGATAGTCGAGTGGTCCACACACCGCAACCGCATGGTTGGCCCAGGACCCGCCACGCCCGACCACCCGCAGCGAAGCTGCGATCTCTTCGGTCGTCACTGGCCGGTCGTCGAAGCTGCGCCTCCGACCCGACCGGCCTGGATCAGCGACGAGTTCGTTCAACGCCTGATAAAGACGGTGGCGGGAATAGGCGGGAACTCGGCGGGCCACCTCGCGTCCGCCCCGCACATAGCTGGTCAGGGTATTGCCGAACTCCTTCGGCAGCCCACGCACCACCTTGTACAGCGCGTTCCGAAACTGCTGGCCGACATCGGAGACAACCTCGTCGGTCGATACCGAACGATCAGGCTCTGCCAACACCTCGTCGGTCTTTGTAGCCAGCCGGTGCCGATCATCCGCCGACCAGTAGGCCCCGTCCCTCCAACGATGGGTTCGCTGGGTCCGGCCAGCTCTGGTCGTCGTCTGCCATTGGTGCTGCGCGTCGGCGACAATCACCGTGCCGTCGGAGAACTCCACTTCGTAACAGGGGCGGTCGTACATCACTGGGGTGGCAGCGACGATGGTGCAGCTACGGCCGTGTTCGTCGAAAACCTTCCCGCCAACCTGGAGGTCGCCCATCGTGGACCAGCCGTCAGGTGTCGGGATCGGCGTGTCCAGGGCCAGCGCCTTGCCCGCGCCGGTGGCCCCGGCGATGAGGATGTGCGGCATCTTGGCGAGGTTGGCCACCACGTAGCCGCCCTCGATGTCCTTGCCGAGCGCCACCACCATCGGATGGTGGTCGCTGGTCGCCGCCCGCGAGCGCAGCACGTCGCCGAGCGCCACGTTCTCCGGGTCGGTGTTCGGGATCTCCACGCCGACCGCGCTCTTGCCCGGGATCGGGCTGAGGATCCGTACGTCCGGCGACTTCACCGCGTACGCGATGTTGCGGGAGAGCTGGGTGATCCGCTCGACCTTGACCCCGTGCCCCAGCTCCACCTCGTAGCGGGTGACAGTCGGGCCCCGGGTGAAGCCGGTGACCGCGGCGTCCACGTCGAACTGGTCGAAGACGCCGGTCAGCGCGGCGATCACCTCGTCGTTCGCCTTGCTGCGGGTCTTCGCGGCGGCACCGGCGCTGAGCATGTTCGCCGGGGGCAGGGTGTAGTCACCGGACAGGCCGGTCAACGCGAGCTGCTCGGCGCGGGTGGGCGCGGGCGAGTGCTCCGGCGGCTCGGCCGGCTTGCGGCTGGCCGGCACCTTCGCCGGGGCCTTGCGCGGCAGGACCATGGTCTCCTGGAGGTCGGCGCCCTCCAGGTCGTCGAAGTCGTCCGGGTCCAGTGGTGGCGGCATCCGCTTCGCCGGTCGCCTGCGCGCCGGGCGGACGGCCGTCTCGTCGACCTCCTCGGCGACGCCGGGGTCCGGTGTCGCGACCAGAGCACCGGCGAGCAGGCCCAGCCGCTCGGGAATCTTGTTGATCGGCGTCGCGGTGACCACGAGCAGGCCGAAGAGCAACAGCAGGACCAGCAACGGTACGGCCACCCACGCGGTGACCGCCCGCTCCAGCAACCCGCCCACGCCGGCGCCGACCAGGCCACCGGCGTAGTCACGCTGCACGGTGTTCGTCGGGTCCTGACCGATCTGGAGCAGCGCGGCGGTCGACACCAGCAGCGAGCCCCACCCGATCAACCCGCGGCCCCGGTGCTCCGGATCGGCCGGCTGGCGCATGAGCCGCCACGCCCCGATCATCAGCAGCACCGGAACCACCACGGAGATCGCGCCCAGGAACAGCCGGATCGTGTCGGCCAGCCGCGCGCCCACCGGGCCCGCTCCGGAGAACCAGAGCGCGACGGCGCTGAGCAGGGCCAGCCCGAACAGCAGCAGCCCGCCGCCGTCGCGACGGTGCTCGGGGTCGAGGTCGCGGGCGGAGGCGGCCTGCCGGCCGGCGGCCCGCACCGCCCAGCCCATCCCGTGCGCCAGCCCCATCCACAGTGCACCGATCGCGCGGCCAACGTAGACGGCCGGCCCCGGGCGGGCGGGTGTGGTGCGCCGCCGTACCGGCGCCCGGGTCTTCTTCGCCGGTTGACGGGCACGGCTGTTGGTGCCACCGCGCGGCGACGCGCCGCGTCGCCGGCTCGCCTGAGAGGTACGGCCCGCCATAGAGTCACGGTAACGGTGGGGCCGGGCAGATCGCCGCTTTTCCGGGTCGTGTCCGCGCGTCGCAGCACTGACCCCGCCGCCGGTCGTGATATCCGCCTCAGAAGGGATGCCCGATGGCGTCGCCGAGACTCGAGGACGATCCGCTGGCCGGGCACCCCGGTAGGTTGCGCCCGTTGACCGACGAGCTGGTCGCCGCGGTGCTCGCCGCGCGTGGCCGGCCGGTCGGCCGCGCCGTGAACGGTGACCTCGTGGGTCGCTTCGACGACAACCTGATCTGGTTCCTGCGTCTCGGGGTGGACGGCGAGTTGCTCCAGGTCCGCACCATGGTCGCGCCCGCTTTCGGGATCGAGCAGGTGCCCGCCCTGTACGCCTTCTGCAACGCCTGGAACCACGACCGGCTCTGGCCGAAGGCGTTCGTGCACGTCGACGACGGCGGTCAGGCCCGGATCTACGGTGAGGTGATCACCGACCTGGAGCGCGGGGTCACACCGCACCAGCTCGACCAACTGCTCGACTGTGGCATCACGGCCGGCTGCCAGCTCGCCGTCGCCGTCGGCCGGCTGCCCGGCGCGGTGTCGGCGTGACCGGGCGGGAGGAGGCGGCGGGCAGCCGCACCGACCGGGCGGACGGCCCCTCCGATGGCCGGGTCGCAGGTCAGCGCGTCCTGGCGCTGGTGGCCGCGCTCGCCGACGCCCGGGACCTGCCCGACGGGCCCGGTCGGCTGGTCGCCCTGGAACGGGTCGCCGAACGGGCCGACGCCGCCGGGGACGTCCGGTCCGCGGTGGACGCCCGGTTCGCCCTGATCGAGGCGTACCTGCTGCACGGCGAGCGGTGGCGGCTGGTGGAGCCGTTGCGACGCTGCCGGGCCGCCGCCGACCGGTGGCCCACGCTGCTCACCGACGCCGAGGCTGAGCTGCTGGCGCGCTACCAGCGCTACGCGGTGGAGGCGCTGCTCGGCACGCCTCGGGTCGGGCTGGACCAGACCCGACTCCTGCTGGACGACCTCACCCACCGGGTGGGGGCGGGCGGGCCCGACGCGCCGACCGTCGCCGAGCTGCGCTGCCGGATCGCCGACCACCTCGGCGACGAACCCACCGCCCGCCGCTTCTTCCAGGGGTGGGCGGGCACGCGTCCCGGCCCGGCCGGTGGATGCCCCGGCTGCGCCCCGGCCCGACGCGCGGAACTGCTCGCCGGCTGGGGCGAGTGGCAGGCCGCACGCACTGAGCTGCGGGCGTACGACGCCGACGCTCAGGAGTGCACCGACCAGCCCGAGCGGGCGCTGGTCGCCGATCTGCTGCCGCTGTTGCGGCTCGGCGAACCAGAGCAGGCAGCGGCGGCGCACGTGCGGGCGTACCGGCGACACCGGCGCGAGCGCTCCGCCTTTCCGTACCTCGCCACGCATCTGCGGTTCTGCGCGCTCGGCGGGCACCTGGAACGCGGGCTGGCCATCCTGACCGAGCAGCTGCCCCGACTGGACCGGCCCACCGACGACCTCGCCGCGATGGAGTTCGCCGCCGCCGGGGCGCTGGTCTGCGGGCTGGCCGAGGAGGCGTGGCTGGGTGACCGGACGGTGCACCGCCCGGCGTACGTCGATCGCCCGGCCACCGAACTGGAGGTGGGCACCCTGGGCGCGCTGCTGCTCGGCCTCGCCACCGACCTGGCGGGCAGCTTCGACGCCCGCAACGGCACCGGTCACCAGTCCGGCCGGATGGCGGCCTGGCTGGCCGAGCGCCCATCCGCGACGGCAGCGCCGCTGCCCGCCGACGACGAGGCCGCCGACGAGGTTGGCGACGAGGTTGGCGACGAGGCCAGCGCGCACGAGGCCGGCGCGCATGAGCCCGGGGCGGACGAGGCCGGCGCGGAGGCGGACTCCGAGCGGGAGGTGATGGCGCTCACCACCGACATGATCACCTCGACGCTGGACAGGCGCGGCGACCGGTACCTGGTCGACGACGGCGGCACCGTGGTCGGCCGGTGGGGTGCGGCCGTGATCCAGTTCCGTCGGGCCGGCGAACGCGGCGAGGTGTTGCACACCCGGGCGATGGCCGCCCGCCGGCTGCCGACCGCGCGCCGCGCCGAGGCGTACGCCTTCTGCAACGCCTGGAACCACGACCGGCTGCTGCCCAAGGCGTACGCGCACGATCTCGACACGGAGATCGTGCTCGCCGGGGACGTGGCGACGGACCTGGCCCACGGGGTGGCGCCGGCGCAGCTGCTGGTGCTGGTGGACGCCGCGATCGCCACCGGCGTCGCGTACGCCGAAGCGGTGGCCGACCTGCCCTGACCGCTCGGCGGCCGACACGGCGACGCCGGCCCACCCCGAACGGGTGGACCGGCGTCAGCGCGACGTGCTCAGACCTCGACGACGGTGGGCACGATCATCGGCCGACGACGGTACTTGTCGTTGACCCACCGCCCCACGGTCCGCCGGACGATCTGCTGGAGCTGGTGCGGGTCGGTGATGCCGTCCGCGGCGGCCCGGTTGAGCGCCTCGGTGACCAGCGGCACCACCGGGTTGAACGCCTCCGGGTCCTCGGAGAAGCCCTTCGCGGACAGCGTCGGGCCGGCGACCACCTTGCCGGTGACCGAGTCGACGACCACGGTGGTGGCGATGAAACCGCCGTCGCCGAGGATCCGCCGTTCGGTGAGCAGCGACTCGCTGACGTCGCCGACGGCGAGGCCGTCCACGTAGACGTACCGGCTCTTCACGTGCCCGACGAGGCTGGCGCGGCCCTCGACGAGGTCGACGACATCGCCGTCCTCGCAGATCACCACCCGGTCGGCGGCGACCCCGGACTCGATGCCGAGCCGGGCGTGGGCGCGCAGGTGACGCCACTCGCCGTGCACCGGCATCAGGTTGCTGGGCCGGACCACGTTGAGCAGGTAGAGCAGTTCGCCGGCGGGGGCGTGCCCGGAGACGTGCACCTTGGCCACGTCCTTGTGCACGACGACCGCGCCGGCCCGGGCGAGCCGGTTGATGACCCGGTAGACCGAGGTCTCGTTGCCCGGCACCAGCGACGACGCCAGCACGACTGTGTCACCGGGGGCGATGGTGATGTGCCGATGGTCGCCGCTGGCCATCCGGCCCAGCGCGCTCATCGGCTCGCCCTGCGAACCGGTGGACATCAGCACGATCTGCTCGGGAGGCAGCGTGGTCGCCTCCTCGATCCCGATGACCAGGCCGGCCGGGATGTTGAGCAGGCCGAGGTCCCGGGCGATGCCCATGTTGCGGACCATGGACCGACCGATCAGCGCGACCTTGCGGCCGTGCTCCGCGGCGGAGTCGAAGACCTGCTGCACCCGGTGCACGTGCGAGGCGAACGAGGCCACGATGATCCGGCCCTTGGCCTTCGCGAAGATCGAGTCGAGCACCGGCCCGATCTCCCGCTCCGGGGTGACGAAGCCGGGGATCTCCGCGTTGGTGGAGTCGGACAGCAGCAGGTCGACGCCCTCGGCGCCGAGCCGTGCGAAGCCGGCCAGGTCGGTGATCCGGCCGTCCAGCGGGAGCTGGTCCATCTTGAAGTCGCCGGTGTGCAGCACCAGGCCGGCCGGGGTGCGGATGGCCACCGCGAGCGCGTCCGGGATGGAGTGGTTGACCGCGAAGAACTCGCACTCGAACGGGCCGAGCCGCTCCCGGCCGCCCTCCCGCACGGTCAGCGTGTACGGCTGGATGCGCCGCTCGGCCAGCTTCGCCTCGACCAGGGCGAGGGTGAACTGCGAGCCGACCAGCGGGATGTCGGGCTTGTGGGCGAGCAGGTACGGCACCGCGCCGATGTGGTCCTCGTGGCCGTGGGTCAGCACGATCGCCTGGACGTCGGCCAGCCGGTCCAGGATCGGGCCGAAGTCGGGCAGGATCAGGTCCACGCCCGGCTGTTCGACGTCGGGGAAGAGCACCCCGCAGTCGACGATCAGCAGTTTGCCGTCGTACTCGAAGACGGTCATGTTCCGACCGATGGCGCCGAGCCCGCCGAGCGGGATGATCCGCAGGCCACCTTCCGGCAGCGGCGGGGGCAGTTCCGCCTCGATGTGCGCCTCGGTCACGCGTCCACCTCATTCTGCGACGCCATCACTCGGCGCCCATCGTGTCGTTCGATCATTCGGGCAGCTCCAGGCCCGCTGCCGCGAAGTCCGCGCGCAGCTGGGCGATCTCGTCGTCGGTGGCGTCCACGAGCGGGGGTCGCACCGGGCCGGCCGGCAGGCCCAGCGACGCCAGGCCCGCCTTCACCAGGATGGTGCCCTGCGTGCGGAAGATGCCGGTGAACAGCGGCAGCAGCCGCCGGTGCAGGGCAAGCGCGGCCGGCATGTCCCCCGCGTCGTACGCCTCGATCATCTGTGCGGTCAGCGCCCCGGTGAAGTGCGTCGAGGTGCCGACCACGCCCACGCAGCCGACGGCCAGCGCCGGCAGGGTGAGCGCGTCCTCGCCGCTGTAGAAGGCGAGGCCGGTCCGGCTGGTCACCCAGCTGGTGGCGGTCAGGTCGCCCTTGGCGTCCTTGACCGCGACGATCCGCGCGTGGTCGGCGAGCCGGACCAGTGTCTCGGTGTCGATCGGCACGCCGGAGCGGTGCGGGATGTCGTACAGCATCACCGGCAGTCCGCTGGCGTCGGCCACCGCGGTGAAGTGCCGCAGCAGACCGCTCTGCGGCGGCTTGTTGTAGTACGGGGTGACCACGAGCAGGCCGTGCGCGCCGGCCTTCTCGGCGGCGGCGGCCAGCTCGATGGTGTGCCGGGTGTCGTTGGTGCCCACCCCGGCGACGACCCTGGCCCGGTCACCGACGGCCTCCACCACGGCCCGGATCAGGCGTTCCTTCTCCGCGTCGGTGGTGGTCGGCGACTCACCGGTGGTGCCGTTGACCACCAGCGCGTCGTTGCCCTGCTCGTCGACCAGGTGGCTCGCCAGTCGGGCGGCGCCGTCGAGGTCGAGCGAGCCGTCGGGGGTGAACGGGCTCACCATGGCCGTGAGCACCCGGCCGAAGGGGCGGGACGCCGGTTGGGCCGCGGCGTCGGGGTGGTCGTGCGTCATACCCTCCAACCTAGCGGACGACCAGCCGGAGCCTGCCGGGGAAGGGCTCAGGACGCCTCGTGCGGGCTGGCCGCCACCTCGGTGCCGTCCGGCAGCGTCGAGATCACGAAGTCGGCGAAGACGTTCGGTGCGACTCCCTGGAGCTGGCGCAGGCACTCCACGGCCAGCTCACGGATCTCCACGTCGGCGTGCTCGGTGGCCCGCATGGCGACGAAGTGCCGCCACGCCCGGTAGTTGCCGGTGACCACGATCCGGGTCTCGGTGGCGTTCGGCAGCACCGCGCGGGCCGCCTGCCGGGCCTGCTTGCGGCGCAGCGTCGGGTTGGGCTCGTCGGAGAAGCGCTGCTCAAGACCCTCCAGCAGCTCGGTGTACGCCCGCACGCTCGCCTCGGCGGCCTCGGTGAACTTCTTGTGCAGCTCGGGGTCGTCGGCGATGACCGCCGGCTCGACCATGGCCGCGTCCCGCTCGGGGACGTAGCGCTGGGAGAGCTGGGAGTACGAGAAGTGCCGGTGCCGGATCAACTCGTGGGTGAAGGAGCGGGACACCCCGGTGAAGTAGAAGGTGACCGAGCCGTGCTCCAGCACGCTGAGGTGCCCGACCTCCAGGATGTGCGCGAGGTAGCCGGCGTTCGTGGCGGTCGCCGGGTTCGGCTTCTTCCACGACTGGTAGCAGGCCCGCCCGGCGAACTCGGCGAGCGCCTGGCCGCCCTCGGCGTCGGTCGACCACGGCACGTCGTCCGGGGCCGCGAACTGGGTCCACGCGATCAACTTGACCTGGGGCTGCACCATCTCCGGCATGCCAGGGACTGTAGTAGCCGGCGGTCCCGCCCCCAACTCGGGCTCGCGGTGTGGAAGCCGCCAACCGCAGCCGAATCACCGGTGCTCGCGGACGCGCCGGCGCCCGGAGGTGTCCAAGATCTCTACGCGCGGATCCGGTGGCTCGCGGGTCTCGCACACCCCCGGTTCCCTGTAGAGCTGCCCCAGAAGTGGGGCAGGCGGCACGACGCCGGGCGCACCACCGCCACGCCCCATATCCGGGGCAGCTCTACAGGACGCGCAGGACCTCACGGCCCGCCCGAGGAAGGCCGAGGAAGGCCGCGCCACGGCACGCCGGGCCGGGGCTGGCAGGCCTCAGACGTAGAGCGAGGTGAACGGCGCCCAGGGCAGGTTGCGCAGCACCGAGAAGGCCAGCCACGCGCCCAGGAACCCGACGATGACCTTCGAGCTGATCCGGAGCTCCGGCAGCCGCCAACCGAACGCCTGGTGGCCCGCCCAGGCGACGAAGAGGTACGCCAGGAAGGGCAGCGCGAAGACGAACAGGAAGTGGTGTCGGGCGGCGGCCGGCAGGTCGCCGTGCAGCACGTACCAGAGCGCGCGGGTGCCGCCGCAGCCCGGGCAGTCCAGCCCCGTGGTCAGCTTGAGCAGGCAGGTCGGCGCGGCGTCCGGGTCGGCGTGGGCCGGGTTGCTCAGCAGCGCGTAGGCGATGCCGAGGCCGACGCACCCGACCGCGGCCAGCGGGACCGCCCAGCGCGGCGACCGCTCGTAGAGCCACAGCACGCCCCGGGTGAGCCGGTCGGGCTCGGGCGCCGGGTAGCCGTAGCCATCCGGCGGGCTCGCCGGCCAGCTCGCACCGGGGGCGGGCTGCGGCTGGTCGACCGGTCCGGGAACGCTCGTCACGCGCTCACGGTACACCGGACACGCCGGCCAACGCGGCGGTGAGCGGACCGGCCAGGTCGCCGGCCGCGGGCGGCGCCACCGCGTCCAACCCGAGCCAGCCGGCGAGCCGGTACAGCTCGGCGGCGAGCGCCACGGCGGTCTCCCCCGGGTCGGCGCCGGGCTCGACCCAGGCGGCCGGAACGAGCAGCACCCCGGCCTTGCGGTCGGCCTTCAGGTCGACCCGGGCGGTGAACCGGTCGCCCTGCAGGAACGGCAGCACGTAGTAGCCGTACACCCGCTGTGGCGCCGGGACGTAGATCTCGATCCGGTAGCTGAAGTCGAACAGCCGCTCGGTGCGGGCACGTTCCCAGATCAGCGGGTCGAACGGGCTGACCAGCGTGTTGCCCCGAATCCACCGGGGCAGCCGGGCGGACGCGTGCAGCCAGGCCGGCTGTCGCCAGCCCGCCACGGTGACCGGCACCAGCTCGCCGGCCTCGGCCAGCTCCGCGACGGCCTGCCGGGCGCCGGCCAGTGGCAGCCGAAAGTAGTCGCGCAGCTCCGGTTCGGCGGCCACCCCGAGCGACCGCGCCGCCAGGGCCACCAGAGCGCGGTACGCCTCGGCGTCGGTCGGGGTGGGCGCGCCCAGCACGGCCGGCGGGAGCACCCGCTCGGGCAGGTCGTAGCGGCGGGCGAAGGACGTGCTGCGCTCGGCGGCGGTCACCTCGCCGGCCCAGAACAGGAACTCCAGCGCCCGCTTCACCGCCGACCAGTTCCACCCCCAGTTGCCGGTCTCCCGGGGCGCGTCGTGCTCGATCTCGGCGGCGGTCAACGGACCCCGCGCGGCCACCTCGGCCCGGACCCAGGCGACCAGCTCCGGCTGCTCCTGTGCGATGCGCCGCATGCCACCCCAGGATTCGCTCTGCGCGCGGGCCATTCGCCAGCGCAGCAGCGGGTGCAGCCCGACCGGCACGAGGGACGCCTCATGGCCCCAGTATTCGAACAGCTCGCGGGGGCGGCGGTAGGCGGCCTGGTCGAGCAGCGCGGTGGGGTACGGACCGAGCCGGCTGTAGAGCGGCAGGTAGTGCGCACGTTGCAGCACGTTGACCGAGTCCATCTGGATCAACCCGACCCGGTCGAGGACCCGGCGCAGATGTCGACGCGTGGGCACCCCGACCGGCGGCGGGTCGGCGAAACCCTGGGCGGCGAGTGCCACCCGGCGGGCCTGGGCGAGTGAGAGTGCTTCCGGTGCGGCCATCGTCGGCGACGATAAATCATCGGTACGACGCCGGTGCGGGAAGCTGGACTCCGACGGCTACGGGGGCATAGAACGGTGCAATGCTGACCATCCGCCGGGAGGAGCCCGACGACGCCGAGGCGGTCGCCCGGGTGCACGTGCACGGCTGGCAGGCGGGTTACGCCGGCTTCATGCCGGACGAGGTGCTCGGACGGCTCAACGTGGGGGCCTGGGCGCAGCGCCGTCGTGACCTGGGCACCGCCGACCCGGAGCACCCGTTCAGCACCCTGCTCGGCGAGGTGGACGGGCTGGTCGTCGGCTTCACCACGTTCGGGCCGTACCGCCGCAACCAGGACCGCGACGATCTGGACCCGACGGTCGGCGAGGTGCTGGCGCTCTACGTCGAGCCGGAGTTCTGGGGCGACGGGATGGCCGCCGAACTGCTCGCCGCCGCCCGCGCCGGGCTCAGCGAACGGGGCTGGACCGGCTACCGGCTGTGGGTGCTGGCGGACAACCGGCGGGCCCGCCGGTTCTACGAACGGGCGGGGCTGTCACCGGACGGTGAACGGTCGACCTACCAGGTGCCGCTCGCCGGCGGGCGCGGGCCGGTCGGACTGGTCGAGCTGCGGTACGCCGGACGCCTCGACGACTGACCTGCCCGGTGTCAGCCACCGGCGAACCGGCAGGAAGGCCAGCAGGGCCAGGCTGATCCAGACGTACGCGTTGCTGCCGGCGAAGCCGTCGACGCCGGTGAAGTCCTTTTCCCAGAACCAGACGGTCCGGCTGATCAGCAGCACGTAGCCGATGGTCGCGGCGGCCAGCAGGACGCGCCGTCGACGTCCGGCCGGCGCGGCCATCGCGTTGTCGACCAGCAGGATCAGCCCGGGCAGCAGCCAGACCAGGTGGTGCACCCAGGTGACCGGGCTGACCAGGCACATCACCGCGCCGGTCAGGGCCAGGCCGGTCGCCTCGTCACCGGCGGCGACGGCGACCCGGGACCGCCAGGCCCAGAGCGCCAGGGCGCCGAGCACCAGCAGCAGCCACAGCAGGGTGCTCGGGTGCTGCGGGTCGAGCCGGGCGACCACCCCGCGCAGCGACTGGTTGGAGACGAACGCCAGCTCCCCGACCCGCCCGGTGTTCCACAGCGCCTCGGTCCAGAACTCCCGGGAGGCGTCCGGAAAGAGCGCGCCGGCCAGCAACGTCACCCCGGCGGCCGCGCCACTGGCGGTGAGCGCCGCCCGCCACCGCCCGGTGACCAGCAGATAGACGATGAAGATGCCCGGGGTCAGCTTGATCGCGGTGGCCAGGCCGATGCCCACCCCGGCCCACCGGTCGCCGACCGGCAGCAGCCGCAGCAGGTCCACCGCCACCAGGAACAGCAGCAGTGTGTTCACCTGGCCGAAGTTGACCGTCTCCCGCATCGGCTCGAAGGCGGCGGCCAGGCAGAGCGCGACGGCGAGGGCGAACCAGGGAGTCCACCCGGCCCGGCGGGCGATCGGGTCGACCAGCCACCAGATCAACACCGTCGTGGTGACCACGCTGGCGAGTACGCTCACCACGATCGCGGCCGACCACGGCAGGTACGCCATCGGCAGCATGACCAGCGCCGCGAACGGCGGGTACGTGAAGCCGTACTGGGTGCCCGGTTTGAGGTAGTCGTAGATCTCCCCGCCGTCGTGCACCCACCACGTCAACGCGCCGTAGTAGACCTTGAGGTCGAAGAAACCGTGCCGGACGGCCGCGACGGCGAGGAACGCGGTGACCGCCGCGGCGAGCACCACCACCCCGACGACCTGCGCGGTCGTCCTGTTGGCACCCTGCGCCACCGTCGCCTCCCTCGCCCTGCGTAGGCTTCCGTCCCATGGCTCTCGGGTACGTCCGCCCGGCGCGTCCCGAGGACGCCGGCGAGATCGCACGCATCCAGCTCGCGACCTGGCGGGTCGCGTACCGCCGCATTCTGCCTCGGCATGTGCTCGACAACCTGGACGAGGCGTTCCTCGCCCGGCGGTGGAGCGCCGCGGTGCTGGAGCCGCCCTCGGGCGCGCACCGGGTGCTGGTCGCCGTCGAACAGGCCGAGCAATCGTATCTGGTGGGGTTCGCCGCCTCCGGTCCGGCCGACGGCGAGGCGCTCGCCCCGGGTGAGCCGGCCGACGCGCTCGGCCCGGACGTGGCGGCGGTGACCGACCTGCTGGTGGAGCCGCGCTGGGGCCGGCGCGGGCACGGCAGTCGGCTGCTCGCCGCGACCGTCGACCTGTGGCGGTCCGACGGCATGAGTCGGGCGGTGGCCTGGGCGTTCGACGGTGACGAGGCGACCCGGAAGTTCCTCACCAGCACCGGTTGGGAGCCCGACGGCGCGGCCCGGGCGCTGGACGTCGACGACATGCTGGTGCCTCAGGTGCGCCTGCACGTGGCCGTGCCGACCGAGAAGGTTCCGGCCGAGTGACCGGTGCGGCGGCCCGGGGCCGCCGCACCGGTACGGTCAACCCTTGTCCGCGCCGTCGCTGGCGTCGCGGACGAAGTAGCGCTGGAACACCACGAAGATGATCGCCACCGGGATGGTGGCGAGCAGCGCCGCGCCCAGCTTGAGCGGGTACTGGGTGCCGCTGCCGAGCGAGCCGCTGACCAGGTCGGCGAGGCCGCGCGGCAGGGTGAACAGGTCCGGGTCCTGCACCGACACGAGGCTGTGCGGGAACTCGTTCCAGGAGCCCTGGAACGACAGGATGGTCAGGGTGATCAGCGCCGGCTTCGCCATCGGCAGCACCACCGACCAGAAGGTGCGGAAGATGCTCGCCCCGTCGATGCGGGCGGCCTCCTCCACGCTCACCGGGATCGACTCGAAGAACTGCTTCATGATGAACACGCCCGCCGCGTCGGCCAGCAGCGGCACCACCAGGCCGGCGTAGCTGTTGTAGAGGCCGAGCTGGTTGAGCACCAGGAACTTCGGGATCAGCAGCACCACGCCGGGCACCGCCATCACCGCGATGACGGCGGCGAACAGCCCGGCGCGACCCCGGAATCGCAGCCGGGCCAACGCGTACCCGGCGAGCGAGTCGAAGAACACCCGGCCGAGGGTCACCAGCACGGTGACCAGCAGCGAGTTGCCCAGCCAGAGCGGAAAGTTGGTGCCGGCGAAGATCCGGTCGAAGCCGGCGAGGCTGAGCGGGTCCGGAATCGGCGAGAGCGGGTTCGCCGCCGCGTCGGGCTCGGTCTTGAGCGAGCTCGCGATCTGGATGACGAACGGGTAGAGGAACACCAGCCCGAAGAAGACCAGCGTGGCGTACCCCAGAAAGCGGGTGACCAGGGTGCGGGCCGCGCGCTGGTCGCCGCGCGCGGGCGCCCCCGCCGGGCGGTCGGTCAGCACGGCCATGTCAGGGCCTCTCCGGTACGCGTCGACGCCGCCAGCCGCGGCGCGGCCGGTCGGTGTCCCGCTCGGCGAGCGCCCGACGCTGGATCAGCGTGAGCACGATGATGATCAGGAACAGCACGAACGAGATCGCCGCGCCGGAGCCGTAGTCGAAGTCCCGGAACGCGGTCCGGTACGACAGGTACGCCGGGGTGACGGTGGTCTTGGCCGGGTCGCCCTGGCTCATGACGTACACCTGGTCGAAGACCTGCCAGGAGCCGATCATGCCGAGGGTGAGCACCAGGAAGGTGGTCGGCCTGATCATCGGCAGGGTGACGTAGCGGAACCGCTGCCAGCGGGAGGCTCCGTCGAGCGTGCTGGCCTCGTCCAGCGTCACCGGCACGTTCTGCAGGCCGGCCAGGAACATCAGCATGAACGTGCCGGAGGTGGTCCAGATGACCAACGTGATGATCGACATCATCGCCACGCTGGGGCCGGCCAGCCAGTCCCACCAGCTCAGCCCGAACGGGCCGCCGTCGGTGAGCGCCGCCGGGGGCGAGTCGACGCCGACCGCGCCGAGGAGCAGGTGCAGCACACCCCGGGAGTCGGCGAACCACTCCGGGCCGTCGATCCCGAGGAAGCCGAGCAGCGCGTTCACCGCGCCGGAGTTGGCGAAGAGGAACAGGAACACCACGCTGATCGCGACCGAGCTGGTGACCGAGGGAAAGTAGAACGCGCTGCGGAAGAAGCTCTTGCCCTTGAGCATCCGGTTGTTGACCACCAGCGCCAGCCCGAGCGCGAGCACGGTCTGCGCCGGCACCACGATCGCCACGTAGTAGATGTTGTTGCGGATGCTGGTCATGAAGTCGCGGCGGGCCAGCCCGTCCTCGGTGAACAACTGGGTGTAGTTGTGCGCGCCGACGAACGGGACGTCGCCGGTGAACGGGCTTCCCTGCCCGTTCCAGTCGGTCAGGCTGACCCAGAGCGCCATCAGGATCGGCAGCAGCAGGAACAGCCCCAGGATGACGATCACCGGTGCGACGAAGAGCCAGCCGGCGAGGTTCTCGTTGCCGCGGACGCCACCCCGCCGTCGCCGAGGGCTCGTCCCGGGCGTGGTGGCCACGGCGGTCAGTGTCTCGGTTGCCATCTCCCCTCCCTCCCTCTCTCGGGCCCTTCCGGGCCGGAGGTGCGGACGGGGGCCCCGCTCGCTGTCGGGGCCCCCGCCGTCACCTCAGCTGCCGCCGAGCGCCGCCTTGGCGTTCTTGTCGAAGTTCTGCAGCACGGTCTTCGGGTCGCCGTTGGCCAGGCTCTGCAGACCGGTGTCCAGGTCCTTGAGGACGCTGTCCATCTTCGGCGCGTTCACCGGGCCCTGGGCGTACGCGGCGCCCTCGATGAACACCTTGTCCGCCGGGGAGGCGGCCGTGTACTGGTCGCGCACCGACTGCCGCGACGGCATGACGCCGACCGCCTTCGCGAACGTCAGCTGCTGCTCACCGCTGGTCATCGCCTCGACGAACTTGATGGCCTGGTCCTTGTACTTGCTCTTCGCCGCGATGCCCCAGCACTGGGTGAAGGAGAGCGTGCCCTGCCCCTTCGGGCCGGCCGGCAGCGCCACCACCTTGTACTTCACGTTCGGGAAGTCGTTCTGCAGCGCGCCCTTGATCCAGTTGCCCTCGATGGTCATCACGGCCTTGCCCTTGCCGAACGCCTCACCGGACCAGCCCGAGTCGAGCTGCTTCGGGTACTTGGCCAGGCCCGAGGTGAGCAGGGACTTGACGTACTGGAGGGCGGCCAGGTTCTCCGGGGTGTCGGCGGTCGGCTGCTTGCCGTCCTTGCTCAGCAGCCAGCCGCCGTTCTGCACCAGGAAGGCGCCGATCCGGTCCCGGGTGTCGCCGAGCGCCAGGGCGACCTGCCCCTTCGCCTTGATCTTCTGGGCGGTCGCGGTGAGCTGGTCCCAGGTGGTCGGCACGTCGGCGTCGGTCAGTCCGGCCTTCGCCCAGAGGTCCGTGTTGATCTGCAGGGCGAGGGTGGAGAAGTCCTTGGGCGCGCAGTAGAGCTTGCCGTCGTACGAGAACGTGGTGCGCAGGCTCTCGTAGAAGTCGTCCGGGTTGGAGATCTTGTCGCCGTACGGCTCCAGCGCGCCGACGCTCGCGTAGTCGGCGAAGCGGGCCGCGTCGACGTAGAAGACGTCCGGCGGGGTGCCACCGGCCAGGCCCTGGCCGAGCTGCTGGGTGAGGTCCTGCGCCGGGGTGACCGTGGCGGTATTGCCGGAGCCGCTGGCCCACTTCGCCGCGGCGTCCTGCACGGCCTTGGTCTCGGCTTCGCCGGAGGATCCGATCAGGATCTGCAGGCTGGCCGGTCCGCTGGACTGGGCGGCGTCGCCGGACGAGTCGTCGAAGCCGCTGCCGCAGGCCGCGGAACCGAGAAGGGCGACGGCGGCGAGGCCGGCCACCGCCGCCCGGGTGAGGTTTCGAGGTGCCATGGGGTTCTCTCCTGGTGGGGGATGGGACTACGCGGTGTGCCGAAGCGCCAGCGAGGGCTGGAGCAGCACGTGGGTGGGGGTCTCGTGGTTGCCGTCGAGGACCCCGGTGAGCAGGTCCACGCAGCGGGCGGCGGCCTCACCGAGCGGTTGGCTGACGCTGGTCAGCCCCACCGCGGCTGCGACCGGCGTGTCGTCGAAGCCGATCACCGACACCGGCGGGTCGGTGCCCCGGATCGCCTGCAGCGCGCCGAGGGCGAGCGAGTCGCTGGCGCAGAGCACGGCGGTCGGCGTCTCGGCGGCGAGCAGGTCCCGCGTGAGCCGTTCGCCCTCGGCGATGCCGTCCTCGGTCTCGCGGTGCAGCCCGGTCGGGTCGACACCGGCGGCGCGCAGCGCGTCGTGCCAGCCGGCCCGCCGGTCGTCGCCCACACCGGACCCGAGGGGCCAGCCGATGAACGCGATCCGCCGGTGCCCGGCGTCGAGCAGGTGCCGGGTGGCGGCGGCGGTGCCGGCGGCGCCGTCCACGTCGACCCAGGGGTGCGCGTCGAGCGCGTCCCACGGGCGGCCGAAGGTCACGAACGGCACGTCCCGGTCGGCGAGCCAGGCGGTACGCGGGTCGCCGTACTTGGTGCCGACGAGCACGAACGCGTCCAGCTCGTACGTGCCGAGCAGGTCGTCGTAGGTGGCGACTTCCCGCTCGTCGTCGGTGGCGGTATAGAGCAGCACCCGGTAGCCGGCGGCGTCGGCGGTCTCGGTGAGGCCGTGCAGGAAGCGGTCGAGAACGGAGCCGTTGATGCCGTCGCGGGTCGGTTCGATCCGGGCGGCGATGAGTCGGGACCGGCCGGTGCGCATCTGTCGGGCCGCCTGGTTGGCCCGGTAGCCGAGCGCGCTGATCGCGTCCTCGACCCGCTGGCGGGTCTCCTGCCGCACGATGTGCGGCGCGTTGAGCACGTTGGAGACCGTCTGCCGGCTTACTCGGGCGTGCCGGGCCACCGTCGCAATGGTTACCTTCTCGGGCACTTAATCCCTCTCGCCGTCTTGAACGATCCAATTCGGATAGTGCAGGATTAGATCGTTCAAGTTTCTGGAATGTTTCGCACTTTGCACCGCCAGGGGCGCGTTGTCAAGATGTCCGCCCCCGCCCCCCCGAGATCTGGAGCCGCACCGTGATCGAACGCCAGCTGCAACCCCTCCTGCACGAGTTGGTGGGGGTGGTGCTCGCCCCGACCAGTGCGCTGGGGGACGCGACCGGGCAGATCCGCCCGACCGGCGTCCAGGGCGTCTTCCACGCCGACGCCCGCGTGCTCTCCCGGGCCGAACTGCGGGTCGACGACCAGGAGCTGGAGGGGCTGACCCGCGGCGCGGACGGCCCGCACGGCGCCCGCTTCGTGGGCCTGGCCCGCTGGCTCGGCGATCCCACGCCCGACCCCACAGTCCGCGTCGACCGGCTCCGTCGGGCCACTCGCAACGGCCTCACCGAGGAGCTGCGGATCGTCTCCACCGCCACGGTCGGCGTACGGGCCACCGTGAGCGTCGACCTCGGCTGCGACCTGGCGCCCATCGAGGTGGTCAAGTCCGGTGGCGCCGCCGCGCCGCTGGAGGCCAAGACCGGCCAGCCGGGCCTGCTCACCTGGTCGGCCGACGGCATCACCGTCACCGTCACCGCGCCCGACGCCGACGTGCTCGCCGCCGACGAACGGGCCACCGCGCCGCGGCTGGCCTGGCCGATCGACCTGCCCCCCGGAGGCGAGACGGTGCTGCGCTGGCAGCTGACCGTCGAGGACCCGCGCGCCGTGGTGATCGGCCCGGTCGGCGAACCGGAGTGGGCCCGACCCGAGGTGACCGCCGACGATCGACGGCTGGTCCGCTTCCTCGACCGCAGCCTGGACGACCTGCGCGGGCTACGCCTGGCCGAGACCGGCGCGCCCGGGGACGTCTTCCTCGGCGCCGGCGTCCCCTGGTTCCTCACCCTGTTCGGCCGGGACAGCCTCTGGGCCGCCCGGATGATGCTGCCGCTCGGCACCGACCTGGCCGCCGGCACCCTGCGCGTGCTCGCCCGCCGCCAGGGCACCCGCGTCGACCCGGCCACCGGGGAGGCCCCCGGCAAGATCCTGCACGAGCTGCGCGGGCAGGAGTTCGCGCTGCCCGGGAACGGGCTGCGCCTCCCGCCGGCCTACTACGGCACCGTCGACGCCACCATGCTCTGGGTCAACCTGCTGCACGACGCGTGGCGCTGGGGCCTGCCGGCCGAGCAGGTCGAGCCACTGCTGCCGCAACTGGAGGCCGCCCTGCGCTGGCTCGGCGAGCACGCCGACCCCGACGGCGACGGCCTCGTCGAGTACATCGACACCACCGGCCACGGGCTGTCCAATCAGGGCTGGAAGGACTCCGGCGACGCCGTACGGTTCCACGACGGCTCCCTGGCCACCGCGCCCATCGTGCTGGCCGAGGTGCAGGGGTACGCGCACGAGGCGGCGGTGAACGGCGCCGCCCTGCTGGACGCCTTCGGCCGCCCCGGTGGGGACCACTGGCGCGAGCACGCCGCCACGCTGGCCCGCCGGTTCCGGGACACCTTCTGGGTCGACGGCCGGTACGGCCCGCAGCCCGCCCTGGCCCTGGACCGGGACAAGCGCCCCGTCGACTCGCTGACCAGCAACATCGGTCACCTGCTCGGCACCGGCCTGCTCACCGTCGACGAGGAGGCCCAGGTCGCCCGCCTACTCACCACCGACACGCTGGCCGGCGGCTCCGGACTACGGACGATGTCCACCGACGACGCCGGCTTCAGCCCGCTGTCGTACCACTGCGGTTCGATCTGGACCCACGACACCGCGATCGTGCTCGCCGGGCTGGCCCGCGCGGGGCACCGCGACGCCGCGCTCGGCCTAGCCGAGGGGCTGCTCACGGCGGCCGAGGCGTTCGACTACCGGATGCCGGAGCTGTACGGCGGCGACGACCGGACGCTGCTCGATCGCCCGGTGCCGTACCCGGCGGCGTGCCGGCCCCAGGCGTGGGCCGCGGCGGGCGCGGTGCTGCTGCTCCAGGCCGCGACGGGCCTCTACCCCGACGTGCCGGGCGGCACGGTCCGGCTGGCCCCGCTGGCCGGCGCGGAGCTGGGCGCCGTCACGGTCAAGGGCCTCCGCGTGGCCGACACACCGGTGACGGTCGAGGTCGACCGCTCTGGCGAGGCCAGGGTCACCAACCTCCCCACCCCGCTCACCCCGACCCTCCCCACCCAACGCCGCGCAGCGGAACACCCGGCATAGCGGGCGCTGCGGCGGGAAATCTTGGACAGTTTCCGTCAGCTAACGGAAACTGTCCAAGATCTGCGAGGAGGGCGGGGTCAGCCGAGGAGGGGGTCCAGGCCCACCGTGAGGCCGGGGCGGTTGCGCACCGCGCGGACGGCCAGCAGCACGCCGGGCATGAAGGACACCCGGTCGTACGAGTCGTGGCGGATGGTCAGCGTCTCGCCGGTGCCCCCGAAGAGCACCTCCTGGTGGGCGACCAGGCCGGTGGCGCGCACCGCGTGGACGCGTACCCCGTCGATGTCGGCGCCGCGCGCACCCGGCACCTCGTCCTTGGTGGCGTCCGGCACCGGGCCGAGACCGGCTTCGGCGCGAGCCTGGGCGATCTGCCGGGCGGTGTGCGTGGCGGTGCCGCTCGGGGCGTCCAGCTTGCGCGGGTGGTGCTGCTCGATGATCTCGACGGACTCGAAGTGCCGGGCGGCCCGCGCGGCGAACTGCATCATCAGCACCGCGCCGATGCCGAAGTTCGGGGCGATGACCACGCCGACCCCGGGCTTGTCGGCGAGCCAGCCGCGCACCTGCTCCAGCCGCTGCTCGGTGAAGCCGGTCGTGCCGACCACCGCGCTGATGCCCTGCTCGATGGACCACTTGAGATTGTCCATGACGACGTCCGGCGTGGTGAAGTCGACGACCACGTCGGCGCCGGAGACGGCGGAACGGCTGTCGCCCTGGTCGATCGACGCCACCAGTTCGAGGTCGTCGGCGGCGTCGACCGCCTTGCAGACCTCGATGCCCATCCGGCCGCGGGCACCGAACACGCCGACGCGGGTCTTCTCCTGCTCGTCAGTCACGCGGCACAACCTATCCCAATCGGGACGTGCCACCGCCGCCGGATCTGGTCCGCTCCACCGACCGGGATGTGCCCCCGGCGCTGCGGGCGACGGGCCTCAGGCGGAGAAGTCGCCCTCGCCGAACGGGCCGACCACGGCCAGCGACATCGGCCGGCTGAGCAGCTCGGCGGCGAGGGTGTTCACGTCCGCGACGCTGACCTCGTCGACCCGCCGGAGCAGCTCGTCCACCGGCATCAGGTCGCCGTAGAGCAGCTCACCCTTGGCCAGCCTGCTCATCCGGGAGCCGGTGTCCTCCAGGCCGAGCACGAACGAGCCCTTGCTCATCCCCTTGCCCCGGGCCACCTCGGCCTCGGTCAACCCGTCGGCGGCCACCCGGGCCAGCTCGGCGCGGGTCAGGGCCAGCACCTCGTCCACCTTGCCCGGCGCGCAGCCGGCGTAGACGGCGAACAGGCCGCTGTCGGCGTACTGGCTGGCGTAGGAGTAGACCGAGTACGCCAGGCCGCGCTGCTCGCGGATCTCCTGGAAGAGGCGGCTGGACATGCCCCCGCCGAGGACGTTGTTGAGCACCCCGAGGGAGAAGCGCCGGTCGTCGGTGCGGTCGATGCCGGGGCAGCCCAGCAGGACGTGCGCCTGCTCGGTCTCCTTCGGCTCGACCAGTGTGGTGGCCGGCTTGGTGCGTACCGCCGGAGTGGCCGCGCGGTGTGCGGCCGGTGCGGCCGGGTCGCTGTCCAGTGGCGTGCCGCGCACGGCCTGCCGGACCAGCTTGACCACCGCGGCGTGGTCGAGGTTGCCGGCGGCGGCGATGACGATCTGCGGTGCGGTGTAGCGACCCCGGTAGAAGGACTGGATCTGCTTGCGGGTCATCGGCGTGACGGTCTCCTCGGTGCCGGAGATCAGTCGGCCCAGCGGGTGGTCGCCGTAGACGGCCCGGGCGAAGAGGTCGTGCACCTCGTCACCGGGTTCGTCGTCGTGCATGGCGATCTCCTCCAGGATCACGCCACGCTCGGTCTCCACGTCGGCCGGCTCCAGCAGCGAGTCGGCGACCAGGTCGCACATCACGTCGATCGCCAGCGGCAGGTCCTCGTCCAGCACGCGGGCGTAGTAGCAGGTGTATTCCTTCGTCGTGAAGGCGTTGGTCTCGCCACCCACCGCCTCGATCTGCGAGGAGATCTCCAAGGCGGTGCGCTTGTGGGTGCCCTTGAAGAGCAGGTGCTCCAGGAAGTGCGCGGCGCCGGCCTGCGGACGGGTCTCGTCCCGCGAGCCCACCGCCACCCAGATGCCGAAGGAGACGCTGCGCATCGCCGGGATCGCCTCGGTGAGCACGCGCAGGCCGCTGGGCAGCACGGTACGTCGTATCGTGCCGCCCAGCGGGTCGTCGCTGAGCGTCCGGGTCACCGCGCGGGCGGCGCCGCCGGAGCGGCCCGCCCCGGTGTCCCGAGACGCAGCCACCCCCCGTCGATCCGGTGGAAACGGCGCACTGAAGGCCCGACTCACGTGTTGCTCCCGGTTCGACGAGGGGTGGGTGTTGCAGGTGCTGGTGGTCAGCTGTGCCGGGTCCGGCGGCGCGGACGCTCGCCGCCCTCGCCACCACCCTCGCCGCCGCCGTTGCCGCCCTCGCCGCCGCGCTCCGGGCCACGACCGCCACGGTCGCCGCCACGCTCACGGTCACCGCGGTCACGCGGGCCCCGGTCACCCCGGTCCCGACCAGCCGGTCGGTCGCCGCCAGCGGCCTCACCGGCGGCCGGAGCCTCGGCGCCCTCCGGGCGAACCTTGTCCAGGTAGATCTTGCCGCGGGCGTCGATGTCCGCGATCTCGACCTCGACCCGGTCACCGACGTTGAGGAAGTCCTCAACGCGCTCGACCCGCTTGCCGTCGCCCACCTTGGAGATGTGCAGCAGGCCGTCGCGGCCCGGCAGCAGCGAGATGAACGCGCCGAACGCGGCGGTCTTGACCACCGTGCCGAGGAACCGCTCGCCCTGCTTGGGCAGCGTCGGGTTGGCGATCCCGTTGATCCGGTCGACGGCCGCCTGGGCCGACGGGCCGTTGGTGGCGCCAACGTAGATCGTGCCGTCGTCCTCGATGGAGATCTCGGCGCCGGTCTCGTCCTGGATCGCGTTGATGGTCTGACCCTTCGGGCCGATCACCATGCCGATCTTGTCCACCGGGATCTTGACGGTGGTGACCCGCGGCGCGTAGTCCGACATCTCGGCCGGAGCCTCGATCGCGGCCTTCATCACACCGAGGATGATCTGCCGGGCCTCGTTCGCCTGCTGCAGCGCGGCGGCCAGCACGTCCGACGGGATGCCGTTGAGCTTGGTGTCGAGCTGCAGCGCGGTGACGAACTCCGGCGTGCCGGCGACCTTGAAGTCCATGTCACCGAACGCGTCCTCGGCGCCGAGGATGTCGGTAAGCGTCACGTACTGCGTCTTGCCGTCCACCTCGTCCGAGATGAGCCCCATGGCGATGCCGGCGACCGGCGCCTTCAGCGGCACACCCGCGGAGAGCAGGCCGAGCGTCGACGCGCAGACCGAGCCCATCGAGGTGGAGCCGTTGGAGCCGAGCGCCTCGGAGACCTGCCGGATGGCGTACGGGAACTCCTCGCGCGACGGCAGCACCGGGATCAGCGCACGCTCGGCGAGCGCACCGTGGCCGATCTCGCGCCGCTTCGGCGAGCCGACCCGGCCGGTCTCACCGGTCGAGTACGGCGGGAAGTTGTAGTTGTGCATGTAGCGCTTGCGGTTCTCCGGGGACAGCGTGTCCACCATCTGCTCCATGCGGAGCATGTTCAGCGTGGTGACACCCAGGATCTGGGTCTCGCCGCGCTCGAACAGCGCCGAACCGTGCACCCGGGGCAGCACGCCGACCTCGGCGGTCAGCGGCCGGATGTCGCGCGGGCCGCGGCCGTCCATGCGGACCTGCTCGCGCAGCACGCGGTTGCGCACCTCGGACTTGGTCAGCGAGCGGAAGGCGGCGCTGAGCTCCTTCTCCCGACCCTCGAACCGAGCGCCCAACTCCTCGGCGACCCGGGCCTTGACCCGGTCCAGGGCTTCCTCGCGGTCGGCCTTGCCGGCGATGGTGACCGCCTCGGCCACCTCGCCGCGGGCCAGGTCGGCGACCGCGTCGTACACGTCGTCCTGGTAGTCCAGGAAGACCGGGAACTCGGTGACCGGCTTGGCGGCGACCTCGGCCAGCTCGCTCTGCGCGCGGCACAGCTCACGGATCGCCGGCTTGGCGGCCTCCAGGCCGCTGGCGACGATCTCCTCGGTCGGGGCGGTGGCACCGGCCGAGATGAGGGCGACGGCGTTCGGGGTGGCCTCGGCCTCGACCATCATGATCGCGACGTCGCCGTCGTCGAGGGTGCGGCCGGCCACGACCATGTCGAAGGTGGCGCGGGCCAGCTCCTCCAGGGTCGGGAAGGCGACCCACTGGCCGTCGATGTGGGCGACCCGGGTCGCGCCGATCGGGCCGGAGAACGGCAGGCCGGAGAGCTTGGTCGACATCGAGGCCGCGTTGATGGCCACCACGTCGTACGGGTGCTGCGGGTCGAGCGCGAGGATGGTCTCGACGACCTGGACCTCGTTGCGCAGGCCCTTCACGAAGGACGGGCGCAGCGGCCGGTCGATCAGGCGGCAGGTGAGGATCGCGTCCTCGCTGGGCCGACCCTCACGGCGGAAGAACGAGCCGGGGATGCGGCCCGCGGCGTACATCCGCTCCTCGACGTCGACGGTCAGCGGGAAGAAGTCGAACTGCTCCTTCGGGTGCTTACCGGCGGTGGTGGCGGAGAGGACCACCGTCTCGCCCAGCTGGGCGATGACGGAACCGGCGGCCTGGCGAGCCAGCCGACCGGTGGAGAAGGTGATCTCGCGGGTGCCGAAGGACCCGTTGTCGATCACGGCGGTGCGGGATTCGGTGCCGAGTTTGGTCTCGGTCATGTGCTGTCGTGCTCCTTCGCGTCGTGGGCCCGCGACGTCGGGGAGCTGCTCAGCCGGCCGGTCTTCGATCGAAGCGCCCGGGTGGCCGGCGTATTGCCGGGTTCCCGGGGGCCACTACCGGAGACCGGTACGCTGACCGGCTCCCTCTCGGGTTGGTCGCGCGGCCCGTGTTCTTCAGGTGGGACGCCGATCGGGGGAGCGGCCGGTGGGCCACTCCCCCGTCACGTCACCGGCGCAGACCGAGCCGCTCGATGAGCGTCCGGTAGCGGGCAATGTCCTTCTTCTGGACGTAGTTGAGCAGCCGACGGCGACGGCCGACCAGCAGCAGCAGCCCACGGCGGCTGTGGTGGTCGTGCTTGTGCACCTTCAGGTGCTCGGTCAGCTCGGCGATCCGCTTGGTGAGGACCGCGACCTGGACCTCCGGCGAACCGGTGTCGCCCTCGGCGGTCGCGTACTCCGCGCGGATGCTGGCCTTGGCTTCCTGGTCGAGCGCCATGTTCTCCCTGTTTCGATGGGTTGATCAAGTAGGTGTCCGTCGTCCCGATGGACCGGGAACGGACCGGTACCTCGCACCCGCGGCGTCGAGCAGGCACGCGAGGCCCCACGCCGGTCACCCGACGTCCCCGCAAGACTACCAGCACCCACGGGTAACAGCCGGCCAAGGGCCCGCGCGGCCCGGTGGATGATCAGCTCAGAGCGCGCCGGGTGCGTGCGACGTCCTGTTCGATCTGGGCGATCAACGGCTCGATCGAGTCGTAGCGGACCTGACCGCGCAGGTGCGCCACGAAGTCCAGGGCCAGCCGCTCGCCGTACAGGTCGCCGTCGAAATCCAGCGCGTACGCCTCCACCCGCCGCTCCCGACCAGAGAAGGTCGGGTTGGTGCCGACCGACACCGCGGACATCAGCGGCTCGGACTGACCGCGACGGATCAGGCGGGCGGCGTACACCCCGTCGGCGGGCACCGCCGCGTACCGGTGGCAGAGCAGGTTCGCGGTGGGGAACCCCAGCACCCGGCCGCGCTGGTCACCGCGGACCACCACGCCCTCCACCCGGTGCGGGCGGCCCAGCGCGGCCGCCGCGGCGCCCACGTCACCGGCGTCGACGCAGGAGCGGATGTACGTGGAGGAGAAGACCGTGCCGTCCGCGGCGACCAGCGGGCCGCCCTCCACCCCGAAGCCGAAGGTCTTCCCCAGCCGCTCCAGCAGCGCCACGTCGCCGGCCGCGCGGTGCCCGAAGCGGAAGTTGCCGCCGACCACCACCAGCGCCGCGTGCAGGTGCTCGACCAGGATGTCGTGCACGAACTGCTCGGGCGGCAGCCGGGAGAACTCCGGGGTGAACGGCACCACGCAGAGCACGTCCACGCCGAGCGCCTCGATCAGTTCCGCCTTGCGGGCCGGCTCGGTGAGCACGGCCGGGTGCGAGCCGGGGCGGACCACCTCGGCCGGGTGCGGGTCGAACGTGACCACCACCGACTGCACGCCCAACTCCCGGGCCCGGGCCACGGCGTGCCCGATGGTCGCCTGGTGCCCCTTGTGCACGCCGTCGAAGACGCCGATGGTGACGACCGAGCGCCCCCAGCCGCCGGGCGCCGCGTCGTACCCCCGCCACCGCTGCATGCCGTTCCTTTCCTGCTGTCCCGCTGGTCGGCGGGTCGACACCGCCGGCCGGAAGCCGGCGGACCTGCGTCCCGCCGTCAAGCCGGGGCGAGCACGATCTCCGCGCGGGCCCGCCCGTCCCGCTCGCTGACGATAGCGATCAGCCCGCCGGTCGGTCCGAAGACGGCGTACGGCCCGGTGATGCCGGCCGGGTCCAGCGGCCCGCCGTGGCCGAGCACCTTCGCCTCGTCGGGTGTCGCCTCCCGGCGCGGGAAGAACCGGTCGGCCGCCGCGTCCAGCGGCAGGTTCACCACGGCCGGGGCGCGCTGCTCCAGCTCGTCGAGCGTGGCCGCCTCGGCGAGGGTGAAGCCACCCACCGCGGTCCGGCGCAGCGCGGTGAGGTGCCCACCGACGCCGAACGCCAGGCCCGCGTCCCGGGCGATGGCCCGGATGTACGTGCCGGAGGAGCAGGTGACGTCCACGTCCACGTCCACCACGTCCGGCTCGGTGCGGCGGATCGCCAGCACCTCCAGCCGGGAGATGGTGACCCGCCGCGCCGGCAGTTCGACGCTCTCGCCGTCGCGCACCCGCTTGTACGCCCGCTGCCCGTCGATCTTGATGGCGCTGACCGCGCTCGGCACCTGGTCGACCTCCCCGGTCAGGGCCGTCAGCGCGGCGCGGATGGCCTCGTCGGTGACGTGACCGGCCGGGGTGCTTGCGATCACGTCGCCCTCGGCGTCGTCGGTGACGGTGGCCTGGCCGAGCCGGATCGTGCCGGTGTAGCTCTTGCCCGCGCCGATCACGTAGGTCAGCAGTCGGGTGGCCCGCCCCACACCGATCACCAGGACACCGGTGGCCATCGGGTCGAGGGTGCCGCCGTGCCCGACGCGGCGGGTCTTCGCCAGCCGGCGGATCCGCGCCACCACGTCGTGCGACGTCATGCCGCCGGGCTTGTCGACCACGATCAGACCATCGGTGCTCACGTCGCCCAAGCCTGCCAGACAGCCTCTCGGCGACCGGAGTCGCCCGGCGCCCTCCGGCCGACCCCGGCCCGCTGTCGCCACGGCGGCGCCCGGGTGCCGGCTGCTGCTGGGCGCGCCGAACGGGACAGCGCCGTCGTCGGCCGAATGCGAAGATCACACGCCCGTTCCCGCCGAACCAGGACTACACGATGACCAGCGAAGACCCCGCCAGCCCGCCGAACACCACCGACCCGTACGCGGTCGCCAGCGAGACCGACGACATCCGGGTGCCGGACTGGATGCGGGGGCCGGCGACCGAAACCCCCGTGACCGGCGCTGATCGGCTGCGGCTGGGCTGGGAGCAGCACGCGGGCAAGCTGCTCGGCGGCGTCGGCGGGCTGGTCGCCCTGGTGCTGCTGGCCGTGCTGGCCTGGAGCGGGTACAGCGCCGTGCAGCGGATCCACGACGGGGAGCCGCTGCTGGGTCAGGGCTCCTCCACGGCGCCGCCCCGGCCGGTCGACGAGAGCGGCAACAGCCTCGGACCGTTCGTCGGCACGCCGGCAGAGACGTTCGCCGTGGGCGCGGCGGCCATCACGCTCCCGGCGGCCAAGGCTGCCGCGCCGTTCACCGCCAAGCAGGTCGGTGACGCGTTGGCGAAGGTCAAGGGGGCGTTGATCCAGAGCCGACTCGACCCGTCCATGCTCTTCGGCGATCCGGACCAGTTCCTCGCCCTGCTGGCCCCGGACGCCCGCGCCGACCTGCGCAAGGACTTCGCGCAGGGGACGAACCTGAACTACGCCACCCTGGTCGACCGCGCCGCCGACCCGAACCTCGACCTCGCCGACGGCATCCGGGCCAGCGGCACCGTGGAGTACCGGTCGACGACCGACAGCGACGGGATCCGGGTGCTGGCGATCACCACCCGGTTCATCTGGGTCTACTCCTTCGACCTGCCCCGCCCGCAGGCGTACGCCCCGGGCGCCGAACTCGTCACCCTCCGGGACCAGGTCGTCTGGCACGTGCCGCACCCCGACGACGTGCGGGCGGGCTCGGCCGGGCTGTGGGTGGACAGCGCCGACGTGACGGTGCTCAACGCGACCTGCGCGGCGATCCGCAAGGGCCGGATCGACCTGGAGATCGCGCCCGAGGTGGGCCTGCCGAACACCGCGCCGACCGGGGACATCTACGACCCGGGTTGGCGTCCCGGCGACGGCGAGGACTGCTGAGCCGGGGGCAGGCCGTCAGCGGATCGCGCCGACCACGGCCCAGGCGCCGCTGCGCAGGCGCAGCAGCAGGGCGACCAGCCGGATCGCCACGAAGAGGGTGAGCCCCGCCCAGATGCCGCCCAGCCCCAGGTCGAGCCCGTACGCCAGCCAGATGGCCGGCAGGAAACCGCCAAGCGCCGCCACGATGGTGAGGTTGCGCAGGTAGCGGACGTCGCCCGCGCCGATCAGCACGCCGTCGAGCGCGAACACCACCCCGGCCAGGGGCTGCATGGCGACGAACCACGGCCAGGCCACCATGGCCTGCTCGCGTACCTGCTCGTCGGAGCTGAACCAGGACGGCACGACGCCGGCGCCGGCGGCGATGAGCAGCGCGAAGGCGACGCCGCAGACGCCGCCGAGCAGGCCGATCCGGCGGGCCAGCGCGCGGGCGTCCGCCGCGTCGCCGGCGCCGAGCGCGGCACCGACCAGGGACTGCGCGGCGATGGCGAGGGCGTCGAGCACCAGGGCCGTGAAGAACCAGAGCTGCAGGGCGATCTGGTGTGCGCCGACGGCGGCGGCGCCGAAGCGGGCGGCGACGGCCGTCGCGGAGAGGAAGCTGGCCTGGAACGCCACGCCCCGGATCAGCAGGTCCCGACTGAGCACGAGTTGCTGGCGGATCACCCGCGGTCGGGGCCGCAGCGAGACCCGTTCGGCGACCAGCGCCGCGGCGAAGAGCCCGCCGGCGATGGTCTGGGCGACCACGTTGGCGACCGCCGAACCGGTCAGGCCGAGCCCACCGGGATAGACCAGCAGCGGGCAGAGCAGCGCGGAGAGCAGGTTGGGGCCGAGCACGAAGAACAGCGGCCGCCGGGTGTCCTGCACGCCGCGCAGCCAGCCGTTGCCGGCGGCGGCGAGCAGCAGGCCGGGGGCGCCGAGCGCCGCGATCCGCAGCCACCCGGCGGCGGCGTCGGCCACGTCGCCGGCACCTCCGGCGAGGGTACGCGCCAGCGCGCCCCCGCCGATCTGCATGCCGATCGCGACCAGCAGCCCGACGCCGAACGCGAGCCACGACGACTGGACTCCCTCGGCCACTGCCGCCGCCCGGTCGCCGGCGCCGAAGCGGCGGGCCGACCGCCCGGTGGTGCCGTACGCGACGACGGTGCCGAGCCAGGCGGTGAGCGTCATCACCGTGCCGCCGACGGCGAGCGCCGCCAGGGGCACCCGACCGAGGTGACCGACGACGGCCGTGTCGACGAGCACGTAGAGCGGCTCGGCGGCGAGGACGACGAGGGCCGGCAACGCGAGGCCGGCGATGCGGCGTGGCGAGGCGGATCGGTCGGTGGTGGCAGGGTGGCTCATCGCCGCCGATCCTGGCACGACGACGGTAAGGATCGCAATCCCGCCGAGGACTTACTCCATCGGCGGCGTCACCGCCCGGCGGAGTGGCTCACTGGCGGGTGTCCATCGACGTCTGCAGCGCGCGGCGGGCCTGCTCGCGGGCGTCGTCGGTGGTGGTCTCGGGCTTGGGCTTGTTCGGCATGGTGGCGCTCCTTCCAGGGTGCGAGCCACCGGCACGCGGCAGCCCTCACGGGCGGTCGTGCTGAGCGCCCCACGGCGGTCCGGGGTTACCGGAGCAGCCGACTGGGCAGCGTGAGCCCGGGTCGGTCCGACCCTGGAGGGAGGCAGCGCGAGGTGTGGCACCACCGCCCACGACCTGCATCACCACGTGATGCCGGCCGCCTCCCAAGTTATCGTTCAGGTCCACATGCTGCTCCCGGTTCCCGCCATTTGGACGGTCGGCAGCCCGGCTCAGCGGGCCAGGAAGTGCCAGCCCAGCCACCACCAGAACCCGAACAGACCGATCCTGCCCACCGGCACCGAACCGACCTCGTAGCGCATCACGTACGCGCAGACCTCGCCCAGGGTCGGTATGCGGGATCCCTCCCGCCGGGCCAGCCACTCGACCCCGACGAACAGGGCCAGGGCGGTGAGGAAACCGCCGATCGCGAGTGCCCGCATCATCGCCGCGCCAGCCCCCAGAACGCGGCCAGCCAGGCGAACCAGGCCGCCGACCGGGTCAGATGATCCTCCAGCAAGGGGTCGGCCAACCGGGAGAAGGTGGGGAAGTCGTCGCCCACGGCCAACACGAAGGTCGCGCCCTCGAAAACCCCGAAGACCACCACCGGCAGTGCCCACCAGGCCGCTCCCGGGCCCAGCCGACGCGGCGCCGGCCGCCGGGGCACCCGGTTGCTCAGACCGAGCCAGATCAACACGCCGCCGGTGCCGAGCGTGTAGAGATTGGCCTCGGTGGAGAACGACGCGAACCGGCCGCCAACGAGGGACAGGCAGAGGAGAACCGGGACGGAGACGGCGGGCCGGTCCCAGGCTCGGGGGGCCTCCACGGTGAGGTCGTGCGGCTGCTCCATCCCGCAATTCTTCCCGTTCTCACGGAGCGCGGCTAGACCGACACCCCCCGGAGCTGACCCTGAACTTCCCGCCCCGGACGGAAACGTGAACGGGCCTGGTCAGCTGCGCCGGACGGCCCGGGAGCGGTCAGGCGTCGCCGGTGATCAGTGCCCCGGCCAGCTCGCCGCGGATCGCCTCGACGACATGCTCGGCGGTCCCCCGGCCGGTGAACCCGGCCGCGAACGTGTGGCCACCCCCGCCCAGCGCCACCGCCACGCGACTGACGTTCACCGCGCCCTTGCTCCGCATCGACACGGCCCACTCGTCGGGGGCGGTCTGCTTCAGCACGCAGCTCACGTCCGCCTCGGCGGTGCAGCGCACCGAGTCGATCAGCGCTTCCAGGACGTACGGCCGCTGGTCGTGGCGGGCCAGGTCGTCGAGCGTGGCGAAGGTCCACACCAGCCCTCGGCCGTCGGCGGCGGCCGGCTCCAGCCGAGCACGGCCGAGCACCTCCCCGAAGAGGCGGACCGCGCCGAAGGGTCGGGTGTCGAACACCCGCCGGGAGATGTCCCCGGGCGAGATGCCGGTGGACAGCAGCCGGGCGGCAAGCTGGTGCACCGCCGGAGTGGTCGCCTCGAACCGGAACGAGCCGGTGTCCGTGGTCAGCGCCACGTACAGGCACTCGGCGATGGCCCGATCCAGCGGTACGCCCAGTCGCGCCAACAGCTGCTCGGCCACCACCGACGTGGCGGCGGCCCTCGGGTCGACCAGGTTGACGGTGCCGAAGCCCGGGTTCGAGGCGTGGTGGTCGAGCACCAGGACGGCAGGAGCCGTCGACAACCGACCGGCCAGCTCACCGAGGCGCGACTCGCTGGCCGCGTCGAAACAGATCACCAGATCCGGAGCCGGGTCCGCGGCGCTCGCCGGGACCAGCAGCTCCAAGCCGGGCAGCCCCCGGAACGGCTCGGGCACCTCCGGCGGCCCGGGAAAGGTCGCCTGCAACCGGTGTACGCCGAGCTGGCGCAGGCCCAGACCGAAGCCGAGCATGCTGCCCAGCGCGTCGCCGTCCGGGTTGACATGGCAGATCAACAGCACCCGGCTGGTCGGCCCGACGGCGCGGATCAGCGCCTGGGCCGCGGCCCAGTCCGCCTCGGCCGGGCCGGCGTCGACCGGCGCGACGAGTTGGGCACCGGCGGCGCCCGTCACCGCGCTGCCCCACCCCGGGGGATCTCCGTGACGTCGGCGGCCACGTCGGCCTCGTCGTCGTCGGTCTCGTCCTCGTTCTCGTCGTCGTCGACCCGGTACGGCTGCGCCTCGCCCGCGTACTCCGCCCGGGCGGCCAGCCGCTGCACCTCCGCGTCGGCGTTGCGGGCGGCGGCGAGCAGATCGTCGATGTGCTTGACCTGGTCCTGCACGTCGTCCAGGACGAAGGTGAGCGTCGGCGAGTGCCGCAGCCCGAGCGCCTTGCCGACCGTGCTGCGCAGCAGGCCCTTGGCGCTCTCCAGAGCCGCCGCGGTGTCCGCCTGGGCCACCGCGTCGCCAAGGACCGTGTAGAAGACCGTCGCGTCGCGCAGGTCAGCGGTGATCCGGGCATCGGTGATGGTGATCATGCCGAGCCGCGGGTCCTTGATCTGGCTCCGCACCACCGACGCGACCAGCTCACGCACCCGTTCCGCGTGCCGGCGTACCTTGGCCGGATCAGACATCTCGCCACCTCCACGGCGTCCTGCTCCCGGCCGACCCGGCGACCCGGGGGCCGCCGGCCCGACCGGCCAACATCTCGAACACTACCTTCGCGGCGGCACCGGTCGCCCGGCACCGCCGGCACCCCGTTTCAGTCGTCGTCCACGCCGTACAGCCGGCGTCGGACCGACAACAACTCGACCTCGGGACGCGCGGCCACCAGGCGCTCGCAGGAGTCGAGCACCTCGCGGACGTGCGCCGCTTCGGCGGCGACCACGGCCACCGCTATCTCCGCTCGACCGTGCAGGTCGAGCGCACCCACCTCGGCGGCCGAGACCTCGAAGCGGCGCAGCGCCGCCACGATCGGCCGTACATATGATCTCTTGGCTTTGAGCGACCGGGAGTCGCCCGGCAGCAGCAGGTCGAAGACCGCGTTTCCGGTGAACATCGCCCCGGACGATACCGGCAACCCGCCCCGCATGATCAAGGGGTTTACGCCGGTTGGCGTAAACCCCTTGATCAGCGTGTCACTGCCGGATCAGGCGCGAGCCTTCTCCCGCATCTCGAAGGTCTCGATGACGTCGCCGACCTGGACGTTGTTGTAACCACCCAGGGTCAGACCACACTCGAAGCCCTCGCGGACCTCCGTGGCGTCATCCTTGAACCGCTTGAGCGAGGTGATCGTGAGGTTGTCCGCCACGACCGCCCCGTCCCGCAGCAGGCGCGCCTTCGCGTTGCGCCGGATGATGCCCGACCGGACGATACAACCGGAGATGTTGCCGATCTTGGACGAGCGGAAGACGTCGCGGATCTCCGCGCTGCCCAGCTCGACCTCCTCGTACTCCGGCTTGAGCAGGCCCTTGAGCGCTGCCTCGATCTCCTCGATGGCCTGGTAGATGATCGTGTAGTACCGGATCTCCACGCCCTCGCGGTCGGCCATCTCGCGGACCTTGTTCGAGGCCCGCACGTTGAAGCCGATGATCGTGACCGGCTCCGACGAGGCACTCGCGAGCATGACGTTGCTCTCGGTGATCGCGCCGACGCCCCGGTCGAGGACCTTGAGCTGGACCTCCTCGGGGATGTCGAGGTTGAACAGCGCGTCCTCCAGGGCCTCCACCGAACCGGAGACATCACCCTTGAGGATGAGGTTGAGCGACGTCTTCTCGCCCTCCTTGAGCTGCTCCATGAGCGTCTCAAGAGTGGCCCGACCACGGGAGTTGGCGAAGGACGCCGCCCGCCGCCGTGCCTGCCGCTGCTCGGCAATCTGCCGCACCGTACGGTCGTCCGCCGCGGCGAGGAACGTGTCGCCCGCGCCGGGAGGCGCGGTCAGACCCAGCACCATGACCGGACGCGCCGGACCAGCCTCGGTGAGCTGGTTGCCGTTCTCGTCGAGCATGGCCCGGACCCGGCCGTGCGCCCCACCGGCGACGATCGAGTCGCCCGCCCGCAGGGTGCCCTTCTGCACGAGCACCGTCGCCACCGCACCGCGACCCTTGTCCAGGTGCGCCTCGATGGCCACACCCTGCGCCGGCCCGTCGATCGGAGCGGTCAGCTCCAGCGACGCGTCGGCGGTCAGCAGGACAGCCTCGAGCAGTTCCTCGATGCCGATGCCCGGCTTCGCGGCCACGTTGACGAACATGGTGTCGCCGCCGTACTCCTCGGCGACCAGGCCGTACTCGGTCAGCTGCTGGCGGACCTTGTCCGGGTTGGCCTCCGGCTTGTCGACCTTGTTGACCGCGACCACGATCGGCACGTCGGCCGCCTTGGCGTGGTTCAACGCCTCGATGGTCTGCGGCATCACGCCGTCGTCGGCCGCGACCACCAGGATCACGACGTCCGTCACCTGGGCACCACGGGCACGCATGGCGGTGAACGCCTCGTGACCCGGGGTGTCGATGAAGGTCACCGCGCGGTCCTCGCCCTCGTGCGGGACGTGGACCTGGTAGGCACCGATGTGCTGGGTGATGCCACCGGCCTCGCCGGCCACGACGTTCGCCTTACGGATCGCGTCGAGCAGCTTGGTCTTACCGTGGTCGACGTGACCCATGACGGTCACGACCGGCGCACGACTGACCAGACGCTCCTCGGCCACCTCCGCGTCGAGGTCGATGTTGAACTGCGCGAGCAGCTCGCGGTCCTCGTCCTCCGGGCTGACGATCTGCACCTCGAAGCCGAGGTGCTCACCCAGCAGCTGCAGGGTGTCGTCAGAGCAGGACTGGGTCGCGGTGACCATCTCGCCCAGGTTGAACATCTCCTGGACCAGCGAACCCGGGTTGGCGTTGATCCTGTCGGCGAAGTCCGACAGCGAGGCGCCGCGGGAGAGCCGGACGACCTGACCCTGACCCCGGGGAGCACCCGAGCTCATGGTCGGAGCCGACAGGTTGTCGAACTCCTGTCTGCGCTGCTTCTTGGACTTGCGGCCACGCGTCGGCCGGCCACCCGGACGCCCGAAGGCACCCGCGGCGCCGCCGCCACGGCCACGACCGCCGGCACCCGGGCGACCGCCGCCGCCCGAGGGAGCGCCCGGACGGAAACCACCGCCGGGAGCACCGCCACCGCCGCCGGGACCGCCACGGTAGCCACCGCCACCGCCGGCACCCGCGCCGCCACCGGGGCCGCCGCGGTAACCGCCGCCACCACCGGCGCCGCCGCCGGGACCACCACGGAAACCGCCGCCACCGCCACCGGGGCGACCCGCGCCGCCACCGGGACGACCGGCGCCACCCGGGCCGGGACGACCGGCAGCCGGACGCTGACTCGGCATGGACGCCGGGCTGGGCCGCGGCGGCATGGAGTTCGGGCTCGGCCGCGGCGGCATACCCGCCGGGCTGTTGGGCCGGGGGCCACCCGCACCCGCGGCCGGCGGCCGCTGCTGCTGGCCACCCTGGATGCCAAACGGGTTGTTACCGGCGCCGCGCGCCGGCGGACGACCGCCCGGTCGGGCACCGGGACCCGGCGCCGGCGTGCTCGGCCGAGCGGCCGGCGAACCGGGACGGGGCGGCATCGCGGCCGGACCCGGCCGCGGACCGGGGCGGTTGCCGTCTGCCGGAGGCTCCCGGCGAACGGGGTTTTCCCGCTGCTGCTGGCGGGCGGCCTGCGCGGCCTTGACCGCGGCCTCCTGCTCAGCCTTCAGCGCGGCGGCACGCGCCTCTGCGGCCGCCACCTCGATGTCGTGGGCACTCGCCGGCTTGGCGACCGGGGCCGCGGACTGCGGCGCACCGGGCACCGGACCCTTGGGCTTCGGACCGGGTGCCGGCGCGGCCGGCCGCCGAGGCGGCATCGGCTTCGCCGAGACCCGGGGGGCGCCCGGGGTCGGAGACGGCGTCGGGGTCGGCGTCGAAGCCGGCGTCGGCGCGGGCGCCGACGGGGCGGCCGGCGCCGGAGCAC
Source organism: Micromonospora sp. NPDC005237 (assembly GCF_040607775.1). NCBI lineage: Bacteria > Bacillati > Actinomycetota > Actinomycetes > Micromonosporales > Micromonosporaceae > Micromonospora > Micromonospora sp. NPDC005237. Next base: position 826,367 of record NZ_JBEXHJ010000001.1, on the reverse strand, counting down.
CGGACGACGCGACGAATGCGTTACGCAGCCGTCGGGCGACGGGCGCCTCGACCGTGCTGGACGCGGACTTGACGAACTCGCCCATTTCCTTCAGCTTGGCGAGAACGGTCTTACTCTCGACCCCGAGCTCTTTTGCAAGCTCGTGTACGCGGGCCTTGCCTGCCACTGCACTCCTCACTCCGAGGTCGTGCGGGCAGCACCCGCAGCGACCTCACTCGTGCACTTGAAGCCTGGTCATTTCAGGGACTTCATCGTGTGCTCATGTCGGTCGTCCTACCCTGCTAGCGACCCTCGCCCGGTCGGGCTGACCGGACGTAGTGGTTGGCGCATCGACGTGCTCTGCCAGCACACCGTGGTCGAGGACCTCGGTGATGCGCAGCGCTCGCCCGAAGGCTCGGCGCCGCACCGCCAGCGCGAAGCAGGCCGGATCCGGGTGCATGTTCGCTCCCCGACCCGGCAGCCTGCGGCGCGGATCAGGCCGGAGGCTGTGACCAGCCTCGTCCCCGATCGCGACGACCCGCAGCAATTCGCTGGCCGGCGCACGTTGCCGGCAACCCACACAGGTGCGCTCCGGCTGCGCGCGTCGTACCACTGGAGGAAGTCTACCCCTAGCTGCCCGAGATCGCGCCGCCCGGCTCCGGCACATGCTCGGCCGCGCCGCGCGCGGCCGGGGCGGTCTGCTCCGCGTCGGACCGGATGTCGATCCGCCAACCGGTCAACCGGGCAGCGAGTCGGGCATTCTGCCCCTCGCGGCCGATGGCGAGCGAGAGCTGGAAATCCGGGACGGTCACCCGGGCGGCCCGACCGGCCAGGTCCACCACCTCGACGCGCAGCGCCTTGGCCGGCGACAACGCGTTACCGACGAAGGTGGCCGGGTCGTCCGACCAGTCGATGATGTCGATCTTCTCACCGTGCAGCTCGCTCATCACCGCGCGCACCCGCTGGCCCATCGGGCCGATGCAGGCGCCCTTGGCGTTCACCCCGGGGGTGGTGGAACGGACGGCGATCTTCGTACGGTGACCTGCCTCACGGGCGATCGCGCCGATCTCGACCGTGCCGTCGGCGATCTCCGGGACCTCCAGCGCGAACAGCTTCTTGACCAGGGCCGGGTGCGACCGGGACAGGGTGATCTGCGGCCCGCGCATGCCCTTGGCCACGTGCACCACCACGCACCGGATCCGCTCGCCGTGCGCGTACCGCTCGCCGGGCACCTGCTCGGACTGCGGCAGCACGCCCTCCAGCTTGCCCAGGTCGACGCTGACGATGCCCTTCTCGGTACGGGTCTCGTGCGCCTGCACCACGCCGGTGACCAGGTCACCCTCGCGGCCCACGTACTCGCCGAAGTGCACCTCGTCGGTGGCCTCCCGCAGACGCTGGAGGATCACCTGTTTGGCGGTCATCGCGGCGATCCGCCCGAAGTCGTGCGGCGTGTCGTCCCACTCACGCACCAGGGAACCGTCGTCGTCCATCTCCTGCGCGTACACCAGGGCCGCGCCGGACTTGCGGTCGATCTCCACCCGGGCGTGCGGCTCGGCGCCGTCGGTGTGCCGGTAGGCGGTCAGCAACGCGGTCTCGATCGCCGCGAGAATCGTGTCGAACGGGATCTCCCGCTCGCGCTCGAGTGCGCGCAGCGCCGCGAGGTCGATGTTCACCTCTCCTCGTCCTCCACATCATCTTCGTCGTCGATGTCGTCTGAATCGTCGTTCTCGTCGGTCTCGTCCGCGTCGTCGAACTCGTCCGGCTCACCCAGCTCGGCGAGGCGGGTGAACTCGACCTGCACGCGGCCCGGGCCCAGCTGGGCGTACGCCCACAGGGTCTGGCCGTCGTCGGTCTCCAGCCGCACGCCCTCGTCGTCGGCCCCGACCACCCGGCCGGTCAGCTGGCGGTCCCCGGAGGGCTGCTCGCCGCGCTGGCCGGGCAGCGCGACCGCGCCCCGGACGGTGACCTTGACCAGCCGGCCCACGTTGCGCCGCCAGTGCCGGGGCAGGGTGAGCGGCCGGTCCACACCCGGCGAGCTGACCTCGAGCTGGTATTCCCCGGCGAGAATGTCGCCGCCGGTCTCCTCGGCGGCGTCCAGAGCGGTCGAGACCGCGCGGGAGACGTCCGCGACGGCGTCCAGGTCGATGCCGCCGTCGGCGTCCACGATCACCCGCACCACGTGCCGGCGGCCGGCCCGGGAGACCGACAGGTCCTCCAGGTCGTAGCCCACGCCGTTGACCACCGGCTCGATCACGGTCCGCAGCCGGGTACGCCGTGCCGCGAGATCACCGCCGCCGCGCGGGGCGGCGCTGTCGCGCGGACCGCGGGAGCCCGCGCCGTCGCGGGGTCGACCCGTCGACCTGGTGGCACGGCCACGCTGCGTCATCTGCGCACCCTCTCCCTGGTCGACCGGGACCCTCGTCCCGCCATGCCGGCACGCCACCGGAGCGGACGCGCCGGTGGCTGCGCAGAGCGTAACGCGCCTGCCCGGCAGCGGACCGGGCGGCGCACCGACGGCGATGGCCCCCGGACCGGCGCGGATGGTGTTCACTGGCTCGGTGGGGATCGGCAGAACGACACCGCGCGACCAAGTATCCGGACATAACCGGCGAAACCTCCTGCGCGTCGGGGCGCTGCTGGCGCTCGGCTGCGCAGCGGCGCCGCTGACCGGCTGTGATCTTTTCGACCGCGACGACGAGCCGGCGCCACCGCCGGACCCGCTGCGCCCGATGGTCGACGAGTCGCTGGGCCTGGCCGCCGCGTACCGGGCGAGCGCCGCCGCCCACCCGGAGCTGGCCGACCGCCTCGGCCCCATCGCCGAGACACACACCGCGCACGCCACCGAGCTGGCCCGGGTGATCGGCCTCGCTCTCCCGTCCACACCCGCCGCCGACCCGAGCGCCACCGCGGCGACCGAGCCGGCGGACGCGCTGGCGGCCCTGCGCGCGCGGGAGAAGACCGCACAGCAGTCCGCCACCGCGGCCTGCGCGGCGGCGCCCGCCGAGCGGGCGGCGCTGCTCGGGTCGATCGCCGCCGCGCGGGCCACCCACCAGGAGGCACTGAAGTGAGGCAGCCCACCGCCGGGGAGGCGCTCGCCGCCGCCCTCTCCGCCGAGTACGCGGCCATCTACGCCTACGGGCGGATCGGCGTCCGGCTCACCGGGGCGGCACGCGAGTCCGCACACCAGGCGGAGGCCGCACACCGACGCCGGCGCGACGCGCTGGTCGTGCAGCTCAGCACCACCGGCGGCACCGTTCCACCGGGCCGGGCCGGGTACGCGCTGCCGTTTCCCGTCACCGACCGGGCGAGCGCGTTGCGGCTGGCCGTCGAGGTGGAGGAGCGCACCGCGGCGCACTGGCGGGCCGCTTTGGCGTCCACCACCGGCCCGGACCGCGACCAGGCGCTGGCCGCCCTGGTCGAGTACGCCGTACGGGCCACGCGGTGGCGCAAGACCGCAGGGGTGACCCCGGCGACTGTCGCATTTCCCGGCCGCCCGACCTGAACCTGGTCCACTCCGGTTGCGGAGCGCATACCAGGTATGCATACTCCGTTGCCATGTCCATCCGTCACGGGCTACTCGCCCTTCTCGAACGCGGCCAGATGTACGGCTACCAGCTGCGCGCCGCGTTCGAGGAGTCGACCGGCTCGACCTGGCCGCTGAACATCGGGCAGGTCTACACCACGCTGTCCCGGCTGGAACGGGACGGTCTGGTGCGCCCGCTGCCGGAGAGCGAGGCCGGGCAGCGCCCGTACGAGATCACCGACGCCGGTCGGGCGGACCTCGCGCTGTGGTTCGCCACCCCGATCAGCCGCACCGACCGCCCCCGCGACGAGCTGGCGATCAAACTGGCCCTGGCGCTCACCACCCCCGGAGTGGACGTCCGCTCGGTGGTGCAGGCCCAGCGCAGCGCGACCATGCGCACGTTGCAGGAGTTGACCCGGTTGAAGTACGGCAGCGACCGCCCGGAGGACCTGCCGTGGCGACTGGTGCTGGACTCGATGGTGTTCCAGGCCGAGGCTGAGGTGCGGTGGCTGGACCACTGCGAGACCAGTCTGGTCCGGCTCCAGCCCAACGGGCCGACGCCGCCCCCGACCCGGCCGCCCGACCCCGGGGCGTCCGACGGCGCGCGGTGGGCCGACGAGGAGGCGCGACGGTGAGCGGAACGGACGACGCGGTGCTGGAGCTGCGCGCCGTCCACCGCACCCACGGGTCCGGCCCGGCGGCGGTCCACGCGCTGCGCGGTGTCAGCCTGGTCGTCCGGCCGGGCGAGCTGGTCGCCGTGATGGGCCCGTCCGGTTCGGGCAAGTCGACGCTGCTGGCCCTCGCCGGTGGGCTGGACCGCCCGACCCGCGGCGACGTCCGGGTCGAGGGCCAGCCGCTCGGGGCGTTGGATCGCCGCGGGCTGGCCCAGCTGCGCCGCCGCCGCATCGGTTACATCTTCCAGCAGCTCAACCTGCTGGCCAGCCTGAGCGCGTTGGAGAACGTCGCGCTCCCGCTGGAGCTCGACGGCGTCGGCGGCCGGCGGGCCCGTGCGGCGGCTCTGGCCGCGTTGACCGAGGTGGGCCTGCCGGCGCTGGGTGACCGCTTCCCGGACCAGCTCTCCGGTGGTCAGCAGCAGCGGGTGGCGATCGCCCGCGCGCTGGTCGGCGAGCGGCGGCTGGTGCTCGCCGACGAACCCACCGGGGCGCTGGACTCGCAGACCGGCGAGGCGGTGCTGCACCTGCTGCGCCGCCGGGTCGACGCGGGCGCCGCAGGCATCCTCGTCACCCACGAGGCGCGCCACGCCGGCTGGGCCGACCGGGTGGTGTTCCTGCGCGACGGCGTGCTGGTCGACACGACGGCCCCGCTGGGCAGCGTCGAGCAACTGCTGTCCGGCAGCGACCGTTGACCCTGCGCCGGACGCCGCTGGCACGCCGCCGCGTCGATCCCCCGGCGGTCGGGCCGGTGACAGCGCCCACGCCCGTCGGGCGGCGGCGGTTCGCCGAACTGACCGGCTCGTGGCGGGCGGCGCTGCGGATCGCCCGACGCGAGTCGCGCCGGGCGCGTCGGCGTACCGCCCTGGTGCTCGCGATGATCGCCCTGCCGGTGCTGGTGCTGGCCTTCCTCGCCACGAGCTACGACATGTCCGAACTGACCCCGCAGGAGCGTGTCGACCGCCGCCTCGGCGTCGCCGACGCGGAGCTGCGGTGGTTCGCCGAGACCCCGGTCATCCAGGACGAGTGGGGCGACAGCTGGTATCCCCGTGACGACAGCCAGTCAGCGATCGGCCGCCCGGCCACCGCCGCCGAGGTGACCGCGTTGCTCGGCCCCGGCAGCCGGGTCACCGAGGTCCGCGCCGGAGGCCCGGTGACGGTGCGGGGCCCGAGAGGCGACGAGACCCTGCAGGGGCGGGTTCTCGACCTCGCCGACCCGCTGGCCCGGAGTCTGGTGCGGTTCCGGTCGGGGCGGGCGCCGCAGCAACCCGGCGAGGTCGCGGTGAGCCCGGCGGCGCTGCGTCGCCTGGACGTACGCCTGGGCGACGCCGTGGCCACCGCCGACCGGGCGAGGACGTACACGGTGGTCGGGGTTGTCGAGTTTCCCGACGACCTCGGCCCGGTGGTGGCGCTGCACCCGGCGGCCGTCGGGCGGGCCGATCCGCAGACGGAGAGCCGCTGGCTGGTCGACGTTCCCGGCGTCGTCGACGCGGCGATGGTGTCGCGGCTCAACGACCACGGGGTGGTGGTCGCGCCGCGCCACCTGCCCGCCTCGGCGACGTCGTCCCGCAGCTGGATCGGCTACGCGGACACCACCGACCTGAGCACCGGCGTGCTCATCGCCGGTCTGGGGTTGCTGGAGGTCGTGCTGCTGGTCGGACCGGCGTTCGCCGTGGGGGTCCGCCGTCGGCGCCGGGACCTGGCGCTGGTCGCCGTGGCCGGCGGGGACGCGGCCCAACTGCGCCGGGTCGTGCTCGCCGACGGGGTGGTGCTGGGCGTGCTGGGCGCCGCGGCGGGGTTGCTGCTCGGTGTCGGCGCGGCGTTCGCCGGTCGTCCACTCATGGAGCAGTACGTCTTCGGCGCCCGCTTCGGCGGGTACCGCTGCTGGCCCTCGGCCCTGGTCGTGCTCGGCGGGGTCGCGGTGCTGGCCGGGGTGCTGGCCGCGCTCGCGCCGGCCTGGACGGCGGCCCGGCAGGACGTCGTCGCCGGGCTCGCCGGGCGACGTACCCCGCCGCCGCCCCGGGCCCGCGCCCTGACCCTCGGGTTGACGCTGGTGGTCGGTGGGGCGGCGCTCGCGGCGTTCGGGGCCACCCGGACGTCGCCGGCGGTGATCCTGACCGGCCTGATCCTCGGTGAGCTGGGCCTGGTCTGTTGCACGCCGACGTTGATCGGCGCGCTCGCCCGGCTCGGCCGGGTGCTGCCGCTGGCACCCCGCATCGCGCTGCGCGACGCCAGCCGCAACCGGGCCGCCGCGGCGCCGGCCATCTGCGCCGTGATGGCGGCGGTGGCCAGCAGCGTCGCGCTCGGCGGATATCTGACCAGCGACGGGGTCCGCGACGCGCGCACCTACCAGCCGATGCTGCCCACCGGTCACGTCCTCATCAACCCCCAGGAGCCGGGCCGGCAGCCGGAGCCGACGTTGGCCCAGATCGACGCCGTCGCGCGGGCGCAGCTGGGCGCCACCGCCGTCGCACCCGTACGCACGCCGCTCTGCTCCTCGACCGACGGCGCGGCGGACTACTGCTCCGTCGGGCCGGAAATCCCGCCCGAGCGCGTCTGCCCCTTTGTGCCCGGGGACAGGCTGTCGGCGACGCAGCGTCGCCAGGCGCGGGCCGACCCGCGTTGCCGGAACCGTGCCGCGGACTACTTCGGCAACGGCGTCGAGACAGTGGTGGACGACGGCAGCGCGCTGCCGCTGCTCACCGGCGCCGACGCGGCGGCGACCGCCGCCGCCACCGCCGTGCTGCGCGCCGGGGGCGTGGTGGTGACCGACCCGCGCTACCTGCACGACGGCCGGGTGACGGTGCAGGTCAACGAGGTGCGGGCCGGGCGGGACGAGCCGACCACCACCCGGCGCGACCTGCCCGGGTACGCGTTGCCGCCCACGGTCGGCCAGCCACGCCTCCTGCTCTCCGCGTCCGCCGCCCGACAACTCGGTCTGAGCCCCGTCCAGGCGGGCTGGGTGGTCGACACTCCGGCGCCGCCCAGCCAGCGCCGGCAGGATCGATTCGCCAAGGACCTGCGGGCCTTCGGGACGTTCTCCCTCCAGGTGGAGCAGGGCGCCGCCCCGCGCGACGACTCACCGCTGCTGCTGCTGCTCGCCGCGGCGGCCGGAATGATCACGGTGGGCGCGGCCGGGATCGCCACGGCGCTCGCCGCCGCGGAGGGCCGCGCCGAACTGTCCACCCTCGCCGCGGTCGGCGCGGCCCCTGCGGTACGCCGACTGCTGGCGATCTGTCAGGCCGGGGTGATCGCCGGTCTCGGCTCGGTGCTCGGCATCGTGGCCGGGCTCGGCACCGCGGCGATCGTGCTGTTCTCGGCCAACCGGGAGTACGCCACGGCCTGGCCGGCACGGGAGCCGTACCCGTACCTGGTGCCGTGGCCGGCGCTGGGCGTGCTGGTGCTGGTGCCGGTGGTGGCGATGCTCGGCGCGGGCCTGTTCACCCGGTCGGGGCTGCCGATCGAACGGCGCCTGGACTGAACCCGGGCCACCCGGGGGCCGGGGGCCGGGGGGCCGGAACCGGACCGTCCGGGGGTGCCGTCGGGGCGGGGCAGCAGGCAGACTGAGCCGCGTGTCAGCGCTCGCAACCCTCACCCGTCGACTCGGCCACCACCGCTGGTTCGGGTCCGCCGCCCGCCTGCTGGTCCCCGCAGACCGGATCGTCGGCCGGCTCACCCGGGGCCGGGTGGTCGCGCTCGGTGTGCTCCCGTCCCTCGTGATCACCACGACCGGTCGCCGCTCGGGCAAGCCGCGCAGCAATCCGCTGCTCTACGTGGCCGACGGCGACGCGTACGCGGTGATCGGCTCCAACTGGGGGCAGACCCACCAGCCCGGTTGGGCGATGAACCTGCTCGCCGACCCGGCCGCCGAGGTGGACGTGAAGGGTCGCCGGTTCCCGGTGCGGGCCGACCCGGCCACCGGGGCCGAACGGGACCGCCTGTGGCACCTGCTGGTCACCGAGTGGCCGGCGTACCGCACGTACGTCGAGCGGGCCGGCGGCCGGGAGATCCGCATCTTCCGGCTGGTGCCGACCGGGCGCGGCGTGCCGGCCGACCCCCCGTCGGCTGGCTAGGCTGACGCCAGTCGCTTCAGGCGGAGGTTGACCCGTGAGCGCGAGGAGTGAGCCGGTCCTGCGAGCCCCGCAGCCGCGAACAAAGGCTGACCAGTGAGCGCGAGCAGTGAGCGGTCGGGTGTCGACCGGAGCCTCGACGATCGACGGTGGACGGTGGCGGAGCGGGTCGCCGAGGTGGTCCGGCGGCGGTTTCCGGCCGACGTGCTCGCGATCGCGGTCCACGGTCCCCTGGCGCACGGCGACGACGACGGTGGCGGGGACGGTGAGGTGGGGATGCTGGTGGTCACCTACCGGCCGGGCGCCGGGCCGCCGCCGGCGACCCGGCGGGTGGACGGGGTGCTTGTCGATCTGACCGTGGCCGCCGCCGACGACTACCTCGGGCAGGCCCGGGTGCTCTCCCCGTTGTGGCCGCTGACGGCCGACCGGTACGTCACCACCCGGTCCCTCTACGACCCGACGAGCTGGCTGCGGACGTTGCGGGACGAGCATCTCGGCCGGCTCGCCCGGGCCCGGCCGACGGAGTTCAGCACCGCGGCGCGGCAGGCCTGGTACCGGGGTAGCGCGGCGCACTCCCGGGCCGCCCGGTTGGCCGAGTGGTACGAGACGGACCAGGCGTTGCTGATGCTCGGTGAGGCGCGGTTGGCCGCGGCGACCGTGACCGGCCTGCTGGGCCGCACCTACTTCCGTGATCCGGGTGACGCGGTGCGGCGCACGGGGTTGGCCGGCGCGGACATGACGGAGGTCGGCGCGGTGCTGGCGCGGCAGGCCGAGGAGTTGGCGGCGCGTGGCCGCCCGGTCGACGGCACGATCGACGAGCTGCTCACCGGTTGACCGGCGTCACAGCCCGCCCTGCACTCCGATCAGTGAGCCGACCAGGTAGGTGGCGCCGGCCGCGGCGGCGCCCAGCACGAGTTGACGCAGGCCGCTGGTCCACCAGGGTCGGTTGGTGAACCGGGCCACCACGGCACCGGCGGCGAACAGGCCGAGCCCACCCACGGCGAGCGCCAGCCAGAGTTCGGTGGCGCCCAGCAGGTACGGCAGCAGCGGGATCAGCGCCCCCACCGAGAAGAGCAGGAACGAGGAGATCGCCGCCGCCCAGGGGCTCGGCTGGTCGTCGGGGTCGACGCCCAACTCCTCGCGGACGTGCACCCGCAGCGCCTCCTCCGGGTCCCGCCGTACCGCCTCGGCGACCTGGGTGGCGAGGTCGCGGGGCAGGCCCCGGGCTACCCACGCGTCGGCCAGCTCGCGGGCCTCCGCCTCCGGGTGCCGCTCCAGCTCGCGCCGCTCCTTGGCCACCTCGGCGGCGACCTGTTCGTTGGCCGAGCGCACGCTCGTGTACTCGCCGAGCCCCATCGAGATCGCACCGGCCACCAGGCCGGCGGACCCGGTCAGCACGATGCTGCGCGGCGACACGCCACCGCCGCCGACGCCGGCGATGAGGGCGATGTTGGTGACCAGCCCGTCCATCGCGCCGAAGACGGCCGGGCGCAGCCAGCCGCCGGAGACGTCCGCGTGGTGTGCCTCGCGCAGGGCCGCGGGAGTGTCGGTCACGGCAGGGTCAGGATCTCGTGGCCGTCGTCGGTGACGACGATGGTGTGCTCGAACTGGGCGGTCCACCTGCGGTCCTTGGTGACCACCGTCCACCCGTCGTCCCACATGTCGTACTGGTAGGTGCCGAGGGTGATCATCGGCTCGATGGTGAAGGTCATCCCCGGCTCCATGATGTCGGTGGGGCGGGGGCTGTCGTAGTGCGGCACGTAGAGCCCGCTGTGGAAGGTCTCGCCGATCCCGTGGCCGGTGAAGTCGCGGACCACGCCGTAGCCGAACCGCTTGGCGTACGACTCGATGACCCGGCCCACCACGTTGATCTGGCGGCCCGGGGCGACCGCGCGGATGCCGCGCATCATCGCCTCGTGGGTGCGTTCGACGAGCAACCGGGCCTCCTCGCTGACCTCGCCGACGCAGAAGGTGGCGTCGGTGTCACCGTGCACCCCACCGATGTACGCGGTCACGTCGACGTTGATGATGTCGCCGTCGGTCAGGACGGTGGAGTCCGGGATGCCGTGGCAGATGACCTCGTTGACGCTGGTGCAGCAGGACTTGGGGTAGCCCCGGTAGCCGAGCGTCGACGGGTACGCGTCGTGGTCGCAGAGGAACTCGTGCACCAGACGGTCGATCTCGTCGGTGGTCACGCCGGGCTTGCAGTGCTCACCGGCGAGCTGGGTCGCCTGGGCGGCGAGCCGGCTGGCGATCCGCATCTTCTCGATGGTCTCCGGCGTCTGCACGTGCGAGCCGCGCCACTGCTGCGGGCTCTTCTTACCCACGTACTCCGGGCGGGGAATGTGGGCGGGCACCGGTCGCATCGGGGAGAGCGTGCCTGGGGTCAGCGGCGGACGGACGGTCATGCCCCAAGCCTATCGCCGGAGGAGCTGGTGACCCGTGCCACGGCCGGGCAGTCCCGGTTGTTGCCCTGCCAGGTCGGCTGTGCCATGGTGTCTGCGTGGATCAAGGGGGAGCACCACCCGTCTTCTCCGCCAGCGCGGAGATCGACGGAGAGCACCTCCGCGTGGTGGTGACCGGCGAGGTCGACATGGCGACCGCCGACACGATGCTCCAGACCGCCCTGCGCGAGCCCGCCCGTCGGATCACCCTCGACCTGCGCGCCGTGACCTTCTTCGACTCGGCGGCCATCCACGCTCTGGTCCGGCTCGCCCAGCAGTTCTCCGGCACGCTCACCGTGCTGCCGTCCCGGCAGGTCCGCCGGGTGCTGGAGATCTCCGGCCTGGGCGACCAGGGCTGGCTCGACCCGGTCTGAGATCGCCGACGCACCCGGCCGCCGGCACCCCGGCCACCGGGTCCGGGGTCAGCCCTGCAACTGCCGGCGCAGCGTCACCTCGGTGCCCTCGTCGGTACGCCGCACCATCAGGTCACCCAGCGCCTTGATCAGTGACAGGCCGCGCCCCCGGAACCCGGAGTCGGTCGACTCCCGCCACTGCCCGGTGTCGCGCACGGTGGCGATCACCGTCCGGTCCTCGATGGCCACCTCGACGCTGATCACCGCCTCGGCGGGTTGGACGGGGTGCTCGATGGCGTTCGCGGCGGCTTCCGACACCGCCACGGTCAGGTCGAACAGGTCCGTCTCGCCGACGTTGTGCGCCACGAGGAAGTCCTCCAGGCGCTTGCGCAGCACGCTCAGTCGGGTCGGGTCCGCCGGCAGCCGCAACGCGAACCGGTTCAGCTCGGCCGCCTCCAGGGCGAGCACCGCCACGTCGTCGCGGCGCGGCCGCCCGGTGACCCGCTCGACCACCGTGTCGATGAGGTCCGCCACGTGTTCGCCGGGGGTGGCGGCGTCGGCGCGCAGCTGCGCCAGCGCGGCGTCGATACCGAGCTGACGGTCCTCGATCAGCCCGTCGGTGTAGAGCAGCAGCCGGCTGCCAGCGGGCAGCTCCCCCTCGACCGTCCGGTACGTCGTGTCGGGGATGACGCCGACCGGCGGGCCGAGCGCACGGTCGTGCAGGAACGCCACGTCGTCTCCTCGGATCAGCAGGGGGGACGGATGACCGGCGCTGGCGTAGCGCAGCCGGGCGGTACGAGGGCTGAACAGCAGGCAGACCACTGTCGCGAACGAGCGCCCCTCGGTGGACCCGACCAACCGGTTGAGCCGGGTCAGCGACTCACCCGGGTCGAAGCCCTCCAGCAGGTACGCCCGCAGCGCGTTGCGCAGCTGCCCCATCGCCGCGGCGGCCTGGACGCCCTTGCCGACCACGTCGCCGATGACCAGCACCAGGTCGTCTCCGTCGAGCCTCATCGCGTCGTACCAGTCCCCACCGACCTCGACGTCGGCGCTGCCCGGCAGGTACCGGCTCGCGACGACCGCGCCCGGCATCTGGGGCAGCGACCTCGGCAGCAGGCTGTGCTGCAACGTGGCGGCGATGCGGTGTTCGGCCTCGTAGAGCTGGGCGTTCTCCAGCCGCACCCCGACCAGCCGGGCCAGCTGGGTGAGCGCGGCCTCGTCGGCCTGCGCGTCGTCGCCGGCAGCCTGCCAGACCCGCAACTCGCCGAGCTGCTCGCGGGTGGTGCCGGTCAGCGCGGCCACGAAGGACGGGTCGGTGGCGGTGACGCCACCGCCGTCGGCTTCGGCGCGGGCGCCGGCCGCGGTGACCACGACCCGGGCGGCCTCGGCGAGGCTGAGCGCGTGCCGGGCGGCGACGTGCAGCACATCGGTGGTGGAACGGGCGGTGTTGACCGCCACCGCCGCGTCGGCCAGCGCCCGAAGCCGACGGATGATCTGCCCGCGCAGCTGGCCCAGCTCGACGTTGGCGCGGACCCGGGCGATCAGCTCCTGCCCGGAGAACGGCTTGGTCAGGTAGTCGTCGGCGCCCACGGAGAGGCCGGCGACCGCCTCGGCGGAACCGGCGCGGGCGGAGAGCAACACGATCGGCACGTCGCGGGTGCGGGGGTCCGTGCGCAGCGCGCCGACCAGGCCGAACCCGTCCAGCCGGGGCATCATCACGTCGGTGAGCACGAGGTCGAACCCGCCCGCACGGGCCAGCGTCAGGGCGGCCAGACCGTCGCTCGCGGTGACCACCTCCCAGGTCGGGGAGAGCAACCGGGTCACGTGCTCGCGCAGGTCGACGTTGTCGTCGACGACCAGGATCCGGCCGGCCGGGGCCGCGTCGGTCGGCCGGGGGTCGGCCGGCCCGGGCGTGTCCTCGTCGGCCCACAGGGCCGTCTCCGCCACGTACAGCCGGGCCTGCTCGGGCTCGCCCGTGGGCAGGGGGGCGAACGCGGCGACCCGGTCGGCGGGCAGGTGCGCCGATCCGAACGGGACGGTCACCGTGAAGGTGCTGCCCTCGTCGATCTGGCTGGTCACACCGACGTCGCCGCCGTGCATCTCGACCAGTTCCCGGACCAGCGCGAGCCCGATCCCGGTGCCCTCGTGGGTGCGGGCGCGCACCCCGGGCACCCGGTGGAACCGCTCGAAGACGTGCGGCAACTCGGCCGGCACGATGCCCACGCCGGTGTCGGTGACCTCCAGCCGGGCGACGGCGTCGTCGGCCCGGATCCGCACCCGGATCTCGCCGTCGAAGGTGAACTTCACCGCGTTCGACACCAGGTTGAGGACGATCTTCTCCCACATGTCCCGGTCGATGAAGACCGGCGCCGGCAGCGGCGGGCAGTCCACCACCAGGCGCAGCCCGGCGCGCTCGGTGGCCGAGCGGAAGGTGCTGGCCAGCCGGGCGGTGTAGCCGGCCAGGTCGGTGGGCTGGTAGCGGGCGGCCAGCCGACCGGATTCCAGTCGGGAGAAGTCGAGCACGGTGTTGACCAGCTTGAGCAGGCGCAACGCGTTGCGGTGCATCACGACGAGCCGGTCGGTGTAGGCGGCGGGCAGCTCCGGGTCGGCCAGCATGTCCTCCAGCGGGCCGAGCACCAGGGTCAACGGCGTACGGAACTCGTGGCTGACGTTGGCGAAGAAGTTGGTCTTCGCCCGGTCCAGCGCGGCCAGCTCGGCGGCGCGGGCGCGCTCCTGCTCGTACGCCCGCTGGGTGCCCACCGCGCGGGAGATCTGCGCGGCCACCAGGTCGAGGAAGTCGCGGTACTCGTCGCCCAGCGGCAGCTGGCGGGCGACGCCGGCGACCAGCGCGCCGACCGTCTCGTTGGCCGCCTTGACGGGCAGCACGAGCGCCACGTCGGCGGCGTCGGCCGGTGGCTGGGCGAGCAGACCGCTCACGTCGATGGTGGCCGGCGAGCCATCGGCGACCAGCTCGCCGACCGTGTCGGACGGGACATTGACCGCGGCCGGGTCGACGCGGCTGGCGGCGGTCAGGGTGAACCGGCCGGTGGAGTCGGCCAGGTAGATCAGCGCGAACGGCACGTCGGCGGAGTGCCGGGCGAGCACGTCGGCGGCGGTCCGGCCCAGCTCGCCCGCGCTGATCACGTCGGCCAGCTCGGTGCCCAGCTCCGACAACGCCCGCAGCCGGCGTTCGCCCACCACCCGCCCGGTGGTCTCGTTGACGATGCAGTAGACGCCGCTGACCGCGCCGTCGGCACCCCGGATCGGGTCGTACGAGACGTCAAAGTAGGTCTGCTCGACGAAACCGGAGCGGTCCAGCAGGAAGGGGTGGTCCTCGCCGCGGTAGGAGAGCCCGGTGCGCCGGACCCCGTCGAGCAGCGGACCGAGGACGTCCCACGTCTCGGCCCAGTGGTGTCGGGCCGGCTGGCCGAGCACGTGCGGGTGCTTGCTGCCGATGGTCGGCCGGTAGGCGTCGTTGTAGAAGGCGAGCTGGTCGTCGCCCCAGAACATGACGATCTGCGCGCTGGAGGAGAGCATCATGCCGATCGCGTTGGAGAGCGCCGCCGGCCAGCCGGACGGCCCGCCCAGGGGGTGGGTGGACCAGTCGAAGGCGCGGAGTCGCTCACCCAGCTCACCGCCGCCCGCGTACGCGGCGGCGAGCAGCGGGGAGATCTCGTGGACGTCCGCGAAGGAATGCCCCGCATCCGCGCCCCCCTGGGCCGAGCTCATGCAGCCTCCCCCGCTTCGGCCGTACCCCGCAGCCGTTGATCTTCACGCGCCGTGCTCCGACTTGTACCCCGGCGGACCAGCAACGTAACGCATGACGCCCCTTGGACGCTGGTTACCCGTGCCGCACCCGTCGCCGACCCGGCAGCGCGGGGGCGTACGCGGGCCCAGGGAGGCCGCCGGGAGCGCCCTGACCTGTCAGAAGACCGGGAGTCCGTCGATGCTCGCGGCGTTCTTGGTGGCGCGGTAGGTCACCAGATCATCGGCCGTACGGCGCGAGTGTGAGGTAAGCAACAGGTCACGCTCCGCGCGGTAGTCCATCAGCGGCACCGCATAACCGCAGGAGTCGCTGACCCGCTCGACCTCCACCGTGATCACGGCCCGCACGGCGTGCACGTCCGGCGGCGCGGGAAACTCGGCGAGCCGATCCGCGTAGCCCGCCTCGGTCACCGCGACGCTGCTGCCCCTGCCGTGCAGGCGCACGATCTTCGGGGGCCCGTCGAACGCGCAGAACATCAGCGTGATGCGGCCGTTGTCGCGCAGGTGGGCGATGGTCTCCGCGCCGCTGCCGTGGTAGTCCAGGTAGGCCACCCGGTGCGGGCCGAGGATCACGAAGGTGCCCGTCATGCCCTTCGGCGAGACGTTGACGTGCCCCTCGGGCCCGGACGGCGCGGTGGCCACGAAGAAGACCGGCTGGCCCGCGATGAACTCCCGCAGACGACCGTCGATCTCTGGATAGACCCTGCCCATGCGGTGATCCTCCCATCGCGCCCGTCCCCCGCCGGGGCGACCTGCGTCACACCGTCGACGACCCCGCCGCGTCCACGCCCTCGTGGCGGACCCGCACCGGCGGGCCGGACGCTCGCCGGCGGGCGGCCCGGACCAGCGCCGTGATCGGACGCGGGTCCGGCTCGTTCTCCGGATGCCACTGCACCCCGAGCACGAACGGACGGTCCGGGTCCTCAACCGCCTCGATCACGCCGTCCGCCGCCCAGCCGCTGACCGCGAGCCGCCCCGGCGTGGCGACCGCCTGATGGTGGTACGAGTTGACCCGGTCCACCCCGGCCAGCGTCCTCGCCGCCAGACTCCCCGGCGCGAACCGCACCGGATGGGTGCCGTAGACCCCCGGGGCCGGACGGTGCGCCTCCGAACCGACGACGTCGGGTAGGTGCTGGTGCAGGGTGCCCCCGTACGCCACGGCGAGCAGCTGCATTCCCCGACAGACACCCAGCACCGGCAGGTCGGCGGCGAGGGCGGCCGTCAGCAGGGTCAGCTCACCGGCGTCCCGGTCCGGCCGGTCCTCGGTCCGCGGGTGCGGCTGCTGGCCGTACCGCCCGGGACCGACGTCGGCGCCCCCGGCCAGCAGGAGCCCGTCGAGGACCGCCAGCACGTCACCGTCGGAGTCGTCCGGGGGCAGCACCACCGCACGACCACCGGCAGCGGTCACCGCCCGCACGTACGCCTCCGGCACCAGCACCGCCCGCACACCGCGCCACACGGCCCAGTCGGCGGGCTCGACGTACGCGCTGATCCCGATCAGCGGCCGCCTCACCAGACGGCCAGCGTTCGCGACTGCGGGGCTCGCAACATCGGCTCACTCCTCGCGCTCACAGGGGAGTCACGTATGCGCCGGTGATCCCGCCGTCGACCACGAACTGCGCGGCGGTCATGAACGAGGCGTCGTCGCTGGCCAGGAACGCCACCGCGGCGGCGATCTCCTCCGGCTGCCCGAAGCGGCCCATCGGCACGTGCACCAGTCGGCGGGCAGCCCGCTCCGGGTCGGCGGCGAACAACTCCAGCAGCAACGGGGTGGCCACCGGGCCGGGACAGAGCGCGTTGACCCGGATGCCCTCGCGGGCGAACTGCACACCCAGCTCCCGGGTCATCGCCAGCACTCCGCCCTTGCTGGCGGTGTACGCGATCTGCGACGTCGCCGCGCCCATCAGCGCCACGAACGAGGCGGTGTTGATGATCGAGCCCTTGCCCTGGCGGCGCATGTGCGGGATCGCGTACTTGCAGCACAGGTAGACGCTCGTGGTGTTGACCCGGAGCACCCGTTCCCACGCGTCCAGGCCGGTGTCCAGGATGGAGTCGTCGTCCGGCGGGGAGATGCCGGCGTTGTTGAACGCGACGTCCACCCGGCCGTGCCGGTCGGCCACCCCGTCGAACAGGTCGCGGACCGCCGACTCGTCGGCGACGTCGGTGCGGACGAACTCGCCGCCGCACTCCTCGGCGGCCTTCTCGCCGGCCGCCTCGTCGATGTCCACGCAGACCACCCGGGCCCCCTCGGCGGCGAACCGCCGCACGGTGGCCAACCCGATGCCGCTGCCCGCTCCGGTGACCACTGCCACCCGGTCCTGCAATCGACCCTGCACAGGCGTCACTCCTCTGTCGCGATGAACACGTTCTTGACGTCCGTGAAGGCGTGCAGCGCGTCCGGGCCCAGCTCACGGCCGAGCCCGGAGCGCTTCATCCCACCGAACGGGGTCCAGTAGCGCACCGAGGAGTGCGAGTTGACGCTGAGGTTGCCCGCCTCGACGGCGCGAGCCATCCGCAGCGCGCGGCCCACGTCCCGGGTCCAGATCGAGCCGGAGAGGCCGTACTCGGTGTCATTGGCGAGCCGGACCGCGTCGGCCTCGTCGTCGAACGGGAGCACCGACACCACCGGGCCGAAGATCTCCTCCCGCCAGTGCCGGTCGGCCGGCGAGTCGGCCAGCAGCACCGTCGGCGCGTGCCAGAAACCGGGGCCGTCCGGGCGGGAGCCGGTAAAGGCGATAGTCGCCCCGGTCACGTAGCCGGCGACCCGGTCCCGCTGGGCCGCCGAGATCAGCGGACCCATCTCGGCGGTGTCCCGGGACGGGTCCTCGACCCGCACCGCGCGTACCGCCGGTTCGAGCAGTTCCAGGAACCTGTCGTACACCGGGCGTTGGACCAGGATCCGCGACCGTGCGCAGCAGTCCTGGCCGGCGTTGTCGAAGACCGCGCCCGGCGCGGTCGCGGCGGCGCGCTCCAGGTCGGCGTCGGCGAACACGATGTTCGCGCTCTTGCCGCCCAACTCCAGGGTGAGTCGCTTCACCTGGGCGGCGCAGCCGGCCATGATCCGGGTGCCGACCTCGGTGGAGCCGGTGAAGCAGATCTTGCGGACCGCCGGATGGCTGACGAACCGCTCCCCCACCACCGCGCCCTCGCCCGGAATGACGGTGAACACGTCGTCGGGCAGGCCGGCCTCGCGCGCCAGCTCGGCCAGGCGCAGCGCGGTGAGCGGGGTCAGCTCGGCGGGTTTGAGCACCACTGTGTTGCCGGCGGCGAGGGCCGGGGCGAACCCCCAGGCGGCGATGGGCATCGGGAAGTTCCACGGCACGATCACCCCGACCACGCCGAGCGGCTCGTGGAAGGTGACGTCCAGGCCGCCGGGCACGGGGATCTGCCGTCCGGTCAGCCGCTCGGGCGCTCCGGCGTAGTAGTCCAGCACGTCGCGGACGTTGCCGGCCTCCCAGCGGGCGTTGCCGACGGTGTGCCCGGAGTTGCGGACCTCCAACGCGGCCAGCTCGTCCAGGTGCGCGTCGACGACGGCGGCGAACCGCCGCAGCAGCCGGGCCCGGTCCCCCGGCGCGACGACCCGCCACGCCTCGAACGCCGTCGCGGCACGCGCGATCGCCGCGTCCACCTCCGCCACCGAGGCCCCGGAAACCTCCCGAAACCCCTCCCCGCTGGCCGGATCCACCACCACGGTCACGCCGCTACCCCCTACCCCTGCGAAATCTTGCAGGTGCTGCACGAACCACCGACACAACGTGCGAGATCGCGGAGGACGGAGCCTGGGTCAGAGACGCTCGAAGCCACGGGTCAGCTCCCAGTCCGTCACCGCCGCGTCGAAGGCCGCCAGCTCCACCCTCGCCTGGTTGGCGTAGTGGGCGACCACCTCGTCGCCGAACGCCTCCCGGGCCACCGTCGACGCCTCCCAGAGGGCCAGTGCGTCGCGCAACGTGCCGGGGACCCGCTCGGCCTGCGGGTCGTCGTACGCGTTGCCGGTGCACTCCTCGCCCAGCTCCAGCTCCCGCTCGATGCCGTGCAGCGCGCCCGCGACCAACCCGGCGATCGCCAGGTACGGGTTGACGTCGGCCCCCGGCACCCGGTTCTCCACCCGCATGCCCTGCCCGTGCCCCACCACCCGCAGGGCGCAGGTGCGGTTGTCCACCCCCCAGCGCAGTGCCGTCGGGGCGAACGAGCCCGGCTGGTAACGCTTGTAGGAGTTGATGTTCGGGGCGAAGAGCAGGCTGAACTCCCGCATGGTGGCGAGCAGCCCGGCGAGCACCCGCTGCCCGGTCTCCGACAGGTGCGCCGGCCCGTCGCCGAGCATCGCCGAGGCGCCCGTCCGTTCGCGCAGCGAGAAGTGGATGTGGCAGGAGTTGCCCTCCCGCTCGTTCGGCTTGGCCATGAAGGTGATCGCCATGCCCTCCTGGGCGGCGATCTCCTTGGCCCCGTTCTTGTAGATCACGTGGTGGTCGGCGCAGGCCACGGCCTCGTCGTAGCGGAAGGCGATCTCGTGCTGGCCGAGGTTGCACTCGCCCTTGGCGCTCTCCGGCGTCAGCCCGGCGCCGGCCATCTCGGTGCGGATCCGGCGCAGCAGCGGCTCCACCCGGGCGGTGCCGAGCAGCGAGTAGTCCACGTTGTACTGGTTGGCCGGGGTGAGGTCGCGGTAGCCGCGCCGCCAGGCGTCCTCGTACGAGTCGCGGAACAGCACGAACTCCAGCTCGGTGCCGGCGTACGCGGTGAGCCCGTGCTCGGCCAGCCGGTCCAGTTGCCGGCGCAGGATCTGCCGGGGCGAGGCGACCACGTCACCGGAGCCGTCCAGCCAGGTCAGGTCGGCCAGCAGCAGGGCGGAGCCGGGCTGCCAGGGCACCCGACGCAGGGTGGCGAAATCCGGCACCATCGCGAAGTCGCCGTAGCCGCGCTCCCAACTCGACATCGCGTACCCGTCGACGGTGTTCATGTCGACGTCCACGGCGAGCAGGTAGTTGCAGCCCTCGCTGCCGTTGGCCACCACCTGGTCGAGGAAGAACGGCGCGTGGAACCGTTTGCCCTGCAGGCGGCCCTGCATGTCGACGAGGGCCAGCACGACGGTGTCGATCTCGCCCTCGGCGACGGCGACCCGCAGTTGTTCCAGCGTGAGCGGAGCTTTCGTCATTCGCGGGCCTCCATCACCAAGGTCTACTGGCAAACCGGATCACCGTCAATGCCCCCGAGGCCGAGGGCGGCAAACCCGGTGACCGCACCGGCGGGACGGCCGCGATGACCGTCCCGCCGGGCGGGTGTCAGGCCGGGCCGTCGACCGGCGCCGGGTCGGCCGCCGGCGCGGGTTCCTCGACGGTACGCACCGGGCCGGCGAACCACTTCCGGGCCGAGGCGTACCACCAGACCGCGACCACCAGCAGCACCCCGCCCACGGCGAGCGGCGCGTAGTTCACCGCCGACCAGGTGAAGTCGTCGTTGCCGGGCACGCCGGCCGGCACGATCGGCAGCACGAAGTACACGGCGATGACCGCGATCTCGATGACCGCGATCCAGCCGAGCAGCTTGTACTTGCGCCCCAGCGTCCACGGGCCGGGTACGAACCGGTCGCCGAGGCGCAGCCGCAGCGCGATCGGGATGAGGAAGGACAGGTAGAGGCCGATCACCGCGACGGAGACCACCGCGTAGAAGGCGATCGGGATGCCGGTCGAGCTCTCGTAGAGCGCCGGCAGGGTCAGCACCAGGCCGGCGATCGTGGTGCCGATGATCGCGTTGACCGGGGTGCCGTTGCGGTTCACTCTCGACCAGAGCCGCCAACCCGGCACCGCACGGTCCCGACTGAAGGCGTACGCCATCCGGCTCATCGAGGTGATGCAGCTCATCCCGCAGAAGAACTGCCCGATCGTGGAGATGATGATGACGATCTTGAAGAAGACCGGAGTCAGGGCGGACTCGAAGATGGCGCCGGAGAAGCCGCCGGCGGCGTTGACCGCCTCGACGTCGGTGGCCGCGAACAGGAACGCCAGCAGCAGGATCCAACCGCCGACCGCCGAATAGAAGATCGACTGCCAGAGCCCGCGCGCGGCGGCCTGCGAGGCGCCCCGGGTCTCCTCGGAGACGTGCGCGCAGGCGTCGAAGCCGGTGATCGTGTACTGGGTGAGCAGGAAGCCCAGCGGCAGCACGTAGAACCAGAACGTCAGCCCGCCGGTGTCCCCGTCCCCGAAGCCCGAGTTGTTGAACCGCTCGGTGAACACGAACTGGAAGCTCTGGTGATCGTCCGGAACGAACACCAGGATGGCCACCACGACTGCCGCGCCGGCCACGTGCCACCAGACCGAGACGTTCTGGAGTACGTCGATGATCCGGTGCCCGAAGATGTTGATGAGGCCGTGCAGCGCCAAGATGATCACGAAGAGGACGAACGCCTGCCGCAGCGTCCCGGCCCAGCCGTCGAAGAGCGCCGACAGGGTGAGGTTGAGGAAGGTCGCGCAGCCGTAGTCGACCGAGGCGGTGACCGCGACCAGGCCGATGAGGTTCAACCAGCCGGTGAACCAGCCGTGCACCGGGCGGCCCATGGTCGCCGCCCACCAGTAGATTCCGCCCGCCGTCGGGTAGGCCGACACCAGCTCGGCCATGCAGAACCCGATGATCAGGATGAACAGTGAGATCAGCGGCCAGCCCCAGGAGATGGCGACCGGCCCGCCGTTGTTCCACGCCTGGCCGAAGGTGGTGAAGCAGCCGGCCAGGATCGAGATGATGGAGAACGAGATGGCGAAGTTGGAGAAGCCACTCCACTTGCGGCGCAGCTCCTGCTTGTAGCCGAGTTCGGCGAGTCGTCGGGCGTCGTCGTCGATCGGTTGCTCTGCGGTCGGCACGGGCGTCGTGGCCACTGCACACCTCCCTGAGGTGGTTCCGCGAACGAGTGCGCAAAGTGTCGTCCCGCCGATCAAGACAGGTCAATACAGCGCCGGTGGGAATCTCACCGCCGTCCCGGCTAATTGCGTTGCCGCCCGTCCAGCCCGCCCGCATGCTTGACCTCGTGACCAGGCCCGATCGCGACGGGCCACCACCGGGCGCTCGGACCGCCCGGCACCGCGGCGGCGCGGGGCACGCCTCTCTCTCCGTACGGCAACCGCCGTACCCACAAATGCCCCGCGCCGCCCCCTCCGCTCCCGGGTGCGGGGGGTGGGTCAGGTTAGTAGGAGGCCGGTTACCCAGAGGGCGCCGATGGTCAGGCCGGCCAGGAATTCCACCAGCATGGACAGGCCAGCCGCCTTGAGCGCCTGCACGGTGGACGGCCAGGCGAGCCGGTTGCTGCCCAGCCGCAGCCGCTCCGCGGCCCACACTCCCGCGACGAAGCCCAGCAGCAGACCGATGACGGGGATCACGAAGAACCCCACCAGGCCGAGCGCGCCCCCGGCCAGCAGGGACCACGTCGGCACGCCGGTGCGTTTGAGGTTCCTCCCCGGCCACAGGTACTTCACGACGATGCCTCCGACCGCGACCAGTGTCGCGGCGGCGAACACCGCCCAGCCACCCGGGCCGGCACCACCGAAGATCGCCCAGACCAGTACCCCACCCCAGCACAGCGGCAGCGCCGGCAGGCCGGGCACCACCACGCCAGCCAGCCCGGCCAGGATGGCCAGCGCGGCCACCACGGTCACCACCGTCTGCGAGTCGTTCAGGCTCACGCCGTCGCCCGCCGCAGCCGGGCGGTGATCTCCTCGGCCGGCGACGGTGCGCCGAAGTACCGCCCCTGCCCGGTGTCGCAGCGCAGCGCCCGCAGCCGCTCGGCCTGCACCGGGGTCTCCACCGCCTCGGCGGTGACCCACAGCTCCAGCGCGTGCGCCAACCGGACCAACGCGTCGACGATCCGCTCGTCGCGGTGGTCCGCCACCGCGTCCGTCCCGTCGGCGCGGATGCCCTCGACGAACGGGCCGGCCAGCTTCAGGCAGTGGATCGGCAGCCGCCGCAGGTACGCGAGGTTGGAGTACCCGGTGCCGAAGTCGTCGACCGCCAGCCGGATGCCCAGCGCCGCGAGTCGGTGCAGGCTGCGCAGCGGCTCGCCGGCGCTGCCCATCACGGCGCTCTCGGTCAACTCCAGCTGCAACAGCTCCGCCGGCAGGCCGCTGGTGGCCAGCGCGTCCGCCACCGTCGCGACGATCGCCGGGTCGTCGGCCTGCCGGGCGGCCAGGTTGACGCTGACCACCAGCCGGGCCTCGGGGAACTCCCGCCGCCAGCGTTCGGCGTCGTGGCAGGCCCGCCGCAGCACCCACTCGCCGAGCCGGACGATCAGGCCGGTCTCCTCGGCGAGGCCGATGAACCGGTCCGGGCCGATCAGGCCCAGCTCCGGGTGCTCCCAGCGGACCAGCGCCTCCACCGCGAGCATCGTGCCCTCCAGCAGCGACACGATCGGCTGGTAGTGCAGCACGAACTCGCCCCGGTCCAGCGCGGCCGGCAGCCCGGCGACCAGCGCCGACCGGGCGAGGTCGCGGGCGCTGCGCTCCGGGTCGTACACCGCCCACCGGCCGCGGCCGGCCGCCTTGGCCCAGTAGAGCGTCGTGTCGGCGGCCTTCATCAGCTCCGAGGCGGTGGTCTCCGCGGCCGGGCAGTCCACGATGCCCACGCTGGCGGAGACCGCCAACTGCTGGTCGCCGAGATGCACCGGGGCGGCGACGGCGGCAAGCGCGGCCTCCGCCACGGCCACCGCGTCGTCGACGTCGTCGCCGCCGTCGACCAGGATGACGAACTCGTCGCCGCCCATCCGGGCGACCAGGTGGCCGTGGTCGGCCACGCACTCGGCGAGCCGCCTGCCGATCGCCACCAACAGCCGGTCGCCGAGGTCGTGGCCGAGGCTGTCGTTGATCGCCTTGAAGCCGTCCAGGTCGAGGAAGCACACCCCGACCCGTTGACCGGGCCCGGCGGTGTCGAAGACCCGGCCCAGCGTCTCGAAGAACAGGGTCCGGTTGGGCAGCCCGGTCAGCGGGTCGTGCAGCGCCTGGAAACGCAGCCGCTGCTGGAGTTCGTACCGCTCGGTGATGTCCTCGATCATGGCGACGGTGAACCGGGGTCGCCCGTCGTCGTACCGGATCAACGAGACGGCCAGGTCCGTCCAGACGACGCTGCCGTCCTTGCGGTGGTAGCGCTTCTCCACCCGGACCGAGTCCTGCTTGCCCTCGATCAGCTCCTGGTACAGCTCCCACATGCCGGCGGCGTCGTCGGCGTGGAACAGCTGCGCCACGTTCATCTCGCACAGCTCTTCGATCGAGTAGCCGAGCATGTCGGCGAACGCCGTGTTGACGTCGATGATCTGGCCATCCACCCCGGCGATCCCGATCCCGATCGCCGCGCCGGTGAAGACCGCCCGGAACCGCGCCTCACTGTCCCGCAGCGCCTGCTCGACCTCGTCGCGGGCCTGCCAGGCCGAGCGGGCGATGCGCTCCTGCTGGGTGAAGGTGCGGTCGCGCAGCGCGCGGGCGAACCCGGCGGCCAACCCGCCCTGCACCGCCGCGATCCGCTCGCCCAGGTCGGCCGGCCGGTCGCCGGACGCCAGGACCCGATCGGGGAAGTCGTCGCCGAGCGCGCGCAGCGACCACTCCAACGCCCGCGGCTCGGTCAGGTGCGCCTCCACCAGCGCCCGCCCGACCTCCTCGGCGGGACGGGTGCTGAACGGCTCGGCCCGCACCACCTGGGCCAGCCGGACGGTGTGCAGCAGCAGCAGCCGCTCGGTCTCGGCCGCGCTGAGCGGCACGAAACCGATGCGGCGTACGGCGCGGGCCCAGTCGGCGGCGTAGCCCTGGGCGCCGCCCCGGCCGACGTCGACCCCGGTGGGGTCCGGGACGGCGGCCACTGGAATCAGCCGGCGGGCTGGTCGTACCGGGCCACGCCCCCGAAGGCGCCGAACCGCTCGGGGTGCTCATCCACGTCGGCCGGCGAGTCGGGACGCCACAGTGGCATGTGCACCACGCCCGGTTCGAGCACCGTCCAGTCGCCGAAGAAGCCGGTGACCTGCGCGCGGGAGCGCAGGGTGATCTCGGTGGCCGTCCGGGCGGAGAGTCGCTGGGCGTCCAGCATCTCCTGCGGCTGGTCCTCGAAGGTCGAGTGCGAGATGACCAGGAAGCTGCCCGGCGCGGCGGCGGCCCGCAGGGTGGACAGGATCTCCTCGGGACCGTCGGCGTCCGGGATGAAGTGCACCACCCCGGCCAGCAGGATGCCCATCGGTCGACTGAAGTCGATCAGCCCGAGCCGCCGGGTCTCGGCAAGGATGCGCTCCGGCTCGCGCAGGTCGGCGTGGATCACCCCGGTCAGGTCATTGCCGGCGAGCAGCTCACGGCTGTGCGCGACGGCGACCGGGTCGATGTCGACGTAGACCACCCGGGCCTTCGGGTTGGCCGCCTGGGCCACCTCGTGCACGTTGCCCACGGTCGGAATGCCGGAGCCGATGTCGAGGAACTGGTCGATGCCGGCGTCGAGCAGCACCCGGACGGCTCGGCGCAGGAACTCCCGACCGGAGCGCATGGTGGCGGCGAGATTCGGGGTCATGCTGGCGATCTGCTCGGCCAACTGCCGGTCGACCTCGAAGTTGTGCGCCCCGCCCAGGAAGTAGTCGTACACCCGGGCCGCGCTCGGCCTGGTCAGGTCAATCTCGGTCGGCAGTGCGTCCGGCATCGGTGTGCTCCCCAGTTCGTCGCCGCGGCGCGAGGCGGCACCGGCGTCGACGAGCGCGCGCGACCGCCGGCCGACCCCGCGGGTCGTGTGGTGTGGACCACTCTAGGCCGACAACTCCCACGTACGGCAGATCCCTTCACGTAACTTTCCGCGCTCAGGCGGCCGACTCCAGCAGCAGCGAGATGCCCTGCCCGACGCCGATGCACATGGTGGCGAGGGCCCGGCGGCCGCCGCGACGGCGCAGCTCCAGGGCGGCGGTCAGCGCCAGCCGCGCGCCGCTGGCGCCCAGCGGATGCCCGAGCGCGATCGCGCCACCGTTCGGGTTGACGTGCTCGGCGTCGACCGGCAACCCCAACTCGCGCAGCACCGCCACGGACTGCGCGGCGAACGCCTCGTTCAACTCGATGACGTCCACCGCGCCCAGCTCCACGCCGACCCGGTCGAGCAGCTTGCGGGTGGCCGGCACCGGGCCGATTCCCATGATCCGCGGCGGTACGCCTGCCGTCGCCGCGCCGCCGATGCGGGCCAGCGGGGTGAGGCCGTACCGCTGCACCGCCGCTTCACTGGCAACCAGCAGCGCGACCGCGCCGTCGTTGACGCCCGAGGAGTTGCCGGCGGTCACCGTGCCGCCGTCGCGGAACGGGGTGGGCAGCGCGGCCAGCTTCTCCAGCGACGTCTCCCGGGGGTGCTCGTCGACCTCGACCAGTCGGGTCTCCCGGCGACCGGCCGGCACGGACACCGGCACGATCTCCTCGGCGAACCGGCCGTCGGCCTGCGCCTTGGCGGCGCGCTGCTGCGAGCGGTACGCGAAGGCGTCCTGCTCGGCCCGGTCGACGCCGTACTCGGCGGCCACGTTCTCCGCCGTCTCCGGCATCGAGTCGACCCCCCAGCCGTCACGCATCAGCGGGTTGACCAGCCGCCAGCCCAGGGTCGTGTCATACATCTCGGCCGAGCGGGAGTACGCCGAGGTCGCCTTCGGCACGACGAACGGCGCCCGGCTCATGCTCTCCACCCCACCGGCGACCGCCAGGTCCGCCTCGCCGGCCACGATGGACCGGGCGGCGGTGGCGAGGGCGTCCAGGCCGGAGCCGCAGAGCCGGTTGACGGTGCTGCCCGGCACCTCCTCGGGCAGGCCGGCGAGCAGCGCCGCCATCCGGGCCACGTTGCGGTTGTCCTCGCCGGCCTGGTTCGCGCAGCCGAGCACGACGTCGTCGACGCGGGCCCAGTCCACCGACGGGTGCCGGGCGACCAGCTCGCGGATCACGTGTGCGGCCAGGTCGTCGGGGCGGACGCCGGCCAGCGCGCCGGCGTACCGGCCGATGGGGGTACGGACACCGGCCACCAGGTATGCCACGGTCATCGCGAGTCCTTCGGGGGTGGGAAGGGTGGGGGTGCGGGCGTCCACCGGGTCGCGGGGGGACTCCCCAGCCGCCAGGATATCCACGCTCCCAGCGGATAGGTTGGCGGCATGGCCCGGGCCCAGTTCAGCGCAGAGACCAGCCGTGGTGGCGCTTTCGTCCGCCAGCCCAACCGCTTCACCGGTCGGGTCACCCCCCACTCGACCTCCCCGCCGGGTGGCGGCCCGGACGAACAGGACCGCTGGCCACTGGAGGCCGGCCGGTACCGGCTGATCTGGTGCCGCGCGTGCCCGTGGGCGCACCGGGCGAGGATCGTGCGCGGCCTGCTCGGGCTGGACGACGCGATCTCGCTGGGCACCGTCGACCCGATCCGGGACGAGCGGGGCTGGGCGTTCGCCCTCGACCCGGACGGCTTCGACCCGGTCCTCGGTGTCAGCTTCCTCTCCGAGGCGTACCTGGCCACCGACGAGGACTACACCGGCCGGGTGACCGTGCCGGCGCTTGTCGACACGCTGACCGGACGGGTGGTCACCAACGACTACCCGCAGCTCACCCTCGACTTCTCCACCGAGTGGCGGTCGCTGCACGCGCCCGGCGCACCCGACCTGTACCCGGTCGCGCTGCGCCCGGAGATGGACGCGCTGATGGCCGAGATCCACCACGACGTCAACAACGGCGTCTACCGGTGCGGGTTCGCCACCTCGCAGGAGGCGTACGACGAGGCGTTCCGGGCGCTCTTCGCCCGACTGGACGCGCTGTCCGAACGCCTGGCCGGGCAGCGCTACCTGATGGGAGACGCGATCACCGAGGCCGACGTGCGGCTGTTCACCACGCTGGTGCGCTTCGACGCCGCGTACCACGGGCACTTCAAGTGCAACCGCAGCAAGCTGACCGAGATGCCGGTGCTCTGGGCGTACGCCCGGGACCTGTTCCAGACCCCGGGCTTCGGCGAGACGGTGGACTTCGACCACATCAAGCGGCACTACTACGGCACCCACCGGGAGATCAACCCGACCGGCATCGTGCCGCTGGGGCCCGACGAGTCCGGTTGGACGACGCCGCACGGGCGTGGCTGAGCCGGGGCGGGCCGGCACCGCGACGGCACCCGTCGCCCGCGGGGACGTCGCCCGCCGGGTCGCCGGGTCCGCCGCAGCCGGCTGCGCGGTGGCCGGCGCGGTCGCGGTGACGGTCGCGGTCGTCGCCGGTCCCGGTCCCGGTCTCACCGGGTACGTGAGCGAGGCGGGCATCGCTGGCAGCGCGCACGCCGTGACGTACCGGATCGGGGTCCTCGCCCTGGCCGGCGCGTTGCTGCTGATCGCCGCGGCGCTGCCTCCCGGGGTGCGGGTGGCGCCGGCGCTGCTCGCCACCGGCGCGGTGCTCACCGCGGTGTCCGGGGCGGTGACCTGCTCCGCCGGCTGCCCACTGCCGCCGTTCGAGCGCACCACGGTGGCCGACCTGGTGCACGGGGGCGCGAGCATCGCGGCGACGGCGGCGGTGGTCCTCGCCATGATCGCGCTGGCCGTGTCCGGGCCGGCCGGGCCGGTGGTCCGCCGGTTGGCGGCCGGCACGGCCGCGCTCGCCCTGCCGCTGTGCGCGACGGTCGGCCTGGCCATGCTCGTGGTCGGCCGGGGCGCCCTGGTCGGCGTGGTGGAGCGGCTGGTTCTCGGGCTCGCGGTGCTGTGGGGCGTGGCCACCGGCACGGCCCTGGCCCTGGCCCGCCGCGAGCGGGGCTTGTAAGGAGCGTCACGGCCGCCGTTCCTTGCAGATCGCGCTGATCGGCGTACTGTCGGCGAGCGATGACCAATGTCTGGGGCCTCACCGTTCGCCTGTATGTCGATCTCCGACTGCAGGCCAGCGGCATCTGTCCGGCGTAGCCGCCCTCCTCGCGCCTACCCCGACCAGAACAGACAATTGGACACTTCATGCCCTTCGGCCTGCGCAAAATTCCGTTCTCTGTGCAGATCCTGCTCGGCCTCGTGCTCGGCGTCGCGCTCGGCTTCCTGGCCCGCAGCAACGACCTGAGCTGGCTGACCAGCACCCTGCACACCGTCGGCAGCCTCTTCATCCAGCTCCTCAAGCTGGCCGTGCCGCCGCTGGTCTTCACCGCCATCGTGGTCAGCGTGGTCAGCCTGCGCGGCGTGGCCAACGCCGCCCGGCTCGCGCTGAAGACCCTGATGTGGTTCGGCATCACCGCACTGATCGCGGTGAGCATCGGCATCGGCCTCGGCCTGCTCGTCAACCCGGGCCGCGGCGTGAGCCTCGACCTGGGTGGCGCGGCCCCGCCCAAGAACACCGGCTCCTGGACGGACTTCCTCACCGGCATCGTGCCCACCAACCCGGTCGGCGCGTTCGTCGAGGGCAACGTCCTCCAGATCGTCTTCCTCGCCCTCGTGGTGGGTGCCGCGGCCCTGCTGGTCGGCGACGCCGCCGAGCCCTTCGTGGCGCTGAACCGCTCGCTGCTGGAAATCGTGCAGAAGGCCCTGTGGTGGGTCATCCGACTCGCCCCGATCGGCACCCTCGGCCTGATCGGCAACGCCGTCGCCTCGTACGGCTGGGACCTGCTGGCACCCCTCGCGAAGTTCACCACCGCCGTCTACGTCGGCTGCGCCATCGTGCTGTTCGTGGTCTACCCGCTGGTGCTGATCCTCGCCGGCCGGCTCAACCCGCTGCGCTTCTTCGCCGGCGCCTGGCCCGCGATCGAGCTGGCCTTCGTGTCCCGCTCGTCGGTGGGCACCATGCCGGTGACCCAGCGCTCCGTCGAGCGGCTCGGCGTCCCGCGCGAGTACGCCTCGTTCGCGGTGCCGTTCGGCGCCACCACGAAGATGGACGGCTGCGCCGCGATCTACCCGGCCCTCGCCGCGATCTTCGTGGCGCAGGTGTTCGGCGTGCACCTCGGCGTCACCGACTACCTGCTCATCGCGTTCGTCTCGGTGGTCGGCTCGGCGGCCACCGCCGGCCTGACCGGGGCGATCGTCATGCTCACCCTCACCCTGAGCACGCTGGGTCTGCCGCTGGCCGGCGCCGGCCTGCTGCTGGCCATCGACCCGATCCTGGACATGATCCGTACCGCCACCAACGTGGCCGGCCAGGCGCTCGTGCCGACCGTGGTCGCCGCCCGTGAGGGCACCCTCGACCGGGCCGCGTACGAGTCCGCGGGCCGCCGGGATCTCGTCGACCCGGAGCCGGTCGCCGACACCCGGCCCGAGCTCAGCCCCGTCCCTGCCTGACAAGTCACTGCACGGCGACGGGCCCCTCTACCCGGGGTCCGTCGCCGTTTCGGAGAGGATGACCTGATGAGTTCCCTGTTCACTCCCCTGGCCCTGCGCGGGGTCACCCTGCCCAACCGGATCGCCATGGCGCCGATGTGCCAGTACTCGGCCGGACCGGACGGCCTGCCCACCGACTGGCACCTCATCCACCTCGGCAGCCGCGCGGTCGGCGGGGCCGGGCTGGTGCTGACCGAGGCGACCGCCGTACTCCCCGAGGGTCGGATCACCCCGCAGGACACCGGGCTGTGGTCCGACGCGCACGTGGACGCCTGGCGACCGATCACCGAGTTCGTCGCCGCCCACGGCGCCGTGCCGGCCGTCCAGCTCGCGCACGCCGGTTTCAAGGCCTCCACCTACCGGCCGTGGGCGCCGGAGCGCGGCGGAGTGCCGGACGCCGAGGGCGGCTGGACGCCCGTCGCCCCCGGGTCCGAGCCGTTCACGCCCGGCTACCGGACGCCGACCGCCCTCGACGCGGCCGGCATCGCCAGGGTGGTCGAGGCGTTCGCCGTCGGCGCCGAGCGGGCCCTCGCCGCCGGCTTCGCCGCCGTGGAGATCCACGCCGCGCACGGTTACCTGCTCAACGAGTTCCTGTCGCCGCTGACCAACCACCGCACCGACGCGTACGGCGGCGACCGGGCCGCCCGGATGCGGCTCACCCTGGAGGTCGCCCGCGCCGTGCGCGCCGCGGTCGGCGAGAGCGTGCCGGTGCTGACCCGGATCTCCGCCACCGACTGGGTCGAGGGCGGCTGGACGGTCGAGGACAGCGTGGTGCTCGCCGGTGAGCTGGCCGGCGTCGGCGTCGACCTGGTGGACGCCTCCTCCGGCGGCGTCAGCCCGGACCAGCGCATCCCGCTCGGCCCCGGCTACCAGGTGCCGCTGGCCGCCCAGATTCGCCGTGAGGCGGGCGTGCCGACCGGCGCGGTCGGCCTGATCGTCGAGCCGGAGCACGCCGAGCAGATCGTCGCCAACGGCGAGGCCGACCTGGTGCTGCTGGGCCGGGAACTGCTGCGCGACCCGTACTGGCCGCGCCGCGCCGCCGCGAAGCTCGGCGTCGCGTACAGCGGACCCGCCCAGTACGCCCGCGCCTGGTGATTCCCGCCGGTCGGGCGGCTGCCGTTGCCGGCAGCCGCCCGAACGTCAGCCGGCCAGGTGCGACCAGTCGCCCTCCAGCTCCCGCCAGGTGCCCTGCGCCGCCACCGCCCCGGCGTGCAACACCACCACGTGGTCGGCGCGGACCAGCGCGGCACGCTTCGCGGTCGACCCGACCACGGTCACCCCGTGCGCCCGCAGCGCCCGCCACAGCGCCAGCTCGGTGGTGACGTCCAGCGCCGACGACACGTCGTCGGCGACCAGCAGTTCGGTACGCGGTGCCAGCGCCCGGGCCAGCGCCAGCCGCTGTAGCTGGCCGCCGGAGAGCCGGGTGCCCTTGTGCCCGATGAGCAGACCCAGCCCACCGCCGGCGGCGGCCAGGTCGTGGTCGAGCTGGGCGGTGCTGACCGCGCCGGCCGCGTCCACCTGGTGGCCGAGCGCGATGTTGTCGGCCACCGTGCCGGAGAGCACCCGGGGCAACTGGCCGACGTAGCCGACCTGGTTGGGGCGCAGGAACAGCTCGGGCTCGGTGACCGGGTCGCCGTTCCACGACAGCTCGCCGGTGTGGTGCACGATGCCGGCCAGCGCCCGCAGCAGCGAGGATTTGCCCGACCCGACCGGCCCCACGACCAGCACCAACTGCCCGCGCTGCACCGTCAGGTCCACGTCCCGGACGGCGACCGTGCCGTCGGAGTGCACCACCGAGAAGCGGCGCAGCTCCAACCGGCGCAGCGGGTGCCGGGGCGGCGACGTCGGCGCGGGCGCGGTCCCGGCGGCCAGGTCGACCGCCGGCACCGCCGCCGTGTACGCGCCCACGCCAGTCATCGCCACCGTCCGGCGGGTCCACACCCGCGCCGACGGCAGCTGGGAGATCAACGACGCGGTGGTCCAGGCGAACCACCGGGCCGCGCCCAGCGTGGAGACGGCCACCAGCACCGCGCCGGCCGACAGCTCGCCGCCCAGGTAGAGGGCCCACGCGCCGATCGGCAGCAGGCCACTGGCCACCGACGGCGTCGACCGCGACCACACCTGCACGGAGATCTCCCGTCGCTGCCGGTCACTGCGCAGCGCGTCCAGGACGGCGAGGTGACGCAGCACCGCCGCCGTGGCGCCGGCGAGCTTCACCGTCCGCGCCGCGGAGAGCGCGGAGACCAGGGCGGTGGCGAACGCCGCCCGCGCCGTCACGGTCGCCCGGGCGGCACGCTCCAGCTTCGGACCGAACAGCGTCGCGGCCAGTCCGGAGACGACCATCGTGCCGAGGAAGAACAGCCCCGGTACGACGCTGCCGGTGACCGCCGTCATGGCGACCACCAGGACCAGCGCGACGGACTGGTCGAGCACGTTGTCGGCGAGTTGCACCACGCGCTCGGTGTCACCGCCCTGCGCCACGACCTCGGCCGGGGTGTGCGAGCTGACCCGGCGCGGGCCGGTCTGGCCGTGCACCAGACGCAGGCCGATCCGCAGCATCTGCCGCACCCACCAGTGCGGGAACCAGACGTGGGTGTAGTACGGCAGCGGCAGGGTGACCAGCAGCCCGGCCACGATGCCCAGCGCCGGCAGGTACGGGCTGCCGGTCCCGTCGACCAGGTCCGCCCAGAGCCACGGCAGCAGCGGGCCGTCCAGCCCGAGCAGACTGAGCCCGAGGAACAGCGCGATCGCCGCCGCGCCGTACCGAGGGTCGTTGGTGCAGAGCCGGATGATCTCCCGGAACGTGCGGGCCGGCGGGGTCGGTGGCAACGGCGGCGGCTCGGCCCGCGCCGCCGGGCCCGGCTCACCCGTCACGGCCGGTCCGACCGGACCAGCGCCCGGCCGGGTGCCGGCGGTCTCGGAGCCGGTCAACAGGTCGGCGCCAGCGGCGTCCGGGCCGGTCAACAGGTCGGTGCTGGCGGTCTGCGGTCCGGTCAGCAGGTCGCTACCGGCGTTCTGCGGGCCGGTCAGCAGGTCGGTGCCGCCGCCGGACCGGAACGCCGACGCCCCGCCGGCGTACACGGCGGCGTGACTGGTCGCCAGCAGCTCGGCGAAGCGCGTCGACGTCTCCAGGGGGCCGGCCTCGACCACCGCGCCGTCGGCCAGCACCACCACCTCGTCGCAGCGGCGCACCGAGGAGAGCCGGTGGGCGATGACGATGCCGATCCGGTCGCGCAGCAGCCGTTCGGTGGCCCGCTGCACCCGCGCCTCGGTCACCGGGTCCAGCCGCGCGGTGGCCTCGTCCAGGATCACCACGTGCGGATCGCGCACCAGGATCCGGGCGAACGCCACCAACTGCTCCTGGCCGGCGGAGAGCACGTGCCCGCCCTCCCCCAGCCGGGTCGCCAACCCGTCGGGCAGCTCGGCGATCCAGCCGGCCAGGCCCAGCTCGTCCAACGCCCGGGCGGCGGCGTCGAGCAGCTCCGGGTCGTAGAGCGCGACGTTCTCGGCGAGCGTGCCGGCCAGGATCTCGGTGCGCTGCGGCACCAGCGCCACCCAGCGGCGCAGCTCTTCGACGTCGAGGTCACACAGGTCGGTGCCGCCGAGGAACACGGTGCCCGACGGCACGTCCACGGCCCTGGTGAGCACCTTCGCCAGGGTCGACTTGCCCGACCCGGTACGCCCGATCAGGGCGTACGACCGGCCGCGCGCGAAGGTCAGGCTGAGCCCGCGCAGGGCCGGACCCCGCCCGCTCTCCGGGCCGCTCACCTCGTATCCGAACGTCAGGTCCCGGATGCGCAGGTCACCCTCGGCCGGACTGGCCCCGCCGACCGGCTCCTGCCGGGCCTTCTGGAGCAACTGCACCCGGGCCCACGCGCCGAGGGCCTCCTGTAGCTCGGGCACCATCCGGCTGACGTGTTCGGCGGTGGCCCCGAAGGCCAGGGCGAGCAGCCAGATCGCGGTGAGCCGGGCGGCGTCGACCCGGTCGGTGGCCAGGGCCCAGGCGCCGCCGAGCACCACCACGCCGACGCCGGCCCGGATCGTCGCGGTGGCGACCGTCGCCACCCGGGCGGACAGCACCCAGACCCGGTGGCCGCGGGACAGCACGGCGGCGGCGCGCCGGGCGTACAGCCGCAGCACGTACGGCTGGGCCAGGCTGGTCCGCACGTCGTCCTGACCGTGCACCGCCTCCTCCATCACGGCGGCCAGGTCCGACCAGGCCTCCTCCTCGACCATCCGGGCGGGGCCGATCCGCGCCGTGGGCCGGCGCAGCCCCACCCCCAGCAGCACCGTGAGCAGCAGCATCGCTATCCCGGCCGGCCACCACACGGCCAGCGCCACCACCATCGACAGCAGGCCGACGCAGAGCCCCTGGGCGAGGCGCGAGCCTTGGTTACGTACCGCCGACGCCACCTGGTAGACGTCCCCGTCGATGCGGTCGAGCAGCTCGCCCACCGGCGTGGTCTCGAGGCTCGGCAGGTCCTGCCCGAGCGCGACCCGGCAGAGCCGCCGACGGACGTCCGCGGACCAGTCGGCGGTCAGCCCGGCCATCAACAGGCTCACCACGAGATCGCTGAGCACCACGGCGGCCAGCGCCGCGGCCAGGACCGCGAAGGAGCTCGTCGACCGGTGTACCAGCACGGCGCCGGCGAGCGCCGACGCGCCCGCCTGACCGGCGGCGCCGAGCACGATCAGGACGGCCACGAGCGTCAGACGGCGCGGCGAGGTGCCCCACAGATCACGGAGCAGGCGCATCGGAGTTCCTCCGGACGTGGGTGGCGGAACACCCAGCGTGCCGGCAGCAGCCCCGTCGACTCAACCGATTTACCCGCCCTGAGCAGGACTTGCGGTCAGGTCTGAGCGACCCGGCGCACGATGCCGAGCAGCGCCTCCTGCACGTCGGCGATGGGCCGGTCGGGCTGGAACACCAGCCAGTCCACGGCCACCACCAGGCCCACCCCGAACAGCGCCGAGGAGGCGGTGGGCACGTCCAGATCGGCCGGCAGGTCCCCGCTGTCCACCCCGGCCCGCACGGTCTCGGCGATCACCGCGATCGCCTCACCGCGCAACAGCCGCAACGTCTGCTGCCACTCCCGGTTGGTCCGCCACATCTCCGACAGCAGCAGTTGGGCGAAGGCCCGGTACCGGCGGATGTACTCCAGTTCGGCGCGGACCAGGGCCGCCAGCGCGGCGCGCGGCGGCTGCCCGGCGACCGCCGCCCGGAACTCGGCGGTGAGCAGGCCGATGCCGTGGCGCAACAACTCCTCGAAGAGCACCGTCTTGGACTCGAAGTTGTAGTAGACCGTGCCCTTCGCGACACCGGCCCGGGCCGCGATGTCGTCCACCGTGGTCGCGGAGAAACCGCGCTCGGCGATGAGGTCCACCGCGGCGACGAAGAGCCGCTGACGCGTGTCCTCCCGCCGCCTCGACCGTCCGTCCGTCACCGGCCCATCCTCACATGGTCAGCTCGGGGTGCAGCTTCGCCGGGGTGAGCCGGCGTGAGCGACGGGCCGCGCCGGCGGTCAGGGCCAGCGCCGCCACCGCGAAGCCGAGCAGCACGAGCGCCGCCGTCACCACCGGGCCGGCCGGGCCGCCGTTGATGGTGTGCCGCAGCCCCGCCACCACGTAGCTCATCGGCAACCAGGGGTGGATCGCCTGGAAGAAGCCGGGCGAGGTCTGGACCGGGTAGGTGCCGCCCGAGGACGTGAGCTGGAGCATCAGCAGGGCCAGCGCGGCGAGCCGCCCGGCGGGGCCGAGCTGGGCGCCCAGCCACTGCATGATCGCGGTGAAGGCGAGCGAGACCAGCGCCAGCAGACCCAGCGTCGCGGCGGGGTGCACCGGGGCCAGCCCCAACACCAGTGTCACCACGGTGAAGAGCACACCGGCCTGGGCCAGCCCGACCGCCGCGGCGGGCAGAAACCCGGCCAGCGCGACCCGCCAGGCGGGTGCGCCGGACATGACGTGCCGCCGGTTGACCGGCCGCAGCAGCATGTACGTGATCATCGCGCCGACCCAGAGCGCCAGACCGAGGAAGTACGGCGCGAAGCCGACCCCGTACGAGCCGGCCGGGTGGCGGGCCGAGCGGTCCAGTGACACCGGATCGCCGAGGATGCCGGAGCGGGCGTCCGCGTCGTCGTACCCCGGAATCTTCTTCTCGCCGTCGGCCAGGCCGTCGGCGAGGTCGCCGGCCCCGCCGCCCAGCCGGGTCAGCCCGGAGGCCAACTCGCCGGCGCCGCTCTCCAGTCGGATCAGGCCGTCGGCGAGCCGGTCGCCGCCGGCGCTGAGCCGGTCGAGCCCGCCGTCGAGCTCGCGGGCCCCGGTGGCCAGGCGGAACAGCCCGCCGCGCAGCTGCGCGGCCCCGGTCGCCGCGTCGCCGAGACCGTCGCGCAGCTCGGCGCTGCCGTCGGCGAGGGTGCCCAGCCCGGCCGCCAGCTCGTCGACCTTGCTCCGCGCGGCGGCCACGTCGTCGGCCAGGTGCGGCGCCGCGGCGGCGATCTGCCGCGCCGTGGCGGCCACCGCGCTCATCCGCTCGCGCAGCGCGGTCAGGTCGGCCTGGTCGAGACCACCGACCACCGACCGCGCCGCCTCGACTCCGGCCACCGCGGCCGCCCTCGCGGCGACGACATCCGGATCGTCGGCCAACTCCGGGTGCGCGGCGACCAGTGCGTCGAGCCGATCGCGCACCACCTGGGCCTGGGCCTGGGCCTTCTGCGCACGCTGCGGCAGCGCGTCCAGGCCGTCGGCGAGCGCCTGCGCCCCGTCGGCGATGGCCGTCGCCGACCGCTCGATCCGCTCGGCGTTCTCCCGCAGGACCGGCTCGATCCTCGCGGCCGCACCGTCCACCCTGCTGGCCACCGCGCGGGTCGCCGTCGCGGCCCGCGCGGTGCCGTCGGCGAGCTGCGCGGCGCCGGTCCGCAGTTGATCCAGCCCGGTGGCCAATTCGTCGGCGCCCCGCGCGCTCGCGTCCAGGCCGGCGGAGAGCCGGCCGGCCCCGGCGGCGGAGCTGTCCAACCCGTCGGCGACCTGTCCGGCACCGTCGGCCGAGCTGTCCAACCCGTCGGCGATCCGACCCGCGCCCGCCTCGGAGCTGCCCAGCCCGTCGGCGAGCTGACCGGCGCCGTCGGCGGCCCGACCCGTCTCGGCCTTGGCATCGGTGAAGCCCACCAGCATCCGGGCGAAGTAACCGGACGCGGCGCTCTCCGCCGCGGCGGCCCGGATCTCGCTGAACGCCGAACGGGCGAGCAGACCCGACAGGTAGTTGGTGGCGTCGTCGTTGACCACCTTCAGCTCGCCCCGATGGGCCGGCTGGCCGGGCTCGGGGCTCGCGGCGAGCGTGGCCGAGAAGTCCGCCGGAATGGAGAACACCAGGTGGTACCGGCCGCTGCGCAACCCCGCGTCGGCGTCCTCGGCATCGGTGACCTGCCAGCCGAACACCCGGCGGTCGATCAGCTCGTCGGTCAGGTCCTGCCCGGCGTGCACCACCGACCCGTCGCTGGCCGTCGCCGGCCGGTCGGCGTTCACCAGGGCGACCGGAATCCGGTCCATCTTCCCGTACGGATCCCAGAAGGCGTAGAGGTAGAGCGCCCCGTACAGCAGCGGCACGACGGTCAGCACGGCCAGCGCGGCGCGCGGCAGCCGGCCCCGGGTCATCCGGCGCAACTCGAACCAGGCCAGTCGGACAACACTCATCGGTTCACCTCGGTGTACTGGTCGGCAGCCGCCCCGACGGCAACGGCGGTTTCGGGTGGGCCCAGTCGGTGCACGATCGACGGCGAATGCGGTTCCACCTCGCGGGCGGTCACCACCACCGCGATGCCCCGGTCGGTCAGTCGACCGAGAAGGTCCCAGAGCAGGGCGCGGTCCGCGCCGTCCGTACCCGCGTCGATGTCGTCGGCGAGGATCAACCCCGGCCCCGCGAGGGTGGCGAGCACCAGCCCGAGTATCTGGCGCTGCACCGGGGTCAAGTCCCGTCCTCGGCTGGCCGGGTCGAGCGGGACGTCCGTGCCCAGTCCGGCGCCTTCGATCACGGCGGCGACCGCGTCCCGCCGGCCCTGCCTCGGCGACCGGCGCCGGCCAGTCGGTCGACCGCCCACCGTGCCGTTCCCGAAGATCCCTCGACGACCCGTCGACCGTCGGTCGGGCCCGCCTCCGCCTCCGGCTTGGCCTTCGGCTTCGGCTTGGCCTTCGTCTTCGGCTTGGCCTTCGGCTTCGGCTTCGGCTTCGGCTTCGGCTTCGGCTTCGGCTTCGGCTTCGGCTTCGGCTTCGGCAGCGTCGGCAAGCTCGGCAGCCGGGAACTCGCCTGCCGCACCGGGACGAAGGGCCGTCGGCCCGGCACGGTCAGCTCGCCGCCCGAGCAGCGACAGTCGTTCCGAGATGTGCTCGGCGACCGTCAGCTCCGGGTCGGGCTCGTGCACCCCGGCCACCTGACCGAGCGCCGCCACCGCACGGCGCTCCAACTGCCCTTCGCTCGTGGGGAAGCGGTTCGCCAGGGCGAGGAGCAGAGAGGTCCGTCCGCTACCGGGCGCCCCGACGATCGCGTGCAGCTCACCCGCGTTGACCGCAAGGTCGACACCCCGAAAAACCCACCCCCGAGAGGTACGCAGGCCAAGACCCCTCGCCTCGACGACCACGACGCCCACCCCGATCACTGTACTGACTGGTCGGTCTAAAAACATGACCCAGCATAGGCGTGATGGTCGGGTTCGCGCCCGTCTGGGACGCGTGATCCCGGTCATCACGGGAGCGTGGATGCGTGCCACCGGGCGGCTCCGCCGCTCCGGCTTGATCAACACGAGATCGGCGATGTCGGGGTGTCAACCCGTCCCGGACACCCCGATATCGGCGATCCCGAGTCGATCACCGCCCGGACGCACCCCGTCGACCGTGTCCATCGCGTCGACCGGGCGAGATGACCGTTCCCGGAGGCCGCCGTGGTGAGATGTCCGCTTCCGGGCGGCCGCCGTGGTGAGATGTCCGCTTCCGGGCGGCCGTCGGGGCGGGATGTCCGCTTCCCGGCGGCCGTCGGGGGTGAGATGTCCGCTTCCGGGCGGTGTCGGGGTGTGACCGGTCGCATCCGTGGGCTGGAATCGTGGCGGGCCGGGGTTCGTTACATACCCTGACGATCGCAGGACCACGGCCAGCCGCCCCGCCCGCTCAACCGGGATGGGAATGGCCGGCCCGGCCGGGTCGTTGCAGACCCCCGAACGACCGTGGGCTCGCCCCCGGGGTCCGCTATTTGGCCCCGGTGAGGGCCCGGGAATGACTCCGGCCCGGCAGCCGTTACACACGGTTCGGCGCCACGAGCCCCACTCGCGGCCCGCCCCGGGAATGACCCCGGCCCGACGGTCGTTACACACGGTCCCGGCGCCACGAGCCCCCCGCTCGCAGGCCGCCGCCCCCGGCGCCACGAGCGATCAGCCCGTAGGCCGCCCCCAAACTTTCCCCGCTTGATAGTGCAGCGCCCGACGAGGTGCTCACACCCGCGTCACCCACCCCCGGTGGTGGCGTGTGGTGTTCCTACCCCCGAAGGAGCTACCCCCATGAACACGATCTTCCGTAAGAGCATGCTGTCCGTTGCTGGTCTCGCGTTCGCCGGTGGTGTCTTCGCCGGCCCGATCGCCGCCCACGCCAACCCCGCTGTTGACGCCAAGCCCGTCGCGGCCGTGCAGACCGTGTCGAAGCCGCAGGGCAACCAGTCGCACATCAGCCTCAACGACGAGCAGACCGCCGACGCCAAGGCGATCATCGCCGCCACGAAGAAGGCCGGCCTGCCCGAACGCGCCGCGGTCATCTCCATCGCGACGAGCCTGCAGGAATCGAAGCTGGAGAACCTCGGCCACCTCGGCGACATGAACGACCACGACTCGCTGGGTCTGTTCCAGCAGCGCCCCTCCAGTGGTTGGGGCACCCCGGAGCAGATCACCAACCCCGAGTACTCCACCACCGCGTTCCTCAAGGGCCTCAAGCAGGTCGACGGCTGGCAGGACATGCCCCTGACCCAGGCCGCGCAGACCGTGCAGGTCTCGGCCTACCCGGACGCCTACGCCCAGTGGGAGCAGCAGGCCACCGACCTGGTTGGCCAGCACTGGAACAGCTGACCGCACGAACCAATGGCCGGCACCCCGAACCCGGGGTGCCGGCCATTGGCATGCCCAGCCCCGGCTCGGGTCAGAACAAGACGGTGGCGAGTGTGCCGACCGGTTGGAAGCCGCAGCGCTCGTACACCCGACGAGCCGGCAGGTTGAAGTCGTTGACGTACAGGCTGACCGTGGGGGCGACCCGGAGCAGCGCGTCGCGTACAACGGCGGCCATCGCGGCGGCGGCGATGCCGCGGCCCCGCCACTCCGGCGCGACCCAGACGCCCTGGACCTGGGCGGTCCGTTTGGTCACCACGGCCAGCTCGGCCTTGAACACGACCTTGCCGTCGACGAACCGGGCGTACGCGCGGCCGGCGCGGACCAGGTCGTTGACCCTGCGGCGGTAACTGCGGCCGGCGTCCTCGGCGAGCGGGGAGACACCGACCTCCTCGGTGTACATGGCGACCGCCGCCGGAAAGAGCCGGTCGACCTCGCCGGAGCGGACGCGGCGTACCTCTGGATCGGCCGGTACGGCCGGCAGTGTGTCGGTGGCCAGCAGCGGCTGGTTGGGGCGGACGTCGCGGGCCGGGCCCCATGTGTCGGAGAGCCGGTCCCAGAGGCCGAGGACGGCGTCGGCGCGGCCGACGATGGAGGAGCAGAGCCGCTCCTCCCCCGCGAGCAGGTCGGCG
This sequence comes from Micromonospora sp. NPDC005237, assembly GCF_040607775.1. NCBI lineage: Bacteria > Bacillati > Actinomycetota > Actinomycetes > Micromonosporales > Micromonosporaceae > Micromonospora > Micromonospora sp. NPDC005237. The sequence continues at coordinate 785,532 of NZ_JBEXHJ010000001.1, read as the reverse complement.
AAGGCGGACACGGCGGCGTCGCTGGCGAGCACCGGCGTCAGGTTGCCACCGAGCCAGCACAGCGATTCGAGGTTGCGCCGGGCGCCGTACCCCAGGATCCGCCCTTCGGCGCGCCACCAGGAGAGCCCGCGCGCGGCGATGCGCTCCGCGACCTGCGCGCCCGCGAACGGGTCACGGTCGAGCAGGCGCTCGACCGCGCGGCGCTCCGATTCCCCCAGTTGCCGTACCGGCACCGTCAGCACGACTACCAGCCTGCCAGATCGACCCCCCGCCCCGCCGGCCGAGTGGCGAGCCCGCCGTCACACGGTCATCGGCTCGGCGACCGGGCTGGTCGGACGGGTCCGGCCGGCCCACCGGACGACCGGGGGCACCAGGGCACCGAGCAGGAGGAACAGCCCACCCAGCGCGAGCCATCCCGGTACGCCCCAACCGAGGGCGAGGCTGGTCACCACGACGGGCGCGAGCATCTTGCCCAGCTCGTAACCCATGCCGTACGTCCCCTGGTACTGCCCCTGCGCGTCGGCGGGCGCCAGCCCGAAGGAGATCCCCCATCCGGCGGCGGAGTGCCACAGCTCCCCGATCACGTGCGCCAACGACCCGCAGCAGAGCAGGCTGATGGCGCCCGGTGTGGGCAGCGCGCCGCTGGCGGCGAACAGTACGCAGGCCAGGGCGATGACGACCCCCGCCCGGCGGGACGCGCGGGCGGCCCCCGGCAGGGTGACGGCGCTGCGTGCCGCGCGTACCTGCAGGAGCACCACCAGCGCGGTGTTGACAAGCGTCAACACCGAGATCATCCAGGCCGGTGCGGTGGTGTGCCCGGCGATCCACAACGGCAGAGCGAGGGTGAGCAGGCTGAAGTGCATGGACATCAGCCCGTCGAGCAGGGTGAAGGCGAGGAACGGGCGGTCCCGTAGGGCGACCAGCCGGGGTCCTCGCGTCGGGGCGGCGACGGGTGCGACGGTGGGCAGCCGGACGGAGATCGCCGCTGCGGCCAGCGACGCCGCCGCCGTGGTCAGGATCAGCGCGAGGTAGCCGGCGCGAGTGTCGGCGGCGATGGCGAAGCCGCCCAGGACGGCGCCGACGGAGATCCCGACGTTGGTGGTGGCCCGCAGGTAGGCGCGGGTGTGCACCCGCTGGTCGGCCGGGATCGCGCCGGCGATGAGCGCTCCCCGGGCGCCGCGGTCGACCGCGTCGGCGAGCGCCGTGGCGGCGCCGACCAGCAGGAAGGCGGGAAACGATCGGACGGCGATCAGGCCGGCGGTCAGGACGCCGGCCGCGATCAGCCCGCCGACCTGTGCGCCGCGCGGCCCGACGCGATCGGCCAGGTAGCCGCTCGGTGCGCTCGCGAGCACGCCGACGAGCGCCGAGATGGTCAGGCCGACACCCACCTGGGTGGCCGAGAGGCCGACCGAGCGGGTGAGGAAGAGCGCGCTGGCGACCAGCCACAGGCCCCGCCCGACGGTCTTGACCAGGGTGCCGAGGGTGAGGATCCGGGCCGGACCGGGCGGTGGGAGCAGGCGCATGCCGGACACTCTAACAAGACGTACGTACGGTTTGTAGACAGGAGCTTGTCGGCGATGCATTGCCGATATATCGTTGATGCATCAGCGACAGTACGAAGAGAGGAAGAACCTCATGAGGTTCCATCGACAGCACCACCCGATGCACGAGGCCCGGATGCGGGGCTTCGGCTTCCCGCCGGTCCCGCCCGGCCCGCATGGTCACGGCCACGAACACGGCGGCCCCTGGGGCGGACGCGGTCGCGGACGGGGCAGGGGCCGACGCCCCAACGTCCGTGGCGCGGTGTTGGCCCTGCTCACCGAGCGGCCGATGCACGGCTACGAGATGATCCAGGAGATCGACTCCCGCACCGGCGGCGCCTGGCGGCCCAGCCCGGGTTCGATCTACCCCACCCTTCAGCTCCTGGAGGACGAGGGTGTGATCGCCGCCAGCACCGAGGAGTCCAGCGGTGGGCGCAAGCGGTTCACGGTCACCGAGGCCGGGCAGGCGGAGGCCACCGCGGCCGCGCAGACCCCGGCGTGGGCGGACGTCGCCCAGGGCACCGTGAGCAGTTGGCACGACATCCGCGACTCCGGCGCGCAGGCGATGAACGCCCTGCGTCAGGTGATGATGAACGGCACCGACGACCAGCGTGAGCGGGCCGCCCAGGTGCTCGACGAGACCCGGCGCAAGCTGTACGCGATCCTCGCCGAATCCGAGTGACAGGCGGCAGCGCCCGTACGAGAAGAGCGGCCGTCTCCCCGAGGGGAGGCGGCCGCTCGTCGGCAGGCAGCAGAGATCAGTGCACGGTGACGGTCGGGCCGGTGACCAGCCCGCGCAGCTCCTCGGGAAGCTCGGCGCCCATCTCGTCGGCGATGCGCAGCGCCTCCTCGATCAGCGTCTCCACGATCTGCGACTCGGGCACCGTCTTGACGACCTGGCCCTTGACGAAGATCTGGCCCTTGCCGTTGCCGGAGGCGACGCCGAGGTCGGCCTCGCGGGCCTCGCCCGGGCCGTTCACGACGCAGCCCATCACGGCGACCCGCAGCGGCACCGGCAGCCCCTCCAGGCCGGCGGTGACCTCCTCGGCGAGCTTGTAGACATCCACCTGGGCCCGCCCGCAGGACGGGCAGGAGACGATCTCCAGACCGCGCTCGCGCAGGCCCAGCGACTCCAGGATCTGGTTGCCGACCTTGATCTCCTCGACCGGCGGGGCGGACAGCGACACCCGGATCGTGTCGCCGATCCCCTCGGCGAGCAGCGCACCGAACGCCACCGCCGACTTGATGGTGCCCTGGAAGGCCGGCCCGGCCTCGGTGACGCCGAGGTGCAGCGGGTAGTCGCACTGCTCGGCGAGCTGCCGGTACGCGCGGATCATCACGACCGGGTCGTTGTGCTTGACCGAGATCTTGATGTCGCGGAAGCCGTGCTCCTCGAACAGCGAGCACTCCCACAGCGCCGACTCGACGAGCGCCTCGGCGGTGGCCTTGCCGTACTTGCTCAGCAGGCGCTTGTCCAGCGAGCCCGCGTTGACGCCGATCCGGATCGGCACCCCCGCATCCCCCGCGGCACGAGCGATCTCCTTGACCTTGTCGTCGAACTGGCGGATGTTGCCCGGGTTGACCCGGACCGCCGCGCAGCCCGCGTCGATCGCGGCGAAGACGTACTTGGGCTGGAAGTGGATGTCGGCGATCACCGGGATCTGCGACTTCTTGGCGATCGCGGGCAGCGCCTCGACGTCGTCCTGGGACGGCACCGCCACCCGGACGATCTGGCAGCCGGACGCGGTCAGCTCGGCGATCTGCTGCAGGGTCGCGTTGACGTCGGAGGTGAGGGTCGTGGTCATCGACTGCACGGACACCGGCGCACCGCCGCCGACGGGCACCGAACCGACCATGATCTGGCGGCTGGCCCGGCGGGGAGCGAGCGGCGGGGGCGGCACGGCGGGCATACCGAGACTGATAGCGGTCACTTCAGGCACTCACCTTGAGAAGAGCGTGATGGGGTTGACCACGTCCGCGGCGATGGTGAGCAGCGTGAACGCGCCACCGATCAGGATCACCGCGTACGTGAAGGGCATCAGTTTGAGGTAGTCGACCCGGCCCGGGTCGGCCCGGCCGATCCGCGCGTAGACCCAGGAGCGGGCCCGTTCGAACCAGGCGATGGCGATGTGGCCGCCGTCCACCGGGAGAAGCGGCAGCAGGTTGAACACCCCGATGAAGAAGTTCAGCGACACGAAGAGCATGAAGAAGACCAGCCAGGCGTTGTTCTGCACGGCCTCACCGCCGAGCCGGCTGGCGCCGACCACGCTGATCGGGGTGTCCACGTCCCGCTCGCCGCCGGTGAGGGCGGTCCACAGGGCGGGGACCTTCTGCGGGATGCGCTGCAACGCCTGCGCGGTGCCGACGGCGAGTTGGCCGGTGAAGTCGGCGGTGGCCCCGAAGGCGCCGACCGGCCCGTACGTCACGCGGGTGGGGGTGCTGGGCACGAGGCCGACGCCGAGCGCGGCCACCGGCGCGGCGGCGCCCTTCGGGTCGTCCAGGGGCGGACGCTGGGTCTGCGCGAGCACCGTGCTGGTGCTGCCCGCCTGCCCGTCGCGGACGTACTCGATCCGCGTGGTGTCGCCCGGCTTGAGACTGCGCAGCGTGGTCAGCAGGTCGCCGTAGTTGCTGATCGGGGTGCCGTTGATCGAGGTGATCCGGTCGCCGTCGCGCAGTTGGGCCTGAGCGGCCGGGCTGGCCGCGTCAGCGGGGGTGCACTCCCGCAGCGTGTTCTCCGGCACCACGCAGGGGCTGAGCTGGATGACCGCCGGCTCCTTGCGGGCCTGCGCGTCAGTGGTGGGGAAGTCCGGGTTGGGCAGGCCGGCGGAGACGGCGAGGATCCAGATGGTGATCAGCGCGAGCGCGAAGTGCGTGATCGACCCGGCGGCCATCACGATGGTGCGCTTCCACACCGGGTAGCGCCACATCACCCGCGACTCGTCGCCCGGCTCGACGTCGTCGTCCTGCGGCGTCATCCCGACGATCTTGCAGAAACCGCCGAGGGGAATGCCCTTGAGGCCGTACTCGGTCTCGCCCCGTCGGAACGACCAGATGGTGGGACCGAAGCCGACGAAGTACTTGGTGACCTTCATCCCGAACATCTTGGCGGTGAGCAGGTGCCCCGCCTCGTGCAGACTCACCGAGATGAGGATGGCCAGGGCGAAGAGGACCACCCCGAGCAGGTACGACATCAAGCTCCTTCCACCGAACCCGCGATGATCTCCTGCGCGTGCGCGCGCGCCCACGACTCGGCCGCGAGCACGTCCTCGACGGTACCTGGTTCGGCGAAGTCCGGAGCGTCCTCCAACACGCGTTCGAGGGTGTCGACGATGCCGAGGAACGGCAGTCGGCCCGCCACGAACGCCGCCACGCACTCCTCGTTGGCCGCGTTGTAGATCGCCGGGCGGCAGCGCCCGGCCTCCCCGGCGGCCTTGGCCAGGGCCACGGCCGGGAACGCCTCGTCGTCGAGCGGCGCGAACTCCCAGGTGTGCGCGGCCGTCCAGTCGACGGCGGTGGCCGCCTCGGGCACCCGGTGCGGCCAGCCGATGCCCAGCGCGATCGGCAGCCGCATGTCCGGTGGGCTGGCCTGGGCGATCGTCGACCCGTCGGTGAACTCGACCATCGAGTGGATCACCGACTGCGGGTGCACCATCACGGTGATGTCGGCGTACGGCACGTCGAACAACTCGTGCGCCTCGATCACCTCAAGGGCCTTGTTGACCATGGTCGCCGAGTTGATCGTGACGACCGGCCCCATGTTCCAGGTCGGGTGCGCGAGCGCCTGCTCGGGTGTGACCTGCGTCAACTCGTCGCGCCGCCGACCCCGGAACGGGCCACCGCTGGCCGTGACGATCAGCCGCCGCACCTCGCCGCGCGACCCGGACCGCAGGCACTGGGCCAGCGCCGAGTGCTCCGAGTCGACAGGCACGATCTGCCCCGGCCGCGTCACCGCAGCCTTGACCAGCGGGCCGCCGGCCACGAGCGACTCCTTGTTGGCCAACGCGAGAGTACGACCACCGCGCAGCGCGGCCAGCGTAGGAGCGAGGCCCAGCGAGCCGACCACGCCGTTGAGCACGACGTCGCACGGCCACTGCGCCAACTCGGTCATGGCGTCCGGCCCGGCGACAATCTTGGGAAGTTTGAAGTCGCCGGTGGCCCAGCCCCGGCGGCTCGCCTCCGCGTAAAACGCGAGTTGCAGGTCCTGCGCCGCGGATGCCTTGGCCACCCCGACCGCCTCGACGCCCAGTTCGAGGGCCTGCGCGGCGAGCAACTCGACGTTGCCACCGCCGGCGCCGAGCGCCACCACCCGGAACCGGTCCGGGTTGCGCCGGACGATGTCGATGGCCTGCGTGCCGATCGAACCGGTGGACCCGAGCAGAACAAGGTCGCGGGGGGAAGTCACGAGGCCATTCTCCCCCACCGCCGCTGTACGCCCGCTGGGAGCCTCAGCCGCCGCCGCGCGGCGCTCGCGGCATGATCAACTCCAGATCGCCGATGTCGGGCTATCCGCAGCTCTCGGATACCCCGACATCGCCGAAACCGTGTCGATCAAGCGGTGCCGGACTCTTCTGGGACCGCCTCCTCGTCCAGCAGTTCGGCCGGATCGATGGAGAACTCGAAGGGCTCGCGCATCGCGAAGGTGCTGCCCGCTGCTGCGGCGGCCACCGGCCGGTACTCCCCGTTGACCAGCTCGAACAGAGCCAGTGTCGGTACCCGATTGCGCAGGTCCACCCGGAGGAAGAACGGAACTCCGGCAGCCGCGTACTCCCGGGGCCGGTCGATCACGTCCTTGCGTCGGTTGCCCGGCGAAACGATCTCCCCCAGTAGCACCGCCTCGACGATGGGAACCGTCGTGCGGCCACCCCCGGAGCTGCGCAGCACAACGATGTCTGGAATAAAGAGATCATCCCCGGAGAGGACGTTGATCTCCGGATAGACCCAGAAGCCGGCCTTTCGCGCAGCACGGTGCAGCACGTAGGGCAGTTCCCTCTCGACCGACTGGTGGTCGATTCCCGCGTGTGGTGTCACGATCACGCTTCCGCTCAGGACCTCAACCTTGGGGCCGTTGGTCTCCGGCAACAGGTCGAGGGCGAGCTGCGCGGTCCACGGCTCGTCATGCCACCGCAGCACGTCGAACGACGGCTCGGTGTGCTGCGGCGCCGGCTCCGGCGCGAACGCTGCCTCGGCCATCCGGGCTCACCCCCTCAGCGGACCATCATGCTCAGGTCAGCCTAGCCACCGCAGCCCCCGCAGCACGTCATCGCACACCGAGTCCGCCGCCGCTCGATCCGCAGCATCCCGCACGGCACGAATAGATCTTGGACAGTTTCCGTTAGGTCCGAACGGAAACTGTCCAAGATCTGCGGCTGACAGGGCGCGGTCATCGCGAGGGTTGGCTGACCACCGTGAACTCGATGAAGGCGGCCCAGGCCGAGGGGGTGAAGGTCAGCACCGGCCCGTGCCGGTCCGTGCTGTCGCGTACGCCGACCAGGTGCGACAGATTGGTGGCCACCTCCACACAGGTGGAGCCCCCGTTGTCGCTGCGGGTGGACGTGCGCCACACCGCACCGGTCAGGTCCATGACTTCGCCAGCTCCCGCACGAGATCCCGTGAGGCCCGCCGGGGCAACGCCTCGCCCCGCAGGCTCTCCCACCTGCGCTGAAGGTTATCAACGTCCTCCGGGCGATCGGTCACGTGCGCGCGCACCGCGGTGTCGAGGTGCGCGACCTCACCGCTGTCCGGTGTCCGGGCCAGGATGAACGGACCCGCCAACCCGGCATGCATGCCCGCCCCGGCCGGCACGACGTAGAGGTCCACGTGCGGCTGCTCGGTGATCTGGAGCAGGTGCTCGAACTGCGCCACCATCACGGCCGGTGCGCCGATCCCCCGCCTCAGCACCGCCTCGTCGACGACGGCCACGAACTCCGGCGGGTGCTCCCGGCTCAGCACCGACTGCCGGTCCAACCGTGAGCCCACCCGTTGCTCGACCTCCGGCTCCCGCAGCATCCTCCCGCCGCGCAGCACCGCCCGGGCGTACGCCTCGGTCTGCAGGAGGCCGGGGATCAACGACGGCTCGAACCAGCGGATCATGGTCGCCTCCCGTTCGACGGTGATCCACTCACGCAACCACGGCGGGGCGGCGTCGGCCCGGACCAGGGTGAGCAGTCGCTCGAACAGCCCACCGGCCTCCAATATCCCGTCGACCCGGGCGATGAAGTCCTGCGAGGGGGTGCGGTGACCGATCTCCACCATCCCCACCAGCGACGACGAGTAGCTGATGCGCTGCGCCAGCTCCTCCTGGCTCAGCCCACGCTCCCGGCGAGCCCGTCGCAGCTCCGCCCCGAGAAACTCCAGCGTCGACACCGGGCCGCTGTCCATCACACCTCCACCACATCTCGCCCACCAGTCACCACCAGCCATCACCGCGTCTCGGCGGATCGGCACACCCGGCGCTGAGGGCGCTCGCCACCTTCCGACGGTAGTCGCGTCCACACCAGAGTGTGAACAGGCACGAGGAAGGTGGACGTGATGGGCAAGCAGGTCGGGTTGGTGCCAATGACACCGAGGCATCGGCGCAACTGGGCACGGTGGGGTCGGTACTGCACCTGCGGGCTGCGCTGGCCCTGTCCGGACCGGCAGCGTCGTGCGGCCCGGCCGCTGTGGCCCTGCCGGTGGACGCGGTGACCGCGCCACGGTGGATCGTCCACCTACCGACCACCCTGACCAGTCTCGACGACGCCACCGCCCTGGCCGTGGCACTGTGCGACTCGCTCGGTCACCTCGCCGTCGTCGACTTCGGGGAGACGACGCTCAGCGAGGAGGACGCGCAGTTCCTGCGTACCCGAGTGTTCTGTGACGCCCGGCTCGGCGGCGCAGGCCGGTGCCGGCGTCCCGACGCCCACGACGGCCCCTGCGGGCCGGCCCGAAACCGCGGGTGACCCGACGCCGACCCTGGCCGACCGTCATGATCATGCGTCTGATCGACGGATGGCCCGGGGGTGTCCTGCTCCGCGAGCATCAGCGGCGATCACGGTCAAACACGGAGGGGACCACATGAACCAGAAGCTTCAGGCGCGCGCGTTCGAGCGGGTGGCGTCGATCCTGCAACCCGGGGAACAGCCGGTCAGCGCGACCCGGGCGATGGTCGGCAGTTTCTCGGCCGGCCGACTCGGGACGGTCGTCTCGCAGGGACTGATCACCGCGGGCGCCGGGGCGGTGGGCCACGCGCTGTCACGGACCAAGAAGCAGTTCGTCGTCCTCACCGACCGGCGGCTGATCTTCCTGCCGCAGACCTTCCTCGGCGGGCCCGGCACCGGTGTACTCGGCGAGGTGCCCCGGGAACACGTCGCACTCGCCGAGGCGAAGATGGGCATCGTGAGCCTGCTGCGCCTCGCCTTCGGCGCCGGCGGGGACGGCGTCACGCTGACGTTCCCCCGGGTGGACAAGAAAAACGCCGAGGCCCTCGCGGCGGCCCTGGCACCGGCGCCGACCGCCTGACCAGGCCGCGCTGATCGACTCGGGTTCATGGAAGTCGGGGTGTCCGCGGGCCGCGGACACCCCGATTTCGGTGAAAGCGTGTTGATCAGGCGATGGGTGGAACGGTCGGGGGCCACCGGAGCGGCCCCCGACCGGGACTAGCCCCCGTTGATGACGAACTGTGAGCCCGGCTCGACGACGATGTTGCCGTCGGCCGAGTTGGTGATGGTCACGTTGGTCAGGTTGGCGTTGCCGCGCGCCCCGCCCATCGCGAGGATGCCGGCGCCGTTGTTGGATTTGTCGATCCGCACGTTGGTGATGGCGACGTTCGGCATGTTGCCGCCGCCGTTCTTGAACTGGATGCCGTCGTACGTCGAATCGATGATGTCGGTGTCGCGGATGGTGACGCCGGTGATGTCCCGGGTTGCCGGGAAGAGCGTGATGGCGCCGAACTCCTGGTCCTCGTTCCAGAACGCGCCGCCGGTGCGGTAGAGCCCGTTGTTGGCGATCAGCGTCGTTCCGGAGAAGGGCAGCGGGTCGTGGTCGGTCGCCAGCATGATGCCCGGGTAGTTCGCGGTGTCGTAGATCAGGTTGTTCTCGATCGAGTTGTCGTAGCCGCCGTAGATGGCGATGCCGTTGGCCCGCCAGGGCAGTTGGACGGTGTTGTTGACGAAGTGGTTGTCGTGGGCGATGTCGACGCTGCGGTCCTTGACGTACGGGTTGGCCCAGACGGCGAGCGCGTCGTCGCCGGTGGTGCGGAAGGACGAGTTGAACACCCGCGAGTTGCGCGTGCCGTTGCTGAAGTTGATGCCGTCGGCGTACGTGTCGCGGATCCGCATGCCGCTGAACTCCAGCCCGTCGGCCGGGCCCCACAGCTCAGGGATGTTGTCGTAGTCGCGGCCCACCCAGACACCCACGTTGGCGTGCTCGATCCAGACGTTGCTGATTTTGGTGCCGGTGCCGAAGCGACCGTTCAGACCGACGCCGCCCTCGGCGTTGCCGTCACCCCCACGGATCCGGCCCGAGCCGAAGATGGCGATGTCGGAGATCTGGGTGTTCTTGTCGATGTCGAAGCCGAAGTTGCCCTCGTGCGGGTGGTTGATGCCGCCCACCACGTTCTGCGGTTCGGTCAGCGTGTAGAGCTGCGAGTGCCACATGCCGGCACCCCGGATCGTGACGTTGCTGATGCCGACCTGGTTGTACATACCCCGGTTCTGCGGGTCGTCGGTCAGGATCTTCTGCTCCTGCCGCCACTGCCCGGCGGGGATCCAGACGCAGCCGATGACACCGTTCTGGTCGTCGGTCACGGCCCGCTGGATGGCGGCGGTGTCGTCGAGCCCGTCGTTCGGGACCGCGCCGTACGCGGTGATCGAGGTGCAGCCGGCGGGCTGGCTCGCCGGCGGGGCCACCTGCTCCAGGTCGATCATGTCGATCACGTAGAACGAGGCGGTGTCACCCGAGTCGCGCTGCAACTTGAACCGGGTGCCGGCCGGGTACGACTGCGCCAGCAGCGCGTTCGACTCGTCGAAGAGCCGTCGGGCGTCGGCCTGCGGGGTGTTGGTCAGCGCCTCCGGCCCGTCGGTGTTGCCGTAGAGCCAGCTGTGCTTCGACGACAACGTCAGCTTCCGGGAGAACACGTCGTTGACGTAGAGGCTGATGGTCGCCTCGATGCCCCCTCCACCGGGCGCGTCCGGGATCGAGTTGCGCACCACGATGGAGTTGGCCTGGTTGGCCGAGGTGAACTCGACGAACTGGCCGGTGCTGGTGAGCCGTACCGACTTGCGGCCGGAGGACTCGCTGGCGAAGTTGGTGTGCCCGAAGGTGCGCAGCGGGTCGGTCTCCAGCAGCGTGCCCTGGTAACGGCCGGCCTCGGCCTCGTAGGAGACGTACGGGACGGCGGCCCCGCGACCGACCACTATCGACTGGCTGAACGCGTTGTTGCTCTCGTTGGTCTCGGTCACCACGTTTGTCGCGTCAGCGGTGGCGGTGATGGTGGCACCGCCGCTGGTGGCGGTCCAGCTGCCGGTGACGGCCACGGTGACCGTCGCGCCAGCCGCGATCGAGGCGGTGCTGGTGTTGAGCGTGGTGCTGCCCACCACCAGCCGGGTGACGGTGGTGGCGCCGGTCGCGGTGGTGCCCCGGTTGCGGACCGCCACGGTGAAGGTGACGGACGCCCCGACGGCCGGGTTCGGCGGGTTCGAGGCGATGCTGAGCACCTGGAGGTCGGGCCCCGGTGCCTGCGCGATCACCAGCGGCGACGCCGCCGTGAGGCTGTTGTTGCCGTTGTTCTGCTCGACGATCGTGTTCGTCGGGTCGACCACCGCCGAGACGGCGTAGCTGCCCATCGGCCGCGTACCGGCGTTGAACGACACGGTGGTCGAGCCGCCCGCGGCGAGCGCGCCCACCGTGGCGCTGCCGACGACCGCGCCGGCCAGGCTGAAGTTGACAGTGGTCGCGCCGGCGGCGGCCGACCCGATGTTCTGCACGACGGCCGAGAGGGTGACCGCGCTGGCCTCGGTGGGCGACGTGGGTGACCAGGTCACCGAGCTGACGACCAGGTCCGGGTTGGGCGCCGGGGTGCCGCACACCTCCAGCTCGGCCACCTGGCCGGACGGGGCGCCGGTGTTGCCGGTGAACCGCAACTGCACGTCCGCCGTGGTCGCGGTGACCGGGATGGTCACCACGTTGGCGCCCTGGACGAACTGGTAGGCCGCCGCCGACACCAAACTGGTGTACGCCGACGACGCCTGGTCGCGGCCGAGGACCTGGATGGTCTGGGTGCGGGTGCCCCAGGCCGGGTCGGGGTTGAGCTTCACAGTGACGCCGGAGATCGAGTGGTTCGCGCCCAGCGCCACGGTCAGGTTCTGCGGGTAGCTCGCCGCGCCCTCCCAGTAGGTGCTGAGCTGCCCGTCGTTCGCCTTGTCCGGGGTGAAGCTGAAGGTGGAGCCGCTCGCGGTCATGCTCTTGCCCTGCGCCACGTTGGTGCAGGCGGGCGGGTTGCTGCCGGTCCGGGTCACGGTGTTGCTGGTGCCCGACAGGTTGCCGGCGCCGTCGCGGGCACGGACGTAGTACGACACGGTCGCCGTCGCGGGCTGGGTGTCCTGATAGGTGAGGACGGTGCTCAGCGTCGCGATCAGGTTGCCGCCCCGGTAGACGTTGTAGCCGGCCAGGCCGCTGCCACCGGAATCGGTCGACGCGCCCCAGGTGAGCGTGATCGTGCTGCCCGACGTGCTCTGCGACAGCGTCCCCGGGACGCTCGGCGCGGTGGTGTCACCACTGCCGGTACGGGTGACCGTGTTGCTGTTGCCGGAGAGGTTGCCGGCGGCGTCGCGCGCCCGGACGTAGTACGACACCGTCGCCGTGGCCGGCTGGGTGTCGGTGAAGGTGGTCACGTTGCCGACGGACTGGAGGAACGCGCCGTTGCGGTAGATGTCGTAGCCGGCGATGCCGCTGCCGCCCGCGTTGTCGGTGGACGCGACCCAGTTGAGGGTGATGGTGGTGCCCGACTGGGTGTACGAGAGGTTGCCCGGGACGCTCGGCGCGGTGGTGTCCGGGGTGGTCGTGCCGCTGCCGTACACCTCCAGCTCGGAGAGCTGCCCGGCCGGCCAGCCGCTGTTGGCGGTGACGGTGATCCGCACGTAGCGGGTGGAGGCCGAGCTGAAGTTGATCGTGACGGTGCTGCCGCTCGCCGGGTTGAAGGTGTACGTCTGCGACCCGACCAGGTCGGTGAACGACGACCCGGCGGCGCTGCCCTGCACGCTCAACGTCTGCGTACGGGTCGCCCAACCGGAGGTCGGCAGCTTCAGCACGACCTGGTTGACCGACTGCGACGAGCCGAGATCGACCTGCACCCACTGGGGAAACGAGTTGTTGAGGCTCTCCCAGTAGCTGCCCACGTTGCCGTCGACGACCTTCGACGAGTCGTAGACGTCGGCGTGGCCGCTCTCCTGGGTGGGACGACCCTGGGCGAGGTTGGTGGCGGCCGGGGCGAAGGCGCTGCTGGCCGGGGCGGCGGGGCGGGCGGCGCCGGCCGGGCTCGCGATCGCGGTCGCCCCCGCCGTGGCCATCAGCGTGGCCGCGGCCATGGCCGCCACCATCCTGAACAGATTCGTTCGTCTCATCACTGTCCTTGTCGTGGGGGACGGTTGCCGCGGCGGCGTGACCACGGGGGTGCGTCGAGAGAGACGGGGGTGGTACGGACGGCGCGGGGCACGACCAGCAACGGACCCCAGGGAGACCCGTTGAATCTTCCGGATACGTGCTCGGAATCGTGCACGTCTTTGTCGAAATCTTGCGTTACTTTGGCCAAAGGTTACTGACGTGCTACGGGAGCGTCAACACTTCGACCGCTGTGACTATTGATGGGCTTGCCTGCCCGGTCAGGTATCTGGTGCCGCCAGGACGTAGGTCTCCAACAGCTCTCCGCCGTACCAGTCGGTGCGCTGCCCCACGTGCGCCATGCCGAGTCGCCGGCAGACCGCCATCGACGGCTCGTTGCCCGGCGACACCACCGCGTAGATCTCCGGGGTGCCGGCGGCGAACTCCCGCGCCACGACCGCACGCGCCGCCTCGGTGGCGTAGCCGTGACCCCAGGAATCCGGGTGCAGGTGCCAACCCACCTCGATGTCTGACGTACGGCGCGTCTCGTCCCGCCCCGGGAGCGGCTTGAGCAGCACCGTGCCCGCCACCAGCCCGCTGTCGCGCACCTCGATCGCCCACGTGCCGTACCGGCCGCGGTCGGCCGCGTGCCGGTCCCGCCAGAGTCGCAACCGCTCGGCGGCCTGCGCCGGATCGGTCAGCGGCAGCCCGGGTGCCATGCCCAGCCAGCGGGTGATCTCGCTGCGGGAGTAGATGTCGTAGATGCGGGCCAGATCGGCCGGATCGTCGGTCCAATCGCGCAGGATGAGACGTTCGGTGGTGAGAACAGTCATGACCGGCGATCTTAAGGAGTGACCGCACCGAGGACAGGGAAGGAAAACCCGGTGGGCAACGGATGGCAGCGCGCGAAGCGGATCACCAGTGCCGCGTTCCGTCCGGTGCGCGGGCGGGACCTGTCGCTGCACGCCGCCGCGATCACCTTCTACGGGGCGATCGCCGTGGTCCCGGTGGCGCTGCTGGCCCTCTGGCTCACCTCGCTGATCGCGGGAGCCGATCGGGTACGCCGGCTCACGTCGTACGCCGTGGAGGCCCTGCCGACGGCGATCGGCGCGCCCCGGGCGGTGGCCGCGCTGGTCGACGCCGGGGTGGAGTTGACCCCGGTGCTGGCCCTTGCGTCGCTGCTGCCCGCGTCGCTGTACGGCGAGGGGCTGCGCCGGGCGTTCGTGTCGGTGGCGGCTCCGCGCAGCGACGAGCACCTGGTCGGTTGGCGAGGTCGGCTGCTGCTGCTGCCGTTGCTCGCACCGGCGCCCGCGCTGCTGCTGTCGATCCTGCTGGCGCTCCCGCTCACCACCCACCTGGTCACCCAGGGCGGCTGGGTCGGCGCTCTGGGCGTGGTGCTGTCGTTCCTGGCGGTGTGGCTGGTGCTCACACCGGTGCTGGTGTGGGTGTTCCGGGTGGTGGGGCCAGCATCGCCGGACTGGCTCTCCACCCTCGTTGTCGGGTCGTTCACCGCGGCGAACCTCTCCGGGTTCCTGCACGGCTTCGTGCTCTTCGCGTCCCTGCCGCTGGATCTGGGAGCGCCGTTCGGCGGCTTCGACGAGATCGGCGCCGGCGTGGCCGTGCTCCTGTGGCTGTACCTGTTCCACGTGATCGTCCTGGCCGGCTATTCCGCCACGCTGGCCCTCTCCCGCTGGCGCGCCCAACGCACCCCTTCGCAACGCGGGGTGGGCTGACCCGGCGGGGTGGTGGGGCTAGGCTGCGGCGGCATGAGCAGTGAACTTCCCGGCCGGACCGACGTCGTGATCGTCGGTGCCGGGCACAACGGTCTGGTCTCCGCCATCCTGCTGGCCCGCGCCGGCCTGGACGTCCTGGTGCTGGAGGCGGCCGACGTGATCGGCGGCGCCACCCGCACCGAGAACCCGTTCCCGAAGGTGCCGGGGCTGCGCCACTCCACCGGCTCGTACCTGCTCGGGCTCATGCCGCCGGAGCTGCTCGCCACCCTCGACGTGCGGATCCCGGTGCTGCGCCGCGACCCGCACTACTTCCTGCCCACGCCCGGCGGCCTCGGCTCGCCGTACCTGCTCTTCGGCAGCGACACCGCCGCCACCCGGGCACAGCTCGCCGAGTTCTTCTCCCCCGCCGACGTGGCCGCCGACGACTCCATGCAGGCCGAGCTGGCCGCGCTGCGCGAGGACCTCGCCCCGGCCTGGCTGGCCGAGCCGCTGACCGCCGAGGAGACCGCCGAGCGGCACGTCCGTCCGGCGCTGCGGCAGGTCTTCGTCGACCTCGTCCGGGGCTCGGTCGCGGACTACCTGGCCCGGTTCGAGTTCCGCTCCGAACTGCTGGTCAGCATGTACGCGGTCACCGACGGGCTCTCCGGCCTCAACGCCGGCCCGGACGACCCCGGGACCGGCCACAACTTCCTCGTGCACAACATGTGCCGGCTGCCCGGCTCGGGCGGCACCTGGATGATCGCCGAGGGCGGGATGGGCACCGTCTCCCGCACGTTCGCCGACGCCGCGCGCGCCGCCAGAGCCACCATCGCGACCGGTACGCCGGTGCGCGCGGTGACCCTCGACGGCGGCGCGGCCAGCGGAGTCGTGCTGGCCGACGGTCGAGAGGTCGCAGCGAGGGTGGTGCTCGGCGCGTGTGACCCGTACCGGCTGATGGACCTGGTGCCCGACGGCGCGCTCCCGGCGCGACTCGGCGAACGGATGGCGGCGGTCCGCCGCCCCGGCACCACCCTCAAGCTCAACCTGGCGCTCAGCGGCCTGCCGCGGTTCTCCTGCCTGCCGGCGGGTACGCCGAGCCCGTTCGGCTCGACCATCCACCTGCTGCCCGGGTCCGCGTCGCTGGTCGGCGGCGACGCCACCTCGCCGATGACCGCGCTGCGGGACATGTGGGCGGACGTGCAGGCCGGGCGGCTGCCGGCGGAGCCGACCATCGAGTGGTACCTGCACACCACAGTCGACCCGTCGCTCTCCGACGCCGCCGGGCACCACTCGTCGGCGCTGTTCGTCCAGTCGGTCCCCTACGAGCTGGCCGGCACCAGCTGGGACGCGGAGCTGCCCGGCTACGTCGACCGGCTCGTCGAGATCGTCGAGCGGTACGCGCCGGGCACCGCCGACCTGATCGCCGACGCGGTGCCGCTGCCCCCGCCGGGCATCGAGAAGCACTTCGGCATCACCGGCGGTCACATCCACCACGTCGACAACACCGTCTCGTTCACCGACCGCATGCCGTACGCCACCGGCATCGACGGCGTGTACGCGGGCAGCGCCGGCTGCCACCCGGCGGGCAGCGTCATCGGCGCCGCCGGCCACAACGCCGCCCGACGCATCCTCGCCGACCTAGGGCGCTGACCGGTCCCCGCTCGGCCCGGCGGACGGCCGGAGGTCACCCGGGCCGCCGATCAGGTAGTAGCCGACCAGCAGGAGGTACGCGCAGAGGCTCAGGATGGGGTCGATGAAGACGACGGCGAAGGCGACGAGGTAGAGCAGGGGCTTGAGCAGCACCCGACGTGCGATCGCCCGGGCCAGCCGGGGATCCAGGTCGGGGTGCAGCAGCCCGCGCCTGCGGGCCCACCACCAGCTCAGGTTGACGAAGATCGCCTCACCGAGCACGGTGCCGAGGTACAGGGCGGCGGTCAGTCGCTGCTCGGTCGCCCCACCCCGCAGGTTGTCCGACAGCAGGTCGGCGGTGAACGGGATGGTGGCGATGAAGAGCAGGACGCCGAGGTTGAAGACCAGCAGCATCTGATCGACCCGGACCACGTACCGCCACAGGTTGTGGTGGGCGAGCCAGACCTGCCCGGCGAGCGCGAAGGTGATCACATACGCCAGGTAGGACGGCCAGGCGTGGGCCAGGGCGTCCGGAACCTCTCGTCCACTGTCCCTGGCGGGGCCGGTCTGGAGCAGCTCGACGGCCATCACCGTCAGGACGACCGCGAAGACGCCGTCGCTGAACGTCTCCACCCGGGCGGCGTCCCGGGCCTTCTCCCGGCCGCGTTCGTACCGGTACTCCTCCTCCTGCGCGTCCGCCCCCGCCACGCCTGCCCCGCTCCCGGTGGTGCGTCGCTCGCGCACCCCTCCCCGCGATCTTGCGCTTCCGGTCGCCGTTCCGGGGCGATTGCCGAACTTTGCTGCCGCCGGAAGTGCAAGATCGCGGGGACGGGGGTCAGCTCAGGGCTTCGCCCGCCGGGGCCGGGGTCTCCGCGTCGACGCGGTGGGCGCGGACCTTGTGGCCGACGCTGGTCAGGCAGCGGCCGCTGGGCAGGTCGAAGCGCCAACCGTGCAGCTGGCAGGTCAGCTGGTCACCCTCGACGATGCCGAACCGGGTCAGGTCCGCCTTCAGGTGCGGGCAGCGCCGCTGCACCACCCAGTCGCCAAGCGTGATGTCCTCGGCGTCGGTGCTGCGCTCGTGCTCGTCGTACCAACCCTCGGCGTACTGGAGGCGCTCCTCGGAGAGGCACTTGAAGAACGCGTAGACGAACTCGTTGTACTGGCCGATCCGGGCCGCCGAGAACCGGCAGGACAGGAAGAGCGAGTTGACCCAGTCCACCTCGTCGATGAAGAGCAGGTGCTCGATCAGCGACCGGTCGGTCCGGAAGCGGTAGCGGACCTTCTCGTCCGCGTACGGCCGGACCTCCTTGCCCGGGAAGTCCACCACGATGGATTCAATGGTCTCCCCGCCCGAGTCGTCGGTGCCCACCAGGTCGAAGCGGACCGGGCCGCCGACCCCCTTGGCCAGGTAGATCGATTCGTCGAGCAGCGGCTCGATGCGGCGCTTCATCTCGCCGAGCACGTCCACCTCGGGGTGCCGCCAGGACGCCTTCTCCGCCTCGATGATCGGGCGCTTGCGCTCGCGCATCTCCTCCAGGTGGGCGACCTTGTTCGCGAAGAACTCCTCCACCGGCACCGGGTGGGTGGTGCTCGCGCCCTCGGTGGTGACCTCGGCGACGCTGCCCGGCAGCAGCACGATGCCGTTGGTGCCGCCGACCTTCGCGTACTCGCTCAGGAAGACCGACTGGTCCGGGAAGATGTTGCCCTCGTCGCCGTGGATGTCGTTGAACTGCCACAGCGCGTCGTCGAGGAAGCACGGCGGGCCGGCGATCGGGAAGACGTGGTCGGCCTTCAGGTCGTCGATGTAGCGCCACGTCCGGTCGAACTGCCGGTCGCGCTTCTGCTTGCCGAACGCGGTCTTCGCCGCCTGCGGCAGCTCGTAGACCATCGGGTACCAGATCGCCCCGGAGAACTGGAGCAGGTGCGCGTGCACGTGCCCCAGCTCGGCGAAGACGCTCAGGTCGGTGGGGCGGGCGTCGTTCTGGTTGAGCAGCCGCACACCGTCGTACTCGACCCAGAGCGAGGAGTCACCGATCGGGCCGTCGGTGGGGCTGGTCAGCGCCTGGATCATGATCTTCAGGCCGCCGTCCAGCTCCACGACCTGCTCGTTGGGCGCCTTGAGGAACTTCGTGAAGCCCAGCGCCCGGAACTCGTCCTCCATCTCCGAGGTGGGGAACTCGGGGAGCAGGACGGTGGCGTCCTTCGAGACGAAGTCCCGCAGGTGCTTCGCGTCGAAGTGGTCCCGGTGCAGATGGGAGACGTACAGGTAGTCGACCTGGCCCAGCGTCTCCCAGTCGAGCAGGGAATTGTCCGGGAAGGGAAACCACGAGGCGAAGTAGGCCGGGTTGACCCACGGGTCGCACAGGATGCTGCCCGCGGCCGTGTCGATCCGCATGCTGGCGTGCCCGGTTCCGGTCACTCGCACCGCACAGTCCCCCTCAAACAGACAATCAGGTGTACGCCAAACGCTACCGGAGGGAGTCTGACCGCCACCCCGCGACGCCCGTAGTGCCGTCCGGCCTGGGCGGGCAGGGCCAGAAGGCGGGGAAACCCCCACCGCACCGCCCCGTGCGGGAGGCGTGCCAGACTAACCAAAGATCCGATCGCGAGGGAAGGACCGACAGTGGCAGGAAGCGAGCCGGTAACGTCGCCAGACCAGCACAAGCCCGGGCACCGGAAGGCCGGGCGCATCGGCGCGGTGCTGTCCGCGCTGGCGCTGCTGGCGATGGTCTGCGGCAACCACGAGGGCAGGGTCGAGGACATCTGGCTGGTCGGCCTGGCCGCGCTGCTGCTGGTCATCGTGATCGGCGACGCTGTGCTGCGGCGCAACGGTCTGCGTTCCTGACCTCGCCGGACAACCCGGTCGACGTACGAGGGCCCGCCCCCACCCGGGGGACGGGCCCTCGTTCGCGTACGTGTCGGGGTCAGCGCCCGAAGAGGATGTCCTGCACGTCCTTGAGCGCGGCGTCGACCTCGGCCTCGAAGTAGCCGCCGGGCACCAGGCCGAACCGGAGCGTGTCCAGATCCTTCGGGTCGACCGGCATCGGGTTGCGGCGCTGCATGCCGCCGAGCAGGGTCTCAAAGAACCGGTCCACCTGGTCCGGGTCGTACCCGCTGCCGAAGCGGCGCACCTGGAAGCTGCGGCGGATCTGGTCGACCCGGTACAGGTCGCTGCCGGGCGGGCCGGCCATCGGCGGGCCGGCCATCGGCGGGCCGGCCATCGGCGGGCCACCCATCGGCGGGCCGGCCACGGCGGGCGGACCCGCCATCGGCGGGCCACCGAGGCCCTGCTGCGGCATCGGGGGCGGGCCGGCCGGGCCACGGCGCATGTCGCGCAGATCCCGTTCGGGCATCCGGATCTCGGCGGTCATGTCGGCGCGACCGTGCCGACCGGCCTCGAAGCCGTCGAAGCGGGGCTCCTCCGGCGGATAGCCGCCACCGGGCCCACGCTGGTCGTCGGGCGGGCCGTAGCCGCCGGGCATGCGCTGGTCGTCGGGCGGACCGTAGCCGCCGGGCATGCGCTGCTCGTCGGGCGGGCCGTAGGCTCCCGGACCGGCGGGCAGACCGCGCGGCGGGACGCCGTGGCCACCCATCGGACCACCGGGCCCCATCGGGCCGGGGCCGCCGGGGCCGCCGGGGCCGCGCTGCGCGTCGTAGCCACCGCGGGGGGCGTCGTACCCGCCGGCGAAGGCGCCGGTGGGCTCGTCGTACCGGCCGTAGCGGTCGGCGGGCGGACCGGCCTGCGCGGGCATCGGCCGGGGCGGCATCGGCTGCGGAACCATGCCCCCACGGTCGTCGCGCAGCGGCGGGCCCATCCGATCCGGAGGGCCCAACCGGTCACCCATCCGAGGGTCGCCGCCGCGCCCGGCGCTCGTGCGCTCCTCCAGCTCGGCCAGTTGCCGCTCGACCCGGTCCAGGTGCAGGTCGACCTGCCACTCGTCGTAGCCGTTGAACCGGACCCGGAAGACGACGTCGTGGACCTCCTGGGAGGCCACCGGCGCACCCACCTGCCGGCCGTCGAGCGTCGCCTCGACCCGGTCGAGGAAGGCATCCACCTCGTCGACCTTGTATCCCCGGCGGAGCGCCTTGCGCCGGAAACGCTGACCCTGACTCGCCACTATGTCTCCTGGTCTCGTTCGCCACGCCCGGTCACGCCGGTGCCTCTCCGGCGCGGTCGGTGAAGGTGTCGGTGTCCTCGGCGGCGGCGAGCTGGCCACACGCGCCGTCGATCTCGCGACCCCGGGTGTCCCGTACGGTGGTGGAGACTCCCGCGTCACGCAAGCGCCGGACGAACTCCCGCTCGACCGGCTTCGGGCTCGCGTCCCAGCGGCTGCCCGGCGTCGGATTGAGCGGGATGAGGTTCACATGCGCCAACTTGCCGGCCAACAGCCGCCCGAGCAGGTCAGCTCGCCACGGCTGGTCGTTCACGTCCTTGATCATTGCGTATTCGATGGACACGCGACGGCCCGTCCGGGCGGCGTAGTCCCACGCTGCGTCCAGCACCTCGGCTACCTTCCAGCGCTGGTTTACCGGCACGAGTTCGTCGCGCAGATCATCATCGGGCGCGTGCAGCGACAACGCAAGGGTCACAGAGAGGTCTTCGCTGGCCAGTCGGCGGATGGCCGGAACCAGGCCGACCGTGGAAACGGTGATGTGCCGCTGGGAGAGGCCCAGGCCCTCCGGAGCGGGGCTGACCAGCCGACGGATCGCCGCGATGACCCGGTTGTAGTTGGCCAGCGGCTCGCCCATGCCCATGAACACGACGTGCGACAGCCGCGGCGGTGAGCCGGCGACCGCGCCCGAGGCCGCCACCCCGGCCAGGTAGACCGCCTGGTCGACGATCTCCGCCGTGGACAGGTTGCGGGTCAACCCGGCCTGGCCGGTGGCGCAGAACGGGCAGGCCATGCCGCAGCCCGCCTGGCTGGAGATGCAGACCGTGACGCGGTCCGGGTAGCCCATCAGCACGCTCTCCACCAGCGCGCCGTCGTGCAGCTTCCAGAGCGCCTTGCGGGTCGCGCCGTCGTCACAGGCCAGCTCGCGCACCGGATTGAGCAGCGTGGGCAGCAACTGGTCGGCCAGCCGCTCACGCGTCGCCGCCGGGAGATCGGTCATCGCCTGCGGGTCGCGAACCAGCCGCCCGAAGTAGTGGTTGGAGATCTGCTTGGCACGGAACGCGGGCTCACCCAACCCGGCGACCAGCGCCTGGCGGCCGGCCAGATCCAGGTCGGCAAGGTGCTGCGGCGGCATGGAGGCCCGGCGCGCGGCGGGGGCTTCCGAGATGGCGGGGATCAACGGCAGGCTCGTCATGGCTGGTCCAGTGTGTCACGCCTCCGGCGCCGGGCACCCCTCCGGAGGTGTGGAACCGCTCCCGGCCGGCGGTCGCGAACGCTCGGGCCACGGTGATCCATGCCTCACCCCACCATCGGCACGAAGATCGCCAACAGCAGGTACGCGGTCGGCACCGCGAACAGGATCGAGTCCAGCCGGTCCATCAGGCCACCGTGCCCGGGCAGCAGGTTGCTCATGTCCTTGACCCCGAGGTCCCGCTTGATCATCGATTCGGCGAGATCGCCGAGGACCGCCGCACAGGAGACGGCCACCCCGAACACGGCACCCCACCAGGGGGCCACCTCGAACATCAGCCACAGCAGCAGGGCACTGCCCAGCGCCGCCGCGGTGACCGAGCCGGCGAAGCCCTCCCAGGACTTCTTGGGGCTGATCGACGGGGCCATCGGGTGGCGGCCGAAGGAGACGCCGGCCGCGTACCCGCCGGTGTCGGAAAGGACCACCGCGATCAGCGTGGCCAGGATGCGCAGCCGGCCGTCGTCGGGGGCCGCCGCCAGCAACGCCGCGAAACCGCCGAGGAACGGCACGTAGACCGCGATCAGGGTGGCCGCGGTGAGATCCCGCTGGAAGCCGGCCGGGCCGTCGCCCAACCGCCAGACCATCGTGCCCAGCACGGTGACCAGCAGGCCCAGGCTGAGCGCGTCCGGGCCGGCGAACCACGCCAGCCCGATGGTCAGCACGCCACCGGCGAGCAGCGGCACCAGCGGCGGGTGGGCGCCGCTGCGGCGGACCGCCCGGGCCATCTCCCAGATGCCGACCGCGATGGCGGCGGCGATCACCGGCAGGAACGCCAGCGGGTAGAAGACCAGCGGAACCACGATCAGCGCGCCGAGGCCGAGCCCGACCCCGATCGCCGCCGGCAGGTTCCGGCCGGCCCGCCCGGTGCCCACCTGCTGGGTCGCCGGCCGGTCGAGGCTGGCCCGTCGCCGGCCTTTCGGCCGCCGGCCGCTCGGCGGCTCCGGCTCGGTCACCGGATCGTCGTCCGGCAGGATCTCGGCGCCGATGGGCGCGAGCTGCGCGGTCGGGTAACCGGCATCGTCATCGAAGCGTGGCGGAACGTCCCGGTCGTCGAAGCGGGACGGCGCGTCACGGTCGTCGAAGCGGGACGGCGCGTCACGGTCGTCGTAACGCTGGCCGGCGCCGGGGTCGGCATAACGTGGCGAAGCGTCACCCGCTGGCGGGCGGTCGCCGTAGCGGCCGGGGCGACCCCGGTCGTCGTACCGGTCGGCCTGGTTGCCGTCCTCGTAGCGGTCCCGGTCGTCGAAACGGTCGCGCCGGTCCCGGTCGTCGAAGCGGTCCCGGTCGTCCGGGCGGACCGTCCGGCCGCGCTCGTCGTACGGGTCCGCCGGGTACGGATCGGCGTACGGGCGGCTGCGGGGCTCGGCGTACAACTCGGGCCCGGCGGCCGGACGGCGGCTCCACTGGCCCGCCTCAAGCTCCTGCTCGGGCCAGGGCAGGGCCACCGGGCGCTCGGGCCGGTCCCAGCCGCGCGGCTCGTCGGTGTAGGGGTCGGGGTGGGACATCACGCACCGCGACGCGGCACGAGTACCACCACATGACGCAAGACCACAAGCATCCCCTACACGCGCGACTGTGTTCCTCCGGCTCGACCGCCCCGACGGTCGGTCGATTCCCGGTGTGCACCGCCCGGTGGCCGGGAATCCTGCCGAGCCTACTGCACCCGCCGCCGGGGCGAGGCGGACGATGGCGCCCCTGACCGCCGGGGCCCCTCCGGGGGTCGCGGTGAGCGAGATCCGGCGAGTCGCCGCGCTGCCACGACGGCGGCGGCCGCACGGCGGCCCGAGAACCGCGCCCACCGTCCGCACGAGCACCGGCGGTGCATCGACGCCTATCCGACCGAGCATCCGGGCGAACAGGGGATGACCCGCGCTACCCGTCGGTGGTCGGCTGTCGGTGTGCTGGCGTCCGCCGGCGGTTTCCACCACAGCAGCGGGGAGGAACGTTCGTGCGCAGAATCAGCCTGGCGGTGCTGACGATGGTCGCCCTCGTCCTGACGGCGGCTCCACCGGCCACCGCGGCGACGCGGAACGCCAGCATCAGGATCGACCACCGCACCAGCGAGATCTACCTGTACGACGGGAGTCCCGACGGCACCGGGCCGGCGTTCCCGGCCGCCACCGCCCGGGGGGAGGTGCGCAACTGCCCGACCGGCGTGTACTTCCTGTCGGCGTCGCTGACCCAGGACGGCCTGCCGACCTACTGGGCCACCGGCGGCCTCGGCGCCGGCGAGATCGTCTGCGACGGTGGCACCGCCAGCATCTCGATGGGCTTCTACCGGGGCGGCCCGGTGCTGCACCCGGGTCGGGCCACCGTGCGCTTCGAGCTGCACGACGCGTACGTCGGAACGACCCTGACCGAGACGACCCGTACCGTCCGGATCCCCCGCTGACGCGCAGACGGCACGAGGCCCGTCCCCGGATCGGGGGCGGGCCTCACGTCGGCTGCTCACCCGGCGGACGCCGGGTCGGGCCTCAGACCTCCAGCAGCTCGGTCTCCTTGTGCTTGACCAGGTCGTCGATGCTGGCGACGTAGCGCTGCGTCAGGTCGTCCAGTTCCTTCTCGGCGCGGCGACCGTCGTCCTCGCCGGCCTCGCCGTCCTTGACGATCCGGTCCAGCTCCTCCTTGGCGCGGCGGCGGACGTTGCGGATGGCCACCTTGGCCTCCTCGCCCTTGTGCCGGGCCACCTTGATCATGTCGCGGCGGCGCTCCTCGGTCATCTGCGGGAGCAGGATGCGCAGCTGGTTGCCCTCGTTGTTCGGGTTCACCCCGAGGTCCGAGTCGCGGATCGCCTTCTCCATCGCGTTGATCTGCGAGTTGTCGTACGGCTTGATGATGGCCATCCGCGGCTCGGGAACCGCGATGGACGCCATCTGCGTCAGCGGCGTGGGCGTGCCGTAGTAGTCGATGATGACCTTGGAGAACATGGCGGCGTTGGCGCGACCGGTACGGATGGCGCCGAACTCCTCCTTGGCGTGCTCAACCGCACGCTCCATCTTCTCCTCGGCCTCGAGGAGGGTGTCGTCGATCACCGGTCTCCTCGCCTCCTTCTGTGCTCGTCGTGGGCCTTGCTGAAAGTCGTCAGACCGCTGCTGCCGTCGCCACCGGCGGGGCTCAGGCGGTGATCAGGGTGCCGATCTTTTCGCCACCCACCGCGCGGATGATGGTGTCGTCACCCTGCGCGCCGAAGACCAGCATCGGCAGGCCGTTCTCCATGCATAGGCTGAACGCAGCGGCGTCGGCCACCCGCAGGTTGCGGCGCAGCACCTCGGAGAAGGTGATCGAGTCGAGCTTGCTGGCGGTGGGGTCGATCCGGGGGTCGGCGGTGTAGACGCCGTCCACGCCGTTCTTGCTCATCAGCACCACGTCGGCCCGGATCTCCAGCGCCCGCTGGGCGGCCACGGTGTCGGTGGAGAAGTACGGCATCCCGGCGCCGGCGCCGAAGATGACCACGCGGCCCTTCTCCAAATGCCGGATCGCCCGCAGCGGGATGTACGGCTCGGCGACCTGGGCCATGGTGATGGCGCTCTGCACCCGGGTCTCGATGCCCTCCTTCTCCAGGAAGTCCTGGAGGGCGAGGCAGTTCATCACGGTGCCGAGCATGCCCATGTAGTCGGCGCGGGCCCGGTCCATGCCGCGCTTCTGCAGCTCCGCGCCGCGGAAGAAGTTGCCGCCGCCAACCACGACGGAGACCTGTACGCCGCGGCGGACCACGGTGGCGATCTGTCGGGCGATGGCCTGGACGACGTCCGGGTCGACGCCTATCGCGCCGCCACCGAACACCTCACCGGAGAGCTTCAGCACCACCCGGCGGGCCCGTCCCGGCGGCGGCGCCGTCGGATCGTCCACCGCCAGCGTCCGGTCACTCACAACCTGCGTCATCCGCCCCGCCTTCCCCCACGCGCACGCCCCGCGCGACGCGTTACCGCGAACCTGCCGCTGCCGACCCTATGTGACGAGGAGGCCGCGGTGCCTGTCACGTACACCGGCGGCCTCCTCGTCGACGTCTTGCGCCCACGGGCGCGCGCGGCGCCCGGTGGCGGCTCAGGCCTGGCCGACCTCGAACCGCACGAAGCGGGTGACCTCGATGCCGGCCTCGGCCAGCACCTGCTTCACCGTCTTCTTGTTGTCAGCCACGGACGACTGCTCGATCAGGACGTAGTCCTTGAAGAAGGAGTTCACCCGACCCTCGACGATCTTCGGCAGGGCCGCCTCGGGCTTGTTCTCCTCGCGGGCGGTCTGCTCGGCGATGCGCCGCTCGGACTCGACGACCTCGGCCGGAACCTCGTCCCGGGTGAGGTACTTCGGCCGCATCGCGGCGATCTGCATCGCGACACCACGGGCGTCAGCGTCGCCCGCCTCGTCCGACTTGCCGGTGTACGACACCAGCACGCCGACGGCCGGCGGCAGGTCCTGCGCCTTGCGGTGCAGGTAGACCGCGGTGGTGCCCTCGACCTTGGCGAACCGGTTGAGCACCAGCTTCTCGCCGATCTTGGCGGACTGCTCCTGGACCAGGTCCGCGACGACCTTGCCGTCCAGCTCGGAGGCGAGCAGCTCCTCGGCGTTGTTCACGCCGGAACGCTCGCCGTGCTCCACCAGCTGCTGGGCCAGCGCGATGAACGACTCGGTCTTGGCGACGAAGTCGGTCTCGCAGTTGAGCTCGAGCAGCGCCTTGCCGGAGTGGGCGACCAGGCCGTTGGCGGCCGTACGGCCGGCCCGCTTGCCGACGTCCTTGGCGCCCTTGACGCGCAGGATCTCGATGGCCTTGTCGAAGTCGCCCTCGGCCTCGGTCAGCGCCTTCTTGCTGTCCATCATGCCGGCGCCGGTGAGGTCGCGGAGCTTCTTGACGTCCGCGGCGGTGATTTGGGACATGGCTCTCTCTTCGGTGTTGAGACGGCGTGTGGATGGTCAGAGGTGCCGGTTACCCGGATCCGGGCGGATCGTGCCCGGCGTACCGCCGCTGCCCGCCGTCTTCGGAAAACGGACGGACGGGCAGCGACGGTGCGGGTCACTCCGCGGTGGCGGCCGCCGGCTGCTCGGTGGCGGCCTGCGCCGGCTGCTCCGCAGCGGGCTGCTCGGCGGCGGCAGCGGCGGGCTGCTCGGCGGCGGCAGCGGCGGGCTGCTCGGCCGGGGCGGCCGACTCGTCGGCCTTCTTCGGCTCCAGCAGCTCGCGCTCCCACTCGGTCAGCGGCTCGTCGCTCGCGACACCCTCGGGCTTCTCGTCGTTGCCCCGACGACGGCCGGAACGCGCGATCAGACCATCCGCGACGGCGGCGGCGACGACCCGGGTCAGCAGCTCGGCGGAGCGGATGGCGTCGTCGTTGCCCGGGATCGGGAAGTCGACCTCGTCCGGGTCGCAGTTGGTGTCGAGAACGGCGATCACCGGGATGCCCAGCTTGCGGGCCTCGTCGACGGCGATGTGCTCCTTCTTGGTGTCGACGATCCAGACCGCGGCCGGCAGCTTCTGCATGTCCCGCAGACCACCCAGCGTGCGGGTCAGCTTGATCTTCTCGCGGGAGAGCTGCAGGGTCTCCTTCTTGGTGTAACCGGCGGCGGTGCCGCTGAGGTCACCCAGGCCCTCCAGCTCCTTCATCCGCTGGAGCCGCTTGTACACCGTCTGGAAGTTGGTCAGCATGCCACCGAGCCAGCGGTGGTTGACGTACGGCTGACCGACCCGCGTCGCCTGCTCGGCGATGGCCTCCTGGGCCTGCTTCTTGGTGCCGACGAAGAGGATGCTGCCACCCTCCGCGACGGTCCCACGCACGAACTCGTACGCCTTCTCGATGTAGTCGAGAGTCTGGCGCAGGTCGATGATGTAGATGCCGTTGCGCTCGGTCATGATGAAGCGCTTCATCTTCGGGTTCCAGCGCCGGGTCTGGTGCCCGAAGTGGACACCGCTCTCCAGCAGCTGACGCATGGTCACGACGGCCATGGTTGGGGTACTCCTCAAGATCCCTGGTTGTCACGCCCGGCCGGTGGTCGGGCGTCCTGGCGCCTGGTCGCCGGCCCATGGTGGGCCCGATCAAGATCGGGACCAGGGAGGCCGTCGCTTCACGACGATTCGTGAAGAGGGCGCGCGAGGTCGACCGCGCGAGGCGGTCGCCAGTTGGCCAGTGTACGCCCCTCCCCCGCCCGACGGCCCCCGGGTGCGCGCGAGCGGGGCTGCCGGGCCGGGCTGCCGGGCCGGGCTGCCGGGCCGGGCTGCCGGGCCGGGCGTGGCGGCCGGGCGGGGATCAGCCGGCGGCGAGGGCGGCGGCGACGAAGAGCACCAGGCCGACGGTCAGGTACGCCGTGGGAGGGCGCAGCCAGCCCCGTCCGCTGTCGGAGAGCGCCATTCCGCCGGTTTTGAGCCCGTACAGTCCCGATGCGAAGATCGGCAGCGCGGCGACCAGGCAGATGCCCACCACGACGTTGCCGGCGTCCAGCGGGTCGCCGGTCACGCCCGCCAGCAACACCCGCAGCGCGGGGACCTCGAAGATCAACGCCAGCAGGGCGAAGAGCGCGGCCAACGCCGGGCGACGGGTCCGGTAGACACCGTCTGCCGGCTGGGGGTAAACCGGCGGCTCGCCGGCGGGCAGGTCGGGCCGCGGGCCGATCCCCGGCATCGGGCCGGTCGGCATCTCCAGCGGGTGCGGCTGCTCCCCGCCGCCCCGGTTCGGCTCGATGATCGGATATCCGGCGAGCGGTGCGGGCCGCGCCTGGTCGGCGAGCACACCGGCCGCTGGCCCGGCGTCTCTGCCGGCCGCTGACCCGGCGTCTCGGGCGGCCGCTGGCGTGGCGTCGCGCGCCACCTCGGGCGTGGCGGGGCTCAGCGACTCTCGGGCGGCTCGGCGGCCGGGCAGCTCCCCGGAGATCTCCGAGGGGTCCCGATCCGCCCTGCGCGAGCGGGTCGCCCGGTAACCGTCCCCGTCCGTACGCACGTCACCCAGCGGGTCGACCGCGCCGAAGCGTCCAGAGTCGGCCTCGCCGCTGCCGAACATCCCCGCTTGGGCGTCGACGGCGCCGAACCGCCCGGAGTCCGACTCGGGCGGGCCACCGAAGCGGCCCGCGTCCACCGCGCCGAATCGGCCCGAGCCCGGCTCCGGGGTTGCGCCGAAGCGCGTCGAATCCGGCTCCCGGCGTCGGCCGACGCCGGTGTCCTCGACGGATCGACCGTCTTCGCCGCCGCGCTGCTCGGGGATCTCGCTGTCCCGGTATCGCGGCTCACCCGCACCGCGCCACTCGGAATCGCCGTAACCGCGACCCCGCTCGTCGGGATACCAGCGCGACTCCTGATCTTCCGGAAAGCTCCGTCGTCCGTCCACGTCAGGCACCGTATGCGACCGGCCACGCCCGCGCCATTTCGGCCCGGCCGGCCGCCAGCGATCAGCGGGGAGGCGTGCGGCACGGCGTCCGGGTCGGGGTCGCCGCATAGCACAGCCCGGGCTTGATCGTCCGGTTGTCCACAGGACACCCGTCGTCCACAGCCGGGCCGTCGTGGGGTCGCGACGCCCGCACTCGGACGGGCACCGTCGCGGCCATGACGAAGCGGAACCAGGCGGTCGGCGCGTACGGCGAGCGGTGCGCCGCCCGGCACCTGAGCGAGGCGGGGCTACGCCCGATCGTCCGGAACTGGCGCTGCCCGCAAGGCGAGATCGACATCATCGCCTGGGACGGGCCGGTGCTCGCGTTCTGCGAGGTGAAGACGCGTCGGGGCGATGTGTTCGGCACACCGGCCGAGGCTGTCGTCCCGGCCAAGGCCCGTCGCCTGCGCGGGCTCGCCGCGATCTGGCTCGCCGAGACCGGAACGAGCGCCGACGAGGTGCGGTTCGACGTGCTGTCGGTACGACTGCCCGCCGCCGGTCCCGCGCAGGTCGATCACCTCAAGGGCGCGTTCTGAGATGCGCCGCCGACGGATCGGTGACGCGTCATGAGCTACGCGAAGGTGCTCTGCGTGGGGCTGGTCGGCGTCACCGGCCACCTCGTCGAGGTCGAGGCGGACCTGGCCGCCGGCCTGCCGGCCGTGGTGATCTCCGGCCTGCCGGACACGGCCCTGCACGAGGCCCGCGACCGGGTCCGGGCCGCCGTGGTCAACTCCGGCCAACGCTGGCCGAACCGGCGGATCACGCTGAACCTGCTGCCGGCCACGCTGCCGAAGTTCGGCTCGGCGTTCGATCTGGCCATCGCCGCCGCGCTGCTGGGCGGCTCGGGTGAGCTACCGCTGCTTCCGCTGGAGGGGGTCGTGGTCCTCGGCGAGTTGGGACTGGACGGGACGGTCCGGCCGGTGCGCGGGGTGCTGCCGATGGTCGCCGCCGCGGCCAGGGCCGGCGTCGAACGGGTCATCGTGCCGACCGGCAACGCCGCCGAGGCCGCGGTCATCCCCGGCGTACGGGTGCGGGCGGTGGACACGCTGCACCGGCTGGTCGCCTTCGTGCGCGACGGCAGCCCGCTGATCGAACCACCGCCGGACGCCCCGGCACCGGTTCCCGGCGGCCCCGACCTCGCCGAGGTCGCCGGGCAGGAGCTGGGCCGGCGGGCGCTGGAGGTCGCCGCGGCGGGCGGGCACCACATCGCGCTGCTCGGCCCTCCAGGCGCCGGCAAGACGATGCTGGCCGAGCGGCTGCCGTCACTCCTGCCCGAGCTGGACGACGACGCGGCGCTGGAGGTGACCGCACTGCACTCGGTCGCCGGGCTCCTGCCACCGGGTGGTCAACTGCTGCGCCGCCCGCCGTTCCAGGCACCGCACCACACGGCCACGATCCCGTCCCTCGTCGGCGGCGGTTCCGGGCTGGCCCGCCCCGGCGCGGTGTCGCTGGCCCACCGCGGGGTGCTCTTCCTGGACGAGGCGCCGGAGTTCAGCAAGGGCGCGCTGGAGGCGCTGCGCCAGCCACTGGAGCACGGCCGCATCCAGCTGAGCCGCAGCGGGGGCGGCACCGAGTACCCGGCCCGGACCCAACTGGTGCTGGCCGCCAATCCGTGCCCGTGCGCGAAGCCGTCCGGCGACGCGTACTGCGAGTGCTCGCCGCTGGTCCGCCGTCGCTACCTGGGCCGGCTCTCCGGGCCGCTGCTCGACCGGATCGACGTGCAGGTGCGGCTGATGCCCGTACGGGCGGCGGAGCTGATGGCGTCCGTCGGCGACGCCGAGTCCTCGGCCACGGTCGCCGCCCGGGTCGCGGCGGCCCGCCGCGCGGCGGCCAACCGCTGGGCCGGCCTCGGGCGGCGACTCAACGCCGAGGTGGACGGCCCGCTCCTGCGCCGCCCGCCGTGGCGGCTACCGGCGCTGGTCACCGCCGAGCTGCGCGGCCGACTCGACTCCGGCTCGCTCTCGGCACGGGGCTTCGACCGGGTGATCCGGATGGCCTGGACCATCGCGGACCTGGACGGCCGGGACCGGCCGGACCGCGACGACGTACGAGAGGCGATCCAACTACGGACGGGGGAGGCGGCATGAGCGCCGACGAGGAGAGCAGACTGGCCCGGGTGGCGCTGACCTGGTTGGCCGAGCCGGGCACCCGGGCGGTGCACCAGCTGGTCGACCGACTCGGTCCGGTGGCGACACTGGATCTGTTGCTCGACGGCGGCAGCCCCGACGGCTGGCTGCACAGCACGGTGGCCGCCCGGTCGGCCGCCGGTGACGCGCGGGCGGTCGCCGCCGAGGCGTTGGAGAGGGCCGACCGGCTCGGCGCCCGCCTGGTCACCCCCGACGACGCGGAGTGGCCGGCCCGGGTGGCCGGCCTGAAAACGCTCCGGCTGCCGGACGCCACCCGCCGGGTGGACGGTGAGACCGCGCCGCCGCTCTGCTTCTGGGTACGCGGAGCCTGGCCGCTGGGCGAGGCGCTGGAGCGCTCGGTGGCGGTGGTCGGCGCGCGGGCGGCCACCGGTTACGGCCAGCACGTCGCCACGGAACTGGGGTACGGGCTGGCCGAGCGGGACTGGACCGTGGTCTCCGGCGGCGCGTTCGGCATCGACGCGGCAGCCCACCGGGGTGCCCTCAACGCGGGCGGGTTGACCGTCGCGGTGCTGGCCTGCGGGGTGGACCGGCCGTATCCCATGGGCAACACCGCGCTCTTCGACCGGATTGCCGACACGGGGCTGCTGGTCAGCGAGTGGCCACCCGGCGCCGAGCCGCTACGCCCCCGGTTCCTGATCCGCAACCGGGTCATCGCCGGGGGCACCCTCGGCACCGTCGTGGTGGAGGCGTCGGCGCGCAGCGGCGCGACGCAGACCGCCCGACGGGCCATCCACACCGGACGCGTCGCGATGGTCGTGCCCGGGCCGGTGACCTCGGCGATGTCCGTCGGCGCACACGAGTTGCTCCGCGAGTGCTCCGAGGTGCGGCTGGTCACCGGGGTGGCGCACGTGCTCGAGGAGGTGGGCCGGGTCGGCGCGGACCTGGCCCCGCTGGCCCGTGGCCCGCAGCGGCCGACCGACGCGTTGGACGACGACGCCCGATCGCTGCTGGAGGCGTTGCCCCGCCGGGGCGTACGGGGAGTGGACGCGCTCGCCGCCCGCGCCGGCGTGAACGTGCGTACCGCGCTGCGCAAGCTGTCGCTGCTGGAGGAGCTGTCCATGGTGGTGCGCCGCGACGACGGCTACGCCCTCGCCCCGGCCACCACACCGAAGGGCGGCGGATAAGCAACGAACCGCCACGGCGCACGGTCATGGGTGTGGCGACACCGGCACCAGTGTGGACTGCGGCGGCGGATACTCGGCCGTGCGGGGGCCATCTCCGCCGTCCGACGGATATGCGTGAGTCCCCGACCGGAGGAACGAAAGCTCGGCGTTACTGCGCTATAGCGGGAACCGGCCGGCATTGCGGAACCGGTTGATCGCGAGGTGCCGGACCCAGCCGAGGAAGCGGGCGTACATCTCGACTGGGTTCGGGGGCTCCGGGTAAAGCCCGCACAGGTCCCGGGTCGCCTCCCCCAAGCAATCAGCCATGTCGACCGCCAGTAACCGGGGCTCGTCGGCGTATTCGCCGGCCAGATCGGCGCGGGCTCGACCACACGGCCAGGGCTGGGCATCCGCCGCGCAGAACCAGAACGGTCGGACCGGGGCGTGCCGCTGAAGGTCGCTCACCGCTGGATTCCCCGGTACCGAACCGGCGACCAGCGGCTCAACCGGCGCAGGGGTGGGTGCGCGTTGTTCAGGACCGAGTTCACCGAGCCGAAGACCACCCCGGGTGCCCGCTGGGACCCGCTCAGTTAGTCGGTTTAGTTCGTCGTCTGGTGCCACGTCAACCTCCCGGGTCGGGGTCGGAGGGGCACCCCCGCCCGCCGCGAAACTCGCCACCGGGCGGGGGGCCTCGCCCTAGGGGACCCCAGTCACTACCGAGTTGTCAATCTGTAAGTGACGATCGTAAACGACGTGTCGTGCATACCTTCGGCTTGTGAAGCGACCGCGCTTGTACGGGCCTGGCGAGCTGGCCGCCCTGTTCAACGTGTCGCGGCAGCGGGTCCTACAGATCACCCGCAGACCCGGCTTCCCCGAACCCCTCGCCCGCCTGATCGGCATGAACGTTTGGGACGCCGACGAGGTTGACGAGTGGGCCCGGCACAACCGCCCGCCCCGCCCGACCGACGGGGACGAGGAGTAGGTCCTTCCGCCCGTCCGGAGGCCCTCCCGAGACACGGAGCGGCCCCGGGGCGGTAGCCGCACCCGGGGCCGTCTCCCTGCCTTCGGGGGACCGAAGCGGCGGCCGGGCTTCCCGCGCTCCGTCACGGCGGGGATCAGCCACTCCACGCCGCCGCCGGCTATCTGCCGCTTCAGGCGGACCAGCTCCAGGTCCGTCCCGCCA
Organism: Micromonospora sp. NPDC005237; assembly: GCF_040607775.1. NCBI lineage: Bacteria > Bacillati > Actinomycetota > Actinomycetes > Micromonosporales > Micromonosporaceae > Micromonospora > Micromonospora sp. NPDC005237. The sequence goes on along the minus strand of NZ_JBEXHJ010000001.1, from coordinate 751,936 downwards.
CCTTCAGGCCTAGACAAGTAATTCCTAACCTTTGCTGCGGCGGTTGGCGCAGCCGGCGGCCGGCGGTGACCCTCGGTCACCTCCGTGGGGGCGGATGCGGTCGTAAGCGGTATACCTCAGAGTCATATTCATACCTCTGAGGTATACCGCTCAACAGCACATCGACACGACGGGCAGCCACAGCGGATGACCGGCGCCCTTCGCCGCAGCCCCAGCCCCGTCTTGAGTTAGGACTTATTCGTCTAGGCGAAAGCTGTCGTTGCTGAAGGAGCCGTCCATGGTGGTGGCCGCGACGGCGGCTGCGCCCTCGCCCCGGCCACCAAGCCGAAGGGGCGGCGCATAAACAGACGAACTGCCCCAGTGCACGGGCGTGGTGGCGACACCGGCACCATCGTGGCGAACGCTGCGCGGCTCTCGGCCGTACGCTGGTGCCGTGCCAACTGTCAGTGGGGGTGCAGCCATCGCAACGCCGCCATCGGCGCGGCGGCGGTGAGCCGGTCCACCCGGGGCACCCGGGCCACCCACCAGGAGCTGCCGCCGGCGCTGCGGGACGCGGTCGACGACTTCGCCGAGCACCTCTCCCGGGTCCGCAACCGGTCGGCCCACACCGTCCGCGCGTACGTGACCGATGTGGTCGCCTTGCTCGACCACGCCGTCCGGATGGGCTGCCTGGAGGTGGCCGAGCTGGACCTGTCGGTGCTGCGGAGCTGGCTGGCCCGGCAACGGACCACCGGCGCCGCCCGTACGTCGCTGGCCCGTCGGGCCGCCTCGGCGCGGGCGTTCAGCGCGTGGGCGCACCGCGCCGGGCTGCTCCCCTCCGACGTGGGCGCCGCACTGGCCAGCCCTCGTGCTCACCGGGAGTTGCCCAGCGTCCTGCGCGCCGACCAGGCCGCCGCCCTGGTGGAGGCACCGGCCCGGCAGCCGACGACCGCACCCGCCACGATCACGACGGAAGCCATGACGGTTGCGGCGCCGGACGCGGCCGCCGCCGAGGCGGTGCTGTTGCGCGACCGGGTTCTGCTGGAGCTGCTCTACGCCACCGGCGTGCGGGTCAGCGAGGCGTGCGGGCTGGACCTCGGGGACGTCGACCACGGTCGCCGGGTGATCCGGGTGTTCGGCAAGGGCGGTCGGGAGCGCTCGGTGCCCTACGGCGTGCCCGCGCAGCGGGCGTTGGACGAGTGGTTGCGCCGGGGCCGACCGCTGTTGACCGGTGCCCGCTCCGGCGACGCGCTGCTGCTCGGGGCTCGCGGTGGCCGGCTCAACCCGACGACCGCGCGACAGATCGTCGGCGGGTACGCCGAGACGGCCGGCCTTCCCCGGACCAGCCCGCACGGGCTGCGCCACTCGGCCGCCACCCATCTGTTGGAGGGCGGGGCCGACCTGCGCGCCGTGCAGGAGCTGCTCGGCCATTCGTCGTTGGCCAGCACGCAGATCTACACCCACGTCTCGGTGGAACGGCTGCGCGCCGCCTACCGGCAGGCACATCCCCGCGCCTGATCAAGGGCCGAGGGGTCGGGTCGCTCGACGGTTACGATCATCGGGTGAGCGTCCCGCAGCCCCCCGAGCCGATCCCGGGCGCCCGCCTGCTGTTCTCCCTGGACCCGGCGGTCAGCCATCTCAACCACGGATCGTTCGGCGCGGTGCCGATCGGCGTGCAGCGAGCCCAGCAGCGGCTGCGCGACGAGATGGAGGCCAACCCGCTGCGCTTCTTCACCCAGGGGCTCGTCGACCGGATCGAGCACACCCGCCGGCACCTCGCCGGGTTCCTGGGCGCCGACCCGGACGGCAGCGCGCTGATCGGCAACACCACCACCGGCGTCGCCGTGGTGCTTCAGTCGGTGGGCCTGAAACCCGGTGACGAGGTGCTCAGCACCGACCACGGGTACGGGGCGGTGAGCCTGGCCATCCAGCGGGAGTGCCGGCGCACCGGCGCGGTCAGCCGCGTCCTGCCGATCCCGCTGGCCGCCACCGACGAACAGATCGTGCAGACCATCCGGGCCGGCCTGCGCCCGGGGCGGACGCGGCTGCTCGTCGTCGACCAGCTCACCTCCGCCACCGCCAGGCTGTTTCCGATCGCCGCCATCGTCGGGGTGGCCCACGAGGGCGGCGTGCCCGTCCTGGTGGACGCGGCACACGCCCCCGGGATGCTGGCCACCACGGTCGCCAGCATCGGCGCGGACTTCTGGGCGGGCAACCTGCACAAGTGGGGGTACGCCCCGCGCGGCACCGCCCTGCTGGCGGTGGCCCCACAGTGGCGGGAGCGGATCGAGCCGCTGGTGGTCTCGTGGGAGCAGGAAGCCGGCTTCCCGGCCCGGCTCGAATGGCAGGCCACCCTCGACTACACCTCCTGGCTGGCCGCCCCGGCGGGACTGTTCACGCTGCGCAGCCTCGGCGTCGACCGGGTACGGGCGCACAACGCCGCGCTCGCCGCGTACGGTCAGCGGGTGGTGGGGGACGCGCTGGGGGTGGCCCCCGCTGATCTGCCCGACCCCGGCGGACCGGGGGTGGCTCTACGCCTCATTCCGCTGCCGTCCGGCACGGGCACCACGATCGACGCGGCGCGGGCGTTGCAGGCGCGGATCGGCGAGCGGCTCGCCGCCGAGGTCGCGGTGATGAGCTGGAACGGTCGCGGATGGCTGCGGCTCACCGGTCAGGTCTACAACGCCGCCGACGAGTACGAACGGCTGGCCGTGCGGCTGCCGGAACTGCTCGCCCAGCGCTGACCGTCTCCCGCCCGACCGAGCGGAGGCGGGCGCACCGGGAGCAGTCGCACCGGGCCGAGGCCGAGCAGGGCCAACGGGTCGAGATACTCCTCGCCCCGCCGCAGGCCCCAGTGCAGGCACGCCTCGGCCGGGCAACCCGGATGCCCGGGCAGCAGTTCGCCCAGCGGCGTGCCGGCGGTGACCGCCTGGCCGACGCGTACGACGGGTTGGACCGGCTCGTGGGTGGTCCGCAGCCCGTCGGCGTGCCCCACGGTGACCACCGGTCGACCGGCCACCAGGCCGGCGAAGAGCACGGTGCCCGGCCCGGCGCTACGGACCACCGCTCCGGCCGGCGCGGCCAGGTCGACGCCGCGGTGGCCAGGCAGCCACGGTCGGGGCGGCGGGTCGAACCGGCGCACCGGACGAGGTGGCCCGTCGACCGGCCAGCGGAACCGCTCGGCGGGCGCTGAATCGGCGGGCGGGTCGGTCACGGCCGCGACCGGCACTGTCGGCGTCGGTGGTTGGCCGGGCACCGCCGCGACCAGCACCGCCAGCCCGCAGAGCTGGACGGTCAGTGCGAGCGGGAGCGCGGCGCACAGCAGCAGCGTGCGGCGGATCGAATCGACGGGTGGCGGTCGCATGACGGCAGCCTCCGGCCGAGGCCGACTCGTCCGCCAGCCCGGCCGACGAAGCTGTGGACAACCGGAGGTGCTGTGGACGACCACCGAACGGCTCGATGATCTGTTATGTGAACGCTGTCCCCGGCCCGACCCAAACCGGCCCAGGTCACCACCACCGGGCCGCCACGAAGGGCCTAGGCTGGGCCGCGTACGGCGGGTGCCGCCGTCTGCACCGGGGAGGCATCGCATGACCACTGTCGATGACCGGGGGCCGAGGGCGGCCGACGTGAGCGGCCCGTCGCGGCTCGCCGAGCCCGACGAGGCGATCAGTGCCGACGAGTTGCAGCTCGCCGCCCGCAACCACGGCCTTCCGCTGGAGGCGCTGCGGTACGACGTCACCCCGGCCGGGCTGCACTATCTGCTGATCCACTACGACATTCCGGAGCTGGATCCGGCGGCGCACGCGCTGACCCTCGCCGGCGCGGTCGACCGGCCGCTGACCGTCACGCTGGCCGACCTGCGCGAGCGACCCCGGGTCACCCACCGGGTCACGATGGAGTGCGCCGGCAACGGCCGGGCTCTGCTGCACCCCCGGCCGGTGAGCCAGCCCTGGCTGGTCGAGGCGGTCGGCAACGCCGAGTGGACCGGCACCCCCCTCGCGCCGCTGCTGCGCGAGGCGGGCCTGGGCGCGGACGCGGTCGACGTGGTCTTCACCGGCGCCGACCACGGGGTCGAGCGCGGCGTCGAGCAGGACTACCAGCGGGCGCTGCCGGTGGCCGACGCGCTGCGCGAGGAGGTGCTGCTGGCGTACGAGATGAACGGCGCTCCCCTGCTGCCGCAGCACGGGGCCCCGCTGCGGCTGATCGTGCCGGGCTGGTACGGCATGGCGCACGTGAAGTGGCTGCACTCGATCGAGGTCCGGACGGAGCCGTTCGAGGGCTACCAGAACGCGGTGGCGTACCGGCTGCGTCGCGACGCCGACGACCCGGGCGTGCCGGTCACCCGGATCGAGCCACGCGCGCTGGTCCGCCCGCCGGGCTTTCCCGACTTCATGACGCGCCGCCGGGTGCTGCCGCCGGGACCATGCACTCTGGACGGTCGGGCCTGGTCGGGGCATGCCCCGGTGGTCGCGGTGGAGGTGAGCGTCGACGGCGGGGCGAGCTGGGCGCCGGCCGAGCTGGACCCGGCGACGGGCGGGGAGTTCGCCTGGCGGCGGTGGCGGCACGAGTGGACGGCGACGCCGGGTCGGTACGTGCTCAGCGCGCGGGCGACCGACGCGTCCGGGCGGACCCAGCCGGTCGAGCAGCCGTGGAACCGTGGCGGCTTCGCCAACAACCTGGTGCAGCGCGTCGAGGTCGTGGTGCCGGCCGAGTGACCGGCGCGGCGGGCCGCGCCACGGATGGGGGGACCGTGGCGTGGCCGAGGGTCGTCAGCCGCCGAAGCCGGAGTCGGCGGGCAGCGAGATGTCGGGCTTCTCCAGCTCTTCGACGTTGACGTCCTTGAAAGTCATCACTCGGACGTTCTTCACGAAGCGGGCAGGACGATACATGTCCCACACCCAGGCGTCGTGCATCTCGACCTCGAAGTAGACCTCGCCGTCGGAGTTGCGCACGTGCAGGTCGACCTGGTTGGCCAGGTAGAACCGGCGTTCCGTCTCCACCACGTAGGAGAACTGGCGGACAATGTCGCGGTACTCCCGGTAGAGCTGCAGCTCCATCTCGGTCTCGTACTTCTCGAGATCTTCCGCGCTCATCGCACTCCGCCTTCCATGACCACATCTTCCCCCACCGGCGCCGGAGGCCGAGGCTGCTCGCCCGACGCCACGCCGACGGTACCCCCTGACGCCCAGGAGCGCTCCATCGGCTCGTCCGACGCCGGGCCGACGGGCCGTCGGGCGCGCGGCGGCCGGCCGTCGCGGCCGGAGACCGCTGCGACATTGACGTACGAGAAGCGGTGCTCCCGGCACGGCCCGTGCTCCCGCAGCGCCGCGCTGTGCTCCGGGGTGATGTAGCCCTTGTGCTCGGCGAAGCCGTACGCCGGGAACACCCCGTCCAGCTCCACCATGATCCGGTCCCGGGTGACCTTGGCGAGCACGCTGGCCGCCGCCACACAGGCGGCCACCCGGTCGCCCTTCCACACCGCCAGCCCCGGCACGCCCAGGCCGTCCACGCCGAAGCCGTCGGTCAGCACGTACTCCGGTCGGGTGGTGAGTGAGGCGAGCGCCCGGCGCATGGCGGCCAGGTTGCACACGTGCAGACCCCGGGCGTCGACCTCGTCGGCCGGAATGACCACCACGGCGTACGCCAGGGCGCGGTCCACGACCTCGGCGTACACCCGCTCCCGGCTGGCCGGGGTGAGCAGCTTGGAGTCGGCCAGCCCGTCGATCTCGCCGCGTCGCCCCTCCGGCAGCACCGCCGCGGCGGCGACCAGTGGGCCGGCGCAGGCGCCCCGGCCGGCTTCGTCGGCGCCGGCCACGTGCCGGAACCCGCGCCGTTGCAGCGCCCGTTCCAGCGCGTAGAGGCCGGCCTCCCGGCGCACGACGGTGCGCGGCGGGGTCAGCACGACGCCTCGACGGCCGGCGGCAGGAGCCGGGCCAGCAGGTCGGGCAGCTCGGGCGGGTAGTACCGGTCGCCGCTGGCGGCCAGCTCGGCCGGCAGCCACCAGCGGTGACCGGCGATGCTGCGCTGCTCGACGTCGTTGAAGCCAACGGTGTCGACCTGCCACGACGGCACCCGGAGCAGGAAGAAATCCTGCTCCTGGCGGTACCAGTCGCCGTCGAACGGAAACTCGGTCGTGTCGGACCAGACGGGCTCGCCCAGCTCGGCGGGATCGACCCGCAGCCCGGTCTCCTCGGCCAACTCCCGTGCCGCGCCGGTCGACGGGGACTCCGCCTCGTCGAGCCCGCCGCCGGGAGTGAACCAGTAGCGGTGCTCCGGGCGGGCCGGGTCGAAGCCCTGGAACAGCAGGACCCGGCCGGCCGCGTCGACGAGCAGCACCCGCGCCGCGCGTCGAGGGGTGTAGACGGTCACCGCACCAGCCTGCCAGACGTGCGGCCGATCGCCCATGCCCCCGCCGGTTCTACGGCTTTCCGATGCCGTCGAACTGATCGGGCACTGTCAGCCAGGTGGCCCGGTTGACGGGCCAGAAGACGGTGAACGCCCGCCCGACCACCTCGCCCTCGGGAATCGTGGCCTCGGTGATGTTCTGGTTGGACTGCTGCCAGTGCTCCAGCGAGTCACCCGAGGCCGACCGGTGGTCGCCCATCACCCACAGCCGCCCCTTCGGCACGGTGATGTCGAACTCCTGGTCGGCCGGCTTGTCACGGACCCCGTCGATGGAGAAGATGTACGGCTCGTCGAGCGACTTGCCGTTGATCATCAGCCGTTCCTGTGCGTCGCAGCAGACCACGTGGTCGCCACCGACGCCGATCACCCGCTTGATGAAGTCCTCGCCGTCGGGGTTGCCGCTCCACTCGGTGGGCGCCTTGAAGACGATCACCTCGCCGCGGTGCGGTGATCGGAAGTCGTAGACCAGCTTGTTGACCAACACCCGGTCATCGATCTTGAGAGTGTTCTCCATGGACGGAGAGGGGATGAAGAAGGTCTGCAGCACGAAGGCGCGGACCAGCACCGCGACCAGGATCGCCACACCCAGCAGGATCGGCAGCTCCTTCCAGAAGGAGCTGCGGGGCTTGTCGGTCTGCTCGTCAATCACGCCAAGGAGCCTACGTTGCCGGGCCGGACGGCACCGTCCGGAACGCGCGGGAACCCCTCAGCGCGGCCATCAACGGGAGAATCAGCAGCACACCGCCCTGCGGGGACGGACGGACCGGGGGCGCCCCGGGGGAGGCGGCAGCCGGCGCGGCCACGTCGTCGAAGGTCGAGGGCACCGACAGCGGGGCCCAGCGCGACGACGGCCAGACCACCATGAACGCCCGGCCGACCACGTTGTCGATCGGCACCGGCCCCTGGCAGCGCGCGTCCTGGGAGACCTCGCGGTGATCGCCCATCACGAAGATCTGACCCGGGGGTACGACCACCTCGTCGAAGCGTCGGGAGCGGCACTCCTGCGGATTCGGTGGCAGATCCAGCGGGGAGTCGCGCAGCACGTACGGTTCGTCGAGCGGGGTTCCGTTCACGGTGACCCGACCCTGGGAGTCGCAGCACTTGACCCGGTCACCGGGCAGGCCGATCACCCGTTTGATGAAGTCCTTCTCGCCGGGACGGCTCACCCCGACCAGGTCCCCGACGGTGCGGGCGACCTTGCCGGCGAACCCGGGCTGCGGCTGTTCGTCGACCTGCGGCGCCCAACGGTCGGTGCCCCGGAACACCACCACCTCGCCGCGCACCGGGTCACGGACGTCGTAGACGACCTTGTTGACCAGCACCCGGTCGCCGATCAGGAGGGTGTCCTCCATCGAACCGGACGGGATGAAGAACGCCTGGAGCAGGAATGTGCGGATCAGCACCGCGAGGCAGAACGCGACCACCAGCAGCAGTGGAAGCTCCTGCCAGAGGGGCATCTGCCGGCGGCCGCGGCGCACCCGCCGGCGCCACGGATCGACGGTGCCGTCCTCGTCAAGCGTCTGCACCACGCCACTCCCCGGTCCGCAGAAACACCACCGCCCGGGAGCCTCGTCGAGGCTCCACGGGCGGTAGTGGACAGCTGCCCGCCACGAAGGCGGGGCCGCCGCCTGGCTGCGCCCGTACGACCAGGGTAGTGCGGTCTGGTCGGTACGGCATACGTGCAGCTCAGGCGGCGTGGCGAGCGGGAAGTCAGCTGGGCTGCTTCTCCCGCTTCTCCTTGATCTTGGCCTTCTTGCCGCGCAGCTCGCGCAGGTAGTAGAGCTTGGCGCGACGCACGTCACCGCGGATCACGATCTCGATCCGGTCGATGCCCGGGCCGTTGAGCGGGTAGGTCCGCTCGACGCCGACGCCGAAGCTGACCTTGCGGACCGAGAAGGTCTCGCGCAGACCGTCACCCTGGCGGCGGATCACGACGCCCTGGAAGATCTGGACACGGGACCGGTTGCCCTCGACGACCCGCGCGTGCACCTTGACGGTGTCACCGGCACGGAAGTCGGGAAGGTCGGTCCGCTTCGACTGGGCGTCAAGGGCGTCCAGGATGTTCATCGCTGCGTCCTCGTAAGGCTCACGGCGCACCGTCACTCGGTGCGCGGGTGGGTGATTCTGATTCCCGGGTGGTGGTCGGCGGGCCGACCCCGGTCGGGGATCCTCGCAGCCGCCCGCGGGCGCGGACGGATGCGGCAACCCCCCTACTTTGCCACATCCCCCGGCGGTGGCCGAAATCCGGCCCGCTCCAGCGCCGCGATGTCCCGTTTGTCGAGCCGCTCGGGCGGCAGCGCGGCCAGCAGGTCCGGGCGCTGGGACGCGGTCCGCAGCAGCCCCTCCTCGCGCCGCCAGCGCGCGATCTTGCCGTGGTCGCCGGAGCGGAGCACCTCCGGAACGTCGTGCCCGCGCCAGCTCGGAGGCTTCGTGTAGATCGGGGCCTCCAGCAGCCCGTGCGCGTGCGACTCCTCGTCCAGCGAGCCGGCGTTGCCCAGCACCCCGGGCAGCAGTCGGGTGACCGCCTCCAGGATCACCAGCACCGCGACCTCGCCGCCGAAGAGGACGTAGTCGCCGAGCGACACCTCGGTGACCGGCATCCGGGTGGCGGCGTGCGCCAGGACCCGCTGGTCGATCCCCTCGTACCGGCCGCACGCGAAGAGCAGGTGCGGCTCGGCGGCCAGCTCGTGCGCCATGGCCTGGGTGAACGGCACGCCGGCCGGCGACGGCACGAGCAGCCGGGGCGGCGGGGCCTCGGCCGGGGCGAGCGCGTCCAGCGCCGCACCCCACGGCTCGGGCTTCATCACCATGCCCGGGCCGCCGCCGTAGGGGGTGTCGTCGACCGTGCGGTGCACGTCGTGGGTCCAGGTCCGCAGGTCGTGCACGGCGAGCTGGAGTACGCCGTTGGCCCGCGCCCGTCCGATCAGCGACAGGTCCAGCGGGGCGAAGTACTCCGGAAAGATCGACACGACGTCGACGCGCATGGGGTGGTCCTAAAGATCGAGCAGTCCGGCCGGCGGGTCGACGATCACACGTCCACCGGCCAGGTCGACCTCCGGAACGATCGCCCGGACGAACGGGATCAGCGCGGTACGTCCCTCGGGGCGCCGCAGCACCAGCAGGTCGGACGACGGCGCGTGGTCGATGCGGGCCACCTCACCCAGCTGCTCACCGGTCGGGGTGACCACGGCCAGCCCGACCAGCTGGTGATCGTGGAACTCCTCCGGATCCTCCGGAGGCTCCACGTCGGCGCTGTCCACCACGAGCAGCGTCCCGCGCAGCGCCTCGGCGGTGTTGCGGTCCAGGATGCCCTCGAACGCGATCAGCACCCGACCCTGGTGGAAGCGGGCTTCCTCGATGGTCAGCTTCGCGGGAACCCGGAACGGCACGCCCGGCTCATCGGCGGCTGAAGGGGGCGTCGCCCCCGGCTCAGTGCGCAGCACTGCACCGGGGGCGAACCGTGCTTCGGGCTCGTCGGTCCGCACTTCCACGGTGACCTCACCGCGGACGCCGTGCGGCTTGCCGATCCTTCCGACGACGAGCTGCATCAGTACGAGTCGACGATGTCGACGCGTACGCCGCGCCCGCCGATGGAGCCGATCACCTGGCGCAGCGCCTTGGCGGTCCGGCCGGACCGCCCGATCACCGTGCCGAGGTCCTCGGGGTGCACGCGGACTTCCAGCCGCTTGCCCCGACGGGAATCGACCATCCGCACCCGGACGTCATCCGGGTGATCGACGATGCCCTTGACCAGGTGCTCCAACGCCGGACGCAGAGGCATGTCAGGCCTGCTCACCGGCGTCGGCGGTGGCAGCCGGAGCCTCGGCCGGAGCCTCGGCCTTCGGCGCCTCGGCCGGAGCCTCAGCCTGCGGGGCCTCGGCGGGCGCCTCAGCCTTCGGAGCCTCGGCGGCCTTCGCGGCCTTCTTGGCCGGCTTGGCCGGGGTCTCCGGGGCCAGCCCGGCGGCGGCCTTCGCCTCAGCCTCGTACGCGGCCCTGCGGTCGACCTGCTCGGCCTTGACCTTCAGCGGCGGCGGGGCCGGCAGGCCCTTGTACTTCTGCCAGTCACCGGTCAGCTCCAGCAGCCGCTGCACCGCCTCGCTCGGCTGGGCGCCGACGGACAGCCAGTACTGGACCCGCTCCGACTTGACCTCGATGATCGAGGGGTCTTCCTTGGGCTGGTAAACCCCGACGAACTCGATCGCCCGACCGTCACGCTTGGTGCGCGAGTCGGCGATGACGATGCGGTACTGCGGGTTGCGGATCTTGCCCATCCGCAGGAGCCGGATCTTTACGGCCACAGTTGTTTCGCTCCTGTTGCGATCTCACCGGCCCGTACGGGGCGGTGTGCATGGGTGAGCGCCGACCGGACCCGTGGGGTTGGGCCGGAGACTACTCGGTGGACTGGCAACGCGCCCGGGTTAGAGGGCGCCGAACGCGCGCCGGATACCAGCGACCCATTCTGCCAGATCCGATGCCGATCGCACGCATCGGACCCGGACACCGCGTCACCGGTGACCCGGAACACCTCTCACCGCACCGGTGGGCGGTCCCACCCGGGCGGAAGTTCGTCCAGTACGTCCCAGTCTGGCGGCGGTGCGAAGTCGCACCAGGTGCCGTCGAACGGGAACTCACCCGCCTCGGCGAGCGCGATCACCCGCTCCCCCTCGGCGCGGACCGCCTTCTCGTCGGTCACCCAGTAGTCCTCACCGAAGGCGAGACGCTCGACGAACTCGTCCTCGTCCTTCCACTGCCAGGTGCGGTCCGCGGCGACCAGCACGTCGAGATCCTGGTCGATCACGTCGACGCCGGCCACCGCCCCGTCGTCCCAGCGCACGCCGGGCTCCTCCAGATTGACGTACCAGTGGCTGAACCGGCCCGCCGCGTCGCGGAACCACCAGACGGAGTGCGCCGCGCCGGTGGGCAGGAACTTCAGCAGCGGTGGTCCGTTCCAGCGCACCTGTGCGAGCTGGTACGTCGGCGTGATCCAGTCGGCGAACGGCAGCCCTCGCATGGTCAGGCCGACCTCGTTCACCTCGTGGGCCACCGGCGAGCCCTTCGCGATCCAGAGCAGCAGCCCCCGCTCGTCGTCGAGGACGACCCGCGCCGGCCGGACCCACCCGATCCGCCCCCGCCGCACGTTGCGGTGCAGGATCAGCCGACCCGGCTCGAAGCGGTCGACAGTCACCTCAGTAGGCGCGAGCGAGGATGGCGACCAGGTCGGGCTCGTCCTCCGAGTCCGGCACCGAGCCGTCGGCGCGCAGCAGACAACGCACCGTCACGCCCTGGCCGTTCGCCTCGGCCTCGCCGGCCACGCCGACCGCCGACCACGGCACCTTGGCCCAGCCGGTGGCCGCCGCCTCGATCGCCTCGGCAAGCGTCGACACCTCGACGGTGCGCGACTCGCGGTGCGCGAGGGCCTGGTCGTGCAGCGTCTGCTGATCGGCCTCCAGCGCCGCCAGCACCGCGCCGACCACGTCGGCCACCGGCGTCGGGGACTTCGACCCGTCGGTACGGCGGACCACCGTCGCGTTGCCGACGGCCAGGTCGCGAGGGCCGACCTCGACGCGTACCGGATAGCCGCGCAGCTCGGCGTCGACGGCCCGGCGGCCGAACGCGGTGTCGGTCCGGTCGTCGAGCGCGACCCGGACACCGGCGTCGCGCAGGCCGTCGCGCAGCTTGGCCGCCGCCTCGGCGACGCCCTCGCCGTCCTTGACGATCATGATGTACGCCTGGATGGGCGCCAGCCTCGGCGGCACCCGCAGGCCGTTGTCGTCGCCGTGCGCCATGATCAGCCCGCCGAGCATCCGGGTCGACGTGCCCCAGGAGGTCGTCCAGGCGTGCTCGCGACCGCCCTCCTTGGCGGAGTAGCTGATGTCGAACGCCTTGGCGAAGTTCTGGCCCAGCTCGTGGCTGGTGCCCAACTGCAACGCCTTGCCGTCACCCATCATGCCTTCGCAGGTGTACGTGGCGGTGGCCCCGGCGAAGCGCTCACGGGCCGTCTTCAGGCCCACCACCACCGGAATGCCGAGCACGTTGACCATCAGATCCTCGTACGCCTCGTGCAGGATCCGCCGCGCGTAGGCGCGGGCATCCTCGCGGGTGGCGTGCGCGGTGTGCCCCTCCTGCCAGAGGAACTCGCTGGTCCGCAGGAAGATCCGCGGGCGCAGCTCCCACCGGACCACGTTCGCCCACTGGTTGAGCAGCAGCGGCAGGTCCCGGTACGAGTCGATCCACTTGGCCATGAACTCGCCGATCACCGTCTCGCTGGTGGGGCGCACCACCACCGGCTCGGCGAGCTGCTTGCCGCCACCGTGGGTGACCACCGCCAGCTCCGGCGAGAAGCCCTCGACGTGCTGGGCCTCGCGCTTCAGGTAGCTCTCCGGGATGAACAGCGGGAAGTACGCGTTCTCCGCGCCGGCCGCCTTGATCCGGGCGTCCATCTCGGCCTGCATCCGCTCCCAGATGGCGTAGCCGGCCGGGCGGATGACCATGGTGCCGCGGACCGGGCCGTTGTCGGCCAGCTTCGCCTTGGCGATCAGGTCCTGGTACCAGCGGGGGAAGTCCTCCGCACGGGGAGTGAGCACGCGTGCCATGACCGCACATCCTATGCGCCACGCGGGGCCCCGCCGCGCCCGGGAGGCGCCGCGCCGCGCGACGTGCCCTCCGCGCGGCGGCAGGGCCCGGCACCGGCCGGTCCGGCGACACGCGCTGGGCAGGCGCTGAGCGGAGCCCACGGCGAATGCCGGTCGAGTCGACAGCGCACGCCGGACAGGTCGGCGGCGCGCGCCGGACAGGGCCCGCCGAGGGCGCTGGGCGGGTCGGCGGGGGGACCGTAGAATTCGACCACCATGACTGCGACGACCGACTCACCACGCCAGCGACTGCGGGACACGATCGTGGACGCCGCGCGCGCACGGACCATCGCCGCCGGTTGGGACGCGGTCCGCATGGGTGGCGTGGCCACCACGGCGGGGGTCAGTCGGCAGACCGTCTACAACGAGTTCGGCAGCAAGGCGGGTCTCGCCGAGGCGCTCGCCCGGCGCGAGGTGGACCGGTTCGTCGGCGACGTCCGAGAGGCGTTGCTCGCGCACGGCGCCGACGTACGGGCCGGCGCGTACGCCGCGATCGCCCACACCCTCGCCACGGCGGCCGACAACCCGCTGGTCAAGGCCATCCTCACCAGCGCCCGGGGCGGCTCGGACGAACTGCTTCCGTACCTCACCACCCGGGCCGAGGTGGTCCTCACCGAGGCGTCCGGCGCGCTGATCGAGTGGGCCGGCGACCACCTGCCGGGAGCGGACCAGGAAGCGTTGGCCTTCGCCGCCGACACGATCGTCCGCCTGGTGGTGAGCCACATCGTGCTCCCCCGCTCCCCGATCGACCAGACCGCCACGGCCCTGGCCGACCTGGCCGTGCACCTCTTCACCGCCGCCGCCACCCGCCCGTCCCGCTGACCCTCCCACCCCGCGTCCCAGCGCCCCGCGCCGCACCGTCCGTCGCGCGCCGCATCTGGCCCCTCCACGCGCCGCACCCTCGCGTCGTCGCGTCGTCGCGCCCACGCACCCCCGACGCCCCCGACGCCCCCGCGCCACGCGCCAAGATCCGCACAACATCAGTGATGTTGCTGCCTCCGGCGAGCGTGAGGCAGCAACATCAGGGAAGTTGCGCGGATCTTCCCTCGTCGACCTCTCCGCCCGGCAAGATCGTGCTCGATCCTGGTTGTAGTGGCATCCCCACGACGCCGAGGCCCCTACTTCCTGGATCCAGCACGATCTTGCGGTGGGCGGGGCACACGGCCCGGCACGGCGTGACGCCGCCCGGCACGGCGTGACGCGGCCCGGCACCGCCCGACGCGGCCCAGCGTGACGCGGCCCGGCGCGGCGCGGCGTGGGGTCAGCGGAGGACTCGGCCGCGCAGGATCGTGCGGGACGGAGCACGAACGACGCGTAGGTCGTGGCGGGGGTCCTCGGGGTAGACGGTCAGGTCGGCGAGGCCGCCCTCGACCAGGCCGGGGAAGCCGAGCCATTCGCGGGCGCCCCAGGACGCGGCGGCGAGCACGTCGATCGGCGCCAGGCCGGCGCGCTCGTGCAGCAGCAGCATCTCCTCGGCGGCCAGCCCGTGGTCGATGCCACCACCGGCGTCGGTGCCCACGTAGATCGGCACGCCCGCCTCGTGCGCGGCCCGCACCACCTCCGGGAAACGGTCGCGCAGCGCGAGCATGTGCTCGGCGTAGCCGGGGAACTTGCCCCGCGCCTGCTCGGCGATGCCCCCGAAGGTGGCGATGTTGATCATTGTGGGGACCAGCGCGGTGCCCTGGCGGGCCATCTCGTCGATCAGGTCGAGGCTCAGCCCGGTGCCGTGCTCCACCGAGTCCACCCCGGCCCGCACCATGATCTCGACGGCCGACTCAGAGAAGGTGTGCACCGCGGCGCGTACCCCGGCGTCGTGCGCGGCCCGTACGGCGGCGGTGAGGGTGTCGGCGTCCCAGGCGGGCGCGAGATCGCCCACGCCCCGGTCGATCCAGTCACCGACCAGCTTCACCCAGCCGTTGCCGGCTCGGGCCTGCGCGGCCACCGTCGCGGCCACCTCGGCCGCGCCGACCTCGACGCCGATGTCACGCAGGTAGCGCTTCGGAGGCGCGACGTGCCGGCCGGCGCGGGCCAGTCGCGGCAGGTCCGGTTCGTCGTCGAGTTCGGGGTACGGGTACGGCGAACCCGCGTCACGGATCGTCAGCACACCGGCGTCCCGGTCCACGCGGGCCAACTCGCGGGCCTGGTCGAGGGAGGTGATCGGGGCGCCACCGCGGGCGATGCCGATGTGGCAGTGCGCGTCGACCAGCCCCGGAAGGACGAACCCGCCGTCGACGACCGTCTCCGCCCCGGGCACCGGGGTGAAGGTCACCCGGTCGCCGACCAGCCAGAGATCCCGGACCTCGTCGTCGGGGAGCAGCACGCCGCGCACATGAAGAGCCATGCGCACAGTCCTACCCGATCACCTCTTTGCCCGTTCGAGGACCTCCTGTCGGCGGCGCGTCCACGCCGGCAGGTCCAGTGTCACCTTCCACGGGCGGTCGATCGTGACGAGGCCATCGGTCTCCACGCTGGGCTCGTAGCCGCCCTTGGGGCTGAGCAGCAGTTCGGTGAAGGTGACCTTCTCCCGCAACGGGTCGATCACCCAGTATGCGGCGACGCCTGCATTGGCGTAGATGCGCACCTTCTCGTGCCGATCACGAATAGTGGAATCGGGCGAGATCACCTCGACCGCGAGGAGAGCGTCCTGCACCGGCACGGGTGACCTGTTGGCCTGCTCGACGCGGATGACCACCACGTCCGGCCGTGGCTCGTTGCGGCGGTCGATCGAGAGCGACTGGTCCATGCTGACGAAGAAGTCGTCCGGGCAGGCGAGTTCCAGGGCGAACATGACTCGACCGCAGATGAACTGGTGCAGCGGCGTGGGGGACGGCACGATCAACCTTCCGTTGATCAGTTCGTACGGAAGGTCCTTCGGCAGATCACCGAGGTCGTCGACCGTCCACTCGTGCCGTTCGGGCAGGATCGGGGCAGCGGTCATGACATCTCCTTCCAAGGGGCGACGTCACCCTAAGCGCCGGAAACGTCGCCCGCCGTCACCGACACGCGTCAGCGCGGGCCCTTGTCGCCACCCTTGCCGAGCTTGTTGAAGTCGATCTTCGGGAGCTTGAAGCCGGGCGGCAGGCCCTGGCCACCCGCGAGGTCGTTCGGGTCCATCCCCGGCGGGAGCTGCGGCATGCCACCCGGGAAGCCGGCCGGCATGCCGGCGCCCGTACGCGGACGACCGCCACCCTTGGTGCCCTTGCGCTTGTTCTTCGGGGACTTCGTCGCCTTGCGCCGGCCACCGCCGGGCAGGCCCATCATGCCGCCCATCTGCTTCATCATCTTCTGCGCGTCGGCGAAGCGGTTGAGCAGCTGGTTGACGTCCATCACGGTGACCCCGGAGCCGTTGGCGATGCGCGCCCGGCGGGAACCGTTGATGATCTTCGGGTTGGTCCGCTCACCCGGGGTCATCGACCGGATGATCGCGGTGACCCGGTCGAAGTGACTGTCGTCCAGCTCGGCGAGCTGGTCCTTCATCTGCCCCATGCCCGGCATCATGGCCAGCACGTTGGCGATCGGACCCATCCGCCGCACCGCGATGAGCTGGTCGAGGAAGTCGTCCAGGGTGAACTGCTCGCCGCCCATCAGCTTGGCGGTCATCTTCTCCTTCTGATCCGAGTCGAAGGCCTGCTCGGCCTGCTCGATCAGAGTGAGGACGTCGCCCATGCCGAGGATCCGGCTGGCCATCCGGTCAGGGTGGAAGACGTCGAAGTCCTCCAGCTTCTCGCCGGTGGACGCGAACAGGATCGGCTGCCCGGTCACCTCGCGCACGGAGAGCGCGGCGCCACCACGGGCGTCGCCGTCGAGCTTGGAGAGCACCACGCCGGTGATGCCGACGCCGTCGCGGAACGCCTCGGCGGTGCGGACGGCGTCCTGACCGACCATCGCGTCGATGACGAAGATGACCTCGTCCGGCGAGACGGCGTCGCGGATGTCGGCGGCCTGCTGCATCATCTCGGCGTCGATGCCGAGGCGGCCGGCGGTGTCGACGATGACGATGTCGCGGGCCGCGCGCTTCGCGTGCTCGATCGAGGCGCGGGCCACCTGCACCGGGTCACCGGTGCCGTTGCCGGGCTCCGGGGCGTACACCTCGACGCCGGCCCGGCCACCGAGCACCTGGAGCTGCCCGACGGCGTTGGGGCGCTGGAGGTCGGCGGCGACCAGCAGCGGCTGGTGCCCCTGGGCCTTGAGCCAGCGGGCCAGCTTGCCGGCGAGGGTGGTCTTACCGGAGCCCTGGAGGCCGGCCAGCATGATCACCGTGGGCGGCTGCTTGGCGAACTGGAGCCGCCGGCCCTCGCCGCCGAGCACCTTGATCAGCTCTTCGTTGACGATCTTGATGATCTGCTGGGCCGGGTTGAGCGCCTGGGAGACCTCGGCGCTGCGGGCGCGCTCCTTGACGGCCGCGATGAAGCCCTTGACCACCGGCAGCGCGACGTCCGCCTCCAGCAGCGCGAGGCGGATCTCGCGCGCGGTGGCGTCGATGTCGGCGTCGGTGAGCCGCCCCTTGCCGCGGAGCTTGGTGAAGATCCCGGACAGGCGGTCACTCAAGGTGTCAAACACACGAACATCCCGTTTGTCAGTGTTCCGGCGGGCACAACGCGGCCGGCA
The DNA here is from genome assembly GCF_040607775.1 of Micromonospora sp. NPDC005237. Taxonomy (NCBI): domain Bacteria; kingdom Bacillati; phylum Actinomycetota; class Actinomycetes; order Micromonosporales; family Micromonosporaceae; genus Micromonospora; species Micromonospora sp. NPDC005237. The sequence goes on along the minus strand of NZ_JBEXHJ010000001.1, from coordinate 734,309 downwards.
CTGCGGAGTCCGGCCACCGCTAGGATAACCGCCCAGCCGCGGGGTTGCTTCCGCCCGGCCCGGCCCGCTTCCCGGGCCTCACCCCGACACCAGACCCGACTGGTACGCGAAGACGACGAGCTGGGCCCGGTCCCGGGCTCCCAGCTTGCCCATCGCCCGGCTGACGTGGGTCCGAGCGGTCGCCGGGCTGACCACCAACCGACCGGCGATCTCCTCGTTGTTCAGTCCCTCACCGACCAGGCCGACGACCTGGCGCTCCCGGTCGGTGAGGGTGTCCAGCCGCGGGTGCGGACGGGGTGCCCTCGACGGCCGGGTGGCGAACTCCCGCACCACCCGCCGGGTCACCGACGGGGACAGCAGCGCCTCTCCCTCGGCGACCAGCCGGATGGCGCGCAGCAGCTCCGGCGGCCGGGTGTCCTTGGTGAGGAACCCGCTCGCGCCGTGCCGCAGCGCGTCGAAGACGTACTCGTCCAGCTCGAAGGTGGTGAGCACCACCACCCGCGTGCCGGTCAGCTCGGGGTCGGCGACGATCCGGCGGGTCGCCTCGATCCCGTCGATGCCGGGCATCCGGATGTCCATCAGCACCACGTCCGGCCGAACCTGGCGGGCCAGCTCCACCGCCCGCAGCCCGTCGGCCGCCTCGCCGGCGAGCGCCAGGTCGTCCTCGCTCTCCACCAGCGCGCGCAGCCCAAGGCGGACCAGATCCTGGTCGTCGGCGATCAGCACCCGGATCACGAGGGCGGCTCCACGGGCAGCCGGGCCCAGACGCGGAATCCGCCGTCCGGGCGCGGTCCGATGGTCAGCCGCCCGCCCAGCGCGGCCACCCGCTCCCGCATACCGGCCAGACCGTGCCCTCCGGTCTGGCCGTCGGCCGCGTCGAACGGGCCGGCGGCGGCGCCGACGCCCCGGTCGGTGACCTCGACGGTCACCTCGTCGGCCCGGTAGCCGACGGTCACCTCCGCGCTGGTCACCCCGGCGTGCCGCAGCACGTTGGTCAGCGCCTCCTGCACCACCCGGTACGCGGCCAGGTCCACCGCCGCCGGCAACTCCCGAGGGTCGCCGTCACGGCGCAGGTCGACGGCGAGACCGGCACCGGCCAACCGTTCGCACAGCGCCGGGAGCCGGGCCAGTCCCGGCACCGGTTCGCGCTCCGCGCCCCGGCGCACCGCGCCCAGCGTGACCCGGAGTTCGTCCAGCGCCTCCCGACTGGTGCGACCGATCGCGGTCAGCGCGACCTCCGCCTGCTCCGGCCGTTTCGGCAGCAGATGGAGGGCGATCTCCGCCTGCATGCTGATCGCGGCCAGCCCGTGCCCCACCACGTCGTGCACCTCCTGAGCGATGCGCAGCCGCTCCTCGTCGGCCTGCCGCCGGGCCTGCTCGACACGATCGCGGGCCTGCTCGGCGCGGCTGCGGGCGGCGGCCTCGCGGTTGACCCGCACGACCACGCCCGCAGCGAAGGGTACGACCGCCCAGGCCGACGCGGGGAGCACTCCGGCCCAGCCCGGCGCCGGCCCCCGGGACCAGAAGACGTGCGCCAGCAGCACCACGAACGCGCCGGCGGTGGCGAGTGCCGCCGGGCGCACCGGCAGCCGCACGGCCACGGTGTACACCGCGATCAGGAAGGTGAGCAGAATCGGCCCGTACGGATAGCCGAGCACCAGGTACGTCGTGGTGGCCACGGTGACCACGACGAGGGTGCTCACCGGGGCGTAGCGGCGGCCGACCAGGGCCAGCGCGGCGACCGCCATGAGCACCCGGCAGAACCCGTCCACCGGCGTCGACCCCGGCTGGTTGACCCCCGCGAGCCCGGTGGCGAGCTGCCCGAACCCGAGCAGCGCCAGGGCGAGCACGGCGTCACCCACCGCGCCCGGCCACGCCCGCCGCCCGTTCCATCGCATGGCCGTCATTCTGCCCGCGCCGACGCCCCCTGACGTGCGTCCACGAGCGGCACCGCCGCTACGCCCCGGGACGTACCCACCCACTCAGACGGCGGCGAGGACGGCGGCCTCCAGGCGGGCCCGGGTGGCGTCGTCCGGCCAGCCACCCACCAGGTAGAAGGCGTCGACCACGTCGGCGCCGAGGGTGGAGATGCGCGCGGCGCGGACCAGGGCTCCCGCCTCGTCGAGCGCGCAGGCGACCCGGTAGAGCAGCCCGGCGGCGTCGGCGGCGCGAAGTTCGAGCAGCACGGCGTCGGTGGCGGCCTCGCGGTGCCAGACGACCCGGGGAGCGGCACCGCTGCCCCGGGCGGCGAGCGCACGGCCGCGCAGCCGTTGGGTGACGGACACGTCGCCGGCGACCGCGCGACGGAGGTCGGCGCGCAGCGGGACCGGGTCGGCCGGCAGGCCGTAGCGGGGTTGCACCCGGCACTCGACAAGGGCCCGGCCATCGACCACGGAGGCGTCCGCGGAGAGCACCTCCAGGCGGTGCAGGGCCAGGCAGCCGGCCACCGTGGCGAGCAGTCCCCGCCGGTCGGCGGCGGCCACCGCCACCCGGTCCCCGGTGAGATGGACGACCGGCAGCGGCCCGGCCAGCAGCGCCGGATCGGGCGCGGGTGGCTCGGGCAGCACGCCGGTGTCCAGGGCGGTACGGACGCGGGCGACCAGCTCGGCGACCAGTCGTCCCTTCCAGTCCGACCAGGCGGCCGGGCCGGTGGCCGCGGCGTCCGCACGGACCAGCGCGTGCAGCAGGTCGAGTGTGCCGGTGTCCCCCACCGCCTCGGCGACCGACGCGATGGTGACCGGGTCGGCGAGGTCCCGGCGGGTGGCCACGTCGGGCAGGAGCAGGTGCAGCCGGACCAGCGTGCCGATCAGCTCGACCTCCGGGCCGGGCAGCCCGACCCGGGTCGCCACCGTCTCGGCGAGCGGCACGCCGACGGTGCTGTGGTCACCGGGCAGGCCCTTGCCGATGTCGTGCAGCAGGGCGCCGAGCAGCAGCAGGTCGGGGCGGTCCACCTCGCGGGCGTGCCGGCTGGCCTCGTGGGCGGCCTGCACGAGGTGCCGGTCCAGGGTGTAGCGGTGCACCGGGTTGTGCTGGGGCAGGCTGCGCAGTCTGGTCCACTCGGGCAGCCAGCCGTCCACCAGCCCGTACCGGTCGCAGGTCTCCCAGGCCGGCACCAGGCCGGGACCGGCGCCCAGCAGCGTGGTCAGCGCGGCCCGGGCCTCGGCCGGCCAGGGCGCGGGCAGCGGGGGGCAGTACGCCGCCAGCCACTCGCAGGTGGCCCGCGCGATCGGCAGCCGGGTCGTGGCCGCGGCGGCGGCCACCCGCAGCGACAGGCTCGGGTCGGGGCGCGCGCCGATCGCCGTCCGGGCCAGCACCAGCTCCCCGTCGTGCTCGACCACGTCCCGGGCCACGGGCCGGCGGACGGGACCGCCGTTCCCGCTCCGGGAGCGGCCGGAGCGCAGCCGGTCGGCGGCGCGGAAGGCGTCGTCGAGGGCGTGGCTGACCGTGCGTGCGTCCCCGGCCACCCGACGCAGGAGGGCGTCGCCGTCCTCCACCCCGAGCAGCGCGGCGACGCCCTCGCGTTCCTGAGCGACCAGCCGGTCGACCCGGCGACCGACCTGCTGGTGCAGGGCGTCGCGGGTGTCCAGCAGGCGCAGGTGGGCGGCGCGGACGGCGGGGCGCAGCGCGTCGGTGATCCCGGCTGCGGAGATGGCGCGCAGCAGCCCGACGTCGCGTAGCCCGCCGGCGGCCTCCTTCAGGTCGCCTTCGAGGAGGAAGGCCAGCTCGCCGTGCGCCTGCCAGCGGGCGACGGTGACCTCCCGCAGGCCCGGCAGATGGCGGACGGCGGTACGCCGCCAGTGATCGGCGGCGGTGCGGATCAGGGCGTCGGCGAGCGCCTGGTCGCCGACCACCAGGCGCGCGTCGAGCAGCCCGAGGGCGACCTTGACGTCGTCCTGGGCCACCGAGAGGGCCTCGGAGACGGTCCGCACCGAGTGGTCCAGGCGCAGGCCGGCGTCCCAGATCGGGTACCAGACCGAGGCCGCCAACTCGTCCGTGCCGGGCACCCCGGCGTGCAGCAGCACCAGGTCGAGGTCGCCGTAGGGGGCACACTGCCGCCGCCCCAACCCCCCGACGGCTATCAGGGCGACCCCGTCGCGCGCCGGCAGCAACCCGCGCAGAAACTCGTCGTACGCGGCCGCCCGGGCCCGGCGGGCGGCCTCCCCGATCCCCCCAGGTACGCCGACGACCTCGTTGATCAAGAGGTTCGCGTCGCCGTCACCGGCGTGCCCTGACGCGTTCTTCTTGATCAACGAGGTCATGTCGTCGTGGCCCGGATCAGAGGGCGTCGAGGCCGCGCTCGCCGGTACGCACCCGGACGACCTCCTCGACACCGGTGACCCACACCTTGCCGTCGCCGATCTTGCCCGTGCGGGCGGCGCCGACGATGGCGTCCACGATCTTTTCCACGTCGATCTCGTCGGTGAGCACCTCGACCCGGATCTTGGGCAGGAACTCGACCGTGTACTCGGCACCCCGGTAGACCTCGGTGTGCCCCTTCTGCCGTCCGTACCCCTGAACCTCGCTGACGGTCAGCCCGGCCACGCCCAGGGCGTGCAGAGCCTCCTTCACCGCGTCCAGCTGGTACGGCTTGATGACCGCGGTCACCAGCTTCATGTCCAACCCCTCCATCCCAGGAACGTTAACCGGCGACCTTGGCGCTGACCGGCTCGGTGGACTCCGCCTCCGGCGTGGCACCGCTCGGCGCTCCGCCACCAGGGGTGCCGATGCCGGCCATCGCGAACGCGCTGCCCGTGCCGCCGCCGGCCGGGGACAGGTCGTAGCTGCTCTCGGCGTGCTCGGCGATGTCGATGCCCTCGACCTCGGCCTCACCCTGGACGCGGAAGCCGATCGTCTTCTCGATGACGAAGGCGAGCACCCAGGCGATGCCGAACGACCAGGCGGTGACGATCAGGCCGGCGAGGGCCTGCCGACCGAGCTGGGTCGCGCCGCCGCCGTAGAACAGGCCGTCGGAGGCGCCCACCACGTCGCTGATCGCGGCGTTGACCGAGTTGGTGGCGAACAGGCCGAGCCAGAGCGAGCCGATCCAGCCACCGACGAAGTGCACGCCGACCACGTCGAGGGAGTCGTCGTAGCCGAGCCGGTACTTGAGGCTTACCGCGAGCGCGCACACGACCCCGGCGACGATGCCGAGCAGGACGGACGCCCAGGGTGCGATGAAACCACAGGCCGGGGTGATCGCGACCAGGCCGGCGACCGCGCCGGACGACGCGCCGACCATGGTCGGCTTGCGGTCCTTGACCCACTCGACCGCGATCCAGCCGAGCACCGCGGCCGCGGTGGCGAGCTGGGTGTTGATGAAAGCGAGACCGGCGACCGAGTCGACGGTCAGTTCCGAGCCGGCGTTGAACCCGAACCACCCGAACCACAGCAGACCGGCGCCGAGCGCGACCAGCGGGATGTTGTGCGGCTTCATGCCCTCGCGGGGCCAGCCGAGCCGCTTGCCGAGCACCAGCGCCACGGCCAGGGCCGCCGCACCGGCGTTGATGTGCACCGCGGTGCCACCGGCGAAGTCCAGTGCGTGGATGTCAGCGCCGATGATGCCGCCGCCCCACACCATGTGGGCGACCGGGAAGTAGACCAGGGTGGCCCAGCCGAAGGCGAACAGCAGCCAGCCGGCGAACTTGGCCCGGTCGGCGATGGCGCCGCTGATCAGCGCGACGGTGATCACCGCGAAGACCATCTGGAACGCCATGAACACGTAGAGCGGAATCCCGATGCCGCTGGGGTTCTCCGCCGTGGCGCCCCACAGGTCGGTCTCGGCGAGGAACGTCTTGGTGCCGAGGTACGCGCCCGGGTCACCCCAGAAGCCGTTCACGTCGGTCCCGAAGGCGACGCTGAAGCCGTAGAACCACCACAGAACAGAGATGAGCCCGATGGCCGAGAAGCTCATCATCATCATGTTGAGTACGCCCTTGGCCCGGTTGAGGCCGCCGTAGAACAGCGCCAGTCCGGGGGTCATGAGCAGCACGAGCGCGGTCGAAACCAGCAGCCACGTGGTATTGGCGCCGTCGATCGTCGGTGCTTCAGGCACGCTGGCCTCCTAAAGGTGAAGTCCTCCTTCGCGGCTTTCCGGGGCAGCGTCGCCCGTAGGCCGGTTGCGCGGAAGCCTCGCGGCCGGCTGTTTCACCCAGGGTCCCGTGCGGGTTTCCGTTTCGTGACGGGTTGTTTCGTACGTGTCACGAAGTCCGCACACCAGGCGGCATGGACAGGGGTTGATCGCCCGGACGGCGGACGTCGATGGCTGACCGGGTGGAGCCATCGACCGACCGCCTTCCGGAACCGACCGGTCGGCGCTCAGCGGAGGGCGTTCTCCAGGGCGTGCCGCTCGTAGTCGAGCAGCCGCAGGTCGCGCATCGGCCGCCGCAGGTGCCCCTTGTGCACGATCCGGACGAACGCCGGCTCACCGGCGGCGGCCATCCGGCGGATGCCCTCGACGTGGTCCACGATCCGCTTGCGGATGGTGCGGATCAGCCGGTGCCGGTCCCGCGGGATCAGCCCGTACGCGTCGGCGAAGAGGCGCAGCCGGCGCGGCCGGTCCGGATGCTTCCAGCCCAGCGTGATCGAGTCCCGGTCGGCGAAGATCGGCACCCACGTCCACGCGGCGTACGCCACGTCGTAGATCCGGGCGCCGGGCGAGGCGAGGTCGAAGTCGATCAGCCCGAGCGTGCCGTCCGGCCGCCAGATCACGTTGTGCGGCGCGGCGTCGTGGTGGCAGATCACCTCGGTGTCCGGTGGCGGGGGCCCGAACGAGCGCCAGACCGCCCCCGGCGGCGGGGCGAAGCCGTACTGCGCGTCGTGGAACATCCGCAGCATGGTGGCGACGGTGACCAGCGCCTCGTCGGTCACCCAGTGCGGGGCGAGCGGGTACTCCCCGCACTCCCCCTCCAGGTACGACAGCACCTCCCGGTTGCGCTCGTCCATCCCGAGCGCCCGGGGGGCGCCGGTGAACCCGACGTACTCCAGGTGGCGCAGCAGGGCGTGCACGGAAGGGGTCCACGGCCCGGCGTTACGACGGACCGTGTCACCGACCCGGACCACGGTGCTCACGTTGCCGCCGTGCAGCGGGATCTCCTGCGAAGTCACGTACGGTCTCCCGAGGCGCTGCGAAGGGTGGCCGGGGTCGCGCCAGCCCGCGTACGCGCGATCGTCAGTGGTCACCCGAGACTACGCGTCCCGTCCGGCGGGCTCGGTGCCCAGCAGCGCGTCGACGAACTGCGCCGGGTCGAACGGGGCGAGATCGTCCTTGCCCTCACCGAGGCCGACGAGCTTCACCGGGATGCCGAGCTTGCGCTGCACGGCGATCACGATGCCGCCCTTCGCGGTGCCGTCGAGCTTGGTCAGCACCAGACCTGTCACGTTGACGACCTCGGTGAACACCCGGGCCTGCTCCAGACCGTTCTGGCCGGTCGTGGCATCGAGGATGAGCAGTGTCTCGTCGATCGGCCCCTGCTTCTCCACCACGCGCTTGACCTTGCCCAGCTCGTCCATCAGACCGACCTTGTTCTGCAGGCGGCCGGCGGTGTCGATGAGCACGGTGTCCACGCCGGTGTCGATACCCCGGCGGACCGCGTCGAACGCGACGCTGGCCGGGTCGGCCGCCTCCGGGCCGCGGACGGTCTCCGCACCGACCCGTTCGCCCCAGGTCTGCAACTGGTCGGCGGCGGCGGCCCGGAAGGTGTCGGCGGCGCCGAGCAGCACGGTCCGGCCGTCGGCGACCAGCACCCGGGCGATCTTGCCGCAGGTGGTGGTCTTGCCGGCGCCGTTGACGCCGACGACCAGCACCACCGCCGGCACGCCGTCCTTCGGGGCGGTCCGCAGCGAACGGTCCATCCCGGGGTCGAGGGCGTTGACCAGTTCGGCCGCGAGCAGCGCGCGCAGTTCACCGGGCGAGCGGGTGCCCAGCACCCGGGTCCGCTCGCGCAGCCGGTCGACGATCTCGCGGGTCGCGTCGACGCCCACGTCGGCGCTGATCAGGCTGTCTTCGATCTCCTCCCAGACGTCCTCGTCGAGGTGGTCGCGGGCGAGCAGGCCAAGCAGTCCCTTGCCGAAGACGTTCTGCGAACGCGACAGCCGCGAGCGGAGTCGGACCAGGCGGCCGGCGGTCGGCTCGGGCACCTCCACGGTCGGGGCGGGCGCCTCGATGACCGGTGGCGGCTCGACCAGGACGCCGGTGGACAGATCAGACTCCGGTGCCTCGACGGGCGGGCCGGCGAGATCCTCCTCGGCGCGGGTGTCGACCTCGGTGCGCGGAAGCGGGGGCTCGGGCCGCCGCCGCAGACGCGGCACGACCAGCCCGACTGTGCCGGCGATCAGCACACCGAGCAGGACCAGAGCGAGGACGAGATATTCGGCCATGCCGGAATCCTGTCAGATGCCGGCGACGGCGTCCCAGCCACCGCACCCGGCCGGCCTCACGAACCGGCGGTAGGCTCGCCGCATGCCCGCCGCACACCTCCTGATCGGCCCACTTCTGCGGCGAGTGGTCGACACCCGGGCGACGATCTGGGTGGAGACCGCCGCGCCCGCCGTGGTCACCGTCCGCACGGCCGACGGCGCCAGCGGCACCGCACCCACCTTCTCGGCGTACGACCACCACTACGCCCTCGTCGTGGTGGAGGGGCTCACCCCGGACAGCACGACGACCTACGAGGTGCTTGTCGACGACGAGCTGGTCTGGCCGGTGGAGAGCAGCGGCTTTCCGCCCAGCGTGATTCGCACCCGGGCGGCCGACGACCGGGACCAGCCGGTCAGCCTGATCTTCGGCTCCTGTCGGGAGACCACTCAGCACGCCACCACCCGCAAGCTGCCGCCGGACGCCCTGGACGCGTACGCCCGCCGGTTGATGGCCGACCCCGAGTCGAACGCGCTGCCCGACCTGTTGGTGCTGCTCGGTGACCAGGTCTACGCCGACGTCACCTCCCCGACCGTGCGGCGGCTGCTGCGCCGACGCCGGCGGCGGCCCAAGGGCGCCCCGGCCGACCAGGTGGTGAGCTTCGACGAGTACACCAAGCTCTATCTGGAGTCGTGGCGCGATCCGGAGATCCGCTGGCTGCTCTCCACCGTGCCGAGCGTGATGATCTTCGACGACCACGAGATCATCGACGACTGGAACACCTCGGCGGCGTGGCGCGCCGAGATGCGCGAGCAGCCGTGGTGGGCCGAACGGATCGGCAGCGGGCTGGCCTCGTACTGGGTCTACCAGCACCTGGGCAACCTCTCCCCGGACGAGATCGCCGCCGACCCGGTCTTCGCCAAGGTCGCCGCCGCGGAGGACGCCACCGGCGTGCTGCGCGATTTCGGACACCGGGTCGACCAGGAGTCCGACCTGGCGCACGACACGGAGCGCTGGCGCGCGGTGCAGTACCAGTGGAGCTACGCGATCGACCTGGGGCGCACCCGGCTGGTCATGCTGGACAACCGGTGCAGCCGGGTGCTCGAGCCGGGCAGCCGGGCGATGCTGCCGCCGGGTGAGTGGTCGTGGTTCCTCGACCAGGCGCACGGGGTCTACGACCACCTGGTGGTCGGCGCGTCGCTGCCCTGGCTGCTGCCGCAGGGCATCCATCACATCGAGGCGTGGAACGAGAAGCTGGCCGACTCGCGCCGGCCGTGGGTGGCCCGGGGGGCCGAGAAGCTGCGCCGGGCACTCGACCTGGAGCACTGGGCGGCGTTCCGACGCTCCTTCGAGGCGCTCGGGGAGACCTTCGCCCGGATCGGCACCGGCACCCCGAAACAGTCCGGCGCCCGGGTCGGCGCCGGACCGGCGTACGCCCCACCGGCGTCGATCAGCGTGCTCTCCGGGGACGTGCACCACTCGTACGTGGCCCGGGCCCGGTTCGCCGACCCGGCGGTGGTCACCCCGGTGCACCAGCTCACCTGCTCGCCGATCCACAACCAGGTGCCGGCCGGCATCCGTCCGCTGATGCGGCTGGGCTGGTCGTCCGGGCCGGCGGGTGCCACGCGGGCGCTGGCCCGCTCGGCGGGTGTCCGACGCCCGGGGGTGCGCTGGCGCAAGCTGGCCGGTCCCTACTTCGGCAATGCCGTCGCCACCCTGACCCACCGGGGCCGGCGGGCCGAGGTGACCATCGAGGGCACCACGAGCGACGGGCACCTACGGCCGGTGATGAGCCGCCGCCTGTCCGGCGACGACTGACCGGGCCTCGCCGTACTCTCTAGCCCGTGGACGAGCACCTGCCGGAGCCGATCCGGGTTGTCGAGCACGAGCTGACGGCGTTGCTGCGCCGGGGACGGGCGGTTTCGTGGGAAATCGCCCGGGAGGTGCACCCGACCCTCGAACCGAACACGTACGGGCTGCTGCTCTGGTTAAGGCGCAGTGGATCGATCCGGTTGACCGAGCTGGCGGCGCGGCTCGGCGTGGGCAAGGGCACGCTGAGCCGGCAGATCAACGGGCTGGAAGCGCTCGGTCTGGTGCACCGCGACCCCGACCCGAGCGACCGGCGGGCGGCGCAGATCAGCCTCACCGAGGAGGGCCAGCGCCGGTTCGACGTCGCCCGGTCCGCCCGCCTGGGCGAGTTCCTGCGTGCCCTGGACGACTGGCCGGCCCGGGACGTCGAGGAGTTCGCCCGGCTGCTCGGCCGGTTCAACGATTCCTGGAGATGACCTCCGACGGTGGGAATGCGGCCACCGTGCGCCCAGTTGTTGCTTGAGGCAACCGAACCGTACGGTTGCTTCAGGCAACTCCCAGGCGGGACCCGCGGTGCGGCCCGCCGCCCACCACCTCTACTCCGCTCGGAGGCAGTAAACGATGAGCCAGGCGACAGCGTCCCGGGCGCCCGCCGTCGACATGACCCACCGGCAGATCCTGGAGGCTCTCTCCGGCCTGCTGCTGGGCATGTTCGTCGCGATCCTCTCCTCCACGGTCGTCTCGAACGCGCTGCCGCGCATCATCACCGAGCTGCACGGCGGCCAGTCCGCGTACACCTGGGTGGTCACCTCGGCTCTGCTCGCGACCACCGCGACCACCCCCATCTGGGGCAAACTCGCCGACCTGACCAGCAAGAAGACGCTGGTCCAGCTCGCCCTGGGGATCTACGTCCTCGGGTCGGTGCTGGCCGGCGCCGCCCAGGGCACCGGCGAGCTGATCGCGTGTCGGGTGCTCCAGGGCGTCGGCGCCGGCGGCCTCACCGCCCTGGCCCAGGTGATCATGGCGACGATGATCGCGCCGCGCGAGCGGGGCCGCTACAGCGGCTACCTCGGCGCCGTGATGGCCGTCGGCACCATCGGCGGACCGCTGATCGGCGGCGTGATCGTCGACACCTCGTGGCTCGGCTGGCGCTGGTGCTTCTACGTCGGCGTGCCGTTCGCCATCGCCGCGCTGGTCGTGCTCCAGAAGACCCTGAAACTGCCGGTGGTCAAGCGCAAGGCGCAGATCGACTGGTGGGGCGCCACCCTGATCACCGCGGCCGTGTCGGTGCTGCTGATCTGGGTCTCCCTCGCCGGCGACAAGTTCGCCTGGGCCTCCTGGCAGTCCGTCGCCATGGTCCTCGGCGCTCTGCTCCTCGGCGCGCTCGCCATCCGGGTGGAGACCCGGGCCGCCGAGCCGATGATTCCGCCGCGGCTGTTCCGCAACCGCACGATCAGCCTCGCCGTCGTCGCCAGCATCGCGGTGGGCGTGGGCATGTTCGGCGCGTCGATCTTCCTCGGCCAGTACTTCCAGATCAGCCGGGGCGAGACCCCGACCATGTCCGGCCTGATGACCCTGCCGATGATCCTCGGCCTGCTGGTCGCCTCGACGGTGGGTGGACGGATCATCACGAGGACCGGCCGCTGGAAGCGGTTCCTGGTGCTCGGCTCGGCGCTGCTCACCGTCGGCTTCGCGCTCATGGGCACGCTGCGCGCGGACACCAGTTTCACCCTGCTCAGCGTCTACATGGTGCTGATCGGCGTCGGCCTGGGCCTGACCATGCAGAACCTCGTGCTCGCCGTGCAGAACACCGTCGGCCCGCACGAGCTGGGTGCCGCCAGCTCCGTGGTGGCGTTCTTCCGCAGTCTGGGCGGCGCGATCGGCGTCTCGGCCCTCGGCGCGGTGCTCGCCCACAAGGTCAAGGACTACACCGCCGACGGGCTGTCCCAGCTCGGCATCCGGGCGTCCAGCTCCGGCAGCGGCGGCACCCTGCCTGACGTGCACACCCTGCCCGGTCCGCTGCGAGCGGTGGTGGAGAGCGCGTACGGCCACGGCGCCGGCGACATCTTCCTGGCCGCCGCTCCCTTCGCGCTGATCGCGCTGATCGCGGTGAGCTTCATCAAGGAGGTGCCGCTGCGGCAGCACAACGGCAGCCCGGTTTCCGATGCGGTCGACGGGGAATCGAACCTCGTCTCCGGCGCGGTCCAGACCGGCGAGCAGAGGTGAGGTAGAGCCATGAGCGTGGGAGCGCCGGACCGCGAGGAGTACGGCCCTCGGATCAGCCCGCTGCCCTTCGAGCGGGGCACGGACGGCCCGCGGGTGGTCATGGTGGGGGTGGACGGCACCCGTACCTCCGGGCGGGCCGGCGCCTACGCCGCCGGGCTGGCCCGCCGGCAGGGCGCCGCCCTGGTGGTGGTCTTCGTCAGCTCGGCGAGCGGGCTCACCGCCCTGGTGCCCGGCATGGACGCCGGCGCGGTCCAGCGCACGTACGACGAGTTGGCCGACGAGCTGCGCCGGGAGTGCCGGCGTGGGGCCGAGCAGTTGGGCATCCCGGTGACCTTCCTGTGCCGGCGCGGCGACGCGTACGCCGAACTGTGCGCGGCGGCCGACGAGTTCCAGGCCGACATGGTGGTGGTGGGCGCGTCCGAGCAGGCCGGTCACCGGCTGGTCGGCTCGGTCGCCACCCGGCTGGTCCGCAAGGGTCACTGGCCCGTCGTCGTGGTGCCCTGAATAACCCGTCGCGTCAGGTCAGTGTGCCGGGCAGGATGCGCGCCATGACGTGGATCGCACCGGAGATCACCCGGAACCCGGAACCGTACGTCGGCGACGAGCGCACCATGCTCGACGGCTGGCTCGACTACCACCGGCAGACACTGCTGCTCAAGTGCGCAGGTCTCACCGAGGAGCAGTTGCGCACTCCGAGCGTCGAGCCGTCCGGGCTGACCCTGCTCGGCCTCGTCCGGCACCTCGCCGAGGTGGAGGCGTGGTGGTTCCGGGAGAACTTCGCCGGCGAGCGCGTCGACTACCCGTACTTCACGCCGGAGAACCCGGACGCCGACCACGACGTGAGCGCCGCCGACGCCGAGGCGGACTTCGCCATTTTCTACCGCGAGGTGGCCCTGGCCCGCGCGGCCGCCGCCGGGCACTCGCTCGACGAGACGTTCACCGAGGTCAGCGCGAAGAAGCGCACGTTCAACCTGCGCTGGGTGTACGTGCACATGATCGAGGAGTACGCCCGGCACAACGGCCACGCCGACCTGATCCGGGAACGCATCGACGGCGTCACCGGCGAGTGAACAGGCCCGGTCAACCGGTTCCGGCACCGTACGGTAGAACGGTCACCCTCGGTCACCTCCGCCGGGGCGGATGCGGTGGTGAGCGGTATACCTCAGAGACATATTTATGTCTCTGAGGTATACCGCTTGTCAGCATGTCGGCCTCGCGGGTCAGCCGAGGCGCCCCTCCTACCGCACCGCTCAGTAGTCCAGGGCCGCCCGCAGGTAGCGCAGGTCGGCGTGGCCGCCCCAGCGGTGCGCCGACAGCCCGGCGGACCGGGCGCCCCGCACGGCCCAGTCCTCGTCGTCGACGAAGAGCACCCGGGCCGGCGGGGTGGCCAGCGCCTGGCAGGCGGCCTGGAAGTACTCCGGTGCCGGCTTGTGCACGCCGAGCGTGGACGAGTTGACCACCACGTCGAACTCGCCGACCAGGCCGAGCGCGGTGAGGTCGGCGTCGAGCAGGTCGGTGGCGTTGGTGCCCAGGCCGACGGGAATGCCGGCGGCGCGCACTTCCCGGACGAAGTCGAGCACCTCGGTGTCCACCTCACCCCGGTAGCGCTGCCACTGCTCGACGGCCGCGCGGGCCCGCTCCGGCCCGCCGGCCGGCTCGGCGAGCGCGTCGGCCACGCTGCTCACCCACTCGGCGTGACTGACCTGGCCGGTGAGCACCGGCTGGAGCCGCCCCCACTGCATGGCGATGTCGCCGAGCACCCCCTCGGCGAGGCCGTACTCTCGCTCGACATCGGCGGCCACCGCCGGGTCCCACCGGCGCAGTACGCCGTCGAAGTCCAGCAGGAGCGCCGTCGCGCGTTCCCGAGCCACTACCCGTTCTCCTCGCCGCGGCCGGGCCGCTGGTCGTCCTCGTCGGCCCGGTTGAGCCGTTGACTGATCACCTGGGTGACCCCGCTGCGCATGGTCACCCCGTAGAGCGCGTCGGCGATCTCCATCGTCCGCTTCTGGTGCGTGATGACGATCAGCTGGCTCTTCTCCCGCAACTGTGCCAGCAACGTGATCAGCCGACCCAGGTTCACGTCGTCCAGGGCCGCTTCCACCTCGTCCATGATGTAGAACGGGCTCGGCCGGGCGCGGAAGATCGCCACCAGCATGGCCACCGCGGTCAGCGACCGCTCGCCACCGGAGAGCAGCGACAGCCGCTTGATCTTCTTGCCCGGCGGTCGGGCCTCGACCTCGACGCCGGTGGTCAGCAGGTCCTCGGGGTCGGTGAGGATCAGCCGACCCTCGCCGCCGGGGAAGAGCACCGTGAACACCTGCTCGAACTCCCGGGCCGTGTCCTCGAACGCGCTGGCGAAGACCTCCAGAATCCGCTCGTCCACGTCCTTCACGACGGTGAGCAGGTCCCGCCGGGTCGCCTTGAGGTCCTCCAACTGCTCGGAGAGGAACTTGAAGCGCTCCTCCAGCGCGGCGAACTCCTCCAACGCGAGCGGATTGACCTTGCCGAGCAGGGCCAGTTCGCGTTCCGCCTTGGCGGCCCGCTTCTCCTGCACCGGCCGCTCGTAGCGGACCGGCTCGGGCACCGGCAGACCGTCACGCTCGGCCGCCGCCACGTCCGCCTGGGTGGGCGGAACGGGCTGGGTGGGGCCGTACTCGGCGACCAGCGTCTCCACGTCCAGCCCGAAGTCCTCGGCGGCCTTCGCCTCCAGCTGCTCGATGCGCAGGCGCTGCTCCGCGCGGGCCACCTCGTCGCGGTGCACCTGGCTGGTCAGCCGCTCCAGCTCCGCGCCGAGCCGCTTGGCTGCCCCGCGTACCTCCTGGAGCTCGGCCTCGCGGGCGGCGCGCTCCCGCGCGACGGCGTCGCGGTGCTCCTCGGCCGCCGCGATCGACGTGGTGAGTCGGGTGAGCGCCTCCCGGGCGCCGCCGGCGACGGCCCGGGCGATGCCCGCGCCCCGGGTGCGCGCGGCCCGCCGGGCCGCGGCGCGTTCGCGGGCGGCCCGCTCCGCGGTGGCCTGCCGGGCGAGGGAGTCGGCCCGGCCGGCGATCGAGGAGACCCGCTCCTCGGCGGTACGCACGGCGAGCCGGACCTCCATCTCGTTCTGCCGGGCCTGCGGCACCATGGCGGCGAGCTGATCCCGCTCCTCGGTGGAGGGCTCGGCGTCGACCGGGGTCTCCTCGGCCAGCCGCAGCCGCTCCTCCAGCTCGTCGAGCGTGTCGAGGTCCCGCTGCCGGGCCGCCTCGGCGCGGGCCCGGGACTCACCCAGCCGGTCGGTCTCCGCCTTGGCCGAGCGGGCGGCCGCGCCCAGCTCGGCGAGCCGGCGGGCGGCGGCGTTGCGGTGGCTCTCCGCTTCGCGCTTCTCGGCGGCGGCGTGCTGCACGGCCTCCTTGGCGGCGGCCACCTCGGCACGCGCCTCGACGAGCTGGTCGCGCAGCTCGGCGCCGGCCCGTTCAGCGGCGAGCCGATTGGTGCGGGCCTCCTCGACGGCCGCCTGCACCTCGATGTAGCTGGGCGCCTTGGCCGACCCGCCGGCCGCCGCGTACGCCCCGACCACGTCCCCGTCCGGGGTGACGGCCCGCAGCTCGGGGTTGCCGGCGACCAGCTCGGCCGCGGCGGCGAGGTCGTCGACGAGCGCCACGTCGCGCAGCGCCCGGTGCACCGCCGGACGAATGTCGGGCGTGCACTCCACCAGGTCGGGGGCCCAGCGGGCGCCGTCGGGCAGCTTCGGGCGCAGCGCGTCGGCCGAGCCCGTCATGCCGGGCCCCGCCGGGCTGCCGACCAGCAGGCCCGCGCGACCGGCGTCGGAGATCTTCAACAGCCGCATCGCCTCGACGGCCTCGTCCACCCCGCTGACGGCGACCGCGTCGGCGAGTCCCCCGAGCGCGGCGGCCAGCGCGGCCTCGTGCCCCGGCGCGACGGTGAGCAGCCCGGCGAGACTACCGAGCAGGCCGGGCACGTCGCCGGCGCGGGCGAGCAGCGCTCCCGCGCCGTCCTTGCGCCGCAGCCCCAGGGCGAGCGCCTCCTCGCGGGCCTTCCAGGTGGCGGCGTCCTTCTCGGCGGCCCGCTCGGCGTCGGTAAGCGACCGGACCGTTGCCTGCGCCCGGTCCTGGACGGCGACCGCCTCGGCGTGCCGGGCGTCCAGGTCGGCGTTGTCCCGGTCCGCCTCGGTGGACTGCGCGGCCACCGCGTCCAGGTCGGCCTGCGCCTGCTCGGCGCGGCCCAGCGCGTCGGCGTGCGCGACGGCGAGGCGTTCGATCTCCTCACCGGCGCTCGTGGTCCGGGCTCGTGCCGAGTTGACCTGGCCGGTGAGCCGGGCCATGCCCTCGCGCCGGTCGGCGATGGCCTTGGCGGCGGCCACCAGCTCCCGCTCGGCGGCGGCGAGCTGCCGTTCCAGCTCCTGGCGGTGCTCGACCGCCTCGGCCAGCCTGATCTGGTCGTCGGTGAGCGCCGCGCGCAGCTCCTCCTCCTGCTCACGGACGCGTTCCGCCTCGGCCTCCAGCTGGTCGGGGTCGCGGCCGGGCCGCTCGTCGTCGCCGGTGGCGCTGAGGTGCCGCAGCCGCTCGCGGGCCAGTTGCTCGATCGAGCGGAAGCGTTCCTGCAGGGCGGAGAGCTTGTACCAGGTGTCCTGCGCGGCGGCGAGCAGCGGCGCGTCCTCGGCGAGGGCGCCCTCCAACTCGCCGAGCCGGCCCTGCACCTCGGTGTGCTCGCCCTCGATCTGCTCGCGTCGCTCCCGCAACGCGGTCTCGTCGGCGATCTCCCGGTCGAGGGTGGTCCGCAGCGTGGCCAGGTCGTCAGCGAGCAGTCGCAACCGGGCGTCGCGCAGGTTGGCCTGGATGGTGGCGGCACGCCGGGCCACCTCCGCCTGCCGGCCCAGCGGCTTGAGCTGGCGGCGCAACTCGGCCGTGAGGTCGGTGAGCCGGTTGAGGTTCACCTGCATCGCGTCGAGCTTGCGCAGCGCCTTTTCCTTGCGCTTGCGGTGCTTGAGGACGCCGGCCGCCTCCTCGATGAACGCCCGGCGGTCCTCCGGCTTGGCGTGCAGCATGCCGTCGAGGCGGCCCTGCCCGACGATGATGTGCATCTCCCGGCCGATGCCGGAGTCGGACAGCAGCTCCTGGATGTCGAGCAACCGGCAGGTGTTGCCGTTGATCTCGTACTCACTCTCGCCGGAGCGGAACATCCGGCGGGTGATGGAGACCTCGGTGTACTCGATCGGCAGCGCGCCGTCGGTGTTGTCGATGGTGAGGGTGACCTCGGCGCGACCCAGCGGCGCCCGGCCGGCGGTGCCGGCGAAGATGACGTCCTCCATCTTGCCGCCACGCAGGGCCTTGGCGCCCTGCTCGCCGAGGACCCAGGCGATGGCGTCGACGACGTTGGACTTGCCCGAGCCGTTCGGGCCCACCACACAGGTGATCCCCGGCTCCAGCTTCAACGTCGTGGCGGAGGCGAAGGATTTGAAGCCCTTCACCGTCAGGCTCTTGAGATACACCTACTCGATCCTCGTCCGGTGGCCGCCGTACCGTCGCCGGCTGCGCGGACCTGGGTGAACCCGCAGACTAACCCGATGGCGGGACCGACCCGGCACGCGACCCGCCCCGGGTGGTCCCGGCGGGCGGCGCGGACGGTGACCGCGGGCCGACCGCGCTGGTGTAACGGCAGGGCCGAGAAAGACAAACAACGCTCATGATCGGCCCGCCGCCCGGCTTGTTTCGGTGAAACTGTGCTGCGGTTATCACGGAGCCGGTTACAAGATCACAAATGGTCGGGCACGAAAGGTGCCGGACAGCGTTGCGCGCCGGCACAGAGGTGTCGGCGCGCATTTTTGCGGTGGTGCTGCGATTCAGTTTTCCGCCCCGAAGATCAGGTCAGCGCCGGCTCGGCGAGACGGAGCAGGTCGTCCGCTTCCGCCGCAGCCGCCGCGAGCCGATCATTGTCGGCACGCAGACGCGTGATCTCGAACTCCAGTGCCTGAACCCTGGCACGCAGTCGGGTGACCTCGTCGAGCAGACGCCGGTCGGGCGCTGCACCTACGTGGCCGTAGAGGGCCTTCGCCATGCTGACTCCTTGATATGCGCTGCCGGAAAGGCCGGCCAACGCGCGCCCAATTTTGTACGCGGCTGTCATTCCAGGTGTATCTGGGCATGACCGGGCGCGACTGGCGACACCTATATATTGAGCCGCAAACCCCTCCTCCGTCAAGTTCTCGCAGGCCGTAGATCATCTCCACGTCGACCTGTCCACTTGTCGGGGGGCTGCCGCAAGGCACGGACACGCTCTGTCCGGACTCCTTTACTGTACGCCGGGATTCGGGGAAGTCAGCGCCTGGACGTCCGACTTCCTCTTAACTCTTCCTTAGCCACGTTGCCGCAGGTCGCGGGCGAGTCGTAGCGTCACCCCGGCCCGCAACCGACCCCGTGGAGGCAGAGCCGTGTACGGCTGGACCGACCCGATGGACCCGAACGGCGCCCCCCGGCGCGCCGAGCGGCCGACCGACGAGCCGGACTGGCTGCGCGACCGTCCGGAGCCCCGCTCGACCTACCTGTTCGGCGACGACCCCGACCAGCCCGGCGACGAGTGGCACCGCGCGGAGCCCACCGCCCGCTGGCAGCCCGCGCCCGTGGAGGCACCGACCACCGAATGGCCGGGCCTCGGACGAGGTGAGGAAGCGACCGGCGGCTGGCACGACGACGCCCGGCCCACCGAGGTCAGCGACGGCTGGCGTACCGAGTCCGACGCGGAGACCACCGGCGGCTGGAGCACGGAGGCCGCCGGCAACGGACGGACCGGCAGCGGACGGCACCGCTCACCCCGGCGCTGGCGTCGTCCGCTGATGATCGGCGGCGCCGCCGCGGCAGCCACCCTCGTGGTGAGCGTCGGCGTCGGCGCGCTCGCGATGCCCGGCGGGAACGGCCCGACCGACGAGCCGGCAGGTGACGCCCTGGTCGCCCCCTCCCCGACCAGCTCGCCCAGCCCGGCACGGCCGAGCCCGTCGCCGAGCAAGGTGGTCAAGCCCACCCCGGCCGCGTCGCGGACCACCGCCACGTCCCGGCGCAGCGCCGAGCGCAGCAAGGCCCCGAGCAGCACCAGCGGCTCCGGAGGCGGCAGCGGCACCGTCAGCGCCCAGGCCCAGGAGGTGGTGGACCTGGTCAACGCCGAGCGGGCCAAGGCCGGCTGCAAGGCGCTGAGCGTCGACGACAAGCTGATGACCGCCGCGCAGCGGCACAGCCAGGACCAGGCCGACCACCAGAACATGTCGCACACCGGCAGCGACGGCAGCAACACCGGCGTCCGGCTGGGCCGCGTCGGCTACGCCTGGCGCACCTACGGCGAGAACGTGGCGTGGAACCAGAAGACGCCGGCCGCCGTGATGGACGCCTGGATGAACAGCTCGGGGCACCGGGCCAACATCCTCAACTGCGCGTTCACCGAGATCGGCGTCGGCATCGCCAGCAGCAACGGGCCGTACTGGACGCAGGTCTTCGCGGCGCCGCGCTGAGGGCGCGTCGCCCACGCCCCCGCGCTCGTTGGACCCGGTGAGGCACGCCGGACCGGACGTGGGGGCGGCGTGCCGGTGTGGGCGGCGACCAGCCGCCCAGGACCCGGGAGCTGCCGATGCGGATCCGGCTGCGGCGACGTGCCGTCGCACGCCCGCTGCGCAGGATCGTGTCGGCCGGTGTCGCGCTCATCCTGGTGGTGCCGGCGTACGGGTGCCGCCGCGAGCTGATCCCGCCGGGCGCGCCCACCCCGTGGCCGGCCACCCAGGCCCGTCACTGGCAGTGGCAGTGGCAACTCGACGGCCCGCTCGACCCGACGGTGGACGCCGACGTCTTCCTGCTCGACCCGGTGGCCACCACCGCCGCGCAGACGGCCGAACTACGCGCCCGTGACCGACGGCTGATCTGCCAGGTGCCCGTCGGCTCGCTGCGCTCGACCGACCCGGACGCCAGCCGGGTGCCCGCCGCCGTGCAGGGTGCGGCCGGCCCACAGCCCGGCAGCCGGTGGCTGGACGTACGGGGGTGGGACGCGTTGGAGCCGGTGCTGGCCGACCGGTTCCGGCTGTGCCGGGGCAAGGGCTTCGGCGCGGTCGCCCTCTCCGACGCCGACGGGTACGTCCACCGCAGCGGCTTCCCCCTCGGCTTCGACGACCAACTGCTGTTCAACCGCCGGCTGGCCCAGCTGGCCCGCACACTGGACCTCTCCCCCGGGCTGGTCAACGACGTGCCGCAGCTCGCGGCGCTGGCGCCGGACTTCGACTTCGTGGTCAACGAGGAGTGCGTCCGGCTGGACCAGTGCGCCAAGCTGCTGCCGTTCGTGGACGCGGGCAAGCCGGTCTTCCACGTCGAGTACACCGGGTCGACCGACGACTTCTGCGTCACCACGGTCGGCTACGGCTTCGCGTCGATACGCAAGGACCGGGCGTTGGACGCCTGGCGGGAACCCTGCGCGCTGCCGTGACGCCCGATCGCGCTGGGGGTGCAGACGGTCGGTGTCGCCCGGACGGCACGTGCCGGGCCGCGAGTCGCGGCCCGGCACGAGAGACGACCGGCTACTCAGGAGACGGGCACCAGCTCCGGCGCGGGCGCCGGCGGGTCGGTGGGCGCGGGCGCCGGGCGTCGCCGCAGGAACCGCGGGGCCCACCAGTTCGCGTCGCCGAGCATGGTCATCAGGGCGGGCAGCACCACTCCCCGGATGATCGTGGCGTCCAGCAGGATCGCCGCCGCCAGGCCGATGCCGAGCTGCTTCATGTCGATCGTGCTCAGCGTGGCGAAGATCGAGAACACCCCGACCATGACGATCGCCGCGCTGGTCACCACCCCGGCCGACGACGTGATGCCGTATGACACGGCGTCGCGGTTGGACATGCCGGCCCGGACCCCCTCGCGGATCCGGCTCACCACGAAGACGTGGTAGTCCATCGAGAGGCCGAAGAGCACCACGAACAGGAACAGCGGCAGCCAGGAGACGATCGCGCCCATCGAGGTGAAGCCGAGCAGCCCCTCGGCCCACTCCCCCTGGAAGACCAGGACCAGCAACCCGTACGCGGCGCCGGCGGAGAGCAGGTTCAACGCGATGGAGCTGGCCGCCACCACCACCGAACGGAAGGTGAAGGCCATGACCAGGAACGTGAGCACCAGCACAAAGCCCATCACCAGCGGCAGCTTGTCGCGGACGTGCGACGCGTAGTCCTCACTGTCGGCCACGCTCCCGCCGACCGCGTACTCGATCCCGGGGATCCCCCGCAGCTCGGCCGGGACCAGGTCGGCCCGCAGCTTCTCCAGCGACCGCACCGACCGGTCGTCCCGGCTGGCGTACGGGGTGGCGACGTCCAGCACCGACACCCGCCGGTCGGCCGACACCTTGATCTTGGGGCCGTCCGCCTCGGTGGGGGCGAACAACGGGTCACCGCCGGCGCGGGCGGCGAGGTCGGTGAGCGCCGCGTTGACCCGGTCGGCCTGCTCGGCCGGCGCCCGGACGGCCACCACGTGGCTGGTGCCGGTGCTCGGGAAAGCCGCGGTGAGCCGGTCGTACGCCTGCATGGCCGGCGTGGTGCGCGGCAGGTCCTCCATTCCGGGGAACTTCAGCTTCATGCCGAGCGCCGGCGCGGCCAGCGCGAGCAGCAGGCCGACCGAGATGACGAGCGTCGCCACCGGGGCGCGCAGCGCGGGCCGGAGCACCGCCGGCCAGAGCCGGGGCGTACGCGGCTCGCCGTGCCGGCCGGTGCGCGGCGCGGTCAGCCGCCAGAGCAGCGGCACCCGGGGCCGGTCGACCCAGCGGCCCAGCCTGGCCAGCAGGGCCGGCAGCACGGTCAGCGAGCCGGTCACCGCGACGGCGACCACCAGGATCGAGCCGACGGCCAGGGACGAGAAGACCACGTCGCCGGCGAGGAACAGCCCGGCCATCGCGATGATCACGGCGAAGCCGGAGACCACCACGGCGTGCCCGGAGGTCTCCGCGGCGATCTCCACCGCGTCCAGGCCGGAGCGGCCCTTGGCCCGTTCCTCCCGCTCCCGGCGGATGTAGAACAGCGAGTAGTCGACCCCCACCGCCATGCCGATCAGCAGGATCACCGGTGACGTGGTGTCCGTGGCCGGCACGAGGTGCGAGGCGAGGGTGGACAGGCCCATCGCGGCGGCGACCGAGGAGAGCGCCAGCAGCACCGGCACGCTGGCCGCGATCAACGCGCCGAACGCGATGATCAGGATGGCCAGGGTGACCGGCAGACTCAGCAGCTCGGCGCGCTCGAAGTCCTTGCCCAGGGTGTCGTCGAGCGCCTGGCCGATCGACGGCCCGCCGACCTGCTCGACGCGGAGCTGCGGGTGCGCGCCCTGCACGGTGGCGGTGACGTCGCGCAGCGGCTGCACCCGGTCCGACGCGGTCTCCGGGTCACCGGACATGGTGATCGGCAGCAGCAGCGCGGACCCGTCCCGCGCGGTGACCGGCGGGCCGACCTCGGCGACCCCGGTGACCGTACGCAGCCGGGCGGCCGCGTCGTCGGCGGCCGCCTTCGCCGCCGCCGGGTCCAGGGCGCCACCCCGGGAGGTGATCAGGACGTTGTCCACGGCCGGGTCGTCGAAGGCCCCGTCGTCCACGATGATGCTGGCCCGTCCGGCCTCGCCGATCGCCTGGTCCCCGCTGGTGGCCTCGGTGAGGCCGGCGGCGTTGCCACCGACGAAACACACCGCCACGAACACGACCCACAACGCGATCGCCCGCCACGGATGCTCGGCGCTCCACCGCGCCATCCGCACGGTCACCGGTCTGTTGCCCATCTCGCGTCCCCCTGTCACGTCGACCCCCTGTCAACGGTGCTGACGTTAGGGGCGTGACGAGGCGGTCACATCGGGGAACGGCCCCCGTCCGCCCCGGAGTCGGTCCGTCGAGGGCGGCGGGCCCGCCGGACGGGCATCAACCCGCGATTCGGGCGTACGCCGGGGTGTGGCCCGGAGCGTCCGGCCGCGACCCGCCGGTGCCGACCCGGAGCCAGCTCCGGGTCATCCCCGAAGGGCACCCCGAGGCCGGGGCTGGCAGCGCGGGCAGCTGTACGAGGAACGGTTCATGAACGACTCGCGGCGGATCGGCGCTCCGCACCGCCGGCACGGCTCGCCCTCCCGGCCGTAGGCGTTCAGTTCCCGGTCGAAGTAACCGCTCTCGCCGTTGACGTTGACGTAGAGGGCGTCGAAGCTGGTGCCGCCCTCCTTGATCGCCTCAGCGAGCACATCGCGGACGTGACCGAGCAGGCGCTGCGCGGCCGGGCCGGTCAGCGCGTCGGTGGGGCGGGCGCCGTGCAGCCCGGCGCGCCAGAGCGCCTCGTCGGCGTAGATGTTGCCCACGCCGGAGATCAGCGTCTGGTCGAGCAGGGCCCGTTTCACCTCGGTCCGGCGGCGGCGCAGCGCGGCGACGAACGCCGCGTCGGAGAACTCCGGGTCCATCGGGTCGCGGGCGATGTGCGCGATCTCCGCGGGGAGGTCCGCGCCGCCCTCGCTGACCGCGAGCCCGCCGAACGTGCGCTGGTCGACGAAGCGCAGCTCGGGCCCGTCGTCGGCGAACCGGAACCGCACCCGCAGGTGGGTCTCGTCGGGGGTGCCGGGCGGCTGGAGCAGCAACTGACCCGACATGCCGAGGTGCCCGATCACCGCGTCGCCGCTGTCCAGCGGGAGCCACAGGTACTTGCCGCGTCGGCGCACGTCCACGATGGTCCGGCCGGCCAGCACGTCGGCGAAGTGCGCGCCGCCGGGGACGTGCCGCCGGACGGCGCGCGGGTGTCGCACCTCGACCGAGGCGATCCGCCGGCCGGTGACCCACTGGGCCAGCCCCTGCCGGACGGTCTCCACCTCGGGCAGCTCAGGCACGACGTACACCCGTCTCGTGGCCACTCGGGGCCTCGGCGTCGCGGGCCTCGGTCGGGCCGCCGCCGTTGGCGGACGTCTGCCGCTCGGGCGGGGCCTGCTGCTCCGCCACGTCGGCCGGCATGGCCTGCGCCAGGTGGTCGGCCACCTCGGCCCGGGCCGCCTGCTCGGCGCTGTCGGGCGGCCCGAACGACTCGTCCTGGTCGGACCTGTTCTGCTGGTCCTGCTGGGCGTTCTGCTCGTGCTGGTCCGTGAGCATCCGCCAGGCCGCCTCGGCGGCCCGCTGCTCGGCCTCCTTCTTGCTGCGCCCCTCCGCGCCGCCGTACCGGTTGCCGGCCACCACGACCCAGGCGGTGAACGTCTTGAGGTGGTCCGGTCCGGTGCCCTCGATCCGGTACTCGGGCACGCCGAGACTGAGCGCGGCGGTCAACTCCTGGAGGCTGGTCTTCCAGTCCAGGGCGGCGCCCCGGCCGGCCGACTCGGCCATCAGCGGGTCGAAGAGCCGGTGGATCACGATCCCGGCGGTGTCCAGCCCGTACTGGAGGTAGATGGCGCCGAGCAGCGCCTCCAGGGTGTCGGCGAGGATGCTCGCCTTGTCCCGGCCACCGGTGGTCTCCTCGCCCTTGCCGAGCAGCAGGTACGCGCCGAGGCCGTCCGGGCCCAGGCCGCGGGCCACGTCGGCGAGCGCCCGCATGTTGACCACGCTCGCCCGCAGCTTCGCCAACTGCCCCTCGGGCAGGTCCGGGTGGTTGTGGAACAGCGCCGTGGTGATCACGACGCCGAGGACCGAGTCGCCGAGGAACTCCAGCCGCTCGTTCGTCGGCAGGCCGCCGTTCTCGTACGCGTACGAGCGATGGGTCAGCGCGCGTTCCAGCAGGTCCGGCTCCAGGCTGACGCCGAACGCGGCTTCCAGGTGACCGACGGACGCCCGCCGCCGCTTGTCGTTGCTCATGATGTGCGTACCTCGGTGTCGGTGGAGCGGTCGGTGCGGTCCGTCGCGGCGTCGCCGTCGAGCAACGCGGAGACCAGTTCGGTGGCACGCCGTCGCCACAGGTGGGCGGCGAGAGCGATGCCGGAGGCGACGTCGTCGGCGCGAGCGGAGCCGTGACAGACGACCACCGTCCCGGCGACGCCCAGCAGGGCGGCGGCCCGGGGCGCGCCGCCGACGACGGGCGGGCCGCCGGCCATCGCGTACGCGCCCTCGATCGCCTTGAGCAGCACGTTACCGGTGAAGCCGTCGGTCACCACCACATCGGCGCGCGCGCCGAGAGTCACGTCGTACCCCTCGACCAAGCCGACGTAGCGTGCCCCGCAGGGCAGCGGTTCGACGGCGAGCAGGGGGTCGGTGGCACGGCGTACCCGGTCGCCCTTGCCGGCCTCGGTGCCGACTGAGAGCAGGCCGACCCGCGGCGCGACGACCGAGTGGGCCACCGCGGCGTACGCGGCGCCGAGCACGGCGTGCCGGGCCAGGGTGGCGGGGCGGGGCTCCAGCGAACCGCCGACGTCGAGCAGCACCACCGGCCCGGCGACCGCGGGCAGGGTGGCGACCAGGGCGGGTTGGCGGATCTCCGGCCAGCGTCCGAGCCCGAGCACGGCGGCGGTGACCGTGGCGCCGGTCGCGCCGGCCGAGACGAGGGCGTCGGCGGTGCCGTCGCGGACGGCGGTGACGGCGGCTCGGACGGTGCTCTCCGAGCGGGCCGCGCTGGGATGGTCGGCCATGCCGACGGCGGCTCGGACCGGTCGGACCGTGATCCGGGCCCGCTCGGGCGGGGCGAGGGCAGCGATCAGCGCGTCGGCGACCTCGGTCGGGCCGACGAGCAGCAGGTGCAGATCGGGATCGGCGCGCACGGCCCGCAGAGCGCCGTCAACCACGACGGCGGGAGCGTCGTCCCCGCCGAGGAGGTCAACGGCGATCCGCGCGGTGCCCGGCTCCATCGGTACGCCGGCCGGATTGGGCCGGCCGGCGTCGGAGGGAGCCGGGGCACCGGGCGTTTGCCAGGGTGCGCGCGCCGCCCGACCTGGGGTCGGGGGCGTCACTCGGCGTCCAGGTCAGACCTCGAGAACCTGGCGGCCGTTGTAGGTGCCGCAGACGGAGCAGGCGGCGTGCGGCAGCTTCGGGGACTTGCACTGCGGGCACGCGACGGTCGCGACCACGGTCGCCTTCCAGTTCGCCCGGCGGGACCGGGTGTTGCTGCGCGACATCTTGCGCTTGGGGACGGCCACGGTTCTTACTCCTCTGTACGGGTCAGTTGCGACAGGCCCGCCCAACGCGGGTCGATCTGCTGGTGACTGTGGTCGGCCGGCAGATCGTCCCAGTGCGCCCCGCATTCGGGGCACAGTCCAGGGCAGTCCTCCCGGCAGAGCGGGTTGGTCGGCAGCGTGAGCACCAACGCGTCCCGCAGCGCCGGCTCCAGGTCGATCAGATCGCCCTGCATCCGGCCCACCTCGTCCTCGTCGGTCGTGGCGTCCGTGGTGCTGTTCTCGTACGCGTACAGCTCCTGGATCGTCACGGCCATCGATTCGTTGATCTCGCGCAGGCAACGCCCGCACTCGCCCCGGATGGGACCGGTGATGGTCCCGGAGACGAGCACACCCTCGGACACCGACTGCAACCTCAGATCGAGGTCAAGGTCCGCGCCCTCCGGCACGCCGATCAACTCCACACCGAGGTCCGTCGGTGCCGGCACGACCCGCTGGACCTCACGCAACGCGCCAGGGCGACGCGGCAGGTCCCTCGTGTCGAGGACCAGCGGCGACCTGGGGTCGAGTGTCGATGGCGAGTGCTTGGGCATAGTCAGACTCCGGCCGGTGAGAGGCCGACAAAAAAGGTTACCTGGGCGACCGCCGGACCGTCGAACCGGGGGGACGCCTGTGGCGAGAATGTCGGCTGGTGAAGTGCCGCTCAGAAGGGTAGCGGGCGTTCCGCCTCATCCCCACCGAAGGTGCCGATCTCCCGCAGCGCGTGCATCTTGTCGCGGCCCCGCTCTATCGAGGCGAGAGCCCGGGTGAGGAACTGTTCGAAGTTGGCCAGCGCGGTGTCGACGTAGTCGTCGACCTCCTCGCGCAGGCGCTGCGCCTCGGCGCGGGCCTCGGCGATGATCCGGGCGCCCTCGTGCTCGGCCGATACGGTGATCTCGTTCACGGAGACGAGGCGGGCGTGTTCTGCCTCACCCTCGCTGATGATCCGGTCCGCCTCGCGCTTGCCGGCGTCCATGATCTTGTCGCGCTCCTCCAGGAGCGCGGCGGCTCGACGCAGGTCGGCGGGGAGGTCGGCGCGCATCTCGTCCAGGGCGGCGATCATCTCGCCCCGGTCGACCATGCAGTTGTTGCGCGACATCGGGACGGAGCGCGCCTGCTCCACCATGGCGATCAGTTCGTCGATGCGATCGAGCGGGTCCACCGGTACCTCACTCCTGTCGTTCGTCGGCCGACCTCCATGATGCGGGCCACGGCCGGGTTCCTGCTCGACCAATCATGTCGTGCCCGCCCCACCGCCGCCCCACTCACCCCAACCCGGCGAGTCGCGACATGGTCACTCCCCGCCCCCCGCACTCCCTCCCCCGCGCCGACCTTGCACTTTCGGTGGCGGCAAAGCAGCGCGAAAGGGGGCGAACCGGGAACGGTACGTGCGAGATCGGCCGGGTCAGGTCAGGGGCGGGGGGCCCAGGCGGGACTGGAGGGCCTCGCGGACCGGGTCCGGGACGTGGGCGGAGATGTCGCCGCCCCACTTGGCCACGTCCTTGACGAGGCTGGAGGAGAGGAACGAGTAGAGCGGGTTGGTCGGCATGAAGAGCGTCTCGACCCCGGCCAGCCCGATGTTCATCTGGGCCATCTGCAACTCGTAGTCGAAGTCGCTGACCGCCCGCAGCCCCTTGATCAGCACGCTCGCCTGCTGGGCGCGGCAGAAGTCGACGAGCAGCCCCCGGAAGGACTCGACCCGCACGTTACCGTACGAGGCGGTCACCTCGCGGAGCATCTCGATCCGTTCTTCGACGGTGAACAGGCCGCTCTTCGACTGGTTGATCAGCACGCCGACGATCACCTCATCGAACAGCCGGCTCGCGCGGCCGATGATGTCGAGGTGTCCGTTGGTGACCGGGTCGAACGAGCCGGGACACACCGCACGTCTCATGATCGGCGACCGTACCAAAGGGTGGTCTCGCCGTACCGGCGACTGCGCTCGGGGGTGATCCCCTCCACCCACTCGAACTGCCTGGTGCGGCGGGACCGCTCCACCACCACCAGCGCGTCGGGCGCCAGCCAGCCGCCGTCGACAAGCGTCGTCAGCAGCGCGGTGATCTCCGCGTCCGGCACGGCGTAGGGCGGGTCGGCGAAGACCACGTCGTACGGGCCGCCGTCCGGGCCAGCGGCCAGCACGGTCGCCACCTTGCCGGCGACCAGCCGTACGGCCGGGCCGGCTCGCAGGGTCGCCACGTTCTCCCGGATCACCCGGGCCGCCCGCGGATCGGACTCGACCAGCAGGACGTGTCGGGCGCCCCGGGACAGCGCCTCCAGCCCGACCGCGCCGGATCCGGCGTACAGGTCGGCGAAGCGGGCGCCGTCGAGGTCGACCTCGGACTCGACAGCGCTGAACAGCGCCTCCCGGACCCGGTCGGACGTGGGTCGGGTGCCGGCGCCGGGCGGCGCGGCGATCCGCCGGCCACCGAGCGTCCCGGCCACGATCCGGGTCACCGTTTCCTCCTGCTCATGACCCCGACGCTACGCGACCCTTCGGGGCCGCTCTCGACACGGTCGGTACCGCCAGGAGAATCACGTGATCACTTCTCGTATATCAATGATCTCAAGTTCATAACATCATTCTTAGCAAATCCTGAGCGCTGTATCACGCGCGGCGATATCGCTAGGGTCTGCCGGGTGCCGACGGCCAACCCGCCGGCCCACGGCTCGGGAGGGCGCCTCTCCGATCGGACGTGCAGCGACCGTCCACTGTCACTCTCGTGCCACACCCCCAACGCTTCAGCACTCCAGGAGTACCCGTGATCCGTCCCAAGCTGTCGCTCCGGCGACCGCTGGCCATCCTGGGAGCCGCCCTCGTCGGCCTCACCGGGGTCGCCGCGGTGGCCACCCCAGCCAGCGCCCACCACACCACCATCACCGCCACCGCCGACTGTGACCAGCTCACGGGCGAGCGCGTGATCACGTGGAAGGTGGAGAACAGCGAAGCCAAGAAGGACGCGACCATCCAGAGGGTGACCGCTGACCCGGCCACCCCGGTGACCTCGCTGGTCGAGGGGGCGAAGGAGGCGAAGCCGCTGCAGGGGCTGGTCATCCCCATGGCCTCCTCCAAGCTGGCCGTCCAGCGCGTGCCCGGCAACACCACCAAGGCTCACCTCCAGGTCTACGCCGAGTGGATCAAGGAGGGGAAGGTCACGGCGAACAACACCGCCGACGGTGACATCAACCTCGCCGCCGACAAGTCCTGCACCCCGGCTCCGAAGTGCGTCGAGGTCGACAAGGCCAAGTACAGCCACACGTTCGACGGCCCGAAGGGCACCGCCACCATCAAGCTCGACGGTGACCTGCCGCTCTGCGGCGAGGGCAAGCAGTGGTTCACGCTGGTGTCGTACTTCGCGCCGCGTCCGCAGTTCGCCACCCCGCAGTACGTGTACGGCACGCCGGACAGCAACTGGATCGGTGGCACCCAGACCGAGATCACGCTGAACGTCGAGATCCCGGACTGCCACACCCAGGTCGACCTCATCTGGGGCGACAAGGACCAGGTCATCGACGAGATCGTCGACGGCGGCAAGCGCTACGACAACAAGAAGCTCGGCTCGCCGGGCGCCCCGGGCAATCGGTCCAAGGGCCCGCAGGGCTGGTACAACGGCGGCAGCAAGAGCTGCGTCACCCCGGCCTCGACCTTCGCGTCCAACTGCGACGGTTCGGTCGGCGTGTCGCTGAGCAACGACGGCAAGATCAGCAAGTACGCCGTCGAGTTCGAGGTCAAGGGCGAGAACGGCTTCACCAAGAAGGTCTCCGTCGCGCCGGGTAAGGCCGACACCAGCATCGTGGTGCCCGCCGCCGACGCCGGCAAGATCGAGGTCCTGGTCGACGGCAAGGTCATCGAGAACGGCACGTACTCGTGGACGCGTCCCGAGGACTGCCCGCTGCCGGCCGTCACCACCAAGGCCGACTGCAAGGAGTTCGCCCTCACCGTCACCAACCCCGAGGGTGGCCTGCCGGTGAAGACCACCTTCACCTACGGCGACAAGACCGAGACCCGCACGGTCGCGGCCGGCGCGTCGGAGACGGTGACCTTCAAGGCTGGCAAGGACAAGACGGCGATCGTCGCACTGCCGGACATGGACCTGGAGCTCGAAGCCATCTACACGCCGGAGGGCAACTGCGGCGGTGGCGCCGGTGGCGGCGGCAAGGACGAGCCGGGCCTCCCGGTCACCGGTGCGGCTGCGGGCGGCATTGCCGCCGGCGCTATCGCCCTGCTGATCGCGGGCGCGGTGCTCTTCGTCATCGCCCGTCGGCGTCGGGTGACCTTCACCGCCTGACCTGACCTGAGCTGAAGCCTGAGGGCGCGTCGACCACCCGGTCGGCGCGCCCTCGGTCTGTGTGGGAGATCGACTCGGGAACCAGAAAACCGGGGTGTCACCGTGGCCGGGACACCCCGGTTGGAGCGCTCAGCCCTTCTCCAGGTACTCCGCGCGGTCCTCGTCGACGAGCGCGGCGACCGACGCGGCCAGCGCCGGGTTGCGGATCAGCTCCGGGTCCTCCTCGACCAGGGTGATCGCCTCGGCGCGGGCGTCGCGGATCAGGTCGGCGTCGCGTTTCAGGGACAGCAGCCGCAGGTGCGAGCGGTGCCCGGACTGGGTGGCGCCCAGCACGTCGCCCTCGCGGCGCTGCTCCAGATCCAGCTCGGCGAGCTTGAAGCCGTCGCTGGTGGACGCCACCGCGTCCAGCCGTTCGCGCGCCGACGAGCCCTCGGCGGCCTCGCTGACCAGCAGGCAGAGCCCGGCGGCGGCACCCCGGCCGACCCGACCACGCAGCTGGTGCAGTTGGGAGACACCGAACCGGTCGGCGTCCAGCACGATCATCACGGTGGCGTTCGGCACGTCGACGCCGACCTCGATCACCGTGGTCGCCACCAGCACGTCCAGGTCACCGGCCGCGAAGGAACGCATCACCGCGTCCTTCTCGTCGGCGGGCAGCCGGCCGTGCAGGACCCCGATCCGCAGACCGTGCAACGGCCCCTCGGCCAGCAGCGGGGCCACCTCGGTCACGGCGAGGGGCGGCCGGCGGCCGTTGTCGTCCTCGGGCGGCGGCTCCTCGTCGGACGTCGGGCCGTCACCAATTCGCGGGCACACCACGTACGCCTGGTGGCCGGCGGCCACCTCCTCGCGCAGCCGCCGCCACGCCCGGTCGAGGAAGGCCGGCTTCTCGGCGGCCGGCACCACGTGCGAGGCGATCGGCGACCGGCCCCGGGGCAGCTGGGAGAGAGTGGACACCTCCAGGTCGCCGTAGACGGTCATCGCCACCGTGCGCGGGATCGGGGTGGCCGTCATCACCAGCGTGTGCGGCGGCTGGTCGGCCTTGGCGCGCAGCGCGTCGCGCTGCTCCACGCCGAAGCGGTGCTGCTCGTCGACCACCACGAGGCCCAGGTCGGCGAAGTCCACCCCCTCGTAGAGCAGCGCGTGGGTGCCGAGCACGATGCCGGCGTTGCCGCTGGCCACCTCGCCGAGCGCCCGTCGGCGGGCTGCCGCGCTTAGCGAGCCGGTGACCAGCTCCACCCGGGTCGCGTGCTCGGCGGAATCCAGCTCACCGGCCCGCCCGAGGGGCCCGAGCAGGTCGAGCATGCCCCGGTGGTGCTGCGCGGCCAGCACCTCGGTAGGGGCCAGCAACGCGGCCTGCCCGCCCGCGTCGACCACCTGGAGCATGGCCCGCAACGCCACCACCGTCTTGCCCGAGCCGACCTCGCCCTGCAGGAGCCGGTGCATCGGATGCGCGGCCGCCAGGTCGGTGGCGATCTCCACGCCGACCTCGCGCTGACCGGCCGTCAGCTCGTACGGCAGTCGGGCGTCGAAGGCGTCCAGCAGCCCACCCGTGCGTGGTGGGCGGGGCCGGGCCGGCCAGTCGGCGGCCCGGTGCTTGCGCTGCACCAGCGTCAGCTGGACGGCGAACGCCTCGTCCCACTTGAGTCGTCGCCGCGCCCGGTGCAGCGCCTCCTTGGTGGACGGCCGGTGGATCTCCCGCAGCGCGGGGCCCAGGTCGACGAGGTTGCGGCTGGCGCGGACGGAGGACGGCAGCGGATCCTCCGGCGGGGTGAACGTGTCCAGCACGACCCGTACGCAGCGGGCGATCACCCAGGTCGGGACGGCCGCCGCCGCCGGGTACACGGGGATCAGCGCGCCGGCGAACTCCTCGATCTCGTCGCTGACCGCCGCCTCGCCCTCGCCGCCCTCGCCGAGCAGCACGTACTCCGGGCCGTTGAGCTGACGTTTGCTCCGGAACTCGGTGACCTTGCCGGCGAACAGCCCCCACCGGCCCGGACGCAGCTCCCGTTCGCGCCACGCCTGGTTGCCGAAGAACGTCAGCGTCAGCAGGCCGCCGGAGCCGTCGCCGACGGTCACCTCCAGCAGGTTGCCCCGGCGCTGGCGCATCGGCCGTACGGCGGTGCGCTGCACCTGGGCCAGCACGGTGACCTGCTCACCGACGTCCAGCGACCGGATGTCGGTGTGCTCGCCGCGCTCGTCGTAGCGACGCGGGAAGTGGTAGATCAGGTCCCCCGCGGTGTGCAGGTCGAGGTGGGCGGCCAACGCCTTGGCCGTCTTGTCCCCGACGAGCTTCTTCAACGGGGTGTCCACCGTGGCCGGCTCGCTCATTCGACCCCCACCAAAAGCGGATAGAACGGCTGGCCGCCCGGGTACGCCTGCACCTCGACGAACGGCCAGCGCCGCGCGACGTGCGCGCGGACGGCATCGGTGAGCCCGGCGGGGGCGTCCACCCCGGCCAGCAGGGTGACCAGCTCCCCGCCGCCGCCGAGCATCCGGTCGACCACTGCGGCGCAGGTGTCGGTGAGGTCGGTGCCGATCAGGTGCACCTCCCCCTCGACCAGCGCCAGCACGTCACCGGGGCGGCACGGGCCGGCGACCGTCAGCGCCTCCCGACTGGCGTGGCAGACCTCGGCGTAGCGGCAGGCGCCGGCCGCCTCGGCCATCGCGATCACGTCGTCCTCGAAGCGGCGAGTGCCGTCGCGGACCGCCAGGGCGGCGAGGGCCTGCACCGGCGAACGGGTCGGCACCACGCTCACCTTGATGCCGTGCCGGTGCGCCTCGCGGGCCGCCGCGCTCGCGACCGCCTCCGTGTTGGGGTCGTTGGGCAGCACCACCACCCGGGCCGCCCGGGTGCTGCGCACGGCGTCCAGCAGCTCACCCGTGGACGGGTTGCCGGGCACCACCGTCGCGCCCTCGGCGGCGAACAGCTCCGCGATCCCGCGGCCGGTGGCCACCACCACGGCGGCCCGACCGTCCTCGGTCGGGCCGGCCGACGGCTCCGGCTGGTCGGCGAAGCGGGTCACCGAGATCCGGTACGGGCGGCCGGCGGCGACCCCCGCCTCGACCGCCGCGCCCACGTCGTTGACGTGCACGTGCACGTTCCAGGTGCCGCCCGGCTCACGCCCGTCACCGACGACGACCAGCGAGTCACCCAGCGCCTCCAGGGTCCGGCGCAGCACGGCCACCGCGTCGGCGTGGGCGTCGAGCAGGAACTGCACCTCGTAGGCGTACTCCTCGGAGCCGGTCTCCCGCGCGACTGTGGCCGCCGGGCGGGCGGTGCGCGGCGGCGGCGCGAGCCCTGTGGCGCCCTCCCCGGTGAGCACCTCGACCAGGGCGTCGAGCAGGACGCAGAGCCCCCGCCCGCCCGCGTCGACGACCCCCGCGCGGGCCAGGGCCGGCAGCTGCTCGGGCGTACGGGCCAGGGCCTCGGCCGCCGCCCGCGCCGCGCCGCGGGCCACCGCGGGCAGGTCGTCGCCGCCCACCTGCTCGGCCCCGGTGGCGGCCGCGGCGACGACGGTGAGCAGGGTGCCCTCCACGGGACGGCCGACCGCCGTGTACGCGGCGGCGGTCGCGGCCCGCAGCGCGACGGCCAGGGCCTGCCCGCGCACCACCGGCACGGCCACGACGGCGTCGGCGAAGCCGCGCAGGATCTGCGAGAGGATGACCCCCGAGTTGCCCCGGGCGCCGAGCAGCGCGCCCTGTGCCATCAGCCGCAGCGCGTGCCCGTGGGCGGTGGGGCCGCTGTCGGGGAGGGTGTCCAGGTCCATCGACAGGGCCTGCTGGGCCGAGGTGAGGGTGAGCACCAGGTTGGTGCCGGTGTCACCGTCGGGCACCGGAAAGACGTTGAGCTCGTCGATCTCGCCCTGGTGGCGCTTGAGCGCGGCCAGCCCGCTCGCACACCAGCGGCGGACCGCGGCGGCGTCGAGGGTGTCCAGCACGGCCAGAAGCCTACTGTTGCGCACCGACACGCGTCGGACTCGTCCGGCGTGTCCGTCCGCGCCCGGTCCGACGGCGCTCCCGGGCCGGGTCGACGCCTCCGGTACGGTTGCCGCCGGGCCGGCCCACCGGCCCACCAGCAGGCCCGGGCCGGGCCGTGCACGACCGCCCGACCGGGCCGGTTGGCCGGGTCGGCGGGTCATCGGGTAACCTGACCAGGTTGCCCGGGCAGCGCCTGCCGGCGACCTCATGAACGTTTCAATCCCAGGAGTATCCCGTGGCTAGCGTGTGCGACGTCTGTGGCAAGGGACCGGGCTTCGGCCACAACGTGTCCCACTCGCACCGGCGGACCAACCGCCGCTGGAACCCGAACATCCAGTCGGTGCGTACCCCGGCCGGTGGCGGCAACACCAAGAAGTTGCAGGTCTGCACCTCGTGCATCAAGGCCGGCAAGGTCACCCGCGCCTGACGCGGCAGCACCAACTCTTCTCGTTCGGCTCAGCCGGCGGCCCCCTGCGGTCCGCCGGCTCTGTCGTGTCCGCCCCCGGGTGGGCGGCGACCGCTCAGAGCGTGCGGCCGAAGGAGAGGCAGCCCTCCGCGTCCTTGTAGAAGCCGAAGTTCGGGATCCGGTCATAACCGGCGGACACGTACATGGCGATCGCCTCGGGCTGTTTGTCACCGCACTCCAGGACCATCCGCTTGCGGCCCTGCTCGCGGGCCGAGCGCTCGACGGCCGCGAGGACCGTCCGCGCCACGCCGCGACCGCGGGCCGCCGGGGCGGTGTACATCCGCTTCAGCTCGGCGGTGCCCGCACCGTGGCTGCGCCAGCCACCGCAGCCGACCGGCTCACCGGCCAGGTAGGCGACGAGGAACGCGCCGTCCGGCGGCTCGAACTCGCTCGCGGCGACCGGGGTGTCGTCGCCGGTGCCTCCGTAGCGGGCACCGAGGTCGGCCAGCGCGGCCCGGATCAACTGCTGCGCCACCGGCGCGTCGAACCGCACCACTCGGATCTCGATCTCACTCACGGTGTTCAGGATACGGCTGGCGCGCGGCGTCACCGGAAGTGGTCCCAGCCCCGCGGCCCGTCGTAGGCGCCGCCGTCGACAGTCACTCCGGCACCCTCCGTGACCAGGCCGATGGGCCGCCACTCCGGCGGCAGCGCCACCGTCGCGGGGAAGGTCGCGGCCAGCGCGTGGTCCTCGCCACCGGCCAAAATCCAGGTGTACGGGTCGACGCCGAGCGCCCGCGCGGCGTCGGCCATCTGCCGGGGCACCTCGAACGCGTCGCGGCGCACGTCGATCGCCACACCGCTGGCCTGCGCCACGTGCCCGAGATCGGCGAGGAGCCCGTCCGAGACGTCGATCATCGAGGTCGCGCCGAGCTGGGCGGCCTGCGGCCCGGCCGGGTAGGCGACCTGCGGCCGTCGGTACGCCTCGACCAGCAGTCGGGGGGTGCGAAAGCCCCGGGTGAGCACGGTCAGCCCGGCCGCCGCGTACCCGATGCGGCCGGCCAGGGCCAGCACGTCCCCGGGGCGGGCGCCGGAGCGCACCACGGGCGCCCGGCCGCCGAGGTCACCCAGCGCGGTGACCGCGATGGTCAGGGTGGGGCTCGCCGACATGTCCCCGCCGACCACGCTCGCGCCGACCGTGGCGGCCTCCGCGGCCAACCCGTCGGCCAGGCCCTCCGCCCAGCTCGTCTCCAGGTCGGCGGGCATGCAGAGGGCGACCAGCAGGGCGGTCGGGGTGGCGCCCATCGCCACGACGTCGGCCAGGTTGGCCGCCGCGGCCCGGTGACCGACGTCGCGCGCCGAGCACCAGTCCCGCCGGAAGTGCCGCCCGTCGACCAGCACGTCCGTGCAGGCGACCACCCGGGCGTCCGGCGCGGCCACCACCGCCGCGTCGTCACCCGGGCCGAGCAGGGTCGTCGGGCCCATCGCCAACCGGGCGGTGATCCGCCCGATCAGCCCGAACTCGCCGATCCCGGCCACGCTGGCGCCACCGCCGGCGTTCGGCCCGTACCGCCCGGCACCGCCGCGCTCGCTCACCGCTGCTCCTTGACCACCGATAGGGATCAGACCTGGTCCGTAAGGTAGTTTCACCCTTCGGGCCGCTCCCGGGCGGCGACGGACGGAGGTCGAGTCGTGGTACAGGCGTACATCCTCATCCAGACCGAGGTCGGCCGCGCACGTGACGTGGCGGGTCTCATCGCGGACATCGCCGGCGTGGTACGCGTCGACGCCGTCACCGGGCCGTACGACGTGGTCGTCCTCACCGAGGCGAACACCGTCGACGAGCTCGGCAAACTCATCGTCAGCAAGGTGCAGATGGTGCCCGGCATCACGCGCACCCTCACGTGTTCGGTGGTGCGGCTGTAAGTGGACGAGATGACGACCTCCTCGGCTGCTCTGGACGACGACGGGAAGCACGAGCCGGCTGACGGGACGCGTGAGCCGGTCGACGGGACGCCCGAGCCGGCTGACGGTATCCGCGACAGCGCCGACCCGGGCGCCGACGCGCCGGCCGGCCGGGACCGGACCATCCGGGGCGCCGCCCTGCTGGCCACGTTGATCGCGCTGCCGATCACGCTGCTGGTGGCCGTGCTGGCCTTCGCCAAGCTCGCCCCGGACACGCCCGCCGCCGCGCCGAGCCCTTCGGCGAGCACCGCACGGGCGCAGTCCACCGCTCCGGTCGAGATGGCCGCCCCGGCGCTGGCCGAGCGTCCGGCCACGGTCTGCCGCGCGCTGCTCTCCCAGCTGCCGCAGACCATCCGTGACCTGGCCCAGCGCCCGGTCACGGCGGGCCCGGAGCAGAACGCCGCGTACGGCGACCCCGCGCTCACCGTGGCCTGCGGGGGCGCCGAGCCGACAGTCCCGGCCACCGACGAGGTCTGGACGGTCAACCGGGTCTGCTGGCACCCCGTCGAGGAGACCGACGTGACCGTGCTCACCACTGTCGACCGGGAGACGTCGGTCACCGTTCGCATCCCACGCTCGTACGAGCAGCCGCTGCAGTGGGTTTCGCCGATCTCCAGCGCGATCGTGGCGTCGGTGCCCTCGGGCGGCGCCATCCCCGCCGGCTGCCAGCGCTGATCCGCTGACGCGCGGCCCGTACGGCGGGCCGCGCGTCGGGGCCGGCTGCTCAGTGCAGGCCGACGCCGCGCCGCTGGGCGGTACGGATCAGCCGGTTGACCAGCTTGGGGTACTCCAGGCCGGAGGCAGCCCACATCCGGGGGAACATCGACGTCGGGGTGAACCCGGGCATCGTGTTGATCTCGTTGAGGTAGACGTCCAGCTCGGGGGTGACGAAGAAGTCGGCCCGGGCCAGGCCGGCGCAGTCCAGCGCGGAGAACGCGCGGACGGCGTACTCCTGCACCTGGCGGGTCACCCGGTCCGGCAGGCCGGCCGGGATGTCGTACTCGCAGGAGTCGTCGAGGTACTTGGCCTCGAAGTCGTAGAAGTCGTGGTCGGCGGCGACCCGCACCTCGGCCAGCACGGATGCCTCGGGGGCACCGCCTGCCTCGCCCTCCAGCACGCCGCACTCGATCTCGCGGCCGACGATCGCGGCCTCGATGATGACCTTCGGGTCGAACTGCCGGGCGGTGGCGACCGCCGTGTCCAGCTCGGCCCAGTCGGTGACACGGGTGATGCCGAACGACGAGCCGGCGCGGGACGGCTTGACGAAGACCGGCAGTCCGAGCCGCTCCTTGTCCTGCTCGCTCAGCGTCATCCCGTTACGCAGCACCGCGTACGTGCCGACCGGGATGCCCTCGACCGCGCAGAGCTTCTTGGTGAACTCCTTGTCCATGGCGGCGGCGGAGGCGAACACGTTCGCCCCCACGTAGGGGATGCCGGCCATCTCCAGCATGCCCTGGATGGTGCCGTCCTCGCCGTACGTGCCGTGCAGGACCGGGAAGACCACGTCCACGTCGGCCAGCGCCCGGGGGCCCTCGGTCGGGTCGAGCACCATCAGCCCGTTCCCGGTCGGGTCGGCGCGCAGCACGATGTCCTCGCCGGACTCGGCGGTGATCTCCGGGAGCTGGCGGGCGTTGATGGCGAGCTGGGCGGGGTCCCCGCTGGTCAGCACCCACTGGCCGGCGCGGGTGATGCCCACCGGCACGACCTCGTACTCGTCCGGGTCGAGTGCGGCGAACACGCTGCCGGCGCTGACGCAGGAGATGCCGTGTTCCGGGCTGCGGCCGCCGAAGACGATCGCCACGCGGGTCTTGCCTGGGGTGGTCACTCCGGTCACCTCTTCGTACGCGACTGCGGCTGGTCGTGCTCGCCGGTGGCGCTCACCCGGTTGACCTTACTGTGCGTGGCGATCAGGCGCGGCGATACCCGGCGAGCCCCGAAGCGACACGGCAATCGGTCAACAGAGCATATACGGTGCGTGACGGAATGTTCGAGGCCGGTCAGTCCCCGGCGTGCCGGCGGCCGACCGCGATCACCTTGACCCGCTGCCGCCCGGCCCGCACCATGCCCAGCGCCATGAAGGCTCCGGCGATCCGGTCGGCGGCCTCCCTGCTGCTGGCGCCGACCACCTGGCGGCGGCGTTCGGGAGCGACGCGTTCGTTGCGGTCGATGCCCTCGACGGGACGCACGTCGGTGAGAACGACCAGAAAGCGGGTCATCGCCGACCCTCGCGCTGCGGGGCGAGAGACTTCGAACCGGTATGCACGTCGTCTCCTTCCGGCGGGCTGCAACGGACGGCACGCGACGATCGGGTACGGGGGAGAAACCCGATCGCCGCGCGCCCTATCCCCTCCGGTCGCTCACCACCACCGTCGCCACGACAACCGGCGGTGAGGACGCGATGACAGATTGACACGTCTACAGCCATGAATGCAACTCTCATCCACCTTCTCTCATGTACCCGTTCCCATAAATGTGTGCGACCATCGATGCATGGCCCCGAAGACCGCCCGCGCCCGCCGACTCGGCATCGCCCTGCGTCAATACCGGGAAGCCGCCGGGCTGACGCTGGAGACCGCCGCGGATGAGATCAACAGCACCCGCAGCACCCTCTCCCGCTATGAGAACGCCCAGACGCTGATCAACCCGGCCACCGTGCGCGCCCTGCTCACCTCGTACGGAGTGGGTTCCGAGGAGGTGGCCGCCGCGGTGCAGCTCGCCAAGGACGCCCGCAAGCCGGGCTGGTGGGTGTCGTACTCGTACCTGCTCGACCCACGCACCATCGACTTCATCGCCCTGGAGGCGGAGGCCACCGCCATCGCCAACTTCGAGCCCTCGGTGGTGCCCGGCCTGCTGCAGACCGCGGACTACATCCGCGGCGTGATGCGCGGCGGCCCGCACACCCTCGGCGACGAGCTGGTGGAGCAGCGGGTCAAGGTCCGACTCGACCGCCAGGTGCGGCTCACCGCCGACACTCCACCCATCCTCGACGCGATCATCGACGAGGGCGCGCTGCTGCGCCCGGTCGGTGACCAGTCGGTGATGAACGGCCAGCTACGGCACCTCGTCAAGATGGCCGAACTGCCGAACATCACCGTCCAGGTGATCCCGCTCTCCGCCGGTTACCACCGGGGCACCCGGGGCTCGCTGCACATCCTGGAGTTCGCCGACCCGGAGGACCCCATCATCGCGTCGGTGGAGACGGTCGCCGGTCAGATGATCCTCGACCGCGCGGGCGAGACGCGTACCTGCACCAAGATCATGGAGCATCTGCGCAGCGTGGCGCTCAGCCCGGCGGACAGCCGGGCGATGCTCCTGTCAGTCCTGAAGGGACGGTAGGACCGATGACACCGACGATCACAGCGGCGTTGGCCACGGCGGCGTGGCGCAAGAGCAGCCGCAGCGGCGATGAGGGCGCCTGCGTGGAGGTGGCCACGATCCCCCAGCTGGTGGCCGTCCGCGACTCCAAGGACCCGGCCGGTCCGGCCCTGCTGTTCCCCCCGGCGGCCTGGGCCGCCTTCGCCCAGGCCCCGCCGCGCGGCTGACCGGAGCGCGACCACCCCGCCCCCGCGCTCCGCTGACCGGGCTGTCACCGCCGGTCAGCGGGGCGCGGGCGGGGAAGGGGACGCTCCGGCGAGCGGGCACGGCCGACGAGCGGGAGAGAACTCAGGCGACCAGCGGGCGGGGCTCCGGCACGGCGCGCAGCGCCTCCAGGGCGGCGATCGCCACACCCCTGGCGCCGGCCATGTCGCGGTCCGGAACCAGCGCGAAGGTGGCCACCGCGGCCTGCTCCTCCCGGAGGACGGTGTGCTCGCGGACCGTCGCCAGGAACCAGTCGCGGAACTCCGGCGCCGCCTCCACCACCCCGCCCCCCACGAAGTACGCGTGGGGATCGGTGAAGTTGGCCGCCACGGTGAACAGGCGGCCCAGCGCCATCGCCTGCTGGGTGAAGAGATCCCGGGCCAGCGCGTCACCCCGCTCGCCGTAGCCCCGCACGAGCTTCGCCGCCCGCGCCGCCGGCTCGGCGGTCAGCGGGTGGTCGGGGTGGCGGGTCAGCCAGTACGGCAGCAGGTTGCGCTCGATGCCGGTCAGCGAGGCGACGCTCTCGACGTCGCCGGTGAAGCCGCAGGCGCAGGTGGGCTCCGGCTGGCCCGGGCCGAGCAGCCCGTTCAGCGGGATGTGCACGTGACCCAGCTCGCCGGCCATGCCGGCGGCGCCGGCGATCACCTTGCCGCTCTCCACCACCCCGCCACCGAGGCCCGTGCCGACGATCGCCGAGACCGACGATCGCGCCATCGCCTCGTCGCCGAAATACACGTGGTGGGCGTAGAGCGCGGCGGCGTTGCCGTCGTTGTGGTAGATCACCGGCAGGCCGAGCCGTCGCTGGAGCGCGCCCCGCACGTCGAAGCCACGCCAGGCAGGCTGGGAGAAGTTGGTCGAGCCGCGCGACGAGATGACGCCGGTGGCGCTGGCCGGGCCGGGCGTGTCCAACCCGACCGCCCGGACCAGGTCACGAGGCACGCCGGTCTGCGCCAGAGCCCCGTCCAGCGCCCGGGCCAGCGCTTCGATCGCCGCGTCCGGGCCGGCGCGCACCTCGCTCGGGATCTCCAGCAGCCCGTCCACCAGGAACCGGCCGTCCACCGTCAGGACTGTGGCGTTGTTGCTGGTGCCGCCGTTGTCCAGGCCGACGACCACCGGCACACCTGCGCTGCCCACCGCAACCGCCTCCCGCCCTCATGAGTGTGAGCCGAGGCTAGTGCCAACCCCGCTCCCCCGCCACGCCCGCCCACTGAAACTGGGGTTGGGGGTACCAGCCGAGCTCCGGTGACATCCGGAGTTACTGTCCCCGGTGCCCCGGACTGCTGTCGCGCGTCCTTTGCTCTGCTTCACTCCGCGCAACACCAATCGGCCGCGAGTGTTGCGCCGGTTGAAGCAGAGCAAAGGACGCGAACAAGTGGGTCGGTCGACCAGGCATCTCCGCCGCAGCGCTGATGGGGGGGCGGATCAGCCTGGGCGGCGGGCGATTACCGCAGTGGCGTCCAGGTCCTCGTCGTGTCGTACGGTCGGCGACAGTCCGGCTGCGTGGAACGCCGCGCACAGCGCGTCGGTCTGCGTCTCGCCAGCCTCGACCACCAGGTGCCCACCGGGCACCAGCCAGTGCGCCGCGTCGACGCCCACCCGGCGCAGCACGGTGAGCCCGTCCGGCCCGCCGTCGAGCGCAACCGGGGCCTCGTGCAGCCGCGCCTCCGGCGGCATCAGCGCCACCGCCTCGGTCGGCACGTACGGGGCGTTGGCCACCACCAGGTCGAGCCGCCCCCGCCAGTGCGCCGGCAGCGGAGCGAACAGGTCACCCTCGTACACCTCGGCGGGTAGCCCGGCGAGGTTGCGGCGGGCGCAGGCCACGGCGGCCGGGTCGATGTCGGCGGCGGCCAGCCAGCGCGGCGCGAGCCGGCGGGCCAGCGCGACAGTGGTGGCCCCGGAGCCGCAGCAGAGGTCGACCACGGCCGGCGCCGGGCCGGTCAGCTCGACGGCGGCCTCGACCAGCAGGGCCGTCCGACCGCGCGGCACGAAGACGCCCGCGTCGACGGCGATCCGCAGACCGCAGAACTCGGCCCAGCCGAGCAGGTACTCCAGCGGCTCGCCGGCGACGCGCCGGGCGGTCAGGTCGGCCAGCGTCGCCGGGGAGTCTGCGGCGGCCAGCAGCAGCTCCGCCTCGTCCTCGGCGTAGACGCAACCGGCGGCGCGCAGCCGGCCGACGAGGGTGGTGCGGTCGGTGAAGGACGGCTCTGCCACGAAGCTCAGACCGGACCGGCGGCGTCCAGGGCGGCGGCGATGTCGGCCACCAGGTCGGGAGTGTCCTCCACACCGCAGGAGAGCCGGACGAAGCCGGGGGCGGTGTCGTCCCCCCACTGCGCCCGCCGGTCCGCCGTGGTGTGCAGACCGCCGAACGAGGTGGCCGCCGCCACCAGCCGGGCGGCCTCGACGAAGCGGGCCACCCGGTCGGCGTCGCCCAGGTCGAACGAGAGCACCCCGGGCATCCGGCGCATCTGCGCCGAGGCCACCGCGTAGGCGGGATCGTCCGGCAGCCCCGGCCAGCGCAGACCGGTCACGTCCGGCCGGCCCGCCAGCAGGTCGGCGACGGCTGCGGCGTTCGCGCTCTGCCGGGCCAGCCGCAGGTCGAGGGTCGCCAGCGACCGGTGCGCCAACCAGGCGTCGAACGCTCCCGGAATCGAACCGGTGCCGGTACGCCAGAGCGTCACCGCCTCGATCACCTCGGCGGACCGGCTGGCCAGGTAGCCCAGCAGCAGGTCGGAGTGGCCGGTGAGCGCCTTCGTGCCGGAGGCCACCACCAGGTCGGCGCCGAGGTCCAGCGGGCGCTGCCCGAGCGGGGTGGCGGTGGTGTTGTCGACCGCGAGCAGGGCGCCGGCGGCATGTGCCCGCTCCGCCAGGGCGGCCACGTCGACCACGTCCAGACCCGGGTTGGCCGGGGTCTCCACCAGCACCAGCCGGACGCCCTCGAAGGACGGGTACGGCCCCACGGTCGGCACGAAGAGCACCCGTACGCCGATCGTCTCCAGCACGGCGGTGGCGAACGCCCGGACGGGGAAGTAGCCGTCGGAGGGCAGCACCACGGCGTCCCCCGGGCGCAGCAGGGTGAGCAGCGTCCCGGTGATGGCAGCCTGACCGCTGGCGAAGACCCGGCAGTCACCGCCCTCCAACTCGCCCACGGCGGCCTCCAACAGCCGCCGGGTCGGGTTGTCGGGGCGGCCGTAGCCGTTCGGCGACGCGTCCGGCCCCTGCCACGGGTCGAGGTGGTACGGCGCGGCGAAGACCGGACCCGGCAGGAACGCATCACCCGGCGCCGGCTCGGGCAGGCCGGCGCGCACGCAGCGGGTGCCGTCTCCCAGTTCGCTCATCGGTTCCTCACTCGTACGACTCGGGCTTGGCGGTCCGGCTCATCAGGGTGTCCACGGCGAGCCGCGGGTCCATCCCCTCGTGACAGATCCGTTCGACCTGCTCGGTGATCGGCATCTCCACCCCGTGCGCCCGCGCCAGATCGCGGATCGCGAGGCAGCTCTTGACGCCCTCGGCGGTCTGTCGGGTCGCGGCCTGGGCCTGCTCCAGCGTCTCGCCCCGGCCCAGGTGCTCGCCGAAGGTGCGGTTGCGGGCCAGCGGGGACGAGCAGGACGCGACGAGGTCGCCCATGCCCGCCAGGCCGGCGAAGGTGATCGGGTCCGCCCCGAGGGCCACACCCAGGCGGGCCGTCTCGGCCAGCCCTCGGGTCATCAACATGGCCCGGGTGTTGTCGCCGAAGCCCATCGCGGTGGCGATGCCGTACGACAGCGCGATCACGTTCTTGACCGCGCCGCCCAGCTCGCAGCCGATCACGTCGTCGTTGGTGTACGGCCGCAGGTACGGCGTCCGGATCGACGACTGCACGAGCGTGGCGCGGTCGGCGTTGGTGCCGGCGACCACCGTGGCGGCCGGCTGCTCGGCGGCGATCTCGGGGGCGAGGTTCGGGCCGGAGACCACCACCACCCGATCGGCGGCCACCCCGGCGGTCTCGACGATGACCTCGCTCATCCGCTTGGTGGTGCCGAGT
Source organism: Micromonospora sp. NPDC005237 (assembly GCF_040607775.1). NCBI lineage: Bacteria > Bacillati > Actinomycetota > Actinomycetes > Micromonosporales > Micromonosporaceae > Micromonospora > Micromonospora sp. NPDC005237. The sequence goes on along the minus strand of NZ_JBEXHJ010000001.1, from coordinate 689,605 downwards.
TCGATGCCCTTCATCAACGACACCAGGGTGGCGTCCGGGTGCAGGTGCCCGGCCCACTCGGCGAGGTTGCCGCGCAGGGTCTGCGAGGGCACGGCCAGCACCACCACCTCGGCGCCGCTGATCGCCTCGGCGGCGTCGGTGGTGGCGGTGACCCGGGCCGGCAGCAGCAGGTCCGGCAGGTACTCCGGGTTGCGACGCTCGGCGCGGATGCTCTCGGCCACCGGGGCGCGGCGGGCCCACACGGTCACGTCCCGCCCCGCGTCGGCCAGGATCTTGGCGAAGGCGGTGCCCCAGGAGCCGGCGCCCAGCACCGCGACGTGGCCGCTCATGCCGCTTCACCGGGGTGGCGCTCGACGGACGGTCGGGCCGGCCGTTCCCACAGTGGCGGCGGGGTGCCACCACGGATCTCGACGAGCATGTCTCGCAGCCGCAGCATGATGGCGTCCGTCATCTCCTCGAGGGTCTCCCGGGTCGGTGGGGCGCCCGCCCAGCGGCTCAGGTCGACCGGCTCGCCGGCCACCACGGTCACCGGGATCCGGGGGCGGGGGTTCAGCCGGCTGGTCCGCGGGTCGAAGATCCGCTCCGGACCCCACATCACCAGCGGCACCACCGGGGCGCCGGTGGCCAGCGCCAGCCGGGCGGCGCCGGTCTTGGCCTTCATCGGCCACAGGTCCGGCTGTCGGGTGGTCGTGCCCTCCGGGTAGATCACCACCGCGCCACCCTCGTCGAGCGCGGCGACCGACTTGTCCAGCGAGCGGACCGCGTCCACGCTGCCGCGCTCGACCGGGATCTGCCGACAGCGGTGCAGGATCCAGCCGATCACCGGCACCCGGAACACGCTGGCCTTGCCCAGGTACTGCGGCCACCGCCCGGAGTCGTAGATGAAGTGCGCGGAGACCAACGGGTCGGCGTGCGAGATGTGGTTGGCGACGATGATCATTCCGTCGTCACCGGCGAGGTGCTCCTGGCCGCGCCAGGTCCGCCGGGTCCAGACGGTCATCACCGGCTTCACCAGCCCCACGGCGAACCGTTGCCAGAACCCCAGCCTCCGCCGTGCCACTGTGCCTCCTCGTCGCGCCCCGACCCGCCGCGAGCCCCACCCGCGACACCCGCAGCGGAAATCATGCCTGCTCGCCCCCGGTACGGCCAGCGAGGGTCCCGTCGTCCGGCTGGCAGGATTGCGGACGTGAGTCAGCCGAGGTGGGCCGTGGTGGTGCCGGTGAAGCGTCTGACCGCGGCCAAGAGCCGGCTGCGGGGCGCGCTGCCCGGCGTACCGCATGAGGAGCTGGCGCTGGCGCTGGCGGCCGACACGCTCCGCGCGGTGCTGGCCTGCCCGGCGGTCGCCGAGGCCCTGGTGGTGACCGACGACACCCGGGTGGCGGCCGCGGCGCGGGCCGCCGGGGCGCGGACGGTGCCCGACCTGCCGGACGCCGGCCTGAACGCCGCCTTCCGGCACGGCGCGGCACAGATCCCCGGGCGGTGGGTGGCCGGGCTGACCGCCGACCTGCCGGCGCTGCGCCCGGCCGAGCTGGCCGACGCGCTGCGCGCGGCGCAGCACGACACCGAGGGGGTACGCCGGTTCGTGGCGGATGCCCCCGGTGGTGGGACGGTGCTGCTCGCCGGGCCGCCGGGCGTCGACCTCGACCCACGGTTCGGGGTGGGCTCGGCGGCGGCGCACGCGGCGAGTGGGGCGCTGCCGCTGACCGGTGACTGGCCCAGCCTGCGGCGGGACGTGGACACCGCCGAGGACCTGGCCGCCGCCGCCCGGCTGGGGCTGGGCCCACGCACCGCGGCGCTGCTCGCCGCCGGCTGCCCGGCGCGCTGAACAAGCTGACCCGGCCGGTGTACGGTGCGAGCATGCAGGGCACGGTGGCCAGTTACGACGCGGCGACACGCAGCGGTGTCCTACTGCTCGACGACGGCACCGAGCTGCGTTTTCCCGCCCGGGCGTTCGACGCCTCCGGCCTGCGGTTGCTCCGGCTCGGCCAGCGGGTGCGCATCGACACCGATCCCGACGGCGAGGTCGTCCGGGTGACATTGCCGACGATGCACTGAGCTGGCGGGGCCAAGTTCATTTTGCGTTAACTCTAATCGGGTGATTATGAGCGGGTGAGCACCCCTCGCGAGCATCCGGTCACCCCTCCCGCCACCGACCCCCGCAACGGCGCCCGCGTTCGCGGCACCGACGGCCGTTTCCGCCCGTCCCGGGCCGAACGGGCCGGCGCCGCCCGTGCCGACACGCTCGCCGACGACCCGGGCGCGGCGTCCTCCGGGCTCGACGAGGTCATCGAACCCGGCGTGCCGCCCACGGAGACGGACGGCCCGGCGACCGGCGCGGCCCTGCCCGGCACCTCCGGCGGCCTCGCCACCGGCCTCTCCGCGGGCGGTGCGGGGGACGACGAGCCACCGGCTGCTCCCCCGCTGCCGGAGGACCGCTTCCTCAACCGGGAGCTGTCCTGGCTCGACTTCAACGCGCGGGTGCTCACCCTCGCCGAGGACCAGCGCACCCCCCTGCTGGAGCGGGCCAAGTTCCTGGCGATCTTCGCCAGCAACCTCGACGAGTTCTACATGGTGCGGATCGCCGGCCTGAAGCGGCGGCTCTCCGCCGGCCTGCCGGTGCGCGGCGGCGACCGGCTGCCCCTGCGCACACAGCTGGAGCTGATCGCCGAACGGACCGCCGAGCTGGTCGCCCGGCACGCCGCCTGCTTCGTCGACGACGTCCTGCCCCGGCTGGCCGAGGAGGGCATCCGCATACTGCGCTGGGGTGACCTGGGCGACCCCGAGCGGGAGCGGCTGCGCACCTACTTCCGGGAGCACATCTTCCCGGTGCTCACTCCACTCGCGGTGGACCCGGCGCACCCGTTCCCGTACATCTCCGGGCGGTCCTTGAACCTGGCGGTGGCGGTCCGGGACCCGGACGGCGGGTCCGAGCTGTTCGCGCGGGTGAAGGTGCCCAACAACGTCCCGCGCTTCGTACGGGTCGACCGGGACCAGCCGGGCGTGCGGATGCTGCCGGTGGAGGACCTGATCTCGGTGCACCTGGGTCAGCTGTTCAGCGGCATGCAGGTGGTCGAGTGCCACCTGTTCCGGGTCACCCGCAACGCCGAGGTGGAGGTCGACGAGGACCGCGACGAGGATCTGCTCCAGGCCCTCGAACGGGAGCTGGCCCGCCGCCGGTTCGGCCCGCCGGTCCGCCTGGAGGTCGCCGCGTCGATCTCCGACCACATGCTGGAGCTGCTCGTCCGCGAGTTGGACATGGACGACCAGGACGTGCTGCGGGTGCCCGGCCTGCTGGACCTTTCCGCGCTGTGGCAGGTGTACGGCGAGGCCGACCGCCCCGATCTCAAGGACCCGCCGTTCGTGCCGGCCACGCATCCCCGGCTCGCCGAGGGCGAGGTGCCGCGCAGCGTCTTCTCCACCCTGCGGGACGGGGACATTCTGGTGCACCACCCGTACCACTCGTTCGCCACCAGCGTGCAGCGCTTCATCGAGCAGGCCGCCGCCGACCCCAACGTGCTGGCCATCAAACAGACCCTCTACCGCACCAGCGGTGACTCGCCGATCGTGGACGCGCTCGTCGACGCGGCCGCCGCCGGCAAGCAGGTGGTGGTCCTGGTCGAGGTGAAGGCCCGCTTCGACGAGGTGGCCAACATCGGCTGGGCCCGCACCCTGGAACGCGCCGGCTGCCACGTGGTGTACGGCCTGGTGGGGCTCAAGACACACTGCAAGACCGCCCTGGTGGTCCGGCAGGAGGGCAACCAGATCCGCCGGTACTGCCACATCGGCACCGGCAACTACCACCCGAAGACCGCCCGCCTGTACGAGGACTTCGGCATGCTCACCGCCGACCCGGAGATCGGGGCGGACCTCACCGACCTGTTCAACGTGCTGACCGGCTACAGCCGGCAGACCGCGTACCGGCGGCTGCTGGTCGCCCCGCAGGGCATCCGCAGCGGCCTCATCGAACGCATCGAACGGGAGATCGCGCACGTCCGGTTGGGCATGCCCGGCCTGGTCCAGTTCAAGGTCAACTCGCTGGTCGACGAGGGCGTGACCGACGCGCTGTACCGGGCGTCCCAGGCCGGCGTGCACGTCGACCTGCTCATCCGGGGCATGTGCACGCTGCGTCCGGGGGTGCCTGGGCTGTCGGACAACATCCGGGTGCGCTCGATCCTCGGCCGGTTCCTGGAGCACTCCCGGGTCTTCCGCTTCGGCAACAACGGCGAGGCCGAGTTCTGGATGGGCTCGGCGGACCTGATGCACCGCAACCTGGACCGGCGGGTGGAGGCGCTGGTGCAGGTGAGCGATCCGGTCGCCCGCGCCGAGCTGGACTACGTGCTGACCGCCGCGATGAGCCCGGACGTGGACGCGTTCGAGCTAGCCGGCGACGGCACCTGGACGCGGCGTACCGACGGTGACGACGCGGCCCGGGTGCACCTGCAGGATCTGCTGCTGCGCCGCGTCGGTGGCACGGCCGGCTGACCGTTCGCGGCATAGGCTGAGCTGATGGTCGAGGAGGAGCAGAAGTACGAGGTGGACGACACCTTCGTGCTGCCGGACCTGTCCGCCACGTTCCCGGCCGGCGGCCGGGTCCGGGCGCTGCCGCCGGTGACGCTCGTCGCCCGCTACCTCGACACGGTCGACCTGCGGCTGGCCCGCGCCGGGGCGTCCCTGCGCCACCGCAAGGGTGACGAGCTGCCGTGGACGGTGAAGCTGCCCACCGGCACGCCCGGCGTCCGGCACGAGATCTCCCGTCCCGGGCCGGTCGGGCAGCCGCCGCCGGAGCTGGTCGAGCTGGTCACCGTCCTGCATCGGGGCGCGTCGCTGGCGCCGGTGACTGTGGTACGCACCGTCCGGCACGCCCACGAGGTGTGCGACCGGGCCGGAACGGTGCTCGCCGAGGTGGTGGACGACCGGGTGACAGTCCGCGACGACGCCGGCGCCACCACCGGCGCGTTCCGCGAGGTGGAGGTGGAGCGCAAGGCCGGCGACCGCAAGCTGCTGGAACGAATCGGCGAGGTGCTGTGCGAGGCCGGGGCCCGGGCCGGCTCGTTCACCCCGAAGCACGTACGGGCGCTGGGGACGGTGGCGCAGGCCGAACCCGACCTGGTCGGGCCGGGCGGACTGACGGCCGACCCGACCGCCGGGGACATGGTCACCGAGGCGGTCCGCAAGGAGGTGGGCCGACTGTTGGCGCACGACCCGCTGGTGCGGCTGCGCACCTCGACCGACGGCGGCGACAGCGCCGTACACCAGATGCGGGTGGCCTGCCGACGGCTGCGCAGCGACCTGCGCACCTTCCGGCCGCTGGTGCGCCGCAGCTGGGCCCGGCCCCTGCGCGACGAGCTGCGCTGGCTGGCCGGGGTGCTCGGCGGGGCGCGCGACGCCGAGGTGCTCCGCGACCGACTGCGGCGCACCGCGACCGCCGACCCGCTCAGCCCGCTCGACACGGGCGCGGTGGACCGACTGGACGAGGCGCTCGCGCAGCGGCAGCGGCAGGCGCTCGCCGCCATCGACGAGGCGCTGCGCTCGCCGCGTTACCTGGCCCTGGTGGACGCCCTGGTGCTGGCCGCCCGCGCGCCCCGGCTCACCCGACGGGCGGCCACCCCGGCGGCGCGCACGCTACCGAAGCTGGTGGCCCGCCCGTGGCGGCAGCTCACCGGCCCCGACGGCGTGGACGGGCTCGACCCGCTGGCCCCCGACGACCGCTGGCACGCCGTCCGCAAGGAGGGCAAGCAGGCCCGCTACGCGGTCACCGCAGTGGTCCCGGCCGTCGGCAAGGACGCGCGGCGGCTGGCCCGCGCGTTGGCCCGCGTCCAGGACGTGCTCGGCGAACACCAGGACGCCGCGGTGGCCGCCGAGACCTGGCTCGCCCTCGCCGCCGACCGACCGGCCGACCACGAGCTGGCGGTCACCGCCGGGCGGCTGGCCGAGCGGGAACGCGACACGGTCCGCCTGATGCGGGCCCGGTTCCCCGCCGCGTGGCACCGGGCCACCCGGCGACGGCGGACCAGATGGTTGCCGTGACGGGCATCCGCGCTGCCGGCGGGGTCTGCTGGCGACCGACCGCCGACGGCGTACGGGTCTGCGTCGTGCACCGCCCGCGCTACGGGGACTGGACGCTGCCCAAGGGCAAGCTCGAACCGGGCGAGCATCCACTGGTCGCGGCGGTCCGGGAGGTGGCCGAGGAGGCCGACGTGCGGGGCGTACCGCAGGTGCGGCTGCCGTCGGTGCGCTACCGCAGCGAGGGGCAGGCCAAACTGGTCGACTACTGGTCGATGCTCGCGGTCGCCGAGGGCGGGTTCCAGCCGGGCACCGAGGTCGACGACATCCGGTGGCTGGCCGTGGACGACGCGATCCGCCTGGTCAGCTATCCGCACGACGCCGAGGTGCTCGCCGGGTTCGCCGCGCTGCCGCCGGTGACCGCGACCGTCGCGGTGGTCCGGCACGGGCACGCCGGCAAGCGGGCCACCTGGTCCGGCCCGGACACCGCCCGCCCGCTCGATCGCGAGGGATGGGCCCAGGCGTACGCGCTGGCGCCGCTGATCGCCCTGGTGCGCCCGGCCCGGCTCCTGTCGGCCTCGCCGCGCCGCTGCGTGCAGACCCTGGACCCGGCCGCCGCGTTGCTCGACCTGCCCATCGAGATCTGCGGCGACCTGGACGAGCCGCAGCCGGGTCAGCAACAGGACGAGCGGGTGCTGGCCACCGCCGCCCAACTGCTGGAGCTGGCCTGCGCCGGCGGGCAGGTGGCGGTGTGCAGCCAGGGCAAGGTGCTGCCGGGCGCGTTGGAGCAGCTGACCGGCCGCGCCGACGAGGACTTCATTACCCCGAAGGGCGGCGGCTGGCTGCTGGCCTTCAGCGGCGAGCGGCTGCTCGCGGCCGACCGCCTGTGAGGCCCGCCCGGCGCTTCGGCGGTTGATCCCCCCTTCAGGTCGCCGACGTGGCGGTGTCCGGCTGGCCAGATACCGCAGCATCGGCGATCCCGGCGCGGGGTCAGCGGGACGGCAGGGTGAGGGTCACCGCCACCGGCAGGTGGTCGCTGGCCTCGCCGCGCGGCGCGACCGGATCCGTCGCCGTCAGGCCGGGCGAGACGAAGACGTGGTCGATCTGCTGGCGTGGATCGTCCGCCGGGCTCGTCGCCAGCGGACGGGCGACCGCCAACGCGTCGACCAGCCCGGCCGCGGTGAACTGCTCGAAAGCCTCGTCGCCCGGCTCGGTGTTCAGATCGCCGGCCACCACGAGCGGCCGGCCGGCCGCGTACCCGGTGGCGAAGTCGGCCACCGCGCGAGCCTGCGCCACCGGGCCCGCGTCGGGTGGCGGTTGCAGGTGGGTGCTCACCACGGCGGCACGGACACCGTCGCCGAGGTCCAGGGTGACGGCGAGAGCCTGCGCTCCGGTGGGCGCCCCGAGAGACGGCAGCGGCCGGGACCGTGGGTCGGTGACCGGCCACCGGCTGAGCACCGCGTCACCCCAGACCGGGTCGGCGGCCGGCCCGAACACGTACGGCATGCCGAGCCGGTCGGACAGCAGGTCCAGCGTGTCGTGGCCGCCGTTGAGCAGCCAGCCCCGGTCCACCTCGCTGAGCAGCACCACATCGGGCCGCTGCCGGTCGATCGCCGCGGTCAGCCCGGCCAGGTCGAACCGGCCGTCCAGCCCGAAGCCCATCCGGATGTTGTACGCCACCACGGTCAACCGCTCCGGCGGACCCTCCCGGTTGCTCGCCACCGCCACCTCGTCGGCGAGCAGCGGCGCGAGCAGAGCCAGCGCGGCGACCCCGCCGGCGGTCCGCAGCGGCGGAAGCGGGCCGGGACGCCGGTGGCCGGACGGACGGGCGGCCAGGGCCACGGCGGCGACCACCCCGGCCACCACCACCGGCACCACCGCGTTCGGGTAGCCCAGGTCGTAGGCGGAGTAGTAACCCACCGCCCCCAGCACGAAGAGCAGCATGCCGGCGGCGACGGCGTACCCCCGGCGGGCCGCCGTTCGGCGGCTGTCGTCCGTGCCCGTCGCGCCCTCACCGCCAGCGTCAGCGTCGACGGCGGCGTGGGCGGCGCCGTCGGCGTCGGCGCGACCCGGAGCGTCGGTGAGGGCGAGGCAGGCGCCGAGTCCGACGGCGGTGAGCAGGATGGCCGCGACGAGCAGGTCGCCACTGTCGAGGGCGAAGAGCACCACGCCCACCAGCAGGGCCGCCGGCCCGAGCGGCCGGCCCCACCCCCGGGTCGGGCCCGCCAGCGCGGCCAGCAGGAACCCGGCGACCGCCACCGGCACCGGCGCCAGGCCGAACAGCGGTGAGCGAGCGACGTCGCCACTCGCGACCAGGTACGACATCCCGGCCTGGGCCAGGGCCGGCGCGAGGGCCACCATGCCGGCCAGCAGCAGCACCGGCCCGGCCAGCAGCCACGATCGGGCGCCACCGGGGCCGGGCGGCGCGGTGGGCAGCGTCGTGCCGAGCAGGAACAGCACCACCGCGACGGCGCTGAGCAGCCAGGCCACCCAGCCGCCCCGCCAGACGAGGTCGTAGGTGTCCAGCAGCGCGTGGATGGCGGCGTTGACCGCCAGCCCCAGGGCCAGTCCCGGCACCGGACGGTCGGTGCCGCCGGCGACACCCACCAACCAGACCAGACCGGCGAGCAGACCGGCGGTGGCCAACCAGAGCTGCGGACGGCCGCCGGGGGCGCTGGTGAGCGCGAGCCGGGCCACGGCGAGCAGCACGGCGGCGACGACGGTGACCCGGCGGGCGCCCACCCGCCGGACCAGAGCCGGCGCGGCCATCGCCAGAACGAACCAGCCGAGCGCGAACGCGCCCATCAACTCGGCCGGGGTGGACGCGGCCTGCCCGAAGATGGTGATGATGCCGGGCAGCCAGACGCGCAGCACGTCGATGAGCAGAATGACGCCCAGCGCGAGCGATCCGGTGGTGAGCTGGCGGTAGCGCACCGGCGCCCCATTTCGTCGGCGGACCGGTCCGCAAGGGGGGGGCCGGCACGGCGATTCTGCGCGTACGGCCCGGCCGGGTCAACGGTCCGGCACGCGCAAAGGGCGCCCACCGCGAGGGTGGACGCCCTTTGGCCAGTCGGTCAGCGCTTGCTGGCCGCCTTCTTGGCCGGAGCCTTCTTCGCCGGCGCCTTCTTGGCCGCCGTGCTCTTGCTCGCCGCCGCGGTGGTCTTCTTCGCCGTGGCGGACTTGGTCGCCGCGGCGGTCTTCTTCGCCGGGGCGGTCTTCTTGCTGGCGGCCGTCTTGGTCGCCGTGGTGGTCTTGCTCGCCTTGGCCGGGGCGGTCTTCTTGCTGGCCGCCTTGGTGGCGGCGGCGGTGGTGGTCTTGCTCGCCTTGGCCGGGGCGGTCTTCTTACCGGCCGCCTTGGTGGCGGTGGCCTTGGTGCCCTCCGCCTTGGCACCGGCGGTCTTGGCCGTGGCGGCGGCGGTCTTCTTCGCCGCCACCGTGGCCTTCGGCACCTTGCCGCTGGCCACCATCTCCTTGAACCCGGCGCCGGGGCGGAAGGTCGGGACGGACGTCTTCTTGACCTTCACCGCCTCGCCGGTACGCGGGTTGCGCGCTGTTCGTGCGCCACGCACACGCTTTTCGAATGCTCCGAATCCGGTGATCGCCACCTTCTCGCCCTTGGTGACCGCTGCCTGGACCTCAGTGAGGACCGCGTCGAGCGCGGCCGTCGCCGTCTTCCGGTCCCCCAGGCGAACGGCGAGCGCCTCGATGAGCTCGGCCTTGTTCACGACTTCCTCCCGATTGTGCAACTGACTCGACGCGAGCCATTCTGCGCGCACCGTATGCCCTGCGCTGCCTGGACACAAACATTCGGTGGAAAAAAGCCCTTGTGTCGTAACGGATTCGCCCCCACCGGTTGGACCGGTGGGGGCGAAATCCGATGTGCGGGTGGGCGTACGGCTATGCCACCGAGGGCAGGAACGGCAGTCGAGACGCCTCGTAGGAGGCGATGTCATCGGCGTGCCGGAGGGTGAGTCCAATGTCGTCCAGGCCCTCCAACAGCCGCCACCGGCTGAAGTCGTCCAGTGGGAACGACCAGGTCGCGTCCCCGGCCCGGAGCTGTCGGGCGGTCAGGTCGACGGTCACCGGAGTGGTCGGGTCGGCCTCGACGAGATCCCACAACTCCTCGACGGCTTTCAATTCCAACTCGACCGGCAGCAGGCCCTCCTTGAGTGCGTTGCCCCGGAAGATGTCACCGAAGCGCGGGGCCACCACGGCGCGGAAGCCCCAGTCCCGTAGCGCCCAGACGGCGTGCTCCCGGGAGGAGCCGGTGCCGAACTCGGGACCGGCGATGAGGATCGACGCACCGGAATAGGATTCATCGTTGAGTACGAATGCCGGGTCTTCCCGCCAGGCGTTGAACAGCCCGTCGGCGAAGCCGGTGCGGGTCACCCTCTTGAGGTACACGGCCGGGATGATCTGATCAGTGTCCACGTTGGACCGGCGCAGCGGCACGGCGGTGCCGGTGTGGGTGGTGAACTTGTCCATCTCCTCGGTCCCTTCTACAGATCGGCGGGGGCGGCCAGCCGCCCGACCACGGCGGTGGCGGCGGCGACCGGCGGGGAGACCAGGTGGGTACGACCGCCCCGGCCCTGCCGGCCCTCGAAGTTCCGGTTGGAGGTGGACGCGGAGCGCTCGCCGGGCTTGAGCGTGTCGGGGTTCATGCCCAGGCACATCGAGCAGCCGGCGAACCGCCACTCGGCGCCGGCGTCGGCGAAGACCTTGTCCAGCCCCTCGGCCTCGGCGGCCTCCCGAACGGCGGCGGAGCCGGGCACCACGAGCATCCGGACGGAGTCGGCGACCCGGTGGCCGCGCAGCACGTCGGCCGCGGCCCGCAGATCCTCCAGGCGGCCGTTCGTGCAGGAGCCCACGAAGACCACGTCGATGGGCAGCTCCCGCAGCGGGGTGCCGGGGCGCAGATCCATGTACTCCAGCGCACGGCGGGCGGCAGCGCGCTCCGAGTCGGTGGTGAACTCCTCCGGGTCGGGCACCGGCGCGCTCAGCGGCGCGCCCTGCCCGGGGTTGGTGCCCCACGTGACGAACGGCGTGATCCGGCTGGCGTCCAGGGTGACCTCGGCGTCGAAGCGCGCGCCCTCGTCGGTGGGCAGCGTCCGCCACCAGGCCAGCGCCGCGTCCCAGTCGGCGCCCTGCGGCGCGTTCGGCCGACCCTTGAGGTACGCGAAGGTCGTCTCGTCCGGCGCGATCATGCCGGCCTTGGCGCCCCACTCGATGGACATGTTGGCGATGGTCATCCGCCCCTCCATGGAGAGGGCCTGGATGGCGTCGCCGCGGTACTCGACGATGTGCCCGCGCCCACCACCGGTGCCGACCTGGGCGATCAGCGCGAGCACCAGGTCCTTGGCGGTGACGCCGGGGGCGAGCTGGCCGGTGACGTTGACGGCCATGGTCTTCGGCCTGCTCTGCGGCAGCGTCTGGGTGGCCAGCACGTGCTCCACCTCGCTGGTGCCGATGCCGAAGGCGAGCGCGCCGAACGCGCCGTGGGTGGCGGTGTGCGAGTCGCCACACACGATCGTCATGCCGGGCTGGGTCACCCCGAGCTGCGGGCCGATGACGTGCACGATGCCCTGGTTCTCGTCGCCGAGCGGGTGCAGCCGCACGCCGAACTCGGCGCAGTTGCGGCGCAGCGTCTCGATCTGCGTACGCGACGTCGGGTCCGCGATGGTGAGCAGGTCACCGCGGCGGAGCCGGAACGCCGGATCGGCGTACCCGGTCGGGGTGTTGTGGTCCTCGGTCGCGAGGGTCAGGTCGGTACGGCGCACCCGGCGCCCGGCGAGCCGCAGCCCGTCGAACGCCTGCGGGCTGGTCACCTCGTGCAGCAGGTGCAGGTCGATGAAGAGCAGGTCCGGCTCACCGGCGGCGGACCGTACGACGTGCGCGTCCCAGACCTTCTCGGCCAGGGTCCTCGGCTCAGGAGTGACTCCCACCATCTGGACATCCTAAATTCTGGGAGGTAAGTTTCGGCTTGTGGGACACAGTATGAGCGGTGTCGGCGTTCTCGACAAGGCGGTGGTCATCCTGGCCGCCTGTGTCGACGGCGCCAGCCTGGCCGAACTCGTTGAACGCACGAAGCTGCCCCGGGCCACCGCGCACCGGCTGGCACAGGCACTGGAGATCCATCGGATGCTGGTCCGGGACACCCAGGGGCGCTGGCGTCCCGGGCCCCGGCTGGGCGAGCTGGCCAACGCCGCTCCGGACGTCCTGCTGACCGCCGCCGAGCCGCTGCTGGCCGCGCTGCGCGACGCCACCGGCGAGAGCGCGCAGCTCTACCTGCGCCGCGCCGACGAGCGGATCTGCGTGGCGGCGGCGGAGCGCGCCAGCGGCCTGCGGGACACCGTTCCGGTCGGCTCGGTGCTGCCGATGACGGCCGGCTCGGCGGCCCAGATCCTGCTCGCCTGGGAGCCTCCGGAGGCGGTGATGCCGCTGCTGCCGCGCAGCAAGTTCACCGGCCGCACCCTGGCCGAGGTCCGCCGCCGCGGCTGGGCGCAGAGCGTGGCCGAACGGGAGGCCGGTGTGGCGAGCGTCTCCGCCCCGATCCGCGACCGCACCGGCCGCGTGATCGCCTCGGTCAGCATCTCCGGCCCGATCGAACGCCTGGGCCGCCGCCCCGGCGAACGCCACGCCATGGCAGTCGTCAGAGCCGGCCAACGCCTCTCCGGCCTCTAACCCACCCCCGCCCCCACCCTTGTTGATCATGAAGTTATTGCCCGGACACGCCGTGGCGGAGGGCAATAACTTCATGATCAACGGGGAGGTGGGTGGCCGGGCGAGGGCCGGGCGGGTGGGGGTGGGTACGGGAAAGGCTCACCTCGCGGGGCGAGGTGAGCCTTTGATCTGTAGCCCCGACCGGATTCGAACCGGCGCTACCGCCTTGAGAGGGCGGCGTCCTGGGCCACTAGACGACGGGGCCAGAACTTCCTGTTCACCGCCCTCGCAGGCGGTGCCGCTGTAGTCTAGCGGCACCGTCCGTCGGGGCGAGCGTGGGGTCTGGGCACCGTGGACGGCCGTGCGTAGCAACGAAACAACCCGCCTCACCAAGGTGAGACGGGTTGTGCACAGATGTAGCCCCGACCGGATTCGAACCGGCGCTACCGCCTTGAGAGGGCGGCGTCCTGGGCCACTAGACGACGGGGCCAGAACCACTTTCGCTCCCCCACCCTCGCGGGCGGAGGAGCTGCACTCTACCAGAGACCACTCTCCGCCCCCGGAGGGGCGGAGTCGAACTCCGTCAGAATCCAGCGTCCGGGATTCTCGCGAATCCCAGCTGCGCTGGGGTACCAGGACTCGAACCTAGACTAACTGAACCAGAATCAGTCGGGCTGCCAATTACCCCATACCCCATTGGCCCCTTGCGGCGCCGGGAGTGAACATTACCCTCCCGGTGCCGACAGGCCAAATCCGATCCCCCCGAACCGCCCGTGAGCTGCGGAAACAGGGGCATCGGACGGATCAGGCGACGGGGACCACCGGGTTGCTGAGCTCGCCGATGCCCTCGATCCGCACGGTGACCGTATCCCCCTCGACGAGAGGGCTAACCCCCGCCGGAGTGCCGGTGAGCACCACGTCGCCGGGCAGCAGGGTCATCACGTGCGAGATGTACGACACCAGGCCGGCCACGTCGAAGACCATGTCCTTCGTGCGGCCGAGCTGGCGTACCTCCATCTCGTCGGGGTTGCGACCCACCTCACAGCGGATCTCCAGGTCGGAGACGTCCAGCCCGGTGGTGATCCACGGACCGATCGGGCAGAACGAGTCGAAGCCCTTGGCGCGGGTCCACTGCCCGTCCGAGCGCTGCAGGTCCCGGGCGGTCACGTCGTTGGCGCAGGTGTAGCCGAAGATGGCACGTTCGGCGGCGGCCCGGTCGGCCCGGCGGGCGCCCGGCGCGCCGATCACGACCGCCAACTCCGCCTCGTGCTCGACCTGCTTGGAGAAGATCGGCAGCCGGATGGCGTCCCGGGGACCGATCACCGAGGTGGACGGCTTGAGGAAGAGCAACGGCTCCTTGGGCACCTCGTTGCCGAGCTCGGCGGCGTGGTCGGCGTAGTTGCGGCCCACGCAGACCACCTTGCTGGGCAGGATCGGCGAGAGCAGCCGGACGTCGGAGAGGGCCCAGCGGGCCCCACTGAAGGAGAGCTGGCCGAACGGGTGACCCTCGATCTCGGCGATGGTCAGGCCCTGCGGCCCGGCCTCCGGCTCGCCCTCGACGGCTCCGAACGACATTCCCTTGGCATGAGCGAAACGAGCGATACGCACCCAGCCAATCTAGCCCCGCCGACCCGTTCACCGGCCACAACCGGCCGCCGGGTGTGCGCAACCCGTCAGCGTCGCGGCACCTTAGCGCAGGTCTGGGCGGCCGGGGCGGGTTTCTCGACTTCGTACCCGCACGGAGGGCGCGCACCCCTAGCGTCGGCTCCGGAGGTTCGTTCGTATGCCTGCATCGACACGACACCACAGAGCCCTCGCGGTGTTCGTACACTGCCTCGGCATCCTCGCCGCCGTGCCGGCCCTGCCCGCGGCGGCCCCGGAGGCGGCGGTCGCGCAACGACCAGCGGCCGCCACGCCACAACCAGCCGCGCCCGTGCCACGACCAGCCGCGCCGACGCCACGTCCGACGGCACCAGCGCCCGGAGCGACGGCGGTCACGCCGCCCGCGTCCGTCAGCCCGGCGCCGCCGGCGGTGGCGGTGGCCGCGCGGGTGCCCGTGGCGGCGAGCGCGGAGCCCACCCCGCCCTCGGCGCCACCGGCGGTGGCACCGCCGTCGCGGGTGCCGGTGTCGGCGCCCCCGCCTCCGGTCACGGTGGCGGTCGCCTCGGAGAGCAGCCCGGCGCCCCGGTACCGGATCCACGTCCGCAATGTGGGCAACTCGCCACTCGACACGACGGTGCGCCAGGAGCTGCCGTCCGGGTCGTCGCCCACCGCGATCAGCGGGGGCGGGCGGTCCAGCCGCTCCGGCGGGTCCACGGCCGAGGTGACCTGGCGGTTGCGGCTGCCCGCGCACAGCACCACCACCCTGGGCACCGCGCTGACCGCGGTCGCGCCGGGCCAGCCGCTGGCGGCGCCGGCCTGCGCGTTCACCAGTGACGGCAGCCGGCCGTACGACTGCGCCACCGCCACCTGGCAGGCGGCCGCAGCCCCGGCGGCCAAGGTCACCGAGGCGCCGCCCTGGCGGCGGTATCCGGTGCTGCTCGCCGGGTTGGGCGTTCTGCTGCTGCTCAGCGCCCTCGTGGCGTGGGTGTGGCGTCGACGGCGCGGACGGCGCGGGCGGCGGGTGACCGCCGCCGCCCTGGCCACCAACGCGACGCCGGACGATGGACGCGGGACGATCTACCCACGTCCGGCGACTCCCGGCCCGCGCCGACGGCGGCGTACGCCGCCGGTCTGGCTGCTGGTCGGCGCGGCGGTGGTGGTGCTGGCGGGCGTGATCGGCACGGCCGGCTGGACGGCGACCCGGCAGGTGTCGTCGATCGACACCCAGAAGCAGCCGACCAGCGGCGCGTGGATGGGCACCGGGGTCTCCGGGCCGGTGGGCGTGCCGCTGCAGGAGTCCGCGTTCGAGTTCACCGTCTACCGGATGACCTGTGGCGCGGCGGACGCGGCCAGCGGGACCGGCGCGGCACCCGCCGGGGGTCGGCGCTGCCAGGCCACCGTGGGTGTGCGCAACGTCACCGGCACCCCGCAACCCTGGCACGGCCAGTTGCAACGCGCCTACCTGCCGGGTGGCCGCTGGGTGAGCACGGACGAGCCGGCCACCCGGGCGGCCAACCTGGGTCGGGACGTCTTCGCCAACCCGGTGGCCGCGGGCAGTCGGGTGGTGCTCCCGCTGGTGTTCACCGTCGACGGGCGGGACCCGCCCCAGCAGCTGGAGCTGCGCAGCGGCGTGTTCTCCGCCGGCGTCCGGGTGCACATGCCCTGACCGCCGATGGGGCGGCGGTCGTACCCTGGGGTCCGTGACCGCCGCCCTCGCCCCCGCCGTGCTCGACGTGGCGGCCTGGCGTGAGCGCCGCCGGGCCCACGAGGAGCGGGTGGACGGGTGGCTGACGCCGCACCTGGCCCGCCGACGTCGCGGTGAGCGGCACCCGGTGGCCGACTTCCTGTTCACCTACTACTCGCACCGGCCGGCGCAGCTGCGCCGCTGGCACCCGGGCGCGGGGGTCGAGCTGCGCGACGCGGACCCGGCCGAGTTCGGCCGGGACTACCGCGCCACCACCGCCGGGGTCACCCTCGACACCGAGGCGGTACGCGGGCGACGCGGCGAGTCGATCGCGTGGATCCGCTCGCTGTTGGCGGCCACGGCCGGACGACCGGCGCACTTCGGCTGCTTCGGAATGCACGAGTGGGCGATGGTGTACCGGCAGACCCGCGAGGAACTGCGGCACAACGCCTGGCCGTTGCGGCTGGATCCGGAGCGCACCGCCGCGGTCGTCGAGGAGCGCGGGGTGCGGTGCAGCCACTTCGACGCGTTCCGGTTCTTCACCCCGCCGGCCCGGCCGTTGAACCTGCTCACCCCGACCCGGGAGACGCAGCACGCGCACGAGCAGCCGGGCTGTCTGCACGCCAACATGGACCTCTACAAGTGGGCGTACAAGTTGTCGCCGCTGGTGCCCTCCGAGCTGGTCGCGGACTGTTTCGAGCTGGCCCGGGAGATCCGCACGTTGGACATGCGGGCCAGCCCGTACGACCTGGCGGCCCTCGGTCACCCGCCGGTACGGGTGGAGACCCCGGAGGGCCGGGCGGAGTACGCCGCGGCGCAGCGCGGGTTCGCCGACCGTGCGGCGGTGCTCCGCGACCGGCTGCTGGCCGCCGTTCCCGGCTGACCGTCGACGGCCCTGCGCGCCCGGGCGGCTGACCCGTCCCGTCGCCCGGCCCGGCGTCAGCGCGAGCGGGCTCGCAGGCCGTCGAGGAGCAGCGCGACCACCGCGGCCAGGTCGTCGTCGAGGCCGGGCTCGTTCCACTCCGTCCGGTGCGACGGGTGGTGGAACCGCGCGGTGGCCTGCAGCAGCGCACGGCCGGCCACCGCCGGGTCGGGCACGGTGAACTCGCCGGCGGCCACTCCGTCCGCGACGATCAGGCTGAGCTGACCGGCGAGAACCTCCAGGTGGTTGGCGACCGCCCCCTCGGAGAGCGTGGCGAGCTGGTGGAAGTTGTCGAACAGCTCCGGGTCCTCGCGGGCCATCCGCCGCTTGGTGCCGCTCAGCTCGGCCAGCCACCGGCGCAACCGCTGGGGGGCCGGGTCGGTGCCGGTGGCGACGCCGATCAGCGGGGTGGAGACCCGGGCCAGCCAGCGTTCGGCGACCGCCTCGCGCAGCGCGGCCTTGCTGGCGAAGTGCCGGTAGACGCTGCCGTGGCTGACGCCCAGCGCGCGGGCGACGTCCAGCACGGTGGCCTTCGCCGGGCCGTACCGGCGCAGCACCTCCTCGGCGGTGTCGAGGATGCGGTCGGCGGTCAGGGCGGTGGTGTCGCTCATCGTCCCAGCCTCCCTGACCGCGCCGCCGGTCGTGGCGCGACCCCCGGCCGGCGGTCGCGCCACGACCGGGTCGTCATGACCGCTCGCTGTCCAGGAACGCCATCTGCGCCTCGTCGTACCGGCTGCCGGCCACCGCGTCGGCGGGGACGGCGGCCTCGATGGCGGCCAGGTCCGTCTCGGTCAGCGTGACCGCAGCGGCGCCGAGGGCCTCGGTGAGCCGGTCCCGGCGGCGGGCGCCGATCAGGGGTACGACGGTCTCGCCCCGGGCGAGCACCCAGGCGATGGCGATCTGCGCCACGGTGACGCCCCGCGCCTCGGCGATGGCGCGCAGCGCGTCCACGAGGGCGAGGTTGCGGTCCAGGTTCGCGCCGGCGAAGCGCGGCAGATGGCTGCGGAAGTCGGTGCCGGCGGTCTCCCGCCCCGCCGTCCAGTGGCCGCTGATCAGCCCTCGGGAGAGCACCCCGTACGCGGTGATCCCGACGCCCAGCTCACGCGCCGTCGGCAGGATCTCGGCCTCGGGGGCGCGGGAGATCAGCGAGTACTCGATCTGGAGGTCGCTGATGGGGTGCACGGCGTGCGCCCGGCGCAGCGTCTCGGCGCTCACCTCGGACAGGCCGATGTGCCGGACGTGACCCGCCTTGACCAGCTCGGCCAGGGTGCCCACGACCTCCTCCACCGGCACGTCCGGGGCGAGCCGGGCGGGGCGGTAGATGTCGACGTGGTCCGTGCCGAGCCGGCGCAGCGTGTACGCCAGGAAGTTCTTGATCGCGACGGGTCGGACGTCGTTGCCGTTCCAACCGCCGTCGACGTCGCGCAGCGCGCCGAACTTCACGCTGATCACCGCGTTGTCCCGGTTGCGGCCGCGCAGCGCCTCCCGCAGCAGCATCTCGTTGTGGCCCATCCCGTAGAAGTCGCCCGTGTCGAGCAGGGTGATGCCGGCGTCCAGTGCGGCGTGGATGGTGGCGACGCTCTCGGCCTCGTCGGCGGGGCCGTAGAGGTCCGACATGCCCATCAGGCCGAGCCCGAGCGCGGAGACGGTGGGGCCGGAGGTGCCGAGGGTGCGGGTGTCCATGAGGTCTTCCTCTCCTGGGTGACCTGCCGACCATACACACTTCAGCTGACAGATTCCGGATTCTGTCACTCGCCAGTCAGAGGGGTCACTCACACGGCTCGGTGACGATGACTACTCGCCGTCGACGCGGCGGTCGCGCTTGCGCTGCGACTGGCGCTTCTTCTCGGCCAGCCGACGTTCCTTGGCGCCCCGGGACGGCCTGGTCGCCCGACGCGGCGGCGGGGGCGGGGCGGCCGCCTCGCGCAACAGCGCAAGCATCCGCTCGCGGGCCGCCTCCCGGTTCGCAAGCTGCGCCCGGTGCTCGCTGGCCGCGATCGTCAACACACCGTCCACCAGTCGGTTGGCGAGCCGTGCCAGCGCCCGCGCCCGCAGCGACTCGGGCACGGCCGGAGAGTTGGCCAGGTCGTAGCTCAGCTCGACCCGGGAGTCGGCGGTGTTCACGCCCTGCCCGCCGGGGCCGGACGAGCGGGAGAAGCGCTCCCGCAGCTCCCCGGCGGGGACGACCCACCGATCGGTCACCCGCAGTCCGTCGTCCACGCCCCGAGGCTAGCCCGCTGCGGCCCGCCCCGGGTCACCGGCGCGGAGGCTCACTCTGCGTGGTGGACGGGCTCGGCGCCGGACCGGCGGTCTCGTCGTCCGAACCGACCGCGGCGTACGCCACGGCGCCGAACAGCAGCAACCCGATCACCGCGGCCTTCAGCGCGACCCCGCGGATCAGCACCCACGCGCCGCGGCGAGCGCCGGGCACCGATTTCTTCGCGGTCTGGTAATCGGTCCACCCGCGTCGCGCCCGGGCGTACGCCGACCCCACCGCACATCCGATGACCAGGCCCACCAGCAGGAGGACCGTGAGAAGAGGACGCTCCACCTCCGCCAGTATCCATATCGAGCGTCATATTTCCATGGCCCGATGACGTGTGGCCGGATATCCGACAATGGAGGCGACCCGACGGGCCGTCCGGGCAGCTCAGCCGCCCTTGCCGATGATCGTGTCGGCGGTCTGCTGCACCTGATCGATCGGGATGGCGAAGCCGATGCCGATCGACCCGTTGCCGTCGATGGTGGCGATCGCGGTGTTCACCCCGACCACCTCGCCTCGGGCGTTGACCAGCGGCCCGCCCGAGTTGCCGGGGTTGATCGACGCGTCGGTCTGCACCGCGCGGTGCCGGTTGTTGCCCAACCGCACCTGGCGGTCCAGCGCGCTGACGATGCCCGCGGTGACCGTCCCGGACAGCCCCAGCGGTGAGCCCACCGCCAGTACCGGCTCACCGACCCGGGTGGCGCCCGGCTTGGCCAGCGGCAACGGGGCGAGGCCTGCCGACGGTGGCACCTTCAGCACCGCCAGGTCGCTGCGCGGCTCCCTGCCGATCACCTCGGCCTCGTACCGGCGGCCGTCGGGCAGCTCCACCGTGACCGGCCCACCACCGGCCTTGGCCAGGATGTGGTCGTTGGTGACCAGGTGCTGCTGGTCGTCGATGGCGAACCCGGAGCCGGTCGCGGACGCGCCGTTCGCGCCGCCGGCGAGCACCGACACCACACCGGGCACGGTCCGCTCGGCGGCGGTGACCAACTCCGCCGGCACCGGTGCGGCGGACGCCGCTGACGGCCCTGCGCCGTCCCGGCTGGCCACCACGCCGCCGGCCACGGCGCCCGAGACGGCCGACACCGCCACGATCGCCAACGCGGCGAGCAGCCGGCCGGGGCGTCGCCCGCCGGGGTCCCGCCCCGAGCCGGGCGCGTCCCACCACCCGCGCCCGTCCGGGTCGAGCTCCGGCGAGATGAACCAGGGACCGCGCGGTTCGCCCAGTCCGGTCTGCACTGCCATGCGTACTCCTCACGGTCGACGTCGGCGCGGTGGATCAGGGCAGTCGGGAGAACCAGCGCATCGAGCCAGCGGCGGCACCCATCGCGAACACCAGTCCGAGGCCGATGAACCGGGCCGAGACGTCCTGACGTTCGGTGCGGTAGCCGACCGAGCTGCCGATGTCGTCGTAGACGGCGCGCAACTCGTCGACGGTGCTGGCCTCGTGGAACATTCCGCCGGTCTCGTCGGCGACTGCCTTGAGGGTCTGCCCGTCGACCGGCACCTGGATCGGCCGTCCGCCCCGGTCCACGAATCCCGACGGTGTGCCGAAGGAGATCGCGTGCACCGGCACCTTCGCCGCGACCGCCTCCGCCGCCGCCTCCATCGGGTCCATCCCCGACGTGTTGGCTCCGTCGGAGAGCAGGATGATCCGGGCCGGCGGTGGCTCCTTGGCGGCCTCGCTGTCCAGGCTCTTGACCGCGCCGAGCGAGGTGTTGATGGCCTCACCGATCGCGGTGCCCTGCACCCCGGTCACCCCCTCGGCGAGGCGACCGATGCCCTCGTCCAGGGCGTCCCGGTCGGTGCCGGGCGGCACCAGGACGGCGGCGCTGCCGGCGAACGCGACAAGCCCCACGTTGAACTCGTCGGGCAGACCCTCGACGAAACGTCGGGCCGCCTGTTTGGCCGCCGCCAGCCGGTCCGGCTCCACGTCGGTGGCCAGCATGGAGGTGGACACGTCGACGGCCACCATCACGGTGGCGCGTTCCCGGGGGACCCGGACCTCGGCGGTGGGCCGGGCGAAGCCGACCACGAGCAGCGCCAGCATGGCCAGGAACAGCCCGGCCGGAACGTGCCGGCGCCAGGCCGGACGAACGGGTGCCACCCGGTCCAGCAGCCGCAGGTTGGTGAAGCGGACGGCGTATTGGCTGCGTCTGCGCTGCATCACCAGGTACGCGCCGACCAGCGCGAGCACGCCGATCAGCAGCCAGAGCCGCAACGGGGACTCCCAGGTCACGCGGCACCTCCCCGGACGGCTCCGGCCGGCGCGGCGGCCATCCGCCGCTGGGCGTGCACGTGTCGGACGATGTCGGCGCTGAAGTCCCGGTCGGTGCGCAGCGCCAGGTGTGTCGCCGCGCTCCGGCGCAACGCCTGGCGGACCTGGTCACGCTGGACGGCGGCGGCCGCGGCGTAGCGCTCCCGCAGGCGGCGGTCCGATGTGCACACCTCGCGGCGACGGCCGGTCTCCGGGTCGACCAGCGTGATCAGGCCGACGTCGGGAAGTTCCAGTTCGCGCGGGTCGGTCACCTCGATCGCCAGCACCTGGTGGCGGGCGGACAGCCGACGCAGGGTCCGCTCCCAGGGCGGCGGCTCGTCGGGGTCGTCGGGCAGGCCGTCGAGGAAGTCGGAGACCACCACGACCAGCCCGCGCTGGTTGGCGACCCGGTGCACCGCGTCCAGCCCGTCCGCCAACTCCGCCGCCGCGACCGGCTGCGGGGTCGCCAGCCGGGACCGGGGCCGGTCGTCGGGCTCGGTCGCGCGCGGCGCGGTCAGCAGCGCGCGGAGCAGACCGAGCAGATGGGTACGCCCGCTGCGGGCGGGAAAGCGTCGTACCCCGTCGGCGCCCAGCACCTGGGCGCCCAACCGGTTGCCGATGCCTGCGGTCAGGAAACCCACCGCCGCCACGGCGGCCACCGCCAGCTCCCGCTTGTCCAGCTCGGCGGTGCCGAACTCCATGCTGGCGCTGGCGTCGACGAGCAGCCAGGTGGTGAGTTCCCGGTCGGCGTCGACCTGTCGGACGTGCGGCACGGCGGTCCGGGCGGTCACCGCCCAGTCCATCCGGCGGACCTCGTCCTCCCCCGGCCGGTACTCGCGGCTGCCGGCGGGTTCGCTGCCCGGCCCGGGGAGCAGGCCACGGTACTGGCCGTGCAGCAGACCGTTGAGTCTCCGGGTGACGGTCAGTTCCAGTCGGCGCAGCCGCTGGTCGGGGGTCAGCTCGGCCAGGCCCGGGTCGGGCGGCGTGGCCACCGAGGTGCGGCCGGCGCGTCTCACGCCGCCGCCAGGTCGGGGGTCTGCTGGGGGTGCCCGGTGGCCACCCGGGGCGGCGGCACCGCCTCCACGAGCCGCCGGACCAGGCTCTCGGCCGAGACCCCGTCGGCCACGGCGTCGAAGGAGAGCACCAGCCGGTGGGAGAGGACGTCCACCGCCAATTCCCGGACGTCCTCGGGCAACACGTACTCCCGTCCCCGCAGCAGCGCCTGCGCGCGGGCGGCGGCGACCAGACCGAGCGTCGCCCGTGGGCTGGCGCCGTACGCCAGCAGCGGCGCGATCTCAGCCAGCCCGAACCGGCCCGGGTCGCGGGTGGCGAGGATCAGCCGGACCACGTACTCGGCCAGGGCGTGGTGGACGAAGACCCGCTCGGCGTGCGTCTGCAGGAGTCGCAGGCGTTGCGGGTCGAGCACCTGACGCGCGCTGGGCCGGTCGGTGCTCATCCGGTAGAGGATGGCCAGTTCGTCGGCGTCGCTGGGATAGTCGACGACCACCTTCATGAGGAACCGGTCGCGCTGCGCCTCGGGGAGCTGGTAGACCCCCTCGGACTCGATCGGGTTCTGGGTGGCCAGCACCAGGAACGGCGTCGGCACCGGCCAGCTGCGCCCGCCGATGGAGACCTGCCGTTCGGCCATCGCCTCCAGCAGCGCCGACTGGACCTTGGCCGGCGCCCGGTTGATCTCGTCGGCGAGCACCAGGTTGGCCATGATCGGGCCCAGCTCGATGTCGAAGGTCTCCTTGGAGGCCCGGTAGATCCGGGTGCCGACGATGTCGGAGGGGACCAGGTCCGGGGTGAACTGGATCCGGGAGAAGGTGCCGCCGACCACGGTGGCGAGAGTCTGCGCCGCGAGGGTCTTGGCCACGCCGGGCACGCCCTCCAGAAGGCAGTGCCCGTTGGCGATGAGTGCGGTGAGCAGACGTTCGACGAGCCGATCCTGCCCGACGATCACGCGTTTGACCTCGAAGAGGGTCTGTTCCAGCTCGGCGCCGGTCGGCTCGGGATCGACCGAGGTGGGCAGGCTGGCCAGGGTGTCCGAGATGTCCGTCACGGTGCTTGCTTCCCGGGCCGGGGCCCCGGCAAACGTGGGATTGTCGGGGCCGGACCGGGCCGTTGTGGTCCGCACGGGGATGGGTCGCCCGAAAGAGGAGCACCGGCACGAGCAGGCCGAAGCGGGACGCCCGGGCCGGGACGTGGACCGGCCCGCACGCGCGGGCATGGGGGCCGGTCCGGTCGGTTCGGTCAGAAGGTGTGCGTGAGCAGGGTGAAGCCCCGGTCGGCCGGGGTGCCGGACGAGTTGCGGGTCTGGATGAAGACCGAGTTGGGCGTGCCGAGGCGGGGCGCGACGGAGATCTCGCCAGCGGGCGGGATGCAGCAGGAGTCGGACCGCGAGATGGTCGCCAGGAAGGCGCCGGTCGAGACGTTCACGCCGAGTTGCACCTCGTACTGGCCGGGGCCGAACTTGATGACCGTGCCGTCGCCGCGGGCCTTGGTGCCGTTGGCGTTGACGACCGTGTAGAAGTTGGCGGTCGCCAGCGTGCTGGCCTTGCCGGCCTCCAGCGCCGCCTTGGCGCTGCGGGCCGACTGGGCCGTGACCGGCGGCTGCTGGGCGTCGCCCGTGGCGCGGGACGCCGGCTGGACGGCCTCCTGCGGTGCCTTCGCCGACGGCTGGGCGATGGCGATCCCGCCACCGGCCAGGGTGAGCGCCAGGACAGCGAACGTGACCGCCGCCGCCTTACGTCGGAAGGATGTGTTCATGACAGGTCCCCCTTGTGTGACCGGGTGAATTCGGCCGACCCGCGGGGCGGGACGGATAACTGCCGAAAATGAGATGTACGGCGGTGCTGAGAGCCCCGGGAGATTCGGTTTCTGGACGATCTATACCCATCTTGAACTGGGATTACTACTCAGCGTTGCGTCGTTTTGACCAGGTGGAACGTAGCACCGCAAAAAGCTTGACGTCAATAGTTGACCTCGCATTATGGCGGTGTCTTCCACCCGTCAGATAATTGCGAAAGGTGAGCCCATCGGCATTCACGAAATATGCGCGACGCCGACCGCTAGGCTGAGCGCCGTGATCATCGACGTGCCACCCGCACCCACCCGCCGTCGGCTGCCGATCGGCACGGCGCTCTGCTGGGCGGCCGTCGGGCCCACGGCCGCCTGGGCCACCGTGCGGCTGGCCGGGCTGGACCGGGGGCCGCTTGTGCAGGCGCTCGCCTTCACTCCGTACGTCGCCGGGTTCAGCGTGCTGGCCCTCGGCCTCACGGTCGCCCTGCGGCGCTGGTGGCCGGCGGCGGTCGCGGCCCTGGCCGCGGTGGCACTGCTCGGCGTGGTGGCGCCCCGGGCGCTGGCCGCGCCACAGCCGGCGGCGACCGGCCCGACGATCCGGCTGCTCACGGCCAACCTGCTCGCCGGGGCCGCCGACACGGGGGCGCTTGTCGAGCTGGTCCGGCAGCACCGGGTCGACGTGCTCACCGTGCAGGAGTTCACTCCGGAGGCGCAGGCGAGCCTGGACCGGCTCGGCCTCGACCGGCTGCTGCCCTACCGGCAGCTCAACGCGCACGTCGGCACGCCCGGTTCCGCGCTCTACTCGCGGTGGCCGATCACCGACGTCGGCATCCGCAACAACCGCGGTGGCTGGGGGTTCACCCAGGCGTACGGCACGCTCGCCGTCCCCGGTGGCCCGCCGGTACGGGTCGAGTCGGCCCACCCCGCGGCGCCGTCCGCGCTGGACCAGGTTGGCGCCTGGCGTGCCGACCTGGTCGCCCAGCCACCGGCCACCCCCGGCGGTGGCCTGCGGATCCTCGCCGGGGACTTCAACTCCACCCTGGACCACGGGCCGCTGCGCGCACTGCTGCGCACCGGCTACGTCGACGCCGCGGACGCCACCGGCGAGGGCCTGACCGGCACGTGGGGGCCGTACGACGGTGACCTCATCCCCCCGGTCACGATCGACCACGTGCTTGTCGACCGCCGCATCGCCGCCGACAAGGTGACCGTGTTCGACCTGGCCGGCAGCGACCACCGCCCCGTCCTGGCCACCCTCCGCCTGCCCGCGGCCTGACCCCTACCGACCCGTCCCGACGTCCGGGGCACAAGCCGCAGACCGTCGACACACCGTGCAGGATCGCGGAGGTCAGGGCGTTGGCGTCGTGGCGGAGGCGGGGGCCAGGCCGTAGGTGAGGGCGTCGACCAGGGCATGCCAACTGGCCTCGACGACGTTGGGGTGCACGCCCACCGTCGTCCAGTCGCGGCCGCTGTCGTCGGCGGTTTCCAGGAGCACCCGGGTGACGGCGCCGGTGCCGTGGCTGCCCTCCAGGATGCGCACCTTGTAGTCGGCCAGCTCGAACTCGCGAAGCCGCGGATAGTGCCGCGCCAGCCCCACCCGCAGCGCCTCGTCCAGGGCGTTGACCGGGCCGTTGCCCTCCGCGGTGGCGATCACCCGCTCGCCGCGTACCCGGATCTTCACGGTCGCCTCGGAGACGACCGCGCCGTCCTCCCGGTGCTCGACCAACACCCGGTACGACTCCAGGGTGAACGGCCGGGCCGGGCCGCCCTCCGGCAGCTCGGAGCGGACCAGCAGCTCGAAGGAGGCGTCCGCCGCCTCGAAGGACCAGCCGTCGGCCTCCAGCTCCTTGACCCGCTTGGTGACCCGGGTCAGCGCCTCCGGACGGTCGGTCAGGTCCAGGCCGAGCTCACGGCTCTTGAGCTCGACGCTGGCCCGACCGGCCATCTCGGTCACCAGGATCCGCATGTCGTTGCCCACCACCGACGGGTCCACGTGGTTGTAGAGCAACGGGTCGACCTTGATCGCGCTCGCGTGCAGCCCGGCCTTGTGGGCGAAGGCGGCGGCCCCGGCGTACGCCTGGTGGGTGTCGGGGGCGATGTTGGCGATCTCGGCGATGGCGTGCGAGACCCGCACCATCTGCGCCAGGCAGCCCTCCGGTAGGACGGGCATGCCGAGCTTGAGCTGGAGGTTGGCGACGACCGCGAAGATGTCGGCGTTGCCGGGGCGCTCGCCGTACCCGTTGGCGGTGCCCTGCACGTGGCGGACACCGGCCTCGACGGCGGCGATCGTGTTGGCCACGGCGCACGCGGTGTCGTTCTGCGCGTGCATGCCGAACAGCGCGGGGTCGACGCCGAGTCGGCTGGTCAGGTCGACGATCGCGGCGGTCACCTGGGACGGCAGCATGCCGCCGTTGGTGTCACAGAGGACCATCCGCTCGGCGCCCGCGGCGAGCGCGGTCTGCACCACTGCCGCGCCGTACGCCGGGTCGTGGCGGTAGCCGTCGAAGAAGTGCTCGCCGTCGACGAACACCCGGCGCCCCTCGGAGACAAGGTGGCTGACGGTGTCGTGGATCATCGCCAGGTTCTCCGCGCCGGTGGTGCGCAGCGCACGCTCGACGTGGCGGATGTCGGCCTTGGCAACCAGCGCGACGGCCGGGGTCTGCGCGTCCAGCAGAGCACGCACCTGGGGGTCGTCGGCGACCGCGAGGCCGGCCTTGCGGGTCGCGCCGAACGCGACGAGCACCGCGTGCCGCAGAGTCAGTTCGGCGCGCGCCCGGCGGAAGAACTCGGTGTCCTTGGGCACCGCGCCCGGCCAGCCGCCCTCGATGAAGCCGACACCGAACTCGTCGAGCAGCCGGGCCACCGCCAGCTTGTCGACCACCGAGTAGGTGAGCCCCTCGCGCTGGGCGCCGTCGCGCAATGTCGTGTCGAAGACCTGGAACGTCATCAGGATCCTTTCTCGGAGCAACAAAAAGACCTCCCGCGGATGCGGGAGGTCTGCGCGCTCGGCGGAGGGAGAGCCGGCGCGCTAGGTCGCAATAATCAGGATGGTGCTGGTCACGGCCTTTATTCTGCCACCGTCCCCTGGTTTTGGGAGAACCTATCCACATCGCGGGATGGTGACGGAACGTGGCCGTCCGCGCCGGTCGCGCCGCTCGTGATCGACTTCACAAGTCACCTGACCACTGACCGGCAGAAACACGCGTACGGGAGCATCTGGAAACGATCCAGTTACCGGCCCTCGTGCCGCTCTCAAGGAGGACATGTGCTCACTGTCGGTGACCGCTTCCCCGAGTACGAACTCACCGCCTGCGTGTCGCTCGACGCCGACAAGGCATTCGAGACGATCAACCACAAGTCCCACGAGGGCAAGTGGCGGGTGGTCTTCTTCTGGCCGAAGGACTTCACCTTCATCTGCCCGACGGAGATCGCCGAGTTCGGCCGGCTCAACGGCGAGTTCGCCGACCGGGACGCGCAGGTCCTCGGCGCGTCGGTGGACAACGAGTTCGTCCACTACGCGTGGCGCAAGGACCACCCGGACCTGCGGGAGCTGCCGTTCCCGATGCTCAGCGACATCA
The DNA here is from genome assembly GCF_040607775.1 of Micromonospora sp. NPDC005237. Classification (NCBI taxonomy): domain Bacteria; kingdom Bacillati; phylum Actinomycetota; class Actinomycetes; order Micromonosporales; family Micromonosporaceae; genus Micromonospora; species Micromonospora sp. NPDC005237. The sequence goes on along the minus strand of NZ_JBEXHJ010000001.1, from coordinate 661,834 downwards.
AGCGCGAGCTGTCCGAGGCGTGCGGCATCCTCGGCGCGGACGGCGTGGCCCAGCGCGCGACGTTCATCGTCGACCCCGACAACGAGATCCAGTTCGCCATGGTCACCGCCGGCTCGGTCGGCCGCAACGTCTCCGAGGTGCTGCGGGTGCTCGACGCCCTGCAGACCGACGAGCTGTGCCCGTGCAACTGGAACAAGGGCGGCGAGACCCTCGACGCCAACGCGCTGCTCGCCGGCGCCGGGGTCTGATCGTGGGCCTGGATGCGATCAAGGCGGCCCTGCCCGAGTACGCCAAGGACATCAAGCTCAACCTGGGCTCCACCGTCGGCACGTCGACGCTGACCCCGACGCAGGCGTGGGGCACGGCGCTGGCCTGCGCGGTCACCGCCCGTAACCCGCTGGTGCTGCGCGAGATCGCCGCCGAGGCGGTCGAGCACCTCGGGCCCCAGGGCGTCGAGGCGGCCAAGGGCGCCGCGGCCATCATGGCGATGAACAACATCTACTACCGGGCCAAGCACCTGATCGGCGACGAGCAGTACGCCTCGATGCCGGCCCGACTGCGGATGCAGATCATCGCCCGACCGGGTGTCGACAAGGGCGACTTCGAGCTGTGGTGCCTCGCCGTCTCCGCGGTCACCGGCTGCGGGGTCTGCCTGGAGTCGCACGAGAAGGCGTTGCGCGGCAGCGGCTTCACCCGGGAGCAGGTGCACGAGGCACTGCGCATCTCCGCCGTGGTGCACGCCGCGGCGGTCACCCTGGACGCCGAGGCGGCACTGGCCTGAGCCAGGTACGCCCCGACGGGCCGACGCCGTGCCACGGCGTCGGCCCGTCGCCGTTTCCGGACCCCGACCGCCGGGTAGCTCCTGCGGGGACGCACCCAGCGACGCCGAGACGATCGGCGACAGTCAGGAGTGAACGGCATGGACAGGATCGACCCGCACGCCGCCCACGCCGGGCCCGACCCGCTGCACGGCGGTGATCAGGGCGCTGTGGCGGGCGGCGCACCGACCGGCACCTTCGACCCCTGGCGCTACCGGGATGCGGCCGGAGTGGCCGACGCCGACCTGGTCGGCTACAAGGTCGAGGCGACCGACGGCGGAGTCGGCAAGATCGACAGCGCCAGTCACGAGGTCGGTGGCAGCTACCTGGTCGTGGACACCGGGCCGTGGATCTTCGGCAAGAAGGTGATGCTGCCCGCCGGCACCGTCAACCAGGTCGACCACGACCAGCGCACCGTCTCCGTCGACCGCACCCGGGACCAGATCAAGGCAGCCCCGGAGTACGACGAGACCAGCCACAGCGACCCGACGTACCGGGACCAGCTGGGCGGTTACTACGACGAGACGTACGGCGCGCTCCCGCCGGGCACCGCGCGCTGACCGATCGGACCCAACGGCCGGTGGGGCGAAAAGCCCGCCGGCCGTTACCGTGTGAACGTGGACGCCATCGACGACACACGACCCATCCCGCTGCCCGCGACCTTCAACTTCCGCGACGTCGGCGGCTACCCCGGCCACGACGGCCGCACCGTACGCCGGGGTCGCCTCTACCGCTCCGACTCCCTGCACCGCCTCGACGAGCAGGACCGGGACGCGTTCGCCGCGATCGGCATCCGCACCGTCATCGACCTGCGCCGCCCCACCGAGGTGGAGCGCGACGGTCGGGTGCCGGCATACCAGGGGCTGACCTACCGGCACATCCACCCGGAGCACGAGGACTGGTCGGGTACGCCGCACGAGAGGGGCACCGACCTGGCCCGCTACCTCGCCGACCGGTACGCCGACCTGGCCCAGACCGGCACCGCGGGGCTGGCCGAGGCGATCGGACTGATCGCGGACTCCGCGAATGCCCCGGTGGTGGTGCACTGCGTGGCCGGCAAGGACCGCACCGGCATCGTCTGCGCCCTCACCCTCGCCGTCCTGGGCGTCGACGACGCCGACATCACCGCCGACTACGCGCTGAGCAGCGAGGCGTCGGCCCGGTTCAGCGCCTGGCTGGCCGCCACCATGCCGAACGCGGCCGAGGTGCCCGCGCCGTTCTTGGCGTCACCCGCCGAGGCCATGCAGATGTTCCTGGACGAGCTGCGCGAGGGGCACGGCTCGATCGAGGCGTATCTGCGCCACGCCGGGGTGACCGACGAGCAGCTCGCGGCCCTGCGCGACCACCTGCTCGACGAGGTCTAGCGGGCCGCGCTGACCGGCCCGTGGGAACGGGCCGGTCAGCGCCGGACGTCAGAGGACCTGGTGCACCCAGCCGTGCGGATCGGCGGCCTTGCCCCGTTGGATGTCGACCAGTTGCTGGCGCAGCGACATGGTGACCCGGCCGGGCTCGCCGCCCCCGATCAGGAACTCGCCGTCGGGGAAGCGCACCTGACCGATCGGGGTGATCACCGCGGCGGTGCCGCAGGCAAAGACCTCGCGGAGCCGGCCGCTGGCCGCGTCGGCCTGCCAGTCGGCGAACGTGACCGGCCGCTCCTCCACCCGGTGCCCGGCCTTGCCGGCCAGCGTCATGATCGCGTCCCGGGTGATGCCCGGCAGGATCGTGCCGGTCAGCGGCGGGGTGACCACCGAGTCGTCGTCGTAGACGAAGAAGACGTTCATGCCGCCCAGCTCGTCGACGAAGCGGCGCTCCACCGCGTCGAGGAAGACCACCTGGTCGCAGCCGGCGTCGATGGCTTCGGCCTGGGCCGCCAGCGACGCGGCGTAGTTGCCGCCGCACTTGGCCGCGCCGGTGCCGCCGGGCGCCGCCCGGGTGTAGTCCGGAGAGACCCAGACCGTGACCGGCTTGACCCCGCCGCTGAAGTACGCACCGACCGGCGAGGCGATCACCATGTAGAGGTATTCGTTGGCCGGGCGGACGCCGAGGAAGACCTCACTGGCGAACATGAACGGCCGCAGGTAGAGGCTGCCGTCCTCGCCGGTGGGGATCCACTCCCGGTCGATCTCGATGAGCTTGTGCAGCGAGTCGACGAACACCTCGGGCGGCAGCGCCGGCATCGCCATCCGCTGCGCCGATTCGACGAACCGGGCGGCGTTGGCGTCCGGCCGGAACATCGTCACGCCACCGTCCGCGGTCCGGTACGCCTTCAGCCCCTCGAAGATTTCCTGCGCGTAGTGCAGCACCGCGCTGGCCGGGTCCATCGGGATCGGCCCACGCGCCTCCACCCGGGCGTCGTACCAACCCTTGCCGTCGGCGTACCGCACGGTGACCATGTGGTCGGTGAAGACGCGGCCGAAACCCGGGTTGGCCAGCAGGGCGGCCCGGTCGGCGGCGGATACCGGCGCGGGATTCGGACGGATCTCGAAGTCGAGCTTGTCACCACCGCTCATCGCGCTGACCTCCCTGGGGAACAACGGCATGCGGGATCGCACACCGACATGGTTGTGCCAGAAACTTACCCCGAACGGTCGTTCAGCGGGTAGGGCCGCTCGGGACCGGGTGGACTGCCCGGACCGGCGGATGCCGCCGGTGACCCTGGCGGGTCGGAGCGGTCAGGCTACGGCGTGGGCGGCGAGCCGGTCGCCGACCTCGGCGGTGCGCAGCGCCGCGCCCGGGGTGCGGCCGGCCAGCTCGGCGGCGACCGCCGCGTTGACCCGGGCCGCCGCCTCGGCGTGCCCGAGCTGCTCGAGCAGCAGCGCGACGGAGAGCACCGCGGCCACCGGGTCGGCAACGCCCTGCCCGGCGATGTCCGGCGCCGAGCCGTGCACCGGCTCGAACATCGAGGGGTACGCGCCCTCGGGGTTGATGCAGCCGCTGGCAGCCAACCCGATCCCGCCGGTGACCGCGGCGGCGATGTCGGTGAGGATGTCGCCGAACAGATTGTCGGTGACCACCACGTCGTAGCGCTGCGGCTGGGTCACCAGGAACATCGCGGCCGCGTCGACGTGCTGGTATTCCGTCGTGACGTCCGGGTGCTCGGCGGCGACCGCCTCGAAGGCGCGCGCCCACAGCGACCCGGCGTGGGTCAGCACGTTGGTCTTGTGCACCAGGGTGACCTTGCGCCGCTCCCGGCGGTCGGCGCGGGCGAACGCATCACGGATGACCCGCTCCACGCCGTGTCGGGTGTTGAGGCTCTCCTCGGTGGCGACCTCGGCGGGCGTGTCGCGGTGCAAGGAGCCGCCGGCACCGGCGTAGAGCCCCTCGGTGCCCTCGCGCACCACCACCAGGTCGACCTCGCCGGGCTTCACGTTGCCCAGCGGACCGGCGACGCCGGGCCAGAGCCGCGACGGGCGCAGGTTGACGTACTGGTCGAAGGCGAACCGGAGCTTGAGCAGCAGGCCTCGTTCCAGGACACCCGGCGGAACCGTGGGGTCACCGACCGCGCCGAGCAGGATCGCGTCGTGCCCGGCCAGCTCGGTCAGCACCGAGTCGGGCAGCACCTCGCCGGTACGATGCCAGCGGGCGGCGCCGAGGTCGTACTCGGTGGCCTGCACGCCGGGGAGCACCGCGTCGAGGACCTTCCGAGCCTGCGCGACCACCTCGGGCCCGATGCCGTCCCCGGCCACCACAGCGATCCGCGCCACGCCCGTACTCCCCACGCTCGACTGCCCCGTCTCGGCAACGGTACGTCGGTGTCCCGCAACCCGGTACGATGCTTCCAACATTTGGGACAGCCGGATGCACAGCACCCTCTCAGCTGGGATTCATGGGGCGATCATCTCCGCTGCCTACGGTGGGGGCAGCGGGTCAGGGGGCCCGCGAACGGTGGTCGTGACGACGCGACGTCAACTGCGAGGGGGCAGGTGCCATGCGCATCGACGAGCAGCCGCGGACCCGCTGGCCGGATCCTTCGGCGTTCCGGAACCGCCGGCCGGACCTGCGGCTCGGCAGCCGCCGGCACCGGATCGACCCGACCGCCGCCACCGATGGCCGGATCGCCGTGCAGCACACCGTACGCACCGCGACCGCCGAGTACACCCTGCTGCTCAACGCCCCCGAGTGGCTCGGCCGTCGAGGCGTCGGCGAGGCGCTGCGGGACAGCGTCGCGGAGCTGCGCGCCGTCGACCTGACCTACGGCCCGAACCGCCCGGAGAGCCTGGTCTCCATGCTGCGGCGGGGAGAGGTCAACCCGGAGTCGTACCCCCCGCTGGCCGACCTGGTGGACCGCTGCACGGCCATGCGGGCCGCCACCGACGGCTGGTTCGACGCCTGGGCGGTGCCCGGCGGCTTCGACCCGGGCGGCCTGCTGGGCGGCTGGGCCGTGGAACGTGCCGCCGCCCGGCTGCGCGCCGCGGGCATCCACGACTACGCCGTACTCGCCGGCGCCGACCTGGTGGTCCGCGGCCGGGCGCCGCACGGCGGGCCGTGGCGGGTGGCGGTGCACCACCCGACGGCACCCGAGCGCGCGCCACTGGTGCTGGAGATGACCGCGGGGGCCGTCGGCACCTCGGGGGTGACCGGGCGTCAGGGGCACGTGGTCGACCCGCACACCGGCGAGCCGGCCAACCAGCTCGTCGCCGCGACGGTCGTCGGCCCGGACCTGACGGTCGCCGACGCGTACGCCACCGCGCTCTACGCCGCCGGGCCCACCGGCCTGGCCTGGTTCCGTGGCGGCTCCGACTATCGCGCGCTCTTCGCCCACCGGCGCTGAACCCGTCGCACGGAACTCCGGCTCGATTCGCACCTCGGCCGCCCGGATGGTCGGCTGGTCGGGCCGCTGCGATCGGCCCCCACGGCCTCGGCAACGGCCGTGGGGGCCGATCAGCGACGAGTGCGCGTGGCTCGCACAATCGAGGGGTGCGGACCGGTCGGGCCGGACGTCGGCCGCGCCACCCGAAGACGGGCCGGCGTCGCGACCTGCGGCCAGTAACCGCAGTCGTACGCTAGCGAATCGACGCAACTCGACGCAAGAGTCTCCACAGCGGACTCTCCCGACCGGAAAGCGGCGGGTCGGCGATTGGCCTGCGGCGAGGCAGTTTCGACATGGTGAACGACGGATGGCACGCTGTCCGCCGTGAGTTTCGATCTGAGTGTGTGGGCCCTGGAGGACGGGGCGACGCCCGAGGACGTGCGGGCAGCGGTCGACGGTTGCCGGCAGGGGCGGCACGTGGACCGTTACCCGGACCCGCGCGTTGTCGGCTTCTACCGGGCGATCACCGCGTCCTATCCGGACCGGCACCCCGGTCCGGACAGCCCGTGGGCCGTGGCGCCGCTGCACGCCGCCCACGACCACGTCGAGCTGAAGCTGCACCCGACCTGCGCGGACCAGGTGCTGCTGGACATCGAGCGACTGGCCGGGGAGCACGGGCTGATGCTCTTCGACCCGCAGGACGGCTCGGTCTACCCGCCCCCGGCCCGACTGCCCCACTGACCCCGGGGTACGACAGGGGGGCCCGGCGCGTCGCCGGGCCCCCCGTGGTGCTGCCGTCTGTGCCGCCACGGCCGGTCGTGCGCGGCCGGTGGCGTGACCGCCGACTACTCGTCGCGCAGGTCCGCCGCGCTGGCGGCGGTCGCGCCGATCGAGTCGGCCGCCGAGGTGAGCAGGTCGGCGCCGAGCGCCTGGTCGACGGTGAGCGTCATCAGGGTCTCGCCGCCCGCCTCACGCCGGGCCACCTGCATCGCGGCGATGTTGATGCCCGACTCGCCGAGCAGGGTGCCGACGGTGCCGACGACGCCCGGCCGGTCGGCGTAGCGCAGGAAGAGCAGGATGCCCTCCGCGGCGATCTCCACGTCGAAACCGTCCACCTCGGTCAGCCGGGGGACGTCGCGGGCGCCCGAGTGGGTGACCGTACCGGAGACGCTTACCGTCCGGCCGTCCGGCAGAGCGCCGCGCACCGTCACCAGGGTGGGCTGGTCGGCCGTCTCGGCCAGGCTGTCCAGCGTGACCTCGACGCCGCGCTCGGCGGCCAGGTGCGGGGCGTTGACGTAGGTGACCTGCTCCTCGACCACGGAGCTGAACAGGCCCTTCGTCGCGGCGAGCTTGAGCACCGACACGTCGTGGCCCACGATCTCGCCGCGCACCTCGACGGCGACGCTGGCGGCGACCCCACCGGCGACGGCGGTGAACGCGCGGCCCAGCTTCTCGGCCAGCGGAAGCAGCGGCCGGACGTCCTCGGCGACCACGCCGCCGGCCTGGACGTTTACCGCGTCCGGGACGAACTCGCCCTGCAGCGCCAGCTTCACGCTCTTGGCAACGGCGAGGCCCGCCTTGTCCTGCGCCTCGTGCGTCGAGGCCCCCAGGTGCGGGGTGGCCACCACGTTGTCGAAGGCGAACAGCGGCGAGGAGGTGCAGGGCTCCTTGGAGTACACGTCCACGCCGGCGCCGGCGACCCGGCCTTCGGCGATGGCGTTCGCGAGCGCCTGCTCGTCCACCAGGCCACCGCGGGCGGCGTTCACGATGCGGACGCCGGGCTTGACGATCGCCAGCTCCTTCTCACCGATCAGGCCCACCGTCTCCGGCGTCTTGGGCAGGTGGATGGAGATGAAGTCGCTCTCGCGCAGCAGCTCGTCCAACCCGACCAGGCGGACGCCGAGCTGCGCCGCGCGGGCCGGCTGGATGTAGGGGTCGTACGCGATCAGCCGGGTGCCGAAGGCGGCGATGCGAGACGCGAAGAGCACCCCGATACGACCGAGCCCGACCACGCCGACGGTCTTGCCCTGCACCTCGACACCGGTGTACTTCGACCGCTTCCACTCCCCCGCCTTGAGCGCGGAGCTGGCGCTCGCGGTGTTGCGGGCCACGGCGAGCAGCAGTGCGACGGCCTGCTCGGCGGCGGACACGATGTTGGAGGTGGGCGCGTTGACGACCATGACGCCCCGGGCGGTGGCGGCCGGCACCTCGACGTTGTCCAGCCCGACGCCGGCCCGGGCGACCACCTTGAGTCGCGGCGCGGCGGCGATCGCCTCGGCGTCGATCTGGGTCGCGCTGCGCACGATGACGGCGTCGGCCTCGGAGAGCGCCGAGAGCAGGGCCGGACGGTCGGTGCCGTCGACGTGCCGGACGTCGAAGTCGTGGGCGAGCACCTCGATGGCGGCGGGGGCGAGTTCTTCGGCGATCAGTACGACAGGATTCATCGGTCCTCGTAGAGGTCGTGTTTGCGATCGGCCCGGGCGGCGGGGCGCCGCACTGCGCCCCACGCTGATCCGTGCCGTGGCCGTCAGGTGCCGGCTCAGCGCACCTACCCGCGATCGTAGGGGCCGCGCTGGCCGGCGTGTTCGGGTCTTCAGGGTGAGTGCCCTCACACGCGCGGTCGAGCGATGGACATCACCCGTTCACCACAGCGAAACCGCCGTCGCGCGCCGTGCGCACGGGTCGTGCTTACCACTGCGGTGAGCGACATACCTCAGAGGTATGAATATGACTCCCAGGTATACGGCTCACCAGCGACACTCCCACCCGAGCACGTGCCGAGGCCGCTACCGGCGTCGGCGCATTGCCGACGGCCCCGGGTCGCGCTGGGGAGAGCGCGGCCCGGGGCCGTCGGAGACTGTCGTCTGGCCGAGCGATCAGGCGGTCTCGGTGATCGGGCGGTCGACCCAGCTCATCATGCCGCGCAGCTTCTTGCCGGTCTCCTCGATCGGGTGCGCCGCACCCTCGGCCTGCCACTTGGTGAAGTTCGGCCGGCCGGCCTCGTCCTCGGCGACCCACTCGCGAGCGAACTCGCCGGACTGGATCTCGCCCAGGATCTTGCGCATCTCGTCCTTGACCCGGGAGTCGATGATGCGCGGGCCACGGGACAGGTCGCCGTACTCGGCGGTGTCGGAGATGCTGTACCGCATCTTCGCGATGCCGCCCTCGTACATGAGGTCGACGATCAGCTTCAGCTCGTGCAGGCACTCGAAGTAGGCCACCTCGGGGGCGTAACCCGCCTCGGTGAGCACCTCGAAGCCGGTCTGCACCAGGGCCGCCGCACCGCCGCAGAGCACCGCCTGCTCGCCGAAGAGGTCGGTCTCGGTCTCCTCGGTGAAGGTGGTCTTGATCGCGCCGGCCCGGGTGCCACCGATCCCCTTGGCGTACGCGAGGGCGAGCGCGAGCGCGTTGCCGCTGGCGTCCTGCTCGACGGCGACGAGGCAGGGCACGCCCTTGCCGTCGGCGTACTGGCGGCGGACCAGGTGACCCGGGCCCTTCGGTGCGACCATCGCCACGTCCACCTCGGCCGGGGGCTTGATCAGGCCGTACCGGATGTTGAAGCCGTGACCGAAGAAGAGCGCCTTGCCCGGGGCGAGGTGCGGCTCGATCGACTCGGTGTAGAGCTTGCGCTGGGCGGTGTCCGGCGCCAGCACCATGATCACGTCGGCCTCGGCGGCGGCCTGTGCCGGCGTGAGCACCCGCAGGCCCTGCTCCTCGGCCTTGGGACGGCTCTTCGAGCCCTCCGGCAGACCGATCACCACGTCGACGCCCGAGTCCCGCAGCGACAGCGCGTGGGCGTGACCCTGGCTGCCGTAGCCGATCACCGCGACCTTCCTGGCCTGGATCAGGCCGAGGTCGGCATCATCGTCGTAGTACACCTCAACGCTCATGAGAAACTTCCCTTTCGTACGACGGCCTGAGTGGCCCGTCGTGGTCTGTGCGGATGGGTCAGGCGGCGCGCAGCGCGGGGCCGGCGGTGATCGAACGCGAGCCGCGCCCGATGGCCACCAGCCCGGACTGGACCATTTCCTTGATGCCGAAGGCCTCGAGGTCGCGCAGCAGCGCGTCGAGCTTGTCCGGTGTGCCGGTGGCCTCGATGGTCAGCGTGTCCGGTGCGACGTCGACCACCCGGGCACGGAACAGGTTGACCGTCTCCAGCACCTGCGACCGCGCGGACCGGTCGGCGCGAACCTTCACCAGCAGCAGCTCGCGGGCAACCGAGACCTGCGGATCCAGCTCAACGATCTTGAGTACGTTGACCAGCTTGTTCAGCTGCTTGGTGACCTGCTCCAGCGGGGACGACTCCGCGTTGACCACGATGGTGATCCGGGAGACGTCCGGGTTCTCGGTCTCGCCGACGGCGAGGCTGTCGATGTTGAACCCGCGCCGGGAGAACAGGCCGGAGACCCGGGCGAGCACGCCGGGCTTGTTCTCCACCAGCACGGACAGGGTGTGCATCGTCATTAAATGTCATCCTCGTCGAAGACCGGGCGGACGCCACGGGCGAACATGATCTCGTCGTTGCTGGTGCCGGCGGCGACCATCGGCCAGACCATCGCGTCCTTGCCGACCACGAAGTCGATCACCACGGGCGCGTCGTTGATCTCCATGGCGGCGGCGATGGTCTTGTCCACGTCAGCCGCGCTCTCGCACCGCAGCCCGACACAGCCCAGGGCCTCGGCGAGCTTGACGAAGTCCGGAATGCGGTGCTTGTGGGTGCCGAGCTCGGTGTTGGAGTAGCGCTCGTTGTAGAAGAGCGTCTGCCACTGTCGGACCATGCCGAGATTGCCGTTGTTGATGACGGCGATCTTGACCGGGATGCCCTCCAACGCGCAGGTGGCCAACTCCTGGTTGGTCATCTGGAAGCAGCCGTCCCCGTCCACCGCCCAGACCACCGTGTCCGGCTTGCCGACCTTGGCGCCCATCGCCGCCGGAACCGCGTAGCCCATCGTGCCGAGACCGCCGGAATTCAACCAGGTGTACGGCTTCTCGTAGGAGATGAACTGCGACGCCCACATCTGGTGCTGGCCCACCCCGGCCACGAAGATCGCGTCCGAGCCGACGATCTCGCCCAGCCGCTTGATCACGTACTGCGGGGACAGGGTCCCGTCGACCGGCTCGTCGTAGCCCAGCGGGTAACGGTTGCGCAGGTCGTCCAGCTGCGTCCACCAGTCACCGAGGTCGGCGGTGCGCCCCGCCGACCGCTCAGCGGTGACCGCGGCGATCAGCTCATCGATGACGTGCTTGGCGTCGCCGACGATCGGCACGTCCACGTGCCGGTTCTTGCCGATCTCGGCGGGGTCGATGTCCGCGTGCACCACCGCCGCGTCCGGGGCGAACGAGTCCAGTTTGCCGGTGACCCGGTCGTCGAAGCGTGCGCCCAGCGCGACGATCAGATCCGCCTTCTGCAGGCCGTAGACCGCAGCGACCGTGCCGTGCATGCCGGGCATCCCCAGGTGCTGCTGATGCGAGTCGGGGAACGCGCCGAGCGCCATCAGCGTGGTGACCACCGGGATGCCGGTCAGCTCGGCCAGCCGGCGCAGCCCGTCGGTCGCGCCGGCCTTGAGCACCCCGCCGCCGACGTAGAGCACCGGCCGCCGGGCCGCGGCCATCAACCGCGCCGCCTCCCGGATCTGCTTACCGTGCGGGTGCAGGGTGGGCCGGTAGCCGGGCAGGTCCAGGGTGGGCGGCCAGGAGAAGGTGGTCGACGCCTGGAGCACGTCCTTGGGGATGTCGACCAGCACCGGGCCGGGCCGGCCGGTGCTGGCCAGGTGGAACGCCTCGGCCAGCACCTGCGGGATCTCCTCGGCGGTCTGCACGAGGAAGTTGTGCTTGGTGATCGGCAGCGTGATGCCCTGGATGTCCGCCTCCTGGAAGGCGTCGGTGCCGATCGACGGGCGGGCCACCTGGCCGGTGATCGCCACCATCGCCACCGAGTCCATGTACGCGTCGGCGATCGGCGTGACCAGGTTGGTCGCACCCGGGCCGGAGGTCGCGATGCAGACGCCGACCTTGCCGGTGGCCTGCGCGTAGCCGGTGGCCGCGTGCCCGGCGCCCTGCTCGTGGCGGACCAGGATGTGCCGGACGGTGGAGTCGTAGAGCGGGTCGTACGCCGGCAGGATCGCGCCGCCCGGGATGCCGAAGACGACGTCGACGCCGAGCGCCTCCAGGGACCGCACCAGCGAGCTGGCACCGGAGACCTGGGCCGGGGCGGCTGTCCGTACGGCCGGGACAGCCGGGGTGGCCGCGGCGCGCGCGGCGGCGGGGTCGACGGTGCCGGCCGGGTCGGCGGTCGCGCGGGCCCGCCGGGCGGTGTGGGCGAGGGTCTCGGGCGTGGGTCTCGTCATGGTGGTTCTGGCCTTCGGCTGGAGTGGCTGGGGCTTGTTCAGCGATGCGAGGCGGGCGTGGGCCCGTCGCGACAGGTTCCGACGGCAATAAAAACGGCCCTCGTGCAGATGCACGGGGCCAGCGCACTCTCGATGAGGGAGAGTGCGCTCAGGTAAGTACTCGCAGCGACCGGTACGACGACATGCGGCTAAGCCTGACGCATCTCACGCGATGAGTCAACTGATCCCACATGTTGGTTGACGGAGGGCGGCGAGTCGGCTGACACCGCGCCACCACCAGACGGCGTGACCTGCCCGGACCCGCCGGCAACCCGGCGCGGAGCGGGCAGCGGGGAGGGCCGCGCACCCGGCGAGGTGGCCGCCTCCAGCATCGCCTCCAGGTGCTCGGCCGGCACTCCCCAGCCGAACAGCGCGCCCTGCCCGAACCGGCAGCCCGCGGCGACCACCGCGGCCAACTCGGTAGGCGTGGTGACCCCCTCGGCGATGACCTCCAGGCCCAACTGGTGGCCCAGCCGCATCACGATGTCGACCATGGGCGCGAACGCCGGACCGTCCTGGCCCACCGGGCGGACCGGCTCGTGCTCGGCGACCAGGCTGTGGTCGATCTTCAGGATGTCGATCGGCAGTCGGCGCAGCTGCCCCAGGGACGAGTAGCCGGCGCCGAAGTCGTCCAGCGCGATCCGTACGCCGGTCAGTCGCAGCGCGGTCAGCCGCCGGATCAGCTCGTCCAGGTCGGTGGCGACCGCGTGCTCGGTGACCTCCAGCACCAGCCGCTGCGGCGGCACGTGGTGGGCCCGCAGGGCCTCGGCGACCTGGACCACGTACTCCGGGGCGTGCAGCTCGCGCGGCGAGACGTTCACCGAGACCCAGACGTCATGCCCGTCGGTCAGCCAACGGGAGAGCTGGTAGCAGGCCTGGTGCAGCACCCAGGCGCCGAGGGTGGCGATCATCCCGCACTCCTCGGCGAGCGGGATGAACTCGTCCGGGCGGATGTTGCCCAGCTCGGGGTGGTGCCAGCGCAGCAGCGCCTCGGCGCCGACCGGCCGCACCGACGGCAGCGAGGCCACCGGCTGGAAGGCCAGCCGCAGCTCGTCGCGCTCGATCGCGCCCCGCAGCTCGTGCTCCAGCGTGGTGCGGCGGCGCAGCAACTGGTCGTACGCGGCGTCGTAGCGCTCGATCCGGTTCTTGCCGCGTTGCTTGGCGTAGCGCAGCGCCAGGTCGGCGTGGCGCAGCAGCAGGTCCACGTCGGGTTCGCCGGCCCACCCGGCCACGCCGATGCTCACGGACAGGAAGACCGGGCCCTCCGGCTGGTCGTACGGCCGGTTGAGCACGCCGAGCAGCCGCTCGGCCACCCGGTCCGCCTCGGTCGGTCGGGCCGGCATGAGTACGGCGAACTCGTCGCCGCCGAGCCGGGCCGCCACGTCACCCGGGCGCAGGTTGCCGCGCAGCCGGCGGCCCACCTCGGCCAACACGGCGTCGCCCACGTCGTGGCCCCGCATGTCGTTGACGTTCTTGAAGCCGTCCAGATCCAGACCGAGCAGCACGCACGGGGTGCCGGCCGCCGCGCCGTCGTGCAGCGCCCGCAGCAGCCCTCGCCGGTTGGCCAGCGACGTCAGGGGGTCGGTGTGCGCCAGCTCACGGAAGTGCGCCTCCCGCTCGGCCAGCCGGCCGGCGTAGTCCCGGACGTCCTTGAGGGTGAGGTACTGCCGGGCCACCAGGGCGAAGCCCTCGACGCTGCCGGCGACGATGCCGGGCGCCGTGAACCGCCCGTCCTGCAGGAGGTGGTACATCGCCGAGGCCGCCATGGCCAGCATCGGGGCGATGGCGTACTCGCCGTCGCGACCGATCAGGTCCAGCTCGACGTGCCCGGGCCGGTCGGCCTGGTGGACGGCGAGCGCGACGGTCAGCAGACCGGCGGCCAGCACCGCCGCGCCGGCGAGCGCCATGGTCGGCCCCGCCTGGCAGAGCCCGGCGCTGAGGCCCAAACCGCCGCAGCTCACCGCGCTGATCCCGGCCGCGAGCACGGCCAGCCGCTGACGCGGGGCGGCGGCCCGGAAGACGACGATCACGGCGAGGCCGGCGCCGAGCGCCGCGCTCACCGTCGCCACCAGGATCGCCGGGCAGGCCATCGGCGTGGCGGCGCCGAGCAGCCGGGTCGGCTCGGAGAAGAGCACCCAGCCGACGAACCACAGCGCCGCCGCCATGGTCAGACCGTCCAGGGCGAGCCGGGCGGTCCCCGCGGCGGTGGCGGCGACCCCCGGCAGCCGGAGCAGCCCGGCCGCGAAGGCCAGCCCGCTCACCGCCGTACCGATCGCCGCCACGGTGGCCCAGCCGGTGCGCTGGCTCTGCTCGTGGGCCCAGTGCTCGTTGGTGGAGAGCACCGCCACCAGACCGACCAACAGGCTGGCCAGGGACGTCCCGGCGGCCGCCGCGAGCAGCAGGTGCGCCGGCCGGCGCGGCCCGCTGCGCCGCCGCGCGACCATGGTCAGCAGCACGGTGGCCGCGGCTGCGACCACGCCGCTCAGCGCCGCGACGGCGACCATGCCCGGGGGGAGATGCACGCCATCAAGAGTGCCGGATGAGTGCACGCCGTGGGAGACCGGATGTGCATCTGTTGGGACACGGCGGATACTCCGGATGCCTGACGCGGCGGCGGTGTCATGCTGGTACACATGCCTGAGCTGCGATCGAGGACTTCCACACACGGTCGGACGATGGCCGGCGCCCGGGCCCTCTGGCGGGCCACCGGGATGACCGACGACGATTTCGGAAAGCCGATCGTCGCCATCGCCAACAGTTTCACCCAGTTCGTGCCCGGTCACGTCCACCTGAAGGACATGGGCGGTCTGGTCGCCGACGCGGTGGCCGAGGCCGGCGGCGTCGGGCGGGAGTTCAACACGATCGCGGTCGACGACGGCATCGCGATGGGCCACGGCGGCATGCTCTACTCCCTGCCCAGCCGCGAGTTGATCGCCGACGCGGTGGAGTACATGGTCAACGCGCACTGCGCGGACGCCCTGGTCTGCATCTCGAACTGCGACAAGATCACCCCGGGCATGCTGCTGGCCGCGCTGCGCCTCAACATCCCGACCGTCTTCGTCTCCGGCGGCCCGATGGAGGCCGGCAAGACGACGGCGATCGAGGGCGTCGTGCACAGCAAGATCGACCTGATCGACGCGATGATCGCTTCCTCGAACGAGGCGGTGACCGACGAGCAGCTCGGCGAGATCGAGCGCTCCGCCTGCCCCACCTGCGGCTCCTGCTCCGGGATGTTCACCGCCAACTCGATGAACTGCCTCACCGAGGCCATCGGGCTGGCGCTGCCCGGCAACGGCTCGACGCTGGCCACCCACGCCGCGCGCCGGTCGCTCTTCGTCGAGGCCGGCCGCACCGTCGTGGACATCGCCAAGCGGTGGTACGACGGCGACGACGACTCGGTGCTCCCCCGTACGGTCGCCTCCAAGGCCGCCTTCGAGAACGCGGTCGCCCTGGACGTGGCGATGGGCGGCTCCACCAACACCGTGCTGCACCTGCTCGCCGCCGCCCGCGAGGCGGAACTGGACTTCGGTGTCGCCGACATCGACGCCATCTCCCGGCGGGTTCCGTGCCTGGCCAAGGTCGCCCCGAACTCGCCGAAGTACCACATGGAGGACGTGCACCGGGCCGGTGGCATCCCGGCGATCCTCGGCGAGCTGGACCGGGCCGGGCAGCTCAACCGGAACGTGCACGCCGTGCACTCCCCTTCGCTGGCGCAGTGGCTCTCCGACTGGGACGTGCGCGGCGGCTCGCCGACGCCGACGGCGGTCGAGCTGTTCCACGCCGCTCCCGGCGGGGTCCGCACCGTCGAGCCCTTCTCCACCACCAACCGCTGGTCGACGCTGGACACCGACGCGACCGAGGGCTGCATCCGCGACCGCGAGCACGCGTACTCCGCCGACGGCGGCCTCGCCATCCTGCACGGCAACCTGGCCCCGGACGGCTGCGTCGTGAAGACCGCAGGCGTGCCGGACGACTGTCTGACCTTCCGCGGCCCGGCGAAGGTCTACGAGTCGCAGGACGACGCGGTGACGGCAATCCTCGCCAAGGAGGTCGTCGCCGGCGACGTCGTGGTGATCCGCTACGAGGGCCCGAAGGGTGGCCCCGGCATGCAGGAGATGCTCTACCCCACCTCGTTCCTCAAGGGTCGCGGGCTGGGCCGCTCGTGCGCGCTGCTCACCGACGGCCGCTTCTCCGGCGGCACGTCCGGCCTCTCCATCGGCCACGCCTCCCCCGAGGCCGCCTCCGGAGGGCTGATCGCCCTGGTCCGCGAGGGCGACGAGATTGTCATCGACATCCCGGGCCGGTCGATCTCCCTCAACGTGGCGGAGGACGAGCTGGAGGCGCGACGGGTGGCCGAGGAGAAGCGCGACAAGCCGTACACCCCGACCAACCGGCAGCGGCCGGTGTCGGCGGCGCTGCGCGCGTACGCCTCGATGGCCACCTCAGCCAGCGACGGCGCCTACCGACGCGTCCCCGAGTAGCCCCCGCACCGCGCCGCCGGCGCTTGATCAACGCGACTTCGGCGATATCGGGGTATCCCATCGACCCGGATACCCCGATATCAGCGATCTCGTGTCGATCAAGGCCGCCGGACAGTCCTCACGTCACCCAGAGATGGCGCAGGTCGGTGGCTTGGGCGACGAGGCGTACGCCGTCATCGTCGTGTCGGTGCACGGCGCAGCCGGCGCGGGTGAAACGCACGGTGACCGCCTGCCCGGCGTGCCGGGCGGCAAGCCGGAGCAGGTCCGGCTCGGGGTCGGCGACGAGGTCGCGTGGCGCCGACCAGGGTGCCGGGATCGGGACCGCCGGGTCGGTCGGGGCGGCCCCGGCGACGGCGTCGGTCAGGCATTCCCGGCACCAGGCGAGGGCGGCGGCCAGGCTCGGCCGGTAGGGCAGGTCGTCGGGGCGCACGGGTGCGTCAGACGGCTGCACCTCGACCGACCAGCGCAGGCCGTCGGCCAGCAACGGGTCACCGCTGTGGTGTCGCAGGTCGCGCACGGCCACCACCAGGGCCAGGTCGAGGCCGAGGGCGAGTCGCAGCAGCTCGACCAGCGGCGGCGCGTTGGGAGAGGCAGCCACCACGATCAGACGGCCGGCGGCAGTGCCACGCCCGGCACCGCGCACGTGCTCTCCCACCGGGTCGGCCCCGGCCCAGGGCAGGGTCACGTACCCGTCGCGCAGGTCCCGGTCGATGTCGAGCCCGCCGTCGGCGTCGCGGAGGTCCTCAGGCCGCGCGCCGAGGACGGCCGACCAGGAGCCGAGCCGGTAGCGGTCGGGGAGCCGTTGGGCTGGGTGGCGACCAGCGGCGCGACCTCGGGCGTGCCGGCCTGCCAGGTCAGGTGCATCACCCGGTGCCGCAGGTCGGTGACGGTGACCAGCAGGGTCTGGTGCAGGCGGTGGGTGCCCCCGCAGGTGAAACAGTGCAGGGCCGACGGGCGCAGGCCAGCGCCACAGCAGTCCGGGCAGTCGGGTTCGGCAGGCCGATCGCCGAGCCGGCAGTCACAGGTCCGTAGCCGGTTGTGCGGTCGGCAGTCCGGGCAGGGCCGCCAGTCGACGGGTTCGCCCAGCCAGGACGGGTCGGGTGGTTCGTAGCCGCGGCTCAGTGGCACCCGCACGCGGCGGACCACCTGGCCGGTGGGCTGCTCCGCGAGGATCTCCACCGGCTCGCCGGGGCGCAGCGTGGTGTGCCACCAGCGGCCGTCGCGCCAGAGGGCCTGCGCGCCGGGTAGCTCGTCGCCGTGGGTCGCGTCGACGCAGTCGGCGAGGACGCGGCGTTCGAGCTGGTCGACGTCCGCCCTCGGCGCGACGGGTGGGCGCGGCGAGTCGGGGCACAGCAGCCGGGCGGGGGCCGCCAGGCCGCGCTCCGCGAGACCGGTGAGCGCCGTGGACACGTCCGTGTGGGTCAGCACCTCCGGCAGATCCCGGTACCAGCCGGGCGACCCGGACGGCACCGGTGACCCGGGCACCTCGTACCGAAGGGCCCAACCGAACCCCGCGCCCTGCTGGCGGGCCTCGACGACCAGGTCGAGCAGCAGCAGGTCGGCCAGCGCACAGAGCCGGGCCAGCCGGGCGGCCGGGTCGACGGCGGGCGCGGCGCTTGACCGCCCCAGCACCAGCCGCCAGGGAGCGTGATCGGCGCGCAGGATGGCATGGGCCTCCAGCTCGTGCCGAAGCGCTGCCGGCAGGTCGGGCCGCCACTGCCGGTCCAGCCACAGCGAAGGCGCGTCGGCGTCGGCCACGACCGCGCCGACGGTGGCGGCGAGTTCGCGTACCCGGGAAGCAAGGTCGACCACCCAATGGCCCGCCGGGTCGCGGAGGGGGTCGAGGCCGCCGGGCACGACCTGGTGGGACGCGACCGCGCCGGTGTCCAGGTTGGCGACGGTGACCACGAGCTGCGCCCGCCGCCGGCCGCGCCGCCCGCACCGACGACAGGGGTACGCGACGCTGCCCGCGCCGCGACACTGCTCGCAGTTCCGGTACGCCTCCCGGCGCGGCCCGAGCGCGTCGGCGTCGGCGAGGAACCGGTCGCCGTAGGTGGTGCACCGGCACGGTTCCAGCGTGAATGTCATCCCGTCGCAGTCGGGGCAGGCGACGACGGGCACGGTGGTCACCGACACCGCCGGGCCGTGCAGTCACCGTCGTGTTCCACGCGCCGCACGCATCGCCGACCGCCGTCGAGCGGCAGGTCGCAGAAGACCCGATGGCGTACGCCCTGAGCATCCTCGGCGGACACGGTGGTCTCACCGGCGTCCACTTCGGTGAGGAAGGTCAGTGAGCGGGCCAGGGTGCCGGCGAAGTGCTGGGCTGCCGGCAGGTCGGCAGCGGTGAACGGCAGGTGCGCCACCCAACGGGCGCTCACCGGCGGGCCTCTCGGTAGGACGCCAGCCGGGATGGGTCGACTCGAAGAATCGCGCGCACGCCTTCTCCTCACTGACGGATTCGATCGGCAATTGACAGGCGAATGGAATTGCGCGGTCATCGCCTTTGTCGGACCCATCTTGTAAGGTCAGAGGCGCTATCACAATGAATGTCGACGCACACTGTTCCAGTATTTGTGGGCAACATTCCCCTGTTGCAGAACGGCCGTCGGGATGTTGCAAAACTCAACAGGAAGGAGAGCCGCGTGGCCGACGACATGGGCTCGACGGTGCCCCGACGCCAGCTCGGCAGAGCGCTGCGTGACCTGCGCACCGAGGCGGGGGCGACCCTCGACGCGGTCGCCGAGGCACTGGAGTGCAGCCGGCAGAAGGTGTGGCGGATCGAGAGCGGGCTCGGCTCGGTGCGCGGCGTCGACGTCCGAGCGATGTGCGAACTGTACGGGGCGACGGGCGAGCTGACCCGGGCTTTGACCTCCCTGGCCGGCGAGACCAGAGCCAAGGGGTGGTGGCATGCGTACGGCGATGCGGTCCCCGAATGGTTCGAGCTGTACGTCGGCCTCGAATCCGCCGCAAGCCGGATCCGCCGCTACGACGAATCGTTGATTCCCGGCTTGTTGCAGACCCGAGGCTATGCGCTCGCCGTCTACCAACACCGATCTGAGGTTGACGACGACGAACGCGAGCGACTGGTTCAGGTGCGGCTTCAGCGACAGTCACTGCTGGCGCGTCGCCTACCGGCGGCACCCAAGCTTGACGTCGTGATCTCCGAGGGCGCACTGCTCCGCATCGTGGGCGACCGGAGCACGATGGCCGAGCAACTACACCACCTGCTTCATGTCGGCGCGCGGGAATCCGTGACCATCCGAGTTCTGCCGCTGGCGGTCGGCCTTCATCGCGGAGTCGAGGCCGGCACCTTCGTCATGTTGGAGTTCCCGCTGGGCAACCGGGCAACACCAGAACCCCCGATCATCTACAGCGAGTCGTGGACCGGAGCGCTCTACCTCGACCGTCCTGAAGAGTTCGCCGCCTACGAGAAGGTCTGGGCAAGCCTGGATCAGCTTGCCCTCGATGAAGGACAATCGAGGCACCTGATCAACAAGATCATCGGGGAGGTACACCATGGCTGATCTGACCGACGCCCGATGGCGTAAGAGCACCCGTAGCGGCAGCAACGGCGGCGACTGTGTCGAGGTTGCCGACAATCTGCCCGGCATCGTCGCGGTCCGCGACAGCAAGGACCCGCACGGTCCGACTCTCACCTTCACCCCTACCGCCTGGGCCAGCTTCGTACAGACGACCAGCACCTTCCGCTGAGACACCGGCGGGTGTCTCGGGGCCGCCCGAGACACCTGTCCAGGTTGACTTGGCATCCGTGCAGGGGCCGCGGTTTGCTCATGACCCCGTGGCTTCCGCTCGCTGTCCACTCCCGGGGCACTCCTCGGGCGGGGCGTAGGCACGAATGGTGCCGTTGTGCCGCGCAACTCTTCCGTCAGCGGTGAGGGCTACGACGCGTTTGCAGACGGCGCACCGGCCCCGCTGGTGCTGCGAGCGCTGAGTCACCTTGCCTCCCCAGGTAGATCGTTGCACGCCTTCAGTCCACGGAACAGGACTACTTCAACGGCCTCAACCAGGAGGCATGGGTACGGCCTCGGGTGGTCGTCGTTACAGAACGCGGCTCGCCGGTCAACGTGGTTGTGCTGATCGACCGGGGCTGACGGAATGGCTGCCGAGCGACAGAATGGGTTCGTGAGAGCCTATGTCGGAGTCACCGATGGGGACTGGTTCCGGTTTCTAGCGGCTCGTCCGCACCTCGCCGAGGTCAACTTCTGGCGTCCCGCGGGCTCTCGGGCCTTCCGCGCGCTGTCACCCGGCGAGCCCTTCTTCTTCAAGACCCACCACCCGCACAACCGTGTGGTGGGCGGTGGCTTCTTCAGTGGCTTTGCGCAGTTGCGCGTGTCGGAGGCTTGGGACCTGTTCCAGGAAGGCAACGGAGTCTCGGACCTCGCCGGGATGCGGCGGATCATCGGGAGATACCGGTCGGGACCAATCCCCGCCTCCGAGGATCCGCTGATCGGCTGCGTCCTGATCCGCGACACCGTCTTCTTCCCCGCCAGTGAGCCCACCGGGCCACCGCCAGACTTCGCCTCGAACATCGTTCAGGGCAAGGGATACGTCGTCGCGAACGAGACGCCCTTCGGCTACTTCGAGGTGTTGATAAGACGGCTGCTCGGTACCCCCATCGAGCTCGATTTCAACGAGCCCTGGCACCGACCCGGGCCGGTGTTCGGAGACCCGCGCCTCAGGCCGAACCGGTTGGGGCAACAGTCGTTCAAGGCAGTGGTCCTCGACGCCTACGGCCGGCGGTGCGCCATCACCGGTGACCGGATTCAGCCGGTGCTCCAGGCGGCGCACATCAGACCTCTCCCTGCCGGAGGTGAGCACAGGCTGGACAACGGGATGCTGCTCCGGTCCGACGTGCACACCCTCTTCGACCACGGCTATCTCGGCATCGACCCCAAGCATCGGCTGATGGTCAGTCCGCGCCTGCGGGCCGAGTTCGGTAACGGCGAACAGTTCTACGCCCGAGCTGGCACGTCGATCACCGTCCCGACCGCCACTCGCGACCGTCCGCATCGCGAGTTCCTGGAGTGGCACCTCGACGAGGTGTACCAAGCAGCATGAGATCCCGGGGTACCCAACCCGCAGTTCCTCCCGTATTGCGCCAGGCATTGCCCCCGACTGCGAGCGCTGATTGCTCCGCCGTCGAGGTGACCATCGGCGGACTGCGGAGAGCGTGATGCCGCTGAGTCATCAAGATGACTGTGGTGCATCACGCTCATCGCAAAATCCGTCGCCGGCTGCGAGGCTGCTCGATCAACACGACTTCGCCGAAATGGCGGTATCGGGGCCGCCGGACACCGTCAAATCGGCGAAGTCGTGTTGATCAGGCGGTGAACGGCTCAGTCCGGCTGGATGTCGTTGACGCAGCGCAGCACCGGTCGGGCGGTCAGCGCCACCGGGTCCAGCGGCCCGTCGGCCCGCACGATGAACGTCGCCGACTCGTCCGGGAGCAGGGTGACCAGGGCAACGTCCACGGTGGCCGAGGCGTCCAGTCGATCAGGGAAGAGAACAAGGTCGCGCAGCACCGTGCGCGCCGTCACCCGCACCCGCTGCCCACCGTCGAGCGGCTCGACCGTGGCGTCCCAGGCCGCCGCCGGCCAGTCGACGTCCCGGTCCTCGGCGAAGAACCACAGCGCCCGCTCGACGCCCGCCTCGACCACGAGCAACTCACGCCGGGCCTCGTCCGGTCGGGCCAGATCCGCCGGCAGTGCCAGCGTCACCGCCGAGTACGCCGGGACGTCGAGGTCGACCGAGGTCTTCGCCCTCGGCTCCCCGGTGAGGGTGGCGCGCGTGACCGTGGCCGGCGCGCTCCATGCCTCGGCTGTCTCGTTCACCGCGACCAGGGCCAGGCCGCCGTCGCGGGGCTGCACGGTGAGCAGCCGGTCGGCGTACGCGTGGCGCAGCGCGTACCACAGGGGTTTGCGGCGGCCGTCGCCGTCGACGGCCGACCAGGAGGTGACCGGCCAGCAGTCGTTGAGCTGCCAGACGATGGTGCCCGCGCAGACGTCCCGGTGCGACCGGAAGTGCTCGACCCCCAGTTGGATGGCCCGCGCCTGGTTGAGTTGGGTCAGGTAGTGCCAGTCGTCGAAGTCCGCCGGGGCGGGCAGGTGTGCGTCCAGGCCCCGCTGGAGCTTGGCGTCGCCGTCGGCGGCCTTCTGGTGGTGGGCCATGCCCGGCGAGTCGGAGGCGAGGGGTTCGTCGCTCAGAGCCCGGCGCAGGGTGGCGTACGCCGGTGGGGCCTGGTAGCCGAACTCGGCGACGAAGCGCGGGACGTACTCCCGGTATTTCGTGTAGTCGTCGGTGTTCCACACGTCCCAGATGTGG
Source organism: Micromonospora sp. NPDC005237 (assembly GCF_040607775.1). NCBI lineage: Bacteria > Bacillati > Actinomycetota > Actinomycetes > Micromonosporales > Micromonosporaceae > Micromonospora > Micromonospora sp. NPDC005237. The sequence continues at coordinate 639,057 of NZ_JBEXHJ010000001.1, read as the reverse complement.
GTGGTGCCGTGCGCCGGGTCGTTGGGGTGGATCGTCTCGGTGCCCGACCAGGGGCTGCCCGGCCAGTACGGACGGGTCGGGTCCAGCTCGCCGACGATGCGGGGCAGGACGTCGAGGTAGTAGCCGCGTCCCCAGGTGCGGCCCGCCAGGGGTTCCTGCCAGTCCCAGTCGTGCCAGCCCCAGATGTTCTCGTTGTTGCCGGTCCACAGGACCAGCGACGGGTGGGGCGTCAGGCGGGTCACCTGCTCGGCGGCCTCGGCGGCGACCTCGCTGGCGAACGGCTCCTCCTCGGGGTACGCGGCACAGGCGAAGAGAAAGTCCTGTTGGACGAGCAGCCCGCGTTCGTCGGCGAGGTCGTAGAAGTCCTCCGACTCGTACCGGCCGCCGCCCCAGACGCGCAGCAGGTTGACGTTGGCCCCGATCGCCTGGTCGAACCGCCCGGCCAGCCGATCCCGCGTGATCCGGGTGGGGAAGACGTCGTCGGGGATCCAGTTCACGCCGCGCACGACGACCGGAACGTCGTTGACCGACAGCACGAACGGGGTGCCGTGTTCGTCGGGGGTGGTGTCCAGTCGCACCGAGCGGAAGCCGACCCGCCGCGACCAGCCATCCAGGGTCTCGCCGTCCGGCGCGTGCAGGGTCACCTCCAGCAGGTGGCGGGCCTGTTCGCCGTACCCCCGTGGCCACCACAGCGCGGGCTCGCGGACGGTGAGGCTCAGCACGGCCGTGCGCTGCCCGGCCGGGACGACCACGTCCGCGCTGACGCCGGCGACGGTGGCGCGCACGGTCAGCGGGACGGCCGCGACGCGCTCGACCTCGACGTGCACGTCGACCCGGCCGTCACGGCCGGCGAGGGTGACCAGCGGGCGGACGGTGGCCAGCCGGGCGGTGGACCAGGCGTGCAGGCCGATGTCCTGCCAGATGCCGGCGGTCACCAGCGTGGGCCCCCAGTCCCAGCCGAAGTTGCAGGCCATCTTGCGGACGAACTGGAAGGGCTCCGGATACGCGTTGGGGCGGTCGCCGAGGCGGTCACGCTGCGCCTCGGCGTAGCGGTAGGCGGAGTCGAACGCGACGGCCAGGTCGTTGTCGCCGTCGCGCAGCAGCGAGGAGACGTCGAAGCGGTGGCCGCGGTGCATGTTCTCGGTACGGCCGACCTCGACCCCGTTGACGCTGATGGCGGCGACCGTGTCCAGGCCGGCGCAGACCAGGTCGATCCGGTCGTGGTCGCCGGGTGGGCGGCGAAAGGTCGTCCGGTAGTGCCAGTCGGTGCGCCCGATCCAGGTCAGGGACAGCTCGTTGTCGTCGAGGTACGGGTCGGGGATCAGCCCGGCGTCGAGCAGGTCGGTGTGCACGCAACCGGGCACGGTCGCCGGCACGGCCTGCCCGGCGATCGCGGCCGGCACCTGCGCTCCGGGTGCCGCCCGCAGGGTCCAGCCGTCGTGGAGTGCCTGTCGACTCAAGACTTCACCGCGCCTTCCATGATTCCGCGGACGATCTGTCGTCCACCGAGAAACAGCATGATCAGTAGGGGGATGGTCGCCACGAACGCCCCGGCGAGCACCCGACGGTAGATGACGTAGTTGCCGCTGGCCAGGTCGGAGATGGCCACCATCGAGGTCGGGAAGTCGGTGCCGCTCAGGGTGATCAGCGGCCACTGGAAGTCGTTCCAGGTTGCCACGAAGGTGAGCAGGCCGAGCACCGCGAGGGCCGGTCGGATCGCCGGCAGGACGATGGAGCGGTAGACCCGCATGGTGGTGGCCCCGTCCATCCGCGCCGACTCGATCAGCTCGTCGGGCACGGTGTTGAGGATGAACTGCCGCATGTAGAAGACGCCGAAGGCGGTGACCAGGCCCGGCGCGATCACGGCCAGCAGGGTGCCGTTCCAGCCCAGCTTGCCCATGACGATGTAGAGCGCGACGACGCCGAGCTGATTGGGCACGGTGAGGGTGAGCACCACGAACAGCATCAGCCACCGGCTGCCGGCGAAGCGCAGCTTGGCGAACGCGAACCCGGCGAGCGAGCAGAAGAACAGCATCGAGGCGGTCACCACGGTCGCGACGATGACGCTGTTGACCAGCGACGCGGCGAAGTACACGTCCTGCAGGGAGAAGACCTCGTCGAGGTTGACGAGGAAACGGTCACCGGGTATCACCGTCGGCGGGAGCTGCGCCAGCGCCTCGTCGTCGCTGGTGGCGATGACGAACATCCAGTACAGCGGGAACGCCGCGAACAGCATGGTGGTGGCGAGCAGCAGGTACGTGCCGAGGCCGGCCGGGGTCTCCTGCGGGGCGCGGCCCATCAGGGCGGCCCGCCAGCGGCTCTTCGCGGCCGTCGGGCGGGGCGGTGCGGTGTCGACGGCGCTCACCTGGATCGCCCTCCGGAGAGTCGGTTGGTCAGCAGGGTGTTGATCCCGGCCACGACCAGGATGATCAGGAAGAGTGCCCAGCTCATCGCGGCCGCGTACCCGAGATTCAGGTCCTTCCAGCCGACCTTGTAGATCAGCTGGGCGATGGTCTGCCACTCGCCGTTCGGCCCGCCGGTGGCGGCCTGAGCCTGGAGGTCGAACAGCATGGGCTCGACGAAGAGCTGGAACCCGCCGATGGTGGACAGGATGACGGTGAACACGACGACCGGCTGGATCATCGGCACGGTGATCCGCCAGAGCTGCCGCCACGGGCCGGCGCCGTCGACCGCCGCGGCCTCGTAGACGTCCCGCGGGATGGACTGCATGGCGGCCAGGTAGAGCAGCGCGTTGTAGCCGATCCACTTCCAGTTGACCATCGTGGCGATGGCGATCCAGGAGTGCACCTTGTCGGCCCGCCAGTCGATCGGGTCGTCACCGCCGACACCGAACAGGCCGAGCGCCCAGTTGGCCATCCCGAAGTCGCGGGAGAAGAAGACGCTGAACACCATCGTCGAGGCGACGATCGGTGTGACGTACGGCAGCAGCACGCCCACCCGCCACCAGGTCTGCGCCCGCAGCCGCCGGTTGAGCAGGGACGCCACGATCAGCGCGAGCAGCAGCTGGGGCACCGAGGACAGCAGGAAGATGCCGAAGGTGTTGTAGAGGGCGTTCCAGAAGTCCTCGTCGCCGAGCAGCTGCTGGAAGTTGCCCAGCCCCGCCCAGCCGGTCGCGTCGGGGTCGTCCAGCCGGTAGTTCCGTAGGGCCACCACGCCGTTGAAGATCAGCGGGAACAGCCCGAACGCCAGGAAGAGCAGGAAGAAGGGCGCGATCAGCACGTACGGCATGTAGCGCGAGTCGAACCGGTGCAGCCGGTCGCGCCAGGCGAGTCGGGGGCGGGCCGGGCCGGTGTCGTGGCCGTGCCGCCCGGCGGCTGGTCGGGCCGACGGCTCGGGCGCGGCGCGGGTCGTGGACATCGGGGCACTCCAGGGCCGAAGAGACAGGGGTACGACTGCGCGGAGGCGGGCCGTGTCCGGCCCGCCTCCGCAGCGGGCTCAGGAGCTGCTGGCCTTCTCGGCCTCCTTGACCGCCTCCGCCCAGGCGGCGTCGGACCTGAGGGATTTGTTCTCCACCCGGCGGATCACGTTCTCCACCGCGACCCGGGTCGGGCCGTTCTTCCTGCCCAGGTACTGCGGGGTCAGGCCCTGCGCCATCTTCGGGAAGATCTGCCCGACCGGCGCGTTGGTGAAGAACGGGTTCTTGAACTCGGCGATGGCCGGGTCGCTGTAGAGGGCCGGCTGCGAGGGCAGGTTGCCGACCTTCTTGAAGATCTCGATCTGCTGCTCCGGCTGGACCAGCCACTCGACCAGCTTGTACGCCTCGTCGACGTGCTTGCCCTGCTTGGGGACGGTCAGGAACGAGCCGCCCCAGTTGCCGCCACCGCCGGGCACCGCGGCGATGTCCCACTTGCCCTGGGTGCCGGGGGCGGTGTCCTTGATGTGGCCGAGCATCCACGCGGGGCAGGCGAGGACGGCGAAAGCGCCGCTGGTGAAGCCCTTGTCCCAGTCGGCCTGGAAGCTGACCAGGTTGGCCGAGAGCCCGGCGTCGATGGCCTTGGTGGTGTAGTCGAACGCGACCTTCGGGCCCTGCTCCATCTGGAGCTGGTCCTGCTCGTTGTAGAAGCCGACCGGCTGCTGGCCGAGGATCGGGTTGAACAGGTTGGTGCCGGCGTCGATGAACTTCTTCCTGGTCTTGCCGGTGTACTGCTGGCCGACCTCGATGAACCTGTCCCAGGTGGGCCAGAGGGCGGATACCTGGTCGCGGTCGGTGGGCAGGCCGGCGGCCTTGAACAGGTCGGTGCGGTAGCACATGGCCAGGCCGCCGGTATCGGTGCCGAGGCCGATCTGGGTCTTGCCGTCGGCCGACAGCGACTGCTTCCACTTCCAGGGCAGGTACTTGCTCTCGTACGAACCGGCACCCTTGTCGAGCAGGTTGACGAACTTGTCCGACTGGCCGCGGAACTGGACCATGAAGCCCTCGTCGATGGCCGCGATGTCCGGTGCGCCGGAGCCGGCGACGAGCTTCTTCTGCAGGTCCTCGTGCTGGGCGTTGTACTCGCCGGAGTTGAGCTGGATCTTGACGTTGGGGTTGGCGGCCTCGTACTTCGTCTTGAGGTCCTGAAGGCCGAAGTCACCCCAGAAGTTGATTTTCAGGGTGACCTGCCCGTCGGCCGCGTCGGATTCCTGCCCGCTCCTGCCGCTGCACGCGGCGACCAGGGCGAGGCCGACAGCACCTGCGGCGACCGTGCGGGCCCACCGGGTCCAGGACCGTTTCATGTCATCCCTCCGAAGGTATGGAAACGCTCCCGACATCGAGAGACGTTGACTGAACCGGATAAGTTCCGTCACCGTACGGTCCGGTTCCAGGAGTGTCAACGGGTGGTAAGCCGCGACGAGCGTGGATGCGCAATGCGGCGTGTGGGAGCGCGATCATGCGTGGTGGAGCGCGTTCTCCCACAGTTTCCGGCGGGCTCGGGACAGCCCAGCGCCCTCCCGCGCGGGTACGCTGAACCGGGCAAGCTTCCGCCGGCCGCAGCCGTTTCGGGACGATGCGCGGTCGCCGTCGGTCGCCGACGCCGGCTGCGCTAGGTTGAGGCCGCCAACGGGGGCCACGGGCCGGCCCCGGCCGTGGCAGTCAGCCGACCCCCGACCCGGGGCGAGAGTGGAGGAGCACGCCGGTGAAGCGGCCGACAATCGCCGACGTCGCCCGTCGCGCGGGCGTGTCCAAGGGTGCCGTGTCGTACGCGCTGAACGGGCAGCCCGGGGTGTCGGAGGCCACCCGGCAGCGCATCCTCGCCATCGCGACCGAGATCGGGTTCAGCCCGAGCAGCGCCGCGCGGGCGCTCTCCGCCGCCACCGCCGGCGCCGTCGGCCTGGCCCTGTGCCGGCCGGCCCGGACGCTGGGCGTCGAGCCGTTCTTCATGGCGCTGATCAGTGGCGTGGAGGCCGAACTTTCGGCCCGCTCGTACGCGCTGACCCTCCAGGTGGTGGCCGACCACGACGCCGAGATCGCGGTGTACCGGCGTTGGTGGGGCGAGCGCCGGGTGGACGGGGTGCTCGTCTGCGACCTGCACACCGACGACCGCCGCATCGCCGCCCTGCAACAGCTCCAACTGCCGGCCGTGGTGATCGGCGGGCCGGGCGGCACCGGCGAGCTGGCCAGCCTCTGGTCCGATGACGCGGTCGCGCTGACCGAGGCGGTGGAGTATCTGGTGGCGCTCGGCCACCGCCGCATCGCCCGCGTCGGCGGCCTGCCCGACCTGCGACACACCGAGATCCGTACCGACGCCTTCGCGGCGGTGTGCCAGCGCCTCGGCCTGGCCGAGGCGGTCACCGTCTTCTCCGACTACAGCGGCGAGGAGGGTGGGCGGGTCACCCGCCGACTCCTCAGCTCCGCCGCGCGGCCCACGGCGGTCATCTACGACAACGACGTGATGGCCGTCGCCGGGCTCTCGGTCGCCCAGGAGATGGGCCTCACCGTGCCGGACGACCTGTCCATCGTGGCCTGGGACGACTCGCCACTGTGCCGGCTGGTGCACCCGCCCCTGACGGCGCTGGGCCGCGACATCCCCGCGTACGGCGCGCACGCCGCCCGCCACCTGCTCGCCGTCATCGGGGGGCAGCCGGCGACGCGCGTGCAGGACGAGAGCCCCCAGCTGACCCCGCGCGGCAGCACGGCGCCGCCACGCGGGAAGTGAACCGGTTCAGTGATTCAGCGGGACGCCGAGGGGAACTCCTCGAAGTACGCCTCGACCCGTTCGGCGGTGGCCGGACGGGCCAGCGCGAAGCCCTGCCCGTAGCGGCAGCCGGCCCGACGCGCCCCCTCGACCTGGGTCGGTGACTCCAACTCCTCGGCGACGATCTCCACACCCAACCGCTCGCCCACGCTGACCACCACGTCGATCAGCGGCGGCTGCCCCGCCGGCTGCGCCCCCACCAGCTCGGGGCCCACCTTCAGCAGGTCGATCGGCAGGCGGCGCAGCTGCGCCAGGGACGCATGCTCGGCCCGGAAGTCGTCAAGCGCGGTGCGGACGCCCAGCGACCGGAGCCCCGCCAGCCGGGCCACCACTGTCGACAGGTCAGCGCCGATCCTCGGCTCGGCCACCTCCACCACCAGCCGCTCCGGCGACACCCCGTACGCGGCCAGCACCGCGGCGGTGCGCTGCACGAAGTCGGGGACGGTCAGCTCCCGGGTGGTCACGTTGACCGCCATCCACAGCTCACGGGGGCCCGCCGACCAGTCGGCCAGCTGCCGGCAGGCCCGGTCCAGCACCCACCACTCGAACTCGCCGACCAGATCCAGATCCTCGGCGACCGGCAGCAACTCGGCCGGAAGCACAGTGCCCAGCACCGGGCTGCGCCAGCGCAGAAGCGCCTCGGCGCCCACCGGCTGCCGGTCGGTCAGGTCGAGCACCGGCTGATAGACCAGGTCCAGCTCGCCTCGCGCCACCGCGCCGGGCAGCTCACGTTCCAGGTCGAGCCGGCGCACCAACTGCTCCTCCAGGAACGCGTCGTACCACTCGACCCGGTCCCGGCCGAGCTGCACCGCCCGCCGCCGGGCCAGCTCGGCCTGACGGAGCACGTCGGCCGGTCCGGATCCACTCACCTCGGCCAGCCCGATGCTCGCCTGCACGCGCAGCACCGACCCGGCCGGTTGGTACGGCGGCGTGAGCGCGGTCAGCAGCCGGGTGCCCAGCGCGTACGCCAGCACCGGCCCGGCGCCGGTGACCACCGCGAAGCCGGTGCCGGTGCAGCCGGTCACCAGGTCGTCGGGCCCGACCACCGCGCGGGCCCGCAGGACCGCCTCGGCCAGCACGTCCTCGCGCGCCACCGGGCCGAGCCCGTCCGCGCCGTGCAGCTCCACCAGCAGCAGCGCACCGGCCGGCGCGGGCACGTCGCCGATGGCGGCGAGGGCGTCCAGCAGCGCCGCCCGCTCCCCGGCCGAACCGGACCGGTGGTCGAACGTCGACCAGGCGACACCCGCGTCGGGCCACGCCGCGTCGAGGCCGGTCGGCGCGGCGGCACCACCGTCGGGGGGCCAGGCTTCGTCGACGCCGGAGGCGGCGGTCGCGCCCCCGTCGGACGGCCACGGCGCGGCGTCGGGGCACCTGTCGTGCGCGGGCGCACCCTCGGTCGTACCGGGAAGGGGCGGTTGCGCCGTCCGGCGGCGCCGGACCGCGTGGTCGGCGCGTCGGCGGTGCGCGGCGTGTCGCTCCCCGGCGCCCGCGTCGCCGCCGCGCAGCAGCTCCCGCAGGACCAGTGGTGGCACCGCCGCCAGGGCGAGCAGCACACTCGTCCGGTCCGGAGTGCGGCCGGATACAACCTGCAGGCCCGCCGCCAGCAGCAGCACCGACGCCGGGAGCACCACCCGTGGCCAGGTCGCGGCGGGCGGGCCGGTCACCGGCTGCGCGCTGGCCGTCGCCACCGCGGACTTCGCGCCGAGCGCGGTCAGCAGCATCCCGAGCACCAGCGGCGGCACCGCCAGCAGCGCCGCCCGGCCCGTCGCGACGGGTGGCAGGACCGCCAGCAGCGCCAGCCCGACCAGGGTGAGCAGGACGCCGCCCCGGCAGATCGCGCCGCCCGAGCGCCGCCCGGACCCGGTGAACGCGCTGAGCGCGGCCATGCCCAGCCCACCGAGCACCAGCGCCGCGACCAGCCGGGCCGGCGCCGGCAGGGTGTCGGAAGGGAGCAGCAACCAGCCGGCGAGGGTCAGAACGAGCGTCGGGCCGGTCGCCTCGACCAGCCCTCGCAGCCGCGCCGCTCGCGACGGCCGAGCCGGAAGCCGAAGCAGCCCGGCCACGGACAGGACCGCCACGGTCAGCGATCCGAGCAGCGCGGCAGCGCGGTGCCCGGCGTCGACCAGCGGCAGCGCGGCGGCGACGCACCCGGCCGCCACCACCGCCGCGTCGAGCAGTACGGCGGCCGTCCGCCACGAGGGGTCGGTGGACGGCGGCTCGCTGGATCGGTGGCTGGCGAGCCGGGAGAGTCGTACGCCGGCGAGGGTGGCGCCCGCGCCGCCGGACAACGCGATCACCACCGGGGTCGGGACCAGATCGGCGGCCCCGGCGAGGACGAGCAGCGCCACGGCCGTGGACACGGCGACCTCCGGGGTCGCCCGGCGGGAGACGAGAACATGGAACGGGTACGCGAGGAGCACGGCGGTCGCCTTCGTGAGGGGGCACGGGGCGGTGCGGCGGTGCGGGACGGCGGACGTTGCGGGTCCGCTGCCCAACAGTGGGGAACGACCGGCGACCAGATTGGTTACGCGTCGGCCACCGGCGTGAAGCAGTGACCCGTGTCACTGTACGGCGTCCGGGGCTCCGTGCGCCGCCCGCCGCGACCCGCGTCGACCAGGGGTGGGATCATCGCAGGGTGAGTACGCCCGACACGGTCCGCTTCCGGTACAACCAAGCCATCCTGGCCGCCGCCGTCATCGCCTTCATCGGCGCCCTGCCGCTGGCCAACGCCCGGGCGTACCTGCTGCCGGTGCTGCTCGTCCCGCTCGCTGTCGGGGTGTGGGCCTGGCGGGCCGGCACCGACGCCGACTCCCGGGAACTGCGCCTGCGGGCGCTGTTCGGGCAACGTCGGATCGACTGGGACCGGGTCGTCGAGCTGGCCACCGACGCGCGCGGGCGGGTCGTCGCCCGCCTCGACGACGGCCAGCAGGTCGGTCTGCCGGCGGTCCGCGGCACCGACCTGCCCCGACTGGTCTCGGCCACCGGCCAGACACTGCGGGACGAGGCCGCCGAAACACCCGGCCCGTGAGCCCGGGCCGGACCGCGCGGCCCGGTCAGTAGCCGTCGACCACCGTGTTGATCAGCGGCTGACCGGCGGCGAACCGCCGCACCTGGTCGCCGACCAGCCGGTACGCGCGCGGCAGCAGCCCTCGCACCGACCCGGCCACGTGCGGGGTGAGCAGCACGTTCGGCATCGTCCACAGCGGGGAGTCGGCGGGGAGCGGCTCCGGGTCGGTGACGTCCAGCGCGGCCGAGATCCGACCGGTGGCCAGTTCGGCGACGAGCGCCTCGGTACGGGCCACCGGACCGCGGGCCGCGTTGACGAGCAGCGCCCCGTCGGGCATCGCGGCCAGGAAGTCCTCGTCGATCAGGCCGCGGGTCTGGTCGGTGAGCGGCACCAGCACGACCACCACGTCGGCGTCGGGCAGCAGTCGGGGCAGCTCCGCGACGGCGTACACCCCCTGCTCGGGCCGGGCCGTCCGGGCGACCAGGGTGAAGCTCACCTCGAACGGCGCGAGCCGGTCGCGCACCGCGGTGCCGATCGAGCCGGCCCCGACGATCAGCACCCGCTTGCCGGTCAGCTCGTCGGTCGGCGCGTTGCCGTCGTACGCCCACCGCCGCTCGGCCTGCGCGCGGGCGAAGGCTCCGAAGGCCCGCAGCTGGGCGAGGATCGCGGTGACCACCCACTCGGCGGTGGACGGGTCGTGCACCCCCCTGGCGTCGCAGAGCGTGACCCCCTCCGGCATCCGGCCGACCCAGGCGTCCGCCCCGGCGGAGAGCAGCTGCACCGCCTCCAGATCGGGGAGCTGGTGCAGCAGCGCGGTCGCGTCCGACCCGCTCAGGAACGGCGGTACCCAGAAACGGACGTCGGCCGGGGCGGACGGCAACCGGTCGGCGGTTTCGGCGACCTCCACCGTCACGTCCGGGGGCAGCTCGCCGACGAGGTTCAGGCCGGCCGGATGCGGGATCCATACCTTCACGTCCGCCGACGATAGCCTCCGGCGCGACGGCCGGTGCGGGCACGGCGGCGATCCGGCGTCACGGGGGATGGCGCGCGGCGGCGGGGCGGGCGAGACTCGGCACACCGATGTTCGGTCCCGGCCATGACGAGGTATAACCAAGGGTCGGAGGGCCGGTCGGCCCCCGCCCCGGCAGACAGGTGCTCGATGACCGACGGCTCCCCCGCCAGCCCGCGACGTTCGACCGCCCCACCCCCGGCGCTCGGCGACGCGGCGCGGCTGCGTGCGCTGGCCGACACGGGCCTGGACGCCGTACCGGACGAGGCGTTCGACCGGTTCGCCCGGCTGGTCAGTGACCTGCTGGAGGTTCCGGTCGCGCTGGTCTCCCTGGTCTCCGCCGACCGGCAGTTCTTCCCGGGCGCGGTGGGTCTGCCGGAGCCGTGGTCGCAGCGGCGGCAGACCCCGTTGAGCCACTCGTTCTGCCAGCACGTGGTGGACATCGAGGTGCCGATGGTGTTGCCGGACGCCCGGCTCTACCCCCGCGTACGCGACAACCTGGCCATCGACGACCTCGGCGTCGTCGCGTACGCCGGGATGCCGTTGACCGACCTCTCCGGCCGAGTGCTCGGCTCGCTGTGCGCCATCGACAACAAGCCCCGGGCGTGGACCGCCGGGCAGCTGCGGACGCTTGCCGACCTCGCCGCCGCCTGCTCGTCGGAGCTGCGACTGCGGATCGCGCTGGACGGCGCGCAGGAGGCGCGGCGGCGGGTCGTCCGGGCGCATGAGCGGCTGGAGCTGCTGGCCGGGGTGAGCGAGACGCTCGCCGGCACGCTGGACGTGGGCACCTCGCTGCGCCGGCTCGCCGCCACCATGGTGCCGCTGCTCGCCGACTGGTGCCTGCTCACGCTGGTCGGGCCATCCGGACAGCCCCGGGAGGTGGTCGCGGTGCACCGCGACCCGGCCCGGACGCCGGACGTCGACCGTTTCGCCGAGCTGCTGCGGACGGGGCTGAGCCAGGAGTCCATCATCCGGGCGGTGCTGCGCACCGGCCAACCGCGGCTCGGCGGCGTGGCGTCGCTGACCGACGTGGCCCGGGGCACCACCGATCCGGAGATGTCGGCGATCGCCGAGCGGCTGGGCATCGCCTCCTACCTCAGCGTGCCGGTGCGGGCCGTCGGGGGCACCGTGCTGGGCGCGATCACCCTGGTCAACGCCCCCGACCGTCAGCAGTTCGACGACCGCGACCTGCTCACCGCCGTGGACATCGGCCGCCGGGCCGGGCAGTCCGTCGGCAACAGCTCGATGTACGGGGAGCAGCGGCACGTCGCCGAGGTGCTGCAACACAGCATGCTGCCGCGGCTGCCGCTCGTGACGGAGCTGGAGCTGACGGCCCGCTACCAGCCGGCGGCCGACCGGGTGGAGGTGGGCGGCGACTGGTACGACGCCTTCGTGCAACCCGATGGTGACCTGATCGCGGCTATCGGGGACGTGGCCGGGCACGACATCGAGGCGGCGGCGACCATGGGCCAGCTACGCAACCTGGTGCGTGGCAACGCGTTCGGCCGGCCGGACGCGGTCGGAGCGCTGATGAGCCACCTGGACAGCGCCATCCGTGGCCTGCGGCTGCCCATCGCGGCCACCGCGACGCTGGTGCGCATCTGTGGCCGGCGCTCCGGCGTCCGCGAGGTGACCTGGTGCAACGCCGGGCACCCGCCGGCCCTGGTGGTGCGGGCCGGCGGTGCGGTGGAGGTCCTCGAAGCGACACCGGAGCCCTTGCTCGGCCTGGCCCGGCCCACGCCGCGGACCAGCCACTCGACCAGCCTGGCCACCGGCGACACGCTGCTGCTCTACACCGACGGGCTGATCGAGCGTCGGGACCGGTCCATCGACGACGGGCTCGCCGAGCTGGTGCACCGGTTGACCGGCACCGACAACGTCCCCCTCGACGACCTGTGTGACCTGCTGCTCGCCTCGATCCAGCACCGCGAGGACGACACGGCGCTGCTGGCCGTCCGGGCCCGCTGAGCGGTTGCGGCACGAGCCGAGGCCCACGTGTCGCGGGCCCGGCCGGGCAGTCCGGCGGGCTACCCTGGGCCGGGTGAGAGCCCGTCTCCCGTACCCTCGCGTCCGCCGCCTCCGGGTGGTCCTCGCGGCGTCCTGCGCGACGCTGCTGCTCGCCACGGGTTGCAGCTTCGGCGAGCCGGAGCCCGACCCGGCCGGTGAGCCGCCCAACCTGCCGACCCCGTCGGCGCCGGCGAGCCCTGGCGGCGCGGGCCAGCAGGCGGTGGCAACCGTCCTGGCCAAGGGGCTGCGGGTGCCGTGGGCCATCGCGTTCCTGCCCGACGGCGGCGCGCTGGTCACCGAACGGGACAGCGGCCGGATTCTCCAGGTCGGCCCGGACTCCGGCCCGGACGGGCTGCGGGTCCGGGTCGTGCAGACGATCAGCGACGTGGCGGCGGCGGGCGAGGGTGGCCTGCTCGGCATCGCCGTCTCCCCCGGCTACGCCCGGGACCGGACGGTCTTCGTCTACTACACGGCCGAGCAGGACAACCGGGTCGCCCGCCTGCAACTCGGCGGGCAACCCACCCCGATCCTCACCGGCATCCCGAAGGCGAACGTGCACAACGGTGGCGGGTTGGGCTTCGGCCCGGACGGCCAGCTCTACGTCAGCACGGGCGACGCGGGCGAGCGCCCCAACGCGCAGGACACGAAGAGCCTCGGCGGCAAGATCCTGCGGATCACCGCCGATGGCAAGCCCGCGCCGGGCAATCCGTACCCCGGTTCCCCGGTCTGGTCGCTGGGTCACCGCAACGTGCAGGGTTTCGCCTGGGACGACGCCAAGCGGATGTACGCCGTCGAGTTCGGCCAGAACACCTGGGACGAGATCAACCAGATCACCAAGGGCGGCAACTACGGCTGGCCGGAGGTCGAGGGGCGGGCCGGCGACAAGCGGTTCACCGACCCGATCACGCAGTGGGCGACGTCCGACGCGTCCTGCTCCGGGCTGGCCGCGACGGACCGGCTGCTGGTCACCGGCTGCCTGCGCGGCAAGCGGCTCTGGGTGATGGAGTTGACCGACACCGGCACGCTGCTCGGGCAGCCCAGCGATCTGCTCACCAACCGGTACGGCCGGCTGCGCGCGGTGGCCGCCGCGCCGGACGGTTCGCTCTGGGTGAGCACCTCCAACCACGACGGGCGGGGTGATCCGGCGGCCGACGACGACCGCCTCCTGCGGGTGGTCTTCGCCGGCGGCGACGGCGGTCGCAGCTGACCTGCGTCACCTTCCGCGCAGGTTTGCCAAGATCTTTGGGCGGGCAGGTCAGAATCTCAGCATGGACGGGCAACGCGACGAGCAGCACGACGACGCCGAGGACCGGGGCGACCCGGTGACCGGCGGCGAGCCGTCGCGGCCGTCGCGCCGGCGGATCGGCCGGCCCGGTGGACCGGTACGGCGTACGGGCGTGATCCTCGCCGTGCTCGTGGTGGCCCTGGCCGGGGCGGTGCTCGGGGTGCTGGCCGGTGGTCGGGTGGACACCGACATCGGGCCGTTCCGGGCCAACCTCACCCTCTCCCCGGCCCGCGAGGGCGGGACGACCATCGACGTGCCACCGCTCGGCGCCCTGCTGCTCGACAGCCACAGCGGGCCGACCCACCTCACCGTGCGGCTGGGCGCGCTGGACCAGGGGCGCACCGAGGCGCTGCTCGACGACCCGGCGAGCATCAACCGAGCCAGCCAGAGCGCAGTGGAGGACGTCCGCTCCGGGGTGATGCGGCTGGGCCTGCGGACCCTCGCGTCGGCCGTGCTGGTCACCCTCATCCTGGCCGGGTTGATCTTCCGCGATGTGCGGCGTACCGCCTGGGCGGGCGGGTTGGCGCTGCTGGTCACCGCCGGCAGCCTCGGCACGGCCGCGGCGACCCTGCGCCCCCAGGCGATCGAGGAGCCGCGCTACGAGGGCCTGCTGGTCAACGCCCCCGCCATCGTCGGCGACGCCCGCCGCATCGCCAACGACTACACCAAGTACGCCGAGCAGCTGCAACGCATCGTCGGCAACGTCAGCCAGCTCTACACGACGGTGTCGGCGCTGCCGGTGTTGGAGCCGGCGCCCGGCACCACCCGGGTCCTGCACGTCTCCGACATGCACCTCAACCCGACCGGCTGGCAGCTGATCCGCACGGTGGTCGAGCAGTTCGGCATCGACGTGGTCATCGACACCGGGGACATCACCGACTGGGGCAGCGAGCCGGAGGCCTCCTTCGTCGGCTCGATCAGCCTGCTCAAGAAGCCGTACGTGTTCATCCGCGGCAACCACGACTCGGGCAAGACCGCCGCGGCGGTGGCCCGCCAGCCGAACGCGATCGTGCTGAACAACTCGACCACCACGGTCGCCGGGCTGACCATCGCCGGCATCGGCGACCCGCGCTTCACCCCGGACAAGAACACCTCACCGGCCGGCAGCGGGCTGACCCAGGAGGTGGCCAACCAGGTGATCGGGGTCGGTACGCAGCTCGCCGCGACGGTGCGCAGCTCGCCACGGCCGGTCAACATCGCGCTGGTGCACGACCCGGCGTCGGCCGGGCCGCTCGCCGGCACCTGCCCGCTGGTGCTGGCCGGGCACACCCACGCCCGGCAGGTCTCCAAGCTGCCGCAGGCACCCGGTCAGCAGCCCACCGCCCTGTTCGTGGAGGGCTCGACCGGCGGGGCCGGGCTGCGCGGCCTGGAGGGTGAGAAGCCGACCCCGCTGTCGATGACAGTGCTCTACTTCGACCAGCAGAAGATGCTCCAGGCGTACGACGACATCACCGTCGGCGGCACGGGCCAGGCCCAGGTCAACCTGGAACGCCACATCGTGCAGAACCCCAGCGCCGGCGCGCCCGCCTCGGTCACCCCCACCCCGACCCGCTGAGCGCGAGCTGCCCCCTGCCCACCCGCCGACTCGGCGGTGCCCACCCGCCTGTGGAGCCCGAGCCGGAGCCCGGCCCGAGCCGAGCCCTCCGAGCCGGAGCCGGAGCCGAGCCCGACGGTGCCTGCGCAGCCTTTGCTCTGCTTCAACGGACGCAACAGTTACGTCGGGTCACTCCGCTCAGCTGCGCGCACCCGAATTTCTGCAGCTCAGCAAGGTGTTGCGCATATTGAAGCAGAGCAAAGGGCGAAGAGAACCCCATCGACAGGCGGACGCTCCTCACTCTCAGCGGCGGCGGCAGTGAGACACGAAGGCTGGCGCACGCGATCCGGCGCACGCAGGCAAGCGAGCGGAGCGCACCCCTCGAGGGCAAGGTCAGCGAAGGGCGAGGTCAGCGAAGGGCGAGGTCAGCGAAGGGCGAGGTCAGCGGAGGGCAAGGTCAGCGGAGGGCGAGCGCGGCCAGGGCGGCGTTGACGATGCTGCCGGGCATCAGGTCGTGCAGGTCGTACAGGTCGGCCACGCTGCCGGACTGGCCGAACTCGTCCACCCCGAGCGGCACCGCCGGGGCACCGAGCGCCGACCCGAGCCAGGCCATCGCGTGCGACGCCGCGTCGTGCACGGTCACCACCGGCACCCGATCGGCGAACGCGGACCGCAGGGCACCCGGCACGCTGGGCACGGTCGCGGTCCGTACGCCCTGACGCAGGGTGCGCTGCCACGCCCGGTAGAGCCGGTCCAGCGAGGTCACGTCCACCACGTGCGCGGCGACGCCCTCCTCGGCCAGCTCCGCCGCGGCGGCCAGCACCTCCGGCAGCACCGCGCCGGACGCGGCGAGCTGCACGACCGGGGCGTCGACCAGATGCGGGTACGCCTGGTGCGCGTCGACGAGCCGGTACGCCCCGGCGACCACCTGCCGGCGCAGCACCGCGTCGCCGAGCCGGGCCCGGGCCGCCTCGAACGGCGCCTGGTCCAGCGGTCGGGTGCTCAGCCGGAAGTAGTACGCGCCGTCCTCGGTCGGCGCTGCCGTCGCGGCCGGGGTTGCCCCGCCCGCGATCTGCCCGAGGGCGTCGCAGAGCAGCCAGTCGAGGCTGCCCGCGTACGCCGGTTCGAGGAACGTCACCCCGGGCAGCTCCAGGCCGACCGACGCGGTGATCGTGGACTGGTGGGCGCCGCCCTCGGGGGCCAGGGTGATGCCCGACGGGGTACCGGCCACCACGAACCGCGAACCGGAGTACGTGCCGTACAGGAACGCGTCCAGGCCGCGCAGCACGAACGGGTCGTAGACGGTGCCCACCGGCAGCAGCGGCTGCCCCGACAGGTCCCAGGACAGGCCGAGCTGGCCCAGCAGCAGGAACAGGTTCATCTCCGAGATGCCCAGCTCGATGTGCTGCCCGGCGGGGCTCTCGGTCCAGCGCAGCATCCGGTCCTCGGTCCAGGAACGCTGCTCGGTGGGGGCGAACACCCCGGTCTTGTTGATGAACCCGGCCAGGTTGGTGGAGGTGGCCACGTCCGGGGCGGTGGTCACCAGGTAACGGCCGACCTCCCGGTCCCGCGCCAGATCCACCAGCACCCGGCCGAAGACCTCCTGCGTGGAGATCGGCTTGTTGGCGCGTACTCCCGTGCTCTCCGGAACGGTGACCCCCAGCGCGCGCTCGCGCGGCGCGCGGGACAGCGCCTCCCGGCGGGCGCCGGCCCGGATCCCGGCCGGTGACGCCGGGTCGAGACGGTCCCACTCGGTCTCGGAGGTCAAGCCCTGCGCGGCCCGCAGCGTGTCGACCTGCTCGGTGCTGAGCAGCGCCGAGTGGTTGCGCGGGTTGCCGGCGATGGGCAACCCCCAACCCTTCACGGTGTACGCGAAGACGACGCTGGGCCGGTCGGTGACCGCGTCGCACTGGGCGTACGCGTCGAGCATCGCGGACAGGTCGTGCCCACCCAGGTCGGTGACGAGCGGACGCAGCTCCTCGTCATCGATGCCCTCCACGAACGCGCCCACCTCGGCCGGCGCACCGTCCAGGAACTGCTTGCGCAGGGCCGGGCCGGCCAACCCGAACAGCGACTGGTACTGCTCGTTGGGCATCGCGTCGATCCAGTCGCGCAGCGCCTCGCCACCCGGCCGGGCGTACGCCTCGGCGAGCCGGCGGCCGTACTTGACCTCCACGACGTGCCAGCCGGCCGCCTCGAACTGACCGCGCCACTGCTTGATCCGGATGCCGGGCACCACCCGGTCCAGCGACTGCCGGTTGAAGTCGACAAGCCACATGACGTTGCCCAGGCCGGTGGTGGCCGGATCGGCGACCGCCTCCCAGATGTTGCCCTCGTCCAGCTCGGCGTCACCGATCAGCGCCACGAACCGGGAGCGCGGCCGGGCGCCGAAGTGCGCGTCGACGTAGCGGCGGGTGGCGGCGGCGAAGAGCGGCGCCGCCGCGCCGAGACCCACCGAGCCGGTGGAGAAGTCCACCTCGTCGGGGTCCTTGGTGCGCGACGGGTACGACTGGAGGCCGCCCCGGGCCCGCAGCCGGGGCAGGTACGAGCGGTCCAGGTTGCCCAGCAGGTACTGGATGGCGTGGAACACCGGCGAGGCGTGCGGCTTGACGGCGACGCGGTCCTCGGCGTCCAGGTGCGCGAACCACAGCGCGGTCATCGCCGTGACGAGGGACGCGCTGGACGCCTGGTGGCCGCCGACCTTCACCCCGTCGCCGGTGGCCCGGTCGTGGTTGGCGGCGTCCACGATCCGGGTGGCGAGCCAGAGCACCCGCCGCTGGATCTCGTCGAGGACATCGAGGTCGTGCTGGTTCACGGTGGCTCCATCCGGGCGTCGCCGTTGACGCCCTCGCGAGGGGATGCGGTGTGCACGGCGAACACCGCTGGCGCAGCACGCGCCAGCGGTGTTCGATCGGGCGGATCAGCCCTGGACGCCGAGGCGCTCCAGGATCAGCTCACGGACGGTCTTCGCGTCGGCCTGACCACGGGTGGTCTTCATGACCGCGCCGACGAGGGCGCCGGCCGCCGCGACCTTGCCGCTACGGATCTTGTCGGCGATGCCGGGGTTGGCTGCGATCGCCTCGTCCACGGCGGCGGTGAGCGCGCCGGTGTCCGAGACGACCTCCAGGCCACGGCTGGTCATGATCTCGGTGGGCGAGCCCTCACCGTCGACCACGCCCTCCAGCACCGTACGGGCCATCTTGTCGTTGAGCTTGCCCGCGTCGACCAGGCCCTGCAGCTCAGCGACCTGCGCGGGGGTGGCGCCGATGTCGGCCAGCTCCACGCCGCTCTCGTTGGCCCGCCGGGACAGCTCGCCGAGCCACCACTTGCGGGCCGCCGCCGGGGTGGTGCCGGCGGCCACGGTGGCCTCGATCAGCTCGACCGCGCCGGCGTTGAGCACCGACTGCATGTCCAGGTCGGACAGGCCCCACTGCTGCTGAAGCCGACGCCGGTGCACCCGGGGCAGCTCCGGCAGGGCGGCCTTCAGCTCGGCGACCCAGGCCGGGTCCGGTGCGATCGGCACCAGGTCCGGCTCCGGGAAGTACCGGTAGTCGGTGGCCGTCTCCTTCGAGCGCCCCGGGGTGGTGTCGCCGGTGTCCTCGTGGAAGTGCCGGGTCTCCTGGGTGATCCGGCCGCCCGCGTCCAGCACCGACGCCTGCCGCAGCATCTCCGAGCGGACCGCCCGCTCCACCGAGCGCAGCGAGTTGACGTTCTTGGTCTCGGTGCGGGTGCCCCACTCCTGACCCGGCAGGTTGAGCGAGGTGTTCACGTCACAGCGCAGCGAACCCTCCTCCATCCGCACGTCCGAGACCCCGAGCGTGCGGATCACGTCCCGCAGCTCGGTGACGTACGCCTTGGCCACCTCGGGGGCGAGCGCGCCGGTGCCCGGGATCGGCTTGGTGACGATCTCGACGAGCGGAATGCCGGCCCGGTTGTAGTCGACAAGCGACTCGGTCGCACCGTGGATGCGGCCGGTCGCGCCACCGACGTGCAGCGTCTTGCCGGTGTCCTCCTCCAGGTGCACCCGCTCGATCTCGATGCGCACCGTCTCGCCGCCCACCTCGACGTCCAGGTAGCCGTCGACGCAGATCGGCTCGTCGTACTGGCTGATCTGGAAGTTCTTCGGCATGTCCGGGTAGAAGTAGTTCTTCCGGGCGAACCGGCACCACTGCGCGATGGAGCAGTTCAACGCCAGGCCGATCCGGATGATCGCCTCGATGGCCGCCTTGTTGGCCACCGGCAGCGAGCCGGGCAGCCCCAGGCACACCGGGCAGACCCGGGTGTTCGGCTCGCCGCCGAAGTCCGTCGGGCAGCCGCAGAACATCTTGGTGTTCGTGCCCAGCTCGACGTGGGTCTCCAGGCCGATCACCGGTTCGTAGCGTGCGACGACCTCGTCGTACGCGGGAAGCGTCGTCGTCATCTGGGCTCCTGCCTCACAGTGCCGGTGGGGTGAACGTGCCGACCGCGGACTCCAGCGCGGCGGCGACCCGGTACATCCGGTCGTCGGCCATCGTCGGGGCCATCACCTGCAGGCCGACGGGCAGCCCCTCGGAGAGGCCGCAGGGCACCGAGATGCCCGGCCCGCCGTACAGGTTGGTCGGGATGGTGAACAGGTCGGCCAGGTACATCTGGTACGGGTCGGCGGTGCGGGCGCCGATCGGGAAGGCCGTGAACGGGGTGGTCGGCGAGATCAGCGCGTCGACCCGATCGAACGCGGCCGTGAAGTCGCGCGTGATCAGCGTCCGGACCTTCTGCGCCTGCCCGTAGTACGCGTCGTAG
Source organism: Micromonospora sp. NPDC005237 (assembly GCF_040607775.1). NCBI lineage: Bacteria > Bacillati > Actinomycetota > Actinomycetes > Micromonosporales > Micromonosporaceae > Micromonospora > Micromonospora sp. NPDC005237. The sequence continues at coordinate 619,239 of NZ_JBEXHJ010000001.1, read as the reverse complement.
TAACCCGACGACAACGCGTACGTGCCGACCATGATGCGGCGCTTGACCTCGGGGCCGAAGCCGGCCTCACGGGTCAGCGACATGACCTCCTCCAGCGACCGGTTTCCGTCGTCGCCGACCCGCAGGCCGAACCGGACGCCGTCGAACCGGGCCAGGTTGGAGGAGCACTCGCTCGGGGCGATCAGGTAGTACGCCGGCAGCGCGTACGCGAACGTCGGGCAGGACACCTCGACGACCTCCGCGCCCATCTTGGTCAGCGCGTCCACCGACTCGCGGAACGCGGCCATCACGCCCGGCTCGGCGCCCTCGCCGACGAATTCGCTGACGATGCCGAGCCGCACGCCGGTCAGGTCGCCGGTCGCGCCGAGCTTCGCCGCCGCCACCACGTCCGGCACCGGCTGCGGGATCGAGGTGGAGTCACGCGGGTCGTGCCCGGCGATCACCTGGTGCAGCAGGGCCGCGTCGAGCACCGTACGGGCGCACGGGCCGGGCGTGTCCAGCGACGACGAGAAGGCGACCAGCCCGTAGCGGGAGGTGCCGCCGTAGGTGGGCTTCGCGCCCACGGTGCCGGTGACCGCGCCGGGCTGGCGGATCGAGCCGCCGGTGTCCGAGCCGATCGCCAGCGGCGCCTCGTACGCGGCCAGCGCGGCGGCGCTGCCACCGCCCGAGCCGCCCGGGATCCGGCTCAGGTCCCACGGGTTGTGCGTCGGGCCGTACGCCGAATATTCCGTGGAGGAGCCCATGGCGAACTCGTCCATGTTCGTCTTGCCGAGCATCACCGTGCCGGCCTCGCGCAACCGCTGCACGATCGTCGCGTCGTACGGCGGGCGCCAGCCCTCCAGGATCTTCGAGCCGACGGTGGTCGGCACGCCACGGGTGGCGAGCACGTCCTTCACCGCGACCGGCACACCCGCGAGGGGGCCCAACTCCTCGCCGGCGGCCCGGCGCTCGTCCACCGCGCGGGCCGCGGCGAGCGCGCCGTCGGTGTCGACGTGCAGGAAGGCGTGCACCTGCTCGTCGACCGCGGCGATCCGGTCCAGGTGTGCCCGGGTCACCTCGACGGCGGAGGTCTCGCCGCCGGCGACCAGCGCGGCGATCTCCGTCGCGGTCATTCTGGTCAGATCGCTCATGCCGTCACTCCGCTCCGCTTCGCGACGCCAGTCGCCCGTGCACGTCCGCTCATGAGGCCACGTCCTCGGTCAGGATCCGCGGTACGCGGAACCGCTGGTCCTCGGCGTCCGGCGCGCCCGACAGCGCCTCCTGCGGGGTCAGGCACGGCGTGACGACGTCCTCGCGGAAGATGTTGGTCAGCGGCACCGAGTGCGAGGTCGGCGGGATGTCCGCGGCGGTGACCTCGCCGACCTGGGCGACCGCCTGGAGGATCACGTCGAGCTGGCCGGCGAAGGTGTCCAGCTCCTCCTCGGTGACGGCGAGCCGCGACAGGCGCGCCAGGTGCGCGACCTCCTCGCGGGAGATGGCGGCCATCCGTGCCCCCTTCTGATGTCCTGCTGGTCGGGCGGTGTGCCGGCCGCGCGACGCGTGCGGCGTGACGCGCGGTGACCGGAGCGAGTCTATTGTTCCGCCCCCTCCGCCGGCTGCTCGGGTGGGTCAGCGGGTCGACCGGCGGCCGACCTCCGGCTCCGGGCCACCCGCCGGGCGGACCGGCCGGTAGCGGGCCAGCCAGGTGACCAGCTCCTCGGCGGGCATCGGACGGGCGTAGAACCAGCCCTGGGCGGCGTCGCAGCCGGCCGCGTACAACATCCGCCAGGTCCGCTCGTCCTCCACGCCCTCGGCGACCACCCGCAGCCCCAGCGCGCCCGCCAACTCGATCATCGACCGGACGATCGCCGCGTCGTCGGCGTCCTCGGCCATGCCGAGCACGAACGACCGGTCCACCTTCACCTCGGACAGCGGAAGCCGGCGCAGATGTTGCAGGGACGAGTAGCCGGTGCCGAAGTCGTCCAGCGCGATGGCCACCCCGATGCGGTGCAGCCGGGAGATGGTGGCCAACACCCGGCGCGGATCGGCCATCAGGGCGCCCTCGGTGATCTCCAGTTGCAGCCGCTCGGCCGGCACCCCGTAGCGGGCCAGCCGGTCGGCGATCTGGTCGGCGATCTCGCCGGTGTGCAGATCGCGCACGCTGACGTTCAGCGCCGCACGCAGCCCGATGCCGGCCGCCGACCACTTGGCGAGCTGCTCCACCACGTCGTCCACCACTCGTCTGGTGAGCAGCCGCATCACCGCGCTCTGCTCGGCGACCCGGATCAACTCCTCCGGGTCGACCATGCCCCGGCGCGGGTGCCGCCAGCGCAGCAGGGCCTCGACGCCGACGACCTCGCCGGTCGCGATGGCGATCTGCGGTTGGTAGTACATGGTGATCTCACCGGCGTCGTCGGCCGGCTCGCCGTCGTCGCGTACCCACCCGGTCGACTCGATCGCCTGGGCCTCGGGAACCGACCCGCCGTCGCGCCCCGGACGGTCCCTGCCCGGCGGCGACACCGCACCGCCGTTCGGCGACCGCCGCCCGTGGCCGCCGGCATGCCGGTCCCGCAACGGGCCGGAACGGGTGCCGGGGATCGTCGCGCGGCTGTTGCGACCCCGGATCGGGTCGGCGCCGGTGGCGATCCGGTTGATCAGCTCATCGGCGTCCACCAGCTCGGCGCCGGCCCGCCGCCGGCGGCCCCACCACCGCCCGGCCGCCGACGACGCCGGCGTGATCACCGGCGCACCGCCCGGATGCGGCGTGGCCGTGGCCGCCGCCGGAGTGGGCAGCGCCGCACCGTCACCGCCGCGCACCTCGGCCTCCACAGCGAGGGGTACGTCTGCCGTCCGCTCGGACTCACCCGGCTTGGCGGCCGACGGGCCGGATTCCAGCACCCGGCGGAGGTCGGCGAGGAGACCGAGACGCTCGGCCGAGTTGTGGTCCGACTCCGGGGCGTACACGGCGACCGTGTCGTTGCGGTGCTTGGCGTCGTACATCGCCACGTCGGCGTGCCGCATCAGGGTGGCGAAGTCCTCGCCGTGCTCCGGAAAGAGGGCGATCCCGATGGAGCCGCCGACGTCCAACGGCAGCCCGTCCAACGGCACCGGCTCGGCCAACACCCCGACCACCCGGTCGGCCAGCTCACGCGCCTGGCTGACGTCGGTCAGCCCGGTCATCACGATGGCGAACTCGTCCCCACCCAGCCGGGCGATCATCTGCGGCCGAGGCTCCACGTCGGTGAGCCGGGCGCTGACCTCGACCAGCAGCCGGTCGCCCACCGCGTGCCCGAGCGCGTCGTTGACGTTCTTGAAACGGTCCAGATCGATGAGCAGCAGCGCCAGGTGCCCGCCGGGCTCGCCGCGGGCGGTCCGCTCGGCGTGCAGGTGCACCTGCTCCGCCACCTCGGCCAGCAGCGCCTTGCGGTTGGGCAACCCGGTCAGCGGGTCGGCGGCGGCGAGGTGCTGCTGCTCGACGGTCAGCCGGGCCATCCGGTACACGGCGAAGAGCGGCACCAGCACCAGCGGGATCAGCGCCGCGCTGAGACGGGCGGCGGCGACCAGCACCGGGGCGAGCAGCAGCAGCGAGCCGGTGGAGAGCAGTTCGAAACCGACGCCCTGGCGGACGGTGGGCCACCAGCGGTCGCCGAAGCGCAGCCGCACCGCCCAGCTCACCAGGCCGTAGTTCACGACGAACCAGGCCAGCGTCGCCCCGCCGACGGCGGCCACGTCGGTGGCGTGCAGGCGACCGCCGTCGAAGACGGTGCCCGGCCCGAGTTGGATGACGCCGTACGCGGCGGCGAGGGCGCAGGCGTACTGGCCGACGTTGAACGCGGTCCGCCAGGCGGCGTGGCGCATCCGCCATCCCGAGACGATCACCCCCACGGCCTGCACCGCCACCGCCGGGCCGAGCCCCCAACCGAGCAGGATCGCGAAGGTGAAACAGGTGGACGGGAAGACCGCCGAGGTCTGCCGTCGCCCCGGCGGGACGAACGGGCGCGCGTCGCAGACCACCGCGAGGGCGGCCATCGTCCAGAACGCCACCGGCAGGCGGGGCAGCTCGTCGGGGAGCGTCGTGAGTGGACCCGTGGCGGTCAGCGCCGCGACCACCAGGATGCCGACGACGAAGGCGGTGAACGGCGTCACCCGCCCAGGTGGGACGGAGTTGCGCGGGTCGGCGACCTCCATCACACCTCCCGAGGAACGGTCGACGTGCCGATGAGCACGCCGTGACCCAATGAAACGCCCTCAGCCCCGGGTTTCCCGGTATGACAGTCACGAATCGGTCGTAGTCGTAATTAAGTTGGTATACGCGACGGGCCGCCACGTCGGCACGCCGCTGCGGTCAGCCCTCCACGCGGGCGACGTCCCGTGCGGCGTCCGGACCCGCCTCCAACAGCACCCGGAATCCGTCCTCGTCGAGCACCGGCACCTTGAGGCTGGCCGCCTTGTCGGCCTTGGAGCCCGGGTTGTCCCCCACGACGACGAAGCTCGTCTTCTTGGAGACCGACCCGCTGACCTTGCCGCCCCTGGTCTGCACGGCCTCGGCGGCCTGGTCCCGCGAGAAGCCGGCGAGGGTGCCGGTCACCACGACGGTCAACCCCTCCAGCGGGCGCGGGCCCTCGTCGACGGCCTCCTCGGCCATCCGTACGCCCGCCTCGGCCCACTTGCGGACCACCTCGCGGTGCCAGTCCACGGCGAACCACTCCCGGATGCTGGCCGCGATGGTCGGCCCGACCCCGTCGACCGAGGACAGCTCCTCCTCGCTGGCGGCGTCGATGGCCTCCATCGAGCGGAAGTGCCGGGCCAGCGCCTGGGCGGCGGTGGGGCCGACGTGCCGGATGGAGAGCGCCACCAGCACCCGCCACAGGTCACGTTCCCGGGCGACGGCCAGATTGTCGAGCAGCTTGACCGCGTTGCTGCCGAGGCTGCCGTCCTTGTTGACGAAGAACGGTGACCGGGACAGCTGCTCGGCGTCGAGCTGGAAGAGGTCACCCTCGTCGGCGATGATCTCCGCGTCCAGCAGTGCCGCCGCGCCCTTGTAGCCCAGCACCTCGATGTCGAACGCGCCACGACCGGCGAGGTGGAACACCCGCTCGCGCAGCTGGGCCAGGCAACTGCGGGTGTTGGGGCACCGGATGTCGACGTCGCCCTCCTTGGACGGCGCGAGCGGGGTGCCGCAGGCCGGGCAGGTGGTCGGCATGACGAACGGGCGGGCGTCGGCGGGCCGCAGGTCGACCACCGGGCCGAGCACCTCGGGGATCACGTCGCCGGCCTTGCGCACCACCACCGTGTCGCCGATCAGCACGCCCTTGCGCTCGACCTCGCGGGCGTTGTGCAGGGTGGCGAGCGCGACGGTGGAGCCGGCCACCCGCACCGGTTCGAGGACGGCGAACGGGGTGACCCGACCCGTGCGCCCCACGTTGACGTCGATGTCGAGCAGCTTGGTGGTGACCTCCTCCGGCGGGTACTTGAAGGCGATCGCCCAGCGTGGGGCACGGCTGGTCGAGCCCAGGCGACCCTGGATGGAGACCGGGTCGACCTTGACCACCACACCGTCGATCTCATGCTCGACGTCGTGCCGGTGCTCGGCGTAGTAGGCGATGTACTCCGCCACGCCGGACAGATCCGGGACGACCCGCCACCGGTCGCTCGTCGGCAGCCCCCACGCCTTCAGCGCGGAGTACGACTCCGACTGCGCGGTGGGCTGGAACCCTCGGCGGGCGCCGATGCCGTGCACGACGAGACGCAGCGGTCGGGAGGCGGTGACCCGAGGGTCCTTCTGCCGCAGGCTGCCGGCGGCGGCGTTGCGCGGGTTGGCGAACGGCGCCCGCCCCTGCTCGACCAGGCTCGCGTTGAGGTCGGCGAACGCGGCCACCGGGAAGTAGATCTCGCCCCGGACCTCCAGCAGCTCGGGCACCGTCGGGAACTCGGCGGACGGCGCGAGCTGGCTGGGCACGTCCCGAATGCTGCGCACGTTGGCGGTGACGTCCTCGCCGGTGCGGCCGTCACCACGGGTGGCCGCCCGGACCAGCCGGCCGGCCTCGTAGGTCAGGTTGATCGCCAGACCGTCGACCTTCAACTCGCAGAGGTAGGGCACCGGCCCGCCCGCGTCCCGCTCGACCCGCTCGGCCCAGGCCGCCAACTCCTCGTCGGCGAAGGCGTTGTCGAGCGAGAGCATCCGCTCGGCGTGCGTGACCGGGGTGAATTCGGTGGAGAACGTGCCACCCACCCGCTGGGTCGGCGAATCCGGCGTCCGCAGCGCCGGGAACTCGTCTTCCAACGCCTCCAGCTCGCGCAACTGCTTGTCGAACTCGGCGTCGGTGATGATCGGCGAGTCGAGCACGTAGTAGCGGTATTGATGCTCGGTCAGCTCACGGCTGAGGGTGGCGTGCCGCTCCCGCGCCTGCGGCGTCGGCTCCGCGCCGGCCGCCGCCTCCTGAGCCGGGCTGACCTGTTGACCGATCTGCTCCTCGGACACCCCGCCACCTTCGGACACGCCTGCGACCTCCCTGATCACGCTACTAAGGCACGGTATCGGTCCGGGGTGACAATCCGATGCCCACCTGCGCCACCGGTGACGCCCCACGCAGCCCGTTCCCGTGCTGCGCGTCGGCCCGGACGGCGATGAGGCGACGACCGACGCCGCTGAACGCCGATGACGTGGCAACCAACGCCGGACTCGCCGACCCCGCGGTCGGTGGCACCGAGGAGAGGCTGCGACCCGGGGCACAAAGGCAGCCGAATCGGACAGATCGGCGTCACCCGGGAGCACGCGGGACTCGCGGGCCGTTGATCAACTCCAGGTCGCCGACACGGGGGTGTCCGCGCACCCGGATGCCCCCACACCGGCGATCTGGAGTGGATCACCGAGCAGGGGCCCGGTCGTCGGCCCAACTCACGGGAGCGCCCACGCCGTACCGGCCCCCGACCGGTCGACGCAGCCGCGCGGGGAGCGGCCGTGCGGCTGCGGGCTGGGATGTCGTCAGGCTGCGATGTCGTCGGGCTGCGATGTCGTCGTCGGGCGGCAGGGGCGGCGACGTGCGAGGATCGCCGAACGAAGCGGCCGGCGTGCCGCCCTGACGCGGAGGTGGCGATGACCGAGGCGCTGCTCTGGGCGGCGGCGATCCTGCTGGCGGTGGCCGCCGGCTGGGCGTGGAACAGCTGGCGGCACCGGGCGAACAGCCGACGCTCGGCCGACCGACCCGGTCGCGGCGCACCGACCCGCACGCGTGGTCGTCGTCCCGCCCCGCCTCGGCCACGCGGCACCGACCGGCCGGCCACCACGCCGCGCTCCCGCGACACCGATCGGGCGGCCGGCACTCCGGTGGCCGGCGAAATCTGGTGGGCCGACGTGCCGTACGTCGACGGCAGCGGCTCGAAGGTGCGGCCCTGCCTGGTGCTGCGCGCCGACTCCCGGGGCGCCGACGTCCTGAAGATCACCAGTCAGGACAAGAGCGACCGCGACGACCACGTCCGGATTCCAACCCGGGACTGGGATCCCGGCGCCGAGCACGACAGCTACCTGAACCTGACCGAGCCGATCCGGATCAGCTCGGCCGACTTCGCCGACCGCGCCGGTCGCTGTGACGCCGACCTGTGGCGGAAGGTCCGCAGCCTGCGCCACCTGCCCACCAGCTGACACCGGCCCACAGGCCGCAGGCCACCCCGACCCCCGGCCCCCGACCCCCGGCCCCCGGCCCCGGCCCCGGCCCCGGCCTCTGCCATGATCCACTCGGGTTCCAGGAATCCGGGGTGTCCGAGCCGCCGCAACACCCCGCCTTCCAGGAACCCGAGTCGATCACCGCAGACAGGCCGGGCCACGCTGGCAGGCTGCGCCAGGCTGGACCGGGCCCGGCCACGCCAGACCAGGCCACGCCAGGCCACGCCACGCCAGGCCACGCCAGACCAGGCCACGCCAGACCACGCCAGACCAGGCCACGCCAGGCCACGCCAGGCCAGGCCACGCCAGACCAGGCCAGGCCAGGCCAGGCCAGGCCACGCCATGCCATGCCAGGCCACGCCATGCCAGGCCACGCCAGGCCACGCCAGGCCACGCCGGGCCGGTCAGTCCCAGGCTGCGCCGAGGGTGGCGAGCTGGTCGGCGTACTCGATGCGGTCGGCCCAGCCAGGCGGCCAGGCCGCCATCCCGGTGGCCGCGCCCACGAAGGCGCCGGCCAGGGCGGCGATCGAGTCGGAGTCGCCGGCGGTGGTCGCGCCCCGGGCCAGCGCCGCGACCGGGTCGTCGGCGTGGCGCACGGCGCAGAACAGAGCGGTGGCCAGCGCCTCCTCGGCCACCCAGCCCTCCCCCGTGGCCCGGCACGGGTCGCCGCCGTCGTCCGGCTCGCCGAGGGCGACGGTCAGCCGGCGCAGCGCCACCAGGCATTCGTCCCAGCCGCGGGCGATGAACTCCTCCGGCGTGTCGACCCCCGGGCGCTGCCAGAGATCGCCCAGCCACTCGCGGCGGTAGACGCGGTGCTGGGACCGCGCCCGCTCGGTGAGAATCGCGGGAAGCTCCGCCAGCGGGACGCCCCCACGCACGGCGAAGACCGCGTACGCGGTGAGTTCGCTGGCGGCCAACCCGGTCGGGTGGCCGTGGGTCAGCCCGGCCTGCAACTGGGCCAGCCCGGCCAGCGTGTCGAGGTCAGCGTCCAGCAACCCCACCGGCGTCACGCGCATGTTGGCGCCGCAGCCCTTCGAGTCGGCGATCGTCGCCTCCTGCCAGGGCAGCCCTCGGGCCAGGTCGGCGCAGGCGCGTAGGCAGGTCATCCCGGGGGCGCGGTTGTTGTCCGGACTGACCGACCAGGCCACGAAACGCCGTCGCAGCAGCGGCTCCACCACCTCCGGAGTCAGCGACGGCGCCTCGTGCAGCGCCCAGCCCACCGCCAGCGCCATCTGGGTGTCGTCCGTGACCAGCGCCGGCTCGCCGGTCAGCTCACGCGGGCCGGTCGGGCCGTAGCGGCGCTGGATCTCGGCGACGGTCAGGAACTCGGTGGGCTTGCCCAGGGCGTCGCCGTAGGCGAGGCCGAAGAGCGAACCGGAGGCGCGCAGCGGAGAGAAGTGGATCACGGCGGCCATGATGCCGGGCCGCCGCAACCCACGCCATGTTCAGTCCCAGCAGAGGCAGAACGGGTGGCCGGCCGGGTCGGCGTAGACCCGGAAACCCTCGCCCTCGCCGGGCAGCCGCCGGGCACCGAGCGCGAGCGCCGCCTTCTCCGCGCTGTCGATGTCGTCCACCGTCACGTCCAGGTGGAACTGCTGCGGACGCTCCGGGTCCGGCCAGGCCGGCGGACGCAGGTTGAGCGCCCGCTGGAACGCCAGGCGGGGCTGGTGCCCGGGCGGGCCGCCCAGCACCACCCACTCGTCATCGGGCTCGCCCTCACCCTCGACCAGGGGGATGCCGAGCAGCTCGGAGTAGAACGCGGCCAGCGCCCGCGGATCGGGGCAGTCGATCACCACTGAACGTAGCTGTCCAATCATGACCGTCATCCTGCCCACGGGGTACGACAGAAAAACGTCACTCCTCGGTGAACCGGCGACCGGCGTCCCGGCAGGCCGCGAGCACCGCCCGGGCGTACTGGGGAGTGGCTCCGGCCAGGCCGCACGCCGGGGTGACGACCACCTGCTCGGCGAGCTGCCGACGGGGAAAGCCGAGGCGGTCCCAGATCTGGCGTACCCGATCGGCGATCTGCGCGGAGGTCGGTGCGCCACCGGCCGACGGCGGTCGGGTCGGCGCGGCGCCGGCCAGCAGCCCGAGGCCCGCGTCGATGGCCTCGCCCAGCGGGTCCAGGTCGGTGACCAGGTCGAGGTCGAGGGCGACCGCGACGGCGCCGGTGGAACGGATCAGCTCCAGCGGCACCTGCGGGGCGCAGCAGTGCACCACAGTGGGTACGCCCACCGCGTCGACGACCGTGCGCAGCAGAGCGGCCGCGTCCGCGGACTCCACCGCCCGGTACGCGCCCAGCCCGCTCTCGGTGGGCACCCGCCCGGCCAGCACGGTCGGCAGCGACGGCTCGTCGAGTTGCAGCAGCACCGAGGCCCCGGGCAGCCTCCGGGCGACCGCCGCGACGTGCCCGCGCAGCCCTTCGGCGAGGGAGCCGGTGAGGTCGCGGACCGCGCCGGGGTCACGCAGCAGCCGGCCGCCGATCGGCAGTTCCAGCGAAGCGGCCAGGGTGAGGGGGCCAGCGGCCTGCACCTTGATCGGGCCGGCGTACCCCTCGGCCTGCTCGGCGAGCTGATCCAGGTCGCGTTCCATCAGGTCCCGGGCCCGGCGCAGGTCACGGCCGGGGCGGGGGGCGACCCGCCAACGCCCGGCGTACAGCTCGACGGGCAGCTCCACCAGCAGCCCGGCGCTGCGGCCGATCAGGTCGGCCCCGGGGCCGCGTGCCGGCAGCTCGGGCAGGTGCGGCAGCTCGGGAAGCTCACCGAGGACGACCCGCTGGGCCTCGGCGATGTCGGTGCCGGGCAGCGAGCCGATACCGGTCGCCGCGCCGGCCGGCCAGGGCCACGCCTGATCTGTCACGGCCGAAGGCTATCCCGCTGGCCGCGCCGGCCGCTCGGCGACCACGCGCAGATCGCCCGGTCAGCCGGTGATGGTCGCGGAGCCGAGGACGATGTCGCCGGCCGGGTCCGGCCGGTACGCCACCACGGCCTGACCGGCGGCCACACCACGGACCGGCCGACGCAGCTCGGCGTGCAGCGTGTCGCCGTCGAGGTCGAGGTCGACGGTCGCCGGCACCACGTCACCGTGCGCGCGCAACTGCACCTCGCACTCGACCGGCGCGGCCGGACGGGGGCCACCGGTCCACACCGGGCGGGTGGCCCGCACCGTCGACACCTCCAGCGCCTCGGCCGGACCGACCGTCACCGTGTTGGTCTTGGGCGTGATGGAGAGCACGTAGCGCGGCCGACCGTCCGGGGCGGGTCGGTCCAGGTGCAGACCGCGACGCTGCCCCACCGTGTAGGCGTACGCGCCGGTGTGACTGCCGACCACCGCGCCGGTGCTCGCGTCGACGACGTCGCCGGGCGCCTCGCCGAGCCGGCCGGCGAGGAAGCCGCGGGTGTCGCCGTCGGCGATGAAGCAGATGTCGTGGGAGTCCGGCTTGTCGGCCACCGCCAGGCCACGCTCGGCGGCCTCCGCGCGGACCTGCGCCTTCGTCGAGTCGCCGAGCGGGAACATCGACCGGTCCAGCTGCTCGCGGGTGAGGACCGCCAGCACGTACGACTGGTCCTTGGCCACGTCGACGCTGCGGCGCAGCAGCCCGTCCGGGCCGAGCCGGGCGTGGTGGCCGGTGACCACCGCGTCGAAGCCCAGGGCCACCGCCCGGTCCAGCACCGCCGCGAACTTGATCTTCTCGTTGCAGCGCAGGCACGGATTCGGCGTACGACCCGCGGCGTACTCGGCCACGAAGTCGTCGACCACGTCCTCGTGGAAACGGTCGGCCATGTCCCACACGTAGAACGGGATGCCGATCACGTCGGCGGCCCGGCGGGCGTCCCGGGAGTCCTCCAGGGTGCAGCAGCCGCGCGCCCCGGTCCGGTACGTCTGCGGGTTTCGGGCCAGCGCCAGGTGCACGCCTGTCACATCATGCCCGGCCGCCACCGCCCGTGCCGCCGCCACGGCCGAGTCCACCCCGCCCGACATCGCCGCCAAAACCCTCACCAGCAGACTCCCTTCCCCACCAACCCTATCCACCTGCCCGGCCCAGCCCCCACCCCCACTCCGGCGCCAAACGGGGCGACCCGGTCGGAGCACCGCGTCGATCATGAAGTTATTGCCACGACGCGCCGATACGGTCGGCAATAACTTCATGATCGACGGGGTGGGGCGGGGGCCGGCCGGGGACCGGCCGGGGGGGTGGGGGGGGTTAGCGGGGGGTGCGGGGGGCGGCGGCTCGGCGGGCCCGTTGCACCGCTGCTGGTAGGGCCGCGACGAGGGCGTCCACGTCGGCCTGGGTGCTGGTGTGGCCGAGGGTGAAACGCAGCGAGGAACGGGCGCGGTCGTCGTCGGCGCCCATCGCCAGCAGCACGTGCGAGGGCTGGGCCACCCCCGCCGAGCAGGCCGAACCCGTCGAGCAGGCGATGCCCTGGGCGTCCAGCAGGAGCAGCAGGGCGTCGCCCTCGCAGCCCGGGAAGGAGAAGTGCGCGTTGCCGGGCAGCCGGTCGGTCGGATCACCGTTGTAGACCACCTCGGGCACCGCCCGGCGGACCCGCTCGATCAGATCGTCGCGGAGGGCGGCCACCCGGGCCGCGTACTCCTGCTGACCCTTCACGGCGGTCTCGACGGCCACCGCGAAGGCGACGATGCCGGCGGTGTCCAGCGTGCCGGAACGGACGTCGCGTTCCTGGCCGCCGCCGTGCAGCAGCGGGACGGCCGCCACGTCCCGGCCGAGCAGCAGCGCGCCCACCCCGATCGGGCCGCCCAGCTTGTGCCCGGTGACGGTCAGCGCGGCGGCCCCGCTGGCGGCGAAGTCGACGGGCACCTGGCCGACGGCCTGGATGGCGTCGGTGTGGAAGGGCACGCCGTACTCGGCGGCGACGGCGGCCAGCTCGGCCACCGGCTGCACCGTGCCGACCTCGTTGTTGGCCCACATGGCGGTGACCAGGGCCACCCGGTCGGCGTACGCGGTCAGCTCGGCACGCAGGTCCTCCGGGTCGAGACGGCCCGTGGAGTCCACCGGCAGCCAGCCGACCTCGGCTCTCTCATGCTCGACCAGCCAGTCGACCGAGTCCAGCACGGCGTGGTGCTCGACGGCGCTGGAGATCACCCGTCGGCGGTCGGGGCCGGCGCCCCGGCGGGCCCAGAAGATGCCCTTGACCGCGAGGTTGTCGCTCTCCGTGCCCCCACCGGTGAAGATCACCTCGGACGGCCGGGCGCCCAGTACCGCAGCCACCCGCTCGCGCGACTCCTCGACCCGACGACGGGCACGACGACCCGCCGCGTGCAGGGAGGACGCGTTGCCGACCTCGCGGGCGGTAGCGACGTACGCCTCCAGTGCCTCGTCGAGCATCGGAGTCGTCGCCGCGTGATCCAGGTAAGCCATCACCGTTCAGCGTACGGCCGAGTTGTCGGGGGCCGGAGGGCGGAGTGGGCTCCATGCGACGGTGCCGGGGTGGGATTCCCCCACCCCGGCACGTCGCGACCGCCCGGTCAGGCGGGCACCGCCGTGACGACGATGTTGTCGCGGTACTTGCGGGCCTTGGCGTCGAACGGCCCGCCGCAGGTGATCAGCGTCAGTCGCGGCTTGCCGTCGCGGGCGAAGTACCGCTCCAGCGGGATCTTGGTCTTGGCGTACTCCTCCCGGGCGACGACCCGGTACTTTCGCGCCTTGCCGTCGCTGCCGGTCGCGGTCAGGGTGTCGCCCTGGTCCAGCTCGCGCAGCCGGAAGAACGCCCCCCGGCCCTGCTTGGCGCTGTCCACGTGACCGGCGATGACCACCGAACCGGCGCCCGCCTCCAGGCCGGGGCCGTAGCGGTACCAGCCGATTTGATCGACGCTGGGCGGCACCTCGAACTCGTTGGTCCGCTTGTTGATGCCGACCGCGTTGACCGTGGCGGTGACGTCGATCCCGGGGATCACCAGCCGGACCGGAGGGACGACCCCGGCGCCGGCGGGCAGCTCGCCGGCGGTCACCGGCACCGACGGGTCGCCGCCGACGGCCGAGGGGGTCGCGCTGGCGGCCAGCGTGCTCGCCTCCTCGGCGCCGACGTTCTCGGCCGGCTGGGAGTTGCACGCCACCAGGGTGGCGACGGTGAGCGCGGCAACGCCGGCGGCCAGGGCCGCCAGCGCGCCGCGGTTGCGCACCGTCACTTGCGACCGGTCCGCGCGGTCGCCATCCGCACCCCACCACCAAGCAGCAGGAGTACGCCGGCACCGGTCAGCGCGTACCACCAGGTCTGCACGCCGGTGCCCGCCTGGCCGCCGTCACCGCTCGGCACGCCACCCGGGGCGGAGTGCAGGCCGGTGATCGTCTGGGCCACCACGTCGAGGGTCTTGTCCTCGGCGGAGCCGATAGCGTAGACGATCGTCGCGGTGCCCTCCTTGAGGTTGAGGTCCGCCGGGCCGATGGCCACGGTGTCGGTGCCGGCCAGCACCACGTCCGCCTTCACCGTGCCGGCGTCGACGTCGCCCTTGGCCTCCTTCGGGTTGGTCAGGCCCTTGAAGACCGGGGTGCCACCGGCACGCACGTCGACCGCCGGGGCGGCGGCGGTGTGCCGGACGATCAGCCGGGCCTTGCCAGCGTCGACCTTCGAGACGTCGTTCACGAACGGCGTGATCTTCGGCTTGCCGGCGGCGTCGAGGTGCGCGGCGAGGCTGATGTTCGCCCCGCCCGGCACCTCGGCGTTGTCGACCTTGAGGATCGCGCTGCCGATCGGCTCGCCCGGCTTGGTGAGAGCGATGTCGTACTCGCCCTCGGCCAGGTTCAGCGGGCCGGCCACGTCACCGGGCTTGAAGTTGTTGAGCGTCTTCTTGCCGTTGACGTAGACGTCGACCGGGGTGTCCGGGATGCCGTGCACGACCGAGACCTTCGAGGTGGCGGCGTACGCGGGGCTGGCGGTGAACGCGGCGACGCCGGCGAAGGCCAGCGCGGCGACGGCGCCGCCCGCGGCGACCCGACGGAAGTACGAGAGCTGCATGTCTGCCTCCTGGTGATTGGTGCTGATTCGTCAGGCCTGGCTTGCAGAACGGGTTACGCCGGCTCCGCGACGGCTGGATGCGCCTTCGACGCGATTTCTTTTTCCGGCCACGACCGCATCCGGATCGGGCCCGGCGGACGAAGAGCTGGTGAGATGACATCGACCGGGAGAGTGGGGCGAGGGCTGTGGCAGCTACAGTCGGGTATGCCCCATCGAAGGCTGGACGCCCGATGACGGCGCTACCACAACAACCCGACCCACCGGTGGACGACCTCGCGCCCCGGTTCCGGTCCGGCGACGAGGTGGCGCTGCGCGAGGCGTACGACCGCTACGGCCGTGCCGTACTCCACCTGGCCACGTCCATGCTGGCCAACCGCGCCGACGCCGAGGACGTGACGCAGGCGACGTTCGTGGCCGCCTGGCTGGGAAGGGACACCTTCGATCCGGCCAAGGGGTCGTTGATCGGCTGGCTGCTCGGCATCGGCCGGCGCAAGGTGATCGACCGGATGCGGGCCACGGCGCGGGAGACCCGCGTGGTGGAGACGGTCCGGCAGTTGCCCGAGCCGGCACAGACGACGCCGGACCCGGACCGGGTGGTGGACCGGCTGGTCATCGCGGACGAGCTGGCACGCCTGCCCGACGACCAACGACGCATGCTGGAGTTGGCCTTCTACGACGACCTGACACACCAGCAGATAGCCACAGTGACCGGGGTGCCGCTGGGCACCGTGAAGAGTCACATCCGGCGCGGCATGGCGAGCTTGAAACGCAGATGGGAGGTGGACGGTGCAGCACCTGGAGCACGAGCGGCTGGTTTTTCTGGCGCTCGGTGAGAGCGATGCGGACAACGGGGAGAGCACCCATCTCGACACCTGCGGGCACTGCCGCACGGAGCTGACGGCCCTGCGGCAGGTGGCCGGGCTCGGCGTGGAGACGCAGAGCCTCGGTGACCTGCCCGACCCGCCGGAGCACATCTGGCAGGGCATCGCCGCCGAGATCAGGGCGGCCGAGGCCGTGCCGTCGCTGACCGAGGCCCGCCTGCAGCAGGCCGCCGAACAGGCGACGATCGGGCAACGGCCGAGCGGCTCGCCGGCCGGGCCTACGGCGTCGGGTGTCGCGGGCCCCGAATCGGGCGGCAGGTCACGGGCCGGTCGGCGTGCCGGTTGGTCGCGCTGGGCGGCCACCGCGGTGACCGCTGTCGCGGCGGCGGCGATCGGCGTGGTGGGCACGGTCTCGGTGCTGCGCCCGGACGAGCCGGCGCCCGCTCCGACGCCCGCGGTGCTGGCCAGCGCGCCCCTGGCTGCCTTCGGTTCGACGCCGAAGTCGGCCCAGGGTGACGCGCGGATTCTGCAGAACGGCCAACTGCATCTGCACGTCGCGAATCTCCCGCGCGTGCCGGGGTACTACGAGGTCTGGCTCATCAACCCGACGAACATGGAGATGTTCTCGATCGGCACCCTCGGTGGTGACTCGGACGCTCTGCTGCCCCTGCCTCCGAACGTCGACCTCAAGAGCTACTCGGTGGTCGACGTCTCCGCCGAGAAGTACGACAACAACACCCGCCACTCCGGCGACAGCCTGTTGAGAGGCACCCTGACGGGCTGATCGGCGGGCCGGCTCAGCTCCCCGGCCCGCCGATCAGCTCCCGACGAAAAAGTGGCCGCCCGGCGCCGGGCGGCCACTTTTCCTTGTCTCACGGTCACTTACGCTTGCGGATCTCCTCGGCGGCCTGCGGGACGATCTTGAACAGGTCGCCCACCACGCCGAAGTCGGCCAACTCGAAGATCGGGGCCTCGCCGTCCTTGTTGACGGCGACGATCGTCTTCGAGGTCTGCATGCCGGCCCGGTGCTGGATGGCGCCGGAGATGCCGAGCGCGACGTAGAGCTGCGGGGAGACCGTCTTGCCGGTCTGGCCCACCTGGAACTGGTGCGGGTAGAAGCCGGAGTCGACCGCCGCGCGGGACGCGCCGACGGCGCCGCCGAGCAGGTCGGCCAGCTCCTCCACCAGCTTGAAGTTGTCGGCGTTGCCGACACCACGGCCGCCGGAGACGACCACGCCGGCCTCGGTCAGCTCGGGGCGGGAGCCCTTCTGCTCGGCGACCCGCTCGACGACCTTGGCCAGCTTGTCGGTGTCGGTGACCGACACGGTGAGCTGCTCGATCGCCGGGCTCGCGGCGGCCGGGGCCGGGGTGACCGAGTTGGGCCGGACGGTGACCAGCGGCAGACCCTTGGTGACCTTGGACTTGACGATCGTGGAGCCGGCGAAGGCGACCTGGGTGGCGGTGCCGTCGGCGGCCAGGCCGACCACGTCGGTCAGGATGCCGTTGTCGAGCTTGACGGCGAGCCGGGCGGCGATCTCCTTGCCCTCCTGGGCGGACGCCAGCAGCACGGCGGCCGGCTGCACCCGCTTGACCAGCTCGGCCAGCACGGTGGCCTTGGGGGCCACCAGGTAGCCGTCGATCTCGTCACCCTCGGCGGCGTAGATCTTCTCCGCGCCGTACTCGCCCAGCTTGGCGCTCAGCGCCTCGGCTGCGCCGACGCCACCGAGCACGACAGCGCTCGGGGTGCCCAGCTCACGGGCGAGGGTGAGCATCTCCAGGGTGACCTTCTTGACGCCGAATTCCTTGGTGGCTTCGACGACGACGAGAACCTCAGACATGTCCAGACCCGCTCTCACACGAACTTTTCGGTGGCGAGGAACTCGACCAGCTTGACGCCGCCCTCGCCCTCATCGGTGATCTTGGCGCCGCCGGAGCGCGGCGGACGCTTGGTGTGCTCGACGACGGCGCTGGTCGCACCGTCGAAGCCCACCTCGGTCGGTGCGACGCCGAGGTCGGCCAGGGAGAACGTCTGCACCGGCTTCTTCTTGGCCGCCATGATGCCCTTGAACGAGGGGTAGCGCGGCTCGTTGATGGTGTCCCACACGGAGACCACGGCCGGGGTGGAGGCGGTGACGACCTCGTAGCCCTCCTCGGTCTGCCGCTCGACGGTCAGCGTGGCGCCGTCGACGGTGAGCTTGCGGGCGCCGGTGAGCGCCGCGACGCCCAGCCGCTCGGCGATCATGTGCGGCATGACCTGCACCCGGCCGTCGGTGGACTCGGCGCCACAGATCACCAGGTCGGCGTTCAGCTGACCGAGGGCGGCGGCGAGCACCTTCGAGGTCGCCACGGCGCAGGAACCGTGCAGGGCGTCGTCCACCACATGCACGGCCTTGTCCGGGCCCATGGAGAGCGCCTTGCGGATCGACTCGGTCGCCCGGTCCGGACCCATGGTCAGGATGGTGACCTCGCCACCGTGCGCCTCCTTGATCTTCAGCGCCTCCTCGATGGCGTACTCGTCCATCTCGTTGATCACGTTGTTCGCCGAACCGCGGTCGACGGTGTTGTCGTCATTGCGCAGGTTGCGGTCCGCGCCCGAATCAGGCACCTGCTTGACGAGTACGACGATATTCATCGCGCTTCGACGACCCTCCTGTGTGGTGTTGCGATTGGCTCGCCCGGTTGGGCCGCAGCCTCGCGCGTCGGTCGACGCCCGGTCAACCGCGGGCTGCTGTGCAGTTGCCCACGACGCAATGTTACCTGCCAGTAGGTTGAGGCCACCGGGCACTCAGAGTGACACAGCTCACCGACACGCGGCGCGGTCAGGCCGGGTCGGCCAGCGCACCCCGGATCTGGTCGAGGGCGGCGGCTTCCGCCGGGGCCACCCCGTCGTGCGCGCGGGCCACCCGGTCCGCCGCGGTCAACACCACCGACCGGTACGCCTCGACGTCGGCCGGCGACTTCTCCCGCAGGATCCGCACCGCCCGGCCGAGCGCCGGCAACACCACCGACTCGATCTCCAGCTGGGAGTCCCGGGGCAGCCGGGGCAGCGGGCCGGTGGTCAGCGCCTCCTTGACCACCCCACTGGCATCGGCCAACGCGCCGGAGGCGGCGACGCTCTCCCGGATCACGCCCAGCATCCCCGGGTCGGCGTTCGAGACCAGGAAGACCGCGCCGAAGGCGCCCGTCTTGAGGGTCAGGCGCTCCTCGTCCGTCAACCGCTGCTCCATGATCACGGAGTGTAGACGTACGGGGTGGTGGTGGTGACCGGGACGAGGCCGAGTCGCTCCAGGATCGGCCGGCTGTCCTCGGAACAGTCGACCTGCAACAGCGTCCGGCCCCGCTGGTCGGCCAGCCGGGCCCGGTAGGTGACCAGCGCCCGGTAGATGCCCCGGTGACGCCACTGCGGCAGGGTCGAGCCACCCCACAGGGTGGCGAAGCCGGTCTTCGCCGGGAAGCGCACCCAGCCGGCGCTCACCACCGTGCCGTCCGCCTCCGCCACCACGATGGTGATCGAGTGCGGGTCGGCGTCGATCTCCTTGGCCAGACCCCACACGAGGTGCGAGCGATCCTCCTGCCAGACCTCCTCCTCCATGGCGGCGATCCGCTCCAGGTCGGCGCGCGCGGTCACCTCACGAAGGCGTACCCCCTCGGGGATGACGGGCAGCGCGGCGGCCAGCGGCGCGACCGGCCCGACCACGACGGTCTCCCGGTCCTCCGGCACGAAGCCGGCGGCGCGCAGCCGGTCCGCCAGGTCCGCCGGTTCGTCGTGCCCGTTGAGCTTCCACTCGACCGACTGGCCGCGCTCGCGGAACAGCGCCACCTGCCGGGCGATCAGCTCGTCCAGCGCGTCGCCGGTCAACCCGCCCAGGTCGCGGTAGGTGAGGAACCCCCCGGCGTCGAGCCCGATGATCCGGACCAGCGGCCCGTCCCGCTCCACCGTCACTCCCGCCGGAACCGGGTCGGGGATCTCCGGGCGGAGCTGGTTGTCGTAGGCGGTGCGCAGCGTGGTCACATCAAGATCCGTCACCACACCAGGCTAAGGCCCTGGGGAAGCGGATAATCTCCCAGCATGTGGGAGGTGATCAGGCGGTGGTTCGACCCGGCCGAGGCGCGCGCCGTCGGTGAGACACCGGACTACCGGTTCTCGCTGGCCAACGAGCGAACCTTCCTGGCCTGGCTACGCACCAGCCTGGCGCTCGTCGGTGGCGGGCTGGCCGCCGCGCAGTTCCTGCCGCAGCTGCCGATGAGCCACCTGCGGGAGGTCATCGCGGTCGCGCTGCTGCTGCTCGGCGGCGCCGTCGCGATCCGCGCGGTGGACCACTGGGCTCGTACCGAACGGGCCATCCGGCTCGGCCAGGAGCTGCCCGCCTCCCGCTTCCCCGCCGTCCTCGCCCTCGCCGTGGGCGCCGGCGCGGTGCTGCTGGTCATCGCGGTGCTGGCGCGCGCGATCGGCGGACGGTGAGCGCCGGACGCGATCCCGGGCTGCAACCGGAGCGGACCCGGCTGGCCTGGCGGCGCACCCTGCTGACGCTGACCGTGGTGACCGCGCTCGCCGTCCGCTTGGCGTCGAACGGCGGCCCGTTCGGAGCGCTGGTCGCCGGTGCGGCCGTGCTGCTCTGGGGCGGCGTGCTCGTGCTCTGCTGGCCCCGCGGCACCGGCACGGGGGCGGCCCGCACCGGCGGCCGGACGTTGCCGCTGGTCGCGCTGGGCACCGTCGGGCTCGCGCTGCTCGGCGTGCTGGCGACGGTTCGCGGACTGTGGTGACGCGACGCGGTGCGCCATGATGGGTGCATGGCCCGGCTGTACGTTCTCCTCTTCCTGGTGCAGATTGTCCTCGCCGTCTGCGCGCTGATCAGTTGCCTCTCCGCCGAGGAGGGTCAGATTCGCGCCCTGCCCCGGATCGCCTGGGTGCTGATCATCCTGTTCTTCCCCCTGGTCGGCTCGATCGCCTGGTTCGTCGCCGGCCGGGAGCCCGGCCCCGCGGCCCGCAGGGCGTGGCCGGCCGGCGGCGGCTCCACCGAACGGCAGCCGCGCCGCCCACTCGCTCCCGACGACGACCCGGAGTTCCTCCGCTCCGTGCAGGACCGCGCGCGTCAGCAGGACCAGGAACTCTTCCGTCGCTGGGAGGAGGACCTGCGCCGGCGGGAGGACGACCTGCGCCGCCGCGACGGTGAGCCGCCCCGTGAGGGTGACCGGCCGGAGGTGTGAGACGCGGCCCGGCCGGTACGCCACTCAGACTCGACGCCTGAGGCCGCGTACGGCCAGCGGCGCGAAGATCACCGCGATGCCGGCGCCCCACAGCAGCGTCTGGAGCACCGGGCCGGCCACCGGCCCGCCGACCAGCAGGCCCCGCAGCGCGTCGGCCACCACGGTCACCGGGTTGACCTCCACCCAGTTCTGCAACCAGCCCGGCATCCGGTCGGTCGGTACGAAGATGTTGCTGGTGAAGGTCAGCGGGAAGATCACCATGAAGCCGAAGATCTGCACCTTGTCCGGTTCGCTCACCAGCACCCCGACCAGCACCGAGATCCAGGACGCGGCCAGCGTGAACGCCAGCAGCAGCGCGAACGCCCCCACCACGCCGAGTACGCCGTTGCCAACCCGGAAACCGAGGATCGACCCGACGCCGAGCAGCAGCGCGATCGACCACGCCTGCTTGACGGTGTCGGCGAGGATCCGGCCGGCCAACGGCGCCCACCGGGCGATGGGCAGCGCCCGCAGCCGGTCGAAGACCCCCTTGGTGAGGTCGTTGTTCAGCCCGAACCCCGTCGTCATCGTGGCGAAGAGCGCGTTCTGCACCATGATGCCGGGCAGCATGAAGGTGAGGTACTCGCCGGACGAGCCGGCGATGGCCGTGCCGAAGACGTAGGTGAACAGCAGCACGAACATCACCGGCTGGATGCTCAGGTCGAGCAGCTCCATCGGGTTGTGTTTGATCTGCACCAGGCTGCGCCAGGCCAGCGTGAAGGTGTGCCGCAGCCCGGCGGCGACGCTGAGTCGACGGGTCGGTGCGAGCGCGGGGCTGAGGGTCACGGCGCTCATGCCGGGGTCCTTTCCAGGTCGGTGTCGGCCGGGGCGTCCTCGGCCCGGTGGCCGGTGAGGGAGAGGAAGACCTCGTCCAGGCTCGCGCCGCGCAGCGCCAGCTCGGCGACCGGGATCTCGGCCGCGTCGAGGCGGCCCACCATGACGGGCAGCACGCGAGGGTCGTTCACCGCGACGGTGACCGCGCTCTGCGCGACCTCGGGGGTCACACCGGCCACCTCGCCGGCGATGGCGACCACGGTGCCGAGATCGGCGACGTCGGCCGGGCGCACGGTGAGGGTCTGCCCGCCGATCTTCGCCTTCAGCTCCTCCGGCGTGCCCTGGGCGATCACCCGCCCGTGGTCGACCACGGCGATCTCGCCGGCGAGCTGGTCGGCCTCCTCCAGATACTGGGTGGTGAGCAGCACCGTCACCCCGTCCGCGACCAACGTGCGGACGATGTCCCACAGGTCGTTGCGGCTGCGCGGGTCCAGGCCCGTGGTCGGCTCGTCGAGGAACAGCACCTGCGGCCGGCCGACCAGGCTGGCGGCGAGGTCCAGTCGCCGCCGCATCCCGCCGGAGAACGTCTTCACGGCCCGATCGGCAGCATCGCTGAGCCCGAAGTCGTCGAGCAGTTGCCGGGCCCGCCGCTTGGCGTCGGCCCGGCTGAGACCGAGCAACCGCCCGATCAGCAGCAGATTCTCCGCGCCGGTCAGGGTCTCGTCGACCGAGGCGTACTGGCCGGTGAGGCCGATCAGCTGACGCACACGGTGGGCGTCGCGGACCACGTCGAAGCCGCCCACCGTGGCATGTCCCTCGTCGGCGCGCAGCAGGGTGGCGAGGACCCGTACCGCAGTGGTCTTGCCGGCGCCGTTCGGCCCGAGCAGACCGAAGACCGTCCCTGTCGGTACTGCCAGGTCAACTCCGGCGAGGGCGGTGGTGGCGCCGAAACGCCGCACCAGACCCTCGGCGCGGATCGCGTGGTCCATCGCAACTCCTGTCGTCTGCGGGTGATGACACCACCATGGGCGACAGGTCTGACATCCCGCCGTTCCCGCGCTGACGTTACGTCGACCGACGCTGACATTCCGCGTATTTAACTGCGGGAAGACGCCGCACCGCCGCCGCCCGCGAGGGGCGACGGCGGCGGGTGCGACTCAGGCCAGGTTCGACGAGCGGGGGTACGCGTCGGTCGGGTCGGTGAGCACGTTGACGAGGTACGGCACTCCGGCGTCGAACGCCCGCTGCAGGGCCGGCTGAAGGTCGGCGGCCTTCGTGACCGTCTCCCCCGCGCCGCCCAGCGCGCTGACCACCGTGTCGTAGCGCAGCTCGGGCTGGAGGTCGGCGGCGACGTCGTAGCCGTACATGGCCCGCATCGGGTGCTTCTCCAGCCCCCAGATGCCGTTGTTGCCGACGACGATCACGACCGGCAGCTTCTGCCGGACCAGCGACTCGACGTCCATCAGCGAGAACCCGGCCGCGCCGTCGCCCATCAGCACGCAGATCTGCCGGTCCGGGTGGCTGACCCGGGCGCCCATCGCGTAGCCCATGCCAGTGCCCAGGCAGCCGTACGGGCCCGGGTCCAGCCAGGTGCCGGGCTGGGCCGGCTCCAGGTACCGACCGGCGTACGAGACGAAGTCGCCGCCGTCACCGATGGTGATCGCGTCGCTGGCGAGCACCCGGCGCAGCTCGCCGTAGACGCGGGCCGGTCGGATCGGGTCGGTCTCGGCGGCCATCTCGGCGGCGTCGCGGGCGCGGGCGGCGTCCTCGGCGGTGCGCAGGTCGGCGATCCAGCCGCTGTGGTCGGCCCGGTCACCGGCGTGGTCGGCCAGCGCGGAGAGGATCAGGCGCAGGTCACCGGCGGGGGCGACGGCCGGCTGCACGTGCGTGGCGCGCTGACTGGGCGCGTCGACGATGTGCACGACCTTGGCGTCGCCGAAGTCGCCGAAGCTGAGCCGGAAGTCCAGCGGCGTACCGACCACCACGACGACGTCGGCGCCGGAGAGCGCGGCGCGGCGGGCCTTGGCGAAGGCGAGGGGGTGCTCCGGGGGCAGGGAGCCGCGGCCCATCCCGTTGGTGAAGACGGGCACCTGCAACGCCTCGGCGGCCTCGCGCAGGGCCGCCACCGCGTCGCCCGCGTACACGTCCGAGCCGGCGATGATGACCGGCCGCTGCGCGCCGGCGATCAGCGTCGCGGCCCGGCTGACCTCGTCCGGGTCCGGCTCGACGGCGTCGACGCCGGACGGCGCGGGCAGGTCGGTCTCGGCGACCGAGAAAACCGTCTCCAGCGGGAAGTCCAGGAAGACCGGGCCCCGGTGCGGGGTGAGCGCGGCGGTGAGGGCGGCACCCACCGCACGCGGGATGTCGTCGGTGCTGAACACCGTCTCGGCGTGCTTGGTGACCGGGGCGACCAGCGGCAGGTGGTCCATCTCCTGGAGGCTGCCCGAGCCCCACCGGAAGGCGGGTGCCCGGCCACCGAGCACCAGCACCGGGGACGCGTTGAAGAAGGCGCTGGTCATGCCCGAGATGCCGTTGGTGACACCGGGGCCGGCGGTGAGCACGGCGAGGCCGGGACGGCGCTGGAGCTTGGCCACCGCCTCGGCGGCGAAGACCGCGGACTGCTCGTGCCGGACGTCGTAGATCGGGAAGTCGGCCTTGTGCGCGGCGTCGTACAGCGGGAAGACGTGCCCGCCGGACAGCGTGAACATTTCCCGTACGCCGTGCGCGCGTAGTGCCGCGAGGGCCAGCTCTCCGCCGTGACCCTCGATCCGCTCCGTCATTCGCCGCTCCCCTTCGTCGCTCATGACCGAGGCCCCACGCTACTGGCCGGTAGGAGCAATGTGAACCGTTCTCGGCTAATCGTCAGCGGCCGGTGAAGTCCGGCTTGCGCTTCTCGACGAACGCCGCCATGCCCTCGCGCCGGTCGTCGGTCGCGAACAGCGCCGCGAAGAGCTGACTCTCCCAGGCCAGGCCGGAGTTCAGGTCCATGTCCAGGCCGCCGTCGACCGCCAGCTTCGCCGCGCGCAGCGCCTGCACCGGCCCATTGAGGTACGGCGTGATGAGCGCGACCGCCGCGTCGTACACCTCGGCGGCCGGGGCGACCCGGTCGGCCAGGCCGATCCGCAGCGCCTCCTGGGCGTCCACCATCCGCCCGGACATGATCAGATCCTTCGCCCGCGCCGGCCCGACCAGGCGGGCCAGCCGCTGGGTGCCGCCCGCACCGGGGATGATGCCCAGCTTGATCTCCGGCTGGCCGAGCTTGGCGTCCTCGGCCACGACCCGCCAGTCGCAGGCCAGCGCCAGCTCGCAGCCCCCGCCGAGGGCGTACCCGGTGATCGCGGCGACCACCGGCTTGGGGATCCGCGCGATCGCGCCGAGGGCACTGGACAGGGCAGCCGCCCGGTCGGCCATGTCCACGTAGGACATCTCGGCCATCTGCTTGATGTCCGCGCCCGCGGCGAAGACCTTCTCCCCGCCGTACACGATGACGGCACGGACCTCGGGGTCGGCGGTGGCCGCCGTGGCGGCGGCGCGCAACTCCTCCTGCACCTGGGTGTTGAGCGCGTTCATCGGCGGCCGCTCCAGCCGGATGGTGCCGATGCCGTCAGTGGTCTCCAGCCGAACGAACTCGCCCACGCTGCCCTCACTTCCTCGTCGAAGTCGCGTGCCAACCTTACGACCCGGCTCGTTGGGGTAAGTAGTGTGGTGTCAGCCCCGCGGGCGGGAGTCCAGCCATGATCACGTATTACGACGACAGGTCGGTGCAGGTCACCTCCACCGCCGTCCAGGTCGACGGCCGCAGCTACTCGCTGGCCGAGATCACCATGGTCTGGCACCGCCGGGGCAGCCGCTCCTGGCGGGTGCTGGTCGGGCGAGGCGCGCTCGGCGCCGCGCTGGCCGGCCCGCTGGTCGCGGCCGTGCTCGGCATCGGCCTGGCCGTCTGGCTGCACCGCTCCCCCACCGTGACGATCGCGATCGTCGGTGCCTCGGTGCTGGTCGGGCTGGCCGTCGGCCCGGTCGCCGACTTCCTCTTCGAACACCTGGACCGCTCGTACGCCAGGGGCAGCCGGCAGATGGAGATCTGGGCCCGCTGGCGGGGGCAGCCGGTGCGGTTGCTGCACACCGGCGACGCGCTGCGCTTCGGGCAGATCTACCGGGCGGTGCAGCGCGCGATGGAGCACACCCAACCCGCCGCCCGCCGCTAGCCCGCCTCCCTTCGCAGATCTTGGACACTTTCCGTCAACCGTTGACGGAAACTGTCCAAGATCTCGTTCGGGGTCGCGGCCGTTGTCGCCGCCGCGCAGGCGCGCGGGTTGCCTGTCGGTGGTTAGGCTTAGTGATGACCCTCTATTACCGGGACGACGCGGTGCAGGTGACCTCCGAGTCGATCCGGGCGGGCGGTCAGGTGATCGCCCTGCCCGACGTGACGTTCGTCTGGCACGAACGAGGGCAGAAGACCCTCGCCGTACGCGGCCGGGTGCTGGGTCGCGGTGTGCTGGTCCTGCTGCTGTCGCTGCCGCCCCTCGTCGCGCTGGTCTGCGTCGTCTCGCTGGCCTGGTCGGCGCAGGATCGGGGCAACTGGCAGCTGGCGCTGATCATCCTGGCCGCCTGTGCGGTGGGGGCGCTGGCACTGGCCCCGTTCCTGGAGATTCCCCTCGGCTGGCTGGACCGCTCGTACGAGCGCGGCAGCCACGTGCACGAGCTGTGGGTGCAGCACCACGGTCAGGAGCACATGCTGCTGCGCACGCCGGACGCGCTACGGTTCGGGCAGATCTACCGGGCCGTGCAACGCGCCGTCGAACAGCAGGGGGACCATCGATGACCACCCGTCGCGGCGAGGCCGTCGCGCTCGCCGGGCTGCTCGCCACGGCCGGCGTCACCCACCTGCTGCGCCCCGGCTTCTACGACCCGATCGTGCCGCGTGCGCTGCCCGGGCCGGCCCGCTTCTGGACGTACGCCAGCGGGATCGCCGAGCTGACGGTGGCGGCGGCGGTGGCGCACCCCGCCACCCGACGGGCCGGCGGTCGGGCCGCCGCCGCGCTGTTCGTCGCCGTGCTGCCGGCCAACGTGAAGATGGCGGTGGACTGGCGGCACCGGCGGCCGTCGAAACGGGCCATCGCCTACGGCCGGGTGCCGATGCAGGTGCCACTGATCTGGTGGGCGCTGCGCGTCGCCCGCGCCGGCCGCTAGACCCCCCGCCGGGCGGAGCATCTGGTCAGCGCAACGGCAGGGTGGTGGCGATCGGCCAGCCCACCAGGACGGCGCCCACGAGGGCCGGCAGCCAGCGCGGGGTCGCGTACCGGCGCAGCACCGCCGCCCACAGCACGTGCCAGCCGAGCAGCACGGCGAACAACGGCACCACCAGCAGCACGAACCCGGGTGCCGGGCCGAGCACCGCCGACGTGCTCAACACGAGCACGGTGACCGCGACGACCAGCAGGCGACGCCAGGTCCGGCCGGCCGCGACCTGCTCGACGCCCAGCAGGAACAGCAGGCACGCGGCGATCACGACCGGGAGCAGCCACCAGCGGGCACCGACCGGCAGCGCCGAGGTCAGTCCGAGGTGGATCGGCAGTGCCACGGCGAGAATCGCGTACGCCGTCAGCGCCAGCGCCGCGACCGCGGTCCGTGCCGGCGTACGACGACCGGTCTCGTCGACGGCCACGCCGGGCGCTCGCGTCGCGGCGGGCAGCCAGCGTTGGCCACCGCCCACCAGTACCCCGCTGACCAGCAGGAAGCCCGTGACGTAACCGCCGACCGCGAGCGGGAGACGGTTGGTCGGCAGGACGGCCGCGACGGCCGCCGCGAGACCGCTCGCGAGGACGGCCAGCCCGAGCAGGGCGAGACCACGCAGCGGCGCCCCGCCTCCCGCCGCCGCCGTTCCCCCGCCGGCCCGCCGGCCCAGGAGCAGGGCCGCCAACGGGACGACGCCGACGGCGAACGCGAACACCAGCAGCCCCGCCCCGGCGAGCCGGACGAGCGGTCGGGGCGACGCGGCCCCGTCGACGCTGGGCAGCCAGTCGGCGATCTCCTCGTGGGTACGCGGGGCGAAGAGCACCGAGATGTGCTCCACACCGGGCACCACCACCGCTGGCCGTCGGCCCACCGCCGCCCCGCGCCGCACGGCGTCGTCGGCCGCGCGCCGGAACGCGGGAAACTCCGCGCCGCCGACGATGAGCAGCAGCTCCGCCGGTTGGCCCGGAGGCAGTTCGCCGGCGTCGGGCAGCGAGATCGCCACGGTCCGGGCGATCTCCGGGTGCCCGGCCGCGTACCGGGTCACCGCGCCCGCGCCCATCGAGTGTCCCACCAGCATGATCTGGGCCGGGTCCACATCCGGCTGGGCGCGCAGGTATCCGACCGCGGCGTCCAGGTCGGCGGCGAGCGTCGCGGGTGGCATGTCGGGGCCGAGTCGGGCCGGATTCGCGCCGTGCCCGGCGAAGTCGAACAGCAGCGCCACCGCTCCCCGGCGGGCCACGGTGTCGGCGATCGGGCGCATCAGCCGCGCCGAGCCGGCGAATCCGTGCGCGATCACCACGCCGGGCCGCCGCGCGTCAGGTGTCGGCGGGCCGGCGCGTACCTCGGTCATCGACACGCCGCCGACGGTGACCTGCCGCACGGAGAGGCCGGCGTCCGCGCGGACCAGCACCGCCGTGCCGAGCGCGGCGGCCATCGCCGCGAGCACGGCGAGCAGGACGGCCGCCCGGGTGCTCGGCGGGTGGTGCGGCGAGGGGGCCGACATGCCGGCACCCTACCGCCGCAGGCCGTGCCGACGGTCGCCCGCGAGCGGTTGTGGCGGGGCCGACGCACACTTGGTCCCATGGCGATTCCCCTCCCCACACCGACCGCCGTGGTCGGCCTGACCCGCTCCGCCCTCGACCAGGCGCTCGGCTCGGCAGCCTCGTTCGCCGCCGTGCCCGCCCGCGCGTTCGCGGTGCTCGACGGGGTGGAAGCGCTGCTGGCCAGGATCAACGGCGTGGTGGATCGGATCGAGACGACCCTGGACCGGACCGATGCGGTGCTCACCGACGCCGAGGCGGCGGTCCGCGAGGTCGCGGTGATCAGCGCCGCCGCGACCACCGCCATCGACACCGCCAGCGAGGTGGCGACGGCCGCCGCCGTGCTGGTCACCGAGGCCGAGAAGGTCGCGCACGTCGCCGGCACGGTGGTCACCGAGGCCGAGGCGGTGGCCGGCAGCGCCGCGGTCACCGTGGGCACCGCCGCGCAGGCGGCGACCACGGCGGCGGAGTTGCTGGCGGCGTACGAGCCGGCGCTGCGGCGGGCCGCGCCGATGACCGGGAGGTTCGTCGAGGAGCTGAGCCACGAGGAGATCACCGCGGCGATCCACCTGATCGACGAGTTGCCCAAGCTCAAGGAGCACCTGACCGCCGACATCCTGCCCATCCTCGCGACGCTGGACCGGGTCGGGCCCGACCTGCACGACCTGTTGGACGTCACCCGTGACCTCAAGCTCGCCGTGGCGGGCATCCCCGGCCTCGGCATGCTGCGGCGACGCGGCGAGAAGCTCAGCGACGAACCCGCCGGCTGAACCCACGCCCGGTCGGGGCAGGCCGGTAGCCGGATCAGCAGTCGCAGGTGATCGTCGCCCTCGGTGCGGTCAGATCGTCGACGGGACGTCGGGTCACCCCGGTCTCCGTCTCCACCGGCAGCCCCTCCCGTACCCAGTACTCGAACCCGCCGAGCATCTCCTTGACCGAAATACCGAGCCGGGCGAACTCCAGCGCCGCCCGGGTCGCCCCGTTGCAGCCCGGCCCCCAGCAGTAGGTGACCACCGCCGTACCCGTGGGGATCAGGCCAGGCGCCCGGGCGGCGATCTCGGCGGTGGGCAGGTGCACCGCTCCCGGCAGGTGCCCCTGCGCCCAGCCGGTCACCCCCCGGGAGTCGACCACAGCGAGCCCGGGGGTACGGGCGGCCAGGTCGGCGTGCACGTCACTGACATCGGTCTGGACGCTGAGTCGGGCGAGAAAGTGGGCGGCTGCGGCGTCCGGAGCGGCTGGCGGGACGGCGAAGGTGAAGGTCATGACACTGATCGTGGCCGTGCCCGGCGGCCGGGACGAGTGGCGGGAACGACGTCCTGCGCTAACATCCCGCCATGCCGAACAGTGCGCGCCGGCTGCCGACGCCGCGACAGCCGGCCGTCGGTCACCGCGTCGCCGTGCTCGCGTACCCGGGAATGTCGGTGTTCGAGACCGGCATCGTCACCGAGGTGTTCGGGCTGCCCCGCCCCGAGTTCGACGTCGACTGGTACGACCTGGTGATCTGCGCCGAGAAGCCGGGGCCGGTCCCGGTGGTCGGCGGAGTCAGCCTGCACACCCCGTACGGCCTGGCGGAGCTGGCGGCGGCGCGGACGGTGATCGTGCCCGGCGTGCCGGACGTGACCGCCGACCCGTCGCCCGCGCTGGTCGCCGCGCTGCGGACGGCGCACGCACGCGGTGCCCGGATCATGTCAATCTGCTCGGGCGCGTTCGCGCTGGCCGGCGCCGGGCTGCTGGACGGGCGGCGGGCCACCACCCACTGGCGGTACGCGGAGCTGCTGGCACGGCGGTACCCGCGCGTCGAGGTGGACCCGGACGTGCTCTACCTCGATGACGGCGACCTGCTCACCAGCGCCGGCAGTGCCGCCGGACTCGATCTCAGCGTGCACGTGGTGCGGCGTGACCATGGCGCGGCTATCGCCAACGCGGTCGCCCGCCGGTTGGTGATCCCTCCGCACCGCGACGGCGGACAGGCCCAGTTCGTCGAGGCGCCGGTGACCGCCGACCCGGGCGACGACCGGATCGCCGCCAGCATCGAGTGGGCGCTCGCGCACCTCGCCGAGCCGCTGAGCATCGCCCGGCTCGCCGGGCGGGCACACATGTCACCGCGCACCTATCTGCGGCACTTCACCCGAGCCACCGGGACCAGCCCGATCCGGTGGCTCATCGACCAGCGGGTCCGGGCCAGTCTGGCGCTGCTGGAGGAGACCGAAGCCCCGATCGAGCAGATCGCCGGCGCGGTGGGCTTCGACACCCCGGTCACCTACCGCCACCACTTCGGGCGGATCATGCTGACGTCACCGTCGGCGTACCGGCGGGCCTTCCGGACGGGAGCCGGCCGGCCGGCGTGACGTGGCCGGGCGCGTCGACATCGCGGTGCTCGACGACGGGTCAGCCCGGCGCGTACAGCGCGTCGATCTCGGCGCGTTGCGGCAGTGCCACCGAGGCGCCGAGCTTGCGTACGCAGGCCGCGCCGGCCGCCGCCGCCCAGCGCACCGCGTCGACGACGTCCCGCCCCTCGCCCCAGCCGACCGCCAGCGCGGCCGTGAACGCGTCGCCGGCCGCTGTGGAGTCGACCACGTCGACCCGGACCGCGGGCACGTGCACCTCGGCGCCGTCGCGGTCGACGTACCAGGCGCCCGCGTCACCGAGGGTGAGAACGGCGCGGGGCACCAGGTCGAGCAGCGCGCGAGGCTCCTCGCGGCCCCGACCGGTGAACGCCTGCGCCTCGCCCTCGTTGACGACCAGCAGGTCCACCGCCCCGAGCAGCTCCGGTGGGAGGTCCCGGGCCGGTGCGGCGTTGAGGATCACCCGGGTGCCGGCGGCCTGGGCGGCCAGCGCGGCGGCGGTCACCGTCTGCACCGGGATCTCCAGCTGGGCGACCAGGACGTCCGCCCCGCGTACCGTCGCCAGTTCCTCGTCGGTGAGGCCGACCAGCGCGTCGTTCGCGCCGGGGGTGACCAGGATGGCGTTCTCCCCCTGCGCGTTGACCATCACGAGCGCCACACCGGAGGTGCCGTAGACCACCCGCAGGTGGCCGGTGTCCACGCCGGCCGCCGTGATCCGGGCCCGCAGCGTCACGCCGAACGCGTCGGAGCCGATCGCGCCCAGGAAGGCGCAGGAGGCGCCGGCCCGGACCGCGGCGATGGCCTGGTTGGCGCCCTTGCCACCGGGCACCATCACGAATTCGGTGCCGAGCATGGTCTCGCCCGGTCGGGGCAGTGACGGCGCCATCGCGACCAGGTCCATGTTGGCGCTGCCGACCACCACCACCCGGGTCTGCGACACGGTCACCCGCTCAGGCGGCGCGCGCGGTGTAGCGGTCGCCGGACCGCTCGACCACCAGCGGCAGACCGAAGGTCTTGGAGAGGTTGTCGCCGGTCACCGTCTCGGCGAGCAGACCCTGGGCGACGACGGCGCCCTCGCGCAGCAGCAGCGCGTGGGTGAACCCGGGCGGGATCTCCTCAACGTGGTGGGTGACGAGCACCATGGCGGGGGCGTCCGGGTCGTACGCCAGCTCGGCCAGCCGGGTGACCAGGTCCTCGCGGCCACCCAGGTCGAGCCCGGCGGTGGGCTCGTCGAGCAGCAGCAGCTCCGGATCGGTCATGAGTGCCCGGGCGATCTGGACGCGCTTGCGTTCGCCCTCGGAGAGGGTGCCGTAGCGGCGCTCGGCGAGGTTGCCGACGCCGAGCTGGCTGAGCAACGCCCGGGCACGCGCCTCGTCGCCGCGGTCGTAGCTCTCCCGCCAGCGCCCGACCACCGACCAGGCGGCGGTCACCACCACGTCGCTGACCTGTTCGTCGGCGGGCACCCGCTCGGCGAGCGCGGCGGTGGAGAGCCCGATGCGGGTACGCAGCTCGTTGACGTCGGTGCGGCCGATGCGCTCACCGAGCACGTGCGCGACGCCGGTGGTGGGGTGCAGCCGGCCGGCGGCCAGGTTGAGCAGGGTGGTCTTGCCCGCGCCGTTGGGGCCGAGCACCACCCAGCGCTCGTCCAGCTCGACCCGCCAGGTCAGGTCCTGCAGCAGGGCGGTGCCGGAGCGGCGTACGCCGACGCTGTCGAGGCTGACCACCAGATCCGGGTCCACGGGTGCGGCGGCAGGCGCGGCGCCGGCAGCGCCGGGGATCAGGTCACCAGTCACCCGACCATCCAACCACGCAGCGCCGGGGCGCCCCCCATGGGCGGCGCCCCGGCCATAGGGTGAGGCACCGTGTCGTTGATCACCACAGCCGGAGGACGACCCATGCCCGATCGACGTACGAAGCCGCGCGGATGAGCGCGGTCATCGAGATCGAGGGTCTGCGCAAGACCTTCCGCAGCGTGCGCCACGGCAGAAGGGTGGCGGTCGACGGGTTCGACCTGCTGGTCGAGGCCGGGCAGATCCACGGCTTCCTGGGGCCCAACGGCTCCGGCAAGACGACCACGCTGCGCGCCCTGCTCGGGCTGGTGCGGGCCGACGGCGGGCGGATGACGGTGTTCGGCGAGCCGTCGCCCGAGCTGCTGCCCCGGGTGGCCGGTCGGGTCGGCGCGATCGTGGAGAGTCCGCAGTTCTTCGGCAACTTCACCGGGCGCCGCACGCTGCGGCTGCTGGCGCGCGCCGGTGGGGTGTCGATCTCCCGCGTGGACGAGGCACTGGAGCTGGTGGGCCTGCGCGACCGCGGCGACGAGCGGGTGAAGGGTTACTCGCTGGGCATGAAGCAGCGCCTCGCGGTGGCGTCCGCCCTGCTGAAGGATCCGCAGCTGCTCATCCTGGACGAGCCGGCGAACGGCCTCGACCCGGCGGGCATCCGCGAGATGCGCGACCTGATGCGGTCGCTCGCGGCGGCCGGGGTGACCGTCCTGGTGTCCAGCCACATCCTGGGCGAGATCCAACTGATCTGCGACCACGTCACGATCATCTCGCGCGGGCAGCGGGTGGCGGCCGGCCGGGTGGACGAGGTGCTGGCGGGTCACGACCGGCACGAGTTCCTGGTCCGGGTGGCCGAGCCGGTCCGTGCCGCCGAGCTGCTGCACGCGGCGGAGCTGACGGCTGCCGTCGAGGGTGACGCGCTGGTGGTGAGCGGGGCGACCGATCCGACGGTCATCAGCCGGGTGCTGGGCGAGCAGGGGCTGTGGGTGGGCGAGCTGACGCCGCTCCGGCCCGATCTGGAGAGCGTCTTCCTGGAGCTGACCGGCGCCGGCGAGCATCCGTCGGTGCCCCGCCAGGTCGACGACTGGGCGCCGCCGTCCGGCGCCGACGGCGCCATGATCGATCTCGACGTACGGGGAGTGGACGCGTGAACCTGGTCCGGGCCGAGTTGGAGCGGCTGTTCGCGCGCCGCTTCGTGCAGCTCATGGTCGTCCTGCTGGCGCTGGCGTTCGCCGTCACCGCGGCGACCACCCTGGCCGGCTCGCACCGGCCGAGCGCCGACGAGCTCAGCTCGGCGCGGGCGCAGGCCATCGAGGCGCGGCGGAACATGGAGGTCACCCACCAGCAGTGCCTGGCCCGGCAGGACGCCGGGAGTTCGCCCGACGACATGGGCGACTACTTCCCGGACGACTGCTCGGAGCTGGACCCCATCCGGCAGGACCGGTTGCCGATCGCGGCCGACTACCTGCCCGGGGTGTTCAGCTTCGCCCAGCAGGCCCGCCCGCTGCTGTACTTCCTCATCGCGTTCCTGGTGCTGTTCGGGTTTCTGGTGGGCGCCTCGTACATCGGGGCGGACCTGAACTCCGGTGGGGTGGTGAACCTGCTGCTGTGGCGACCGCGCCGGCTGACGGTGCTCGGCGCGAAGCTGGGCACCCTGCTCGGCACGGTGTTGGCGCTGGCCGTGGCGGCCTCCCTGGCCTACCTGGCCACCTTCTGGGTGATCGGGCAGACCGCCGGGCTGGCCGGCCAGCTCAGCGGTGACTTCTGGCGCTCGCTGGGCGCCGTCCACGGCCGCGGCCTGGTGCTGGTGCTGTTGGCCACCGCAGTGGGCTTCGCCATCGCGACGCTGGGCCGGCACACCTCGGCGGCGCTCGGCGCGGCGGCCGCGTACGCGGTGGTCTGGGAGCTGGGCGCCCGGCTGGTGCTGGAGATCGTCGATGCCCGACGGCCGGACCAGCTGATGCTCTCCAGCCACATCGGGGCGTGGCTCACCGGCGAGGTCCGTTTCTGGGACGCGCAGCGCTGTCGGGGCGACAGCGGGAACGGCTACTGCGAGGGCTTCTACAGCCTGACCTGGGGGCCCGCGCTGGTGGTGCTGCTCGTGATCACCGGCGGGTTGACCATGGCGGCGTTCGCCGTGTTCCGTCGCCGCGACCTGATCTGAGAGGGCGGGCCGGGTCACCCGTACCGCGCCGGGTGACCCGGCGGCTCGCCGCACGGTGGCCCGGCGATAGCCGGCAAGAGCTTGCAGCTCGACGGGCTGCGGTGAAATATTCCTTCACATGACCGCCCCAGCGGGCTCAGCCGACGGTGGAGCCGAACACCTCGTCGCGGACGGCGTCCAAGGCGGTGCGCAGCGCGCCGCGCAGGATCGGCTCCTCGGTGAGGCCGGTGGGCACCACCCGTGGCCGGACCAGGGTGATCGCCGCGACCTCCCGCTGCACCCGGTCGGCGAGCGCTGCCCCGCCGGCCTGGCCAACCTCGCCGGCCAGCACGACCAACGGCGGGTCGAGCACCACGCAGGTGCTGGCCACGCCGAGCGCGAGCCGACGGGCCAGCTCGTCGAGCATCGGGCCGCCCGCAGCGCCGTCGGCGACGGCCGCGCGGACGGCCTCGGCGGCGTCGGTGTCCGGGTAGCCGTGCTCGCGGGCCACCGCGCGGACCGAGTCGCCGCCGATCACCTGCTGGAAGGCCGGCTTGGCACGCCGCGAGACGTCGCGCGGGATCGGCGCTCCGGGCACCGGCAGGTAGCCGATCTCGCCGGCCGCGCCGCTGCTGCCGTGGTGCAGGCGACCACCCAGCATGATCGCCAGGCCGACGCCGGCGCCCACCCAGACGAGGACGAAGTCGGCCACGCCCTGTGCCGCGCCGGACTGCGCCTCGGCCACCGCGGCCAGGTTGACGTCGTTCTCGAAGACCACAGGCGTGTGCAGGTCGTCGCGCAGCGCGGCGAGCAGACCGCTGTGCCAGCGCGGCAGGTTGAAGGCGAAGGTGATGTCGCCGGTGTGCGGATCGACCAGGCCCGGCGTGCCGAGCACGATCCGGCGGACGCTGCTGAGCTGCGCCTGAGCGCTGCTGGCGGCCTGCACCACGGCGTTGTGCACCACGCCCACCGGATCGTCGGTGTCCCGCGTCGACTGCTCCACGCGGCCGATGACGGCGCCGGTGATGTCGGCGCAGGCGGCCACCACGCGGTCCGGCCCGACGTCCACCCCGACGACGTGGGCGCTGCTCGGACGCACCGCATAGAGCTGGGCGTTCGGCCCTCGCCCGCCGGCCTGCTCGCCGACCCGGCTGACCAGGCCGCGCTCCTCCAGCCGCTCGACGAGTTGCGAGGCGGTGACCTTGGACAGCCCGGTCAGCTCGCCGAGCCGGGCCCGGGTGAGCGGTCCACGCTCCAGGAGCAGTTCCAACGCCGCGCGGTCGTTGAGCGCCCGCAACAGGCGGGGGGTGCCGGGCAGCCGGGTCGCACTCATGCCACGTCCTCTAGTTTTAGTAAACTTTGCTAACTGTAAACCGACCTGCGAACGGGTAGCCGTAGCGTAACGGCCACCCCGAGGCAGAGTGCTCGGCCGACCCGGCAGGGCGACGACCACCGCGGGTACGACGTTCGTGCCCGGGGGACCGAAGGGGGAGATCACGTGGGGCTCGATCCAGGACTGCGCCGGCTCGCGCTGGGCACGCTGCTCGCCGCGTACCCGGGACCGGTCCCGCCGGACTGGGCGGTCGACCTGGTGGCCGACGGGCTGGCCGGGCACACCCTGTTCGGCACGAACGTGCACGACCCCGCGCAGGTGGCGGCGGGCACCGCCGCGCTGCGCGCCGGCCGGGCGGACGTGCTGATCGCCATCGACGAGGAGGGTGGCGACGTGACCCGGCTGGCACATGCCACCGGCAGCCCGTACCCCGGCAACGCCGCACTCGGCGCGGTCGGCGACGTGGCGCTGACCCGACAGGTCTACCAGTCGATCGGCGCCGAACTGGCCGCGCTCGGCATCACCGTCAACCTCGCCCCCACCGTCGACGTGAACACCGCCGACGACAACCCGGTGATCGGCACCCGCTCCTTCGGCGCCGACCCCGTCCGGGTGGCCGCCCACTCGGCCGCCGCCGTGAACGGCCTGCAGTCCGCCGGCGTCGCGGCCTGCGCCAAGCACTTCCCCGGCCACGGCGCCACCAGCACCGATTCCCACCACGAACTCCCCACTGTGGACGTACCGCTGGAGTTGCTGCGCCAGCGGGACCTGCCGCCGTTCGCTGCGGTCGTCGCCGCCGGGGCACGTGCCGTGATGACCGCGCACATCCGGGTGCCGGCGCTGACCGGTGACGACCCGGCCACCTTCAGCCGGGCCGTCCTGGTCGACCTGCTGCGTACCGAGTACGGCTTTACCGGCACGGTGATCACCGACGCGCTGGAGATGAAGGGGGCCGCGGTGGCCGCCGGAGGTGTCGGGCCGGCCGCGGTCCGGGCCCTGTCGGCCGGCGCCGACCTGCTCTGCATCGGCGCGAAGGTCGACGCCGCGCTGGTCGAGCGGGTGGCCGCCGAGATCGTCGAGGCGACCGCCGACGGTCGGCTGCCGATCGCCCGGGTCGAGGAGGCGGCCGGCCGCGCCGCCGCGCTCGCCGCCTGGACCCGGGCCGCCGGCGGGTCACCGACCGCCGCAGACTCCGATCTGGGGTACGCGGTGGCACGCCGGGCGGTGCAGGTGGAGGGGGTGCTCACCGGCCTGGATGAGCCGCTGGTGGTGCAGTTGCACACCGAGTCCACCATCGCCGAGGGACGGGTGCCGTGGGGCCTCGGCCCGCACCTCGACGGCACGCGGGAGATCCGGGTGATCGCCAGCGAGACCGACCCGGCCACGCTGCGCGGGTTGGCCGGGGATCGTCCCATCGTGCTGGTCGGACGGCACCTGCACCGGCTGTCCGGCGGCCCGGAACTGATCGCCGACCTGGCGGCCCAGCACCCGGTGACCGTGGTGGAGATGGGCTGGCCGGCCCAGTGGCGCCCAGTGGGCGTACGCGCCTTCGTCACCACCTACGGCGCGAGCCACGCCAACGGCCGCGCGGCGGCCGAGGCCCTCGGCCTGGCTCACTGAGCCTCGACGCCGTCCGGTCGGGCTCCAGGGCTCGACCGGACGGCGCGCTCAGCGCCGCGCCACAGTGTCCACAGTCACTGATCGCCACTTCTTGAACATGTTCAATACCCGCTCTAGGCTGACGTCGTCGGTAGTTGAACACGTTCAAGGAAGGCGTCCACATGGACATCAAGGTCTGGATGTACGTGATCTACCTCGCGGTCAGCGTCGGCCTGACCATCTGGGTGGCGCGGGCGCTGTCCCGCAACGGGCAGGTCTTCCTGGAGGAGGTGTTCGCCGACGAACGACTCGCCCGAGCGGTCAACAGCCTCCTGGTGGTCGGCTTCTATCTGCTCAACCTCGGCTACGTCACGGTGGCCATGAAGCATCCCGACCCGGTGCTCACCACAAGTGAGGCCATGGAGGAGCTGTCCCTCAAGATCGGCCTGGTGCTGCTGGTGCTCGGCGCGCTGCACTTCTTCAACGTCTTCGCGCTGGGCCGCTACCGGCGCAACCGACTCCGCCAGCTCGCCACGCACCCGCCCATCGCACCGATCGGCCGGCTCCCCATGCCGCCCGCACCGCACGGCGCACACCCGACCGGGCCCTACCCGGTCGGAGCGCAGCCGGTCGGGCCCTACCCGACCGGACCCCAGCCGACCGGACCACAGCCGGTGGGACCACAGCCGGGCCCCGCACAGCCCCGCGCGGCGCAGCCCGGCGCCGACGGGCCGGGGACCAACCCCGTGACCCGATGACCGCCGGACCGGTCGGCGGGCCCGCCGGGCCTCCGGATCCCACCGCGTTCTCCGGCGGTGGGGTCCGGGGGTTCACCGTCCTGTTCGACGCGAACTGCCCGATCTGCCGGGCCGCCCGCCGGTGGCTCGCGTCCCGCGCCCAGCTCGTACCCCTGGAGTTCGTGCCGGCCGGCTCGACCGAGGCCCGGCGGCGCTTCCCCGGCCTGGACCACGACGCGACGCTGCGTGACCTGACCGTCGTGGCCAACACCGGCGAGGTGTACGCGGGCGACGGCGCCTGGTTCGCCTGCCTCTGGGCGTTAGCCGACCACCGGTCGGCGGCCGAGCGGCTGTCCCGGCCGCATCTGCTGCCGCTGGCCCGGCAGGTGGTGGCGACCGCCTCCGCGATCCGGGAGCGGGTTCGCGATCCGTGGGCCGAGCCGATGGACGAACCGGCGGGATACCGTGACCCCGATGACCGAGCAACCTGCGCCGACGACCACTGCGGGTGAACCTGCGACCGCCCGGGGCGAGCAGACCCGGCAGCTGATCCGGGACACCGCGATGCGACTGTTCCGCGAGCGCGGCTACGCCCAGACCACGATGCGGGCGATCGCGCAGGAAGCCGGCGTCGCGGTGGGCAACGCCTACTACTACTTCGGCTCGAAGGACCACCTGATCCAGGAGTTCTACGCCCAGTCCCAGGTCGAGCACCGGGCGAAGGCCCAACCGGTGCTCGACCGGAAGGAGGCGTTCGCCGATCGGCTGGCCGGGGTGCTGCATGCCGGGATCGACGTGCTGACCCCGTCACACGCGTTCGCGGCGACCTTCTTCAAGACCGCGGCCGAGCCGACCTCTCCGCTCAGTCCCTTCTCCGCCGAGTCGTCCGGCCCCCGGCAGGCGGCGATCGACCTGTTCGCCGAGGTGCTGACCGGCTCGACCGCCAAGGTCGACGCGGAGTTGCGCCCGCAGCTGCCCGAGCTGCTCTGGCTGGCGTACATGGGCGTCGTCCTCTACTGGGTGCACGACCGGTCACCCGGTCAGGTCAAAACCCGGCAGTTGATCGACGGCGTGGTGCCGCTGATCGACCGGCTGGTCGCGTTGTCGCGGCTGCGGGTGCTCCGCCCGGTGACCCGACAGGTGCTCGACCTCATCCGCACGCTGCGTCACTGACCGGTTCACACCCGCGACCCGGCTCCGCCGCAGGTCAAGTCCGCTATTCGACACTCCGACCCAACAGCTCGCACCTTGCACCGGGCAGATTCGATACGTAGCGTGATCGACATCGGATCGACCCGTCAGCGACGCGGCCGATCGCCCGAGAACCGGGGCCTGGGGGCAGGTTGCGGACCGTGGATCCGGCCCGGGATCCACGGTCCGCG
Source organism: Micromonospora sp. NPDC005237 (assembly GCF_040607775.1). Taxonomy (NCBI): domain Bacteria; kingdom Bacillati; phylum Actinomycetota; class Actinomycetes; order Micromonosporales; family Micromonosporaceae; genus Micromonospora; species Micromonospora sp. NPDC005237. The sequence goes on along the minus strand of NZ_JBEXHJ010000001.1, from coordinate 579,685 downwards.
CACTGAGACCGGCGCCCGACGGCTGCCCGTCTCACCGCGGATAGACCCCGTACGCCCGCCAGCCCCGGTCCGGGAAGCCCGCCGCCTCCGCGACCCGGGCCGAGGCGTGGTTGTCCTTCTCGTGCAGGTACGTCGGCACCGCGCCCTCGTCCAGGACCCGCCGTGCCGCCTGCGCCACCAGCCGACGCGCGAGGCCCCTACCCCGAGCCGCTGGCGCGGTGCCGATGGCCAGTTCGTGCCCGTACGCGTCGTGACGTTTTATCCCGGCGCCGGCGAGGTAGGCGCCGTCGGCGTCGCGGACCACGAGCACCGGCCGGTCGAACAGCCGGAGCCAGGGCGGCAGGCCGGGTGCGGTCGACTCGGTCCACTCCCCCACGTCGGGCAGTGGCGCGGGAGAGAGACTCCAGCGGAACGGGCCGTCGTGCACACAGAAGGTGGGCAGTCCGACGGCCTCCGGCAGTGCCGCGAGCATGCGCTCCGGAGCGCGCTTGACCAACGCCCGGATCGCCGCCACCCGGTCCGGCGCGACGGAGAGCACCGCGCTCCGACCGGTGTCGACGGCGAGGGCCGGACGCAGCCGGCCGTCCCAGGCCGGCTGGAGCCGGCGATGCGAGGCGACCACGTGCAGCCCCGGGCCGGCCGGCCACTGGCCGAGCCAGGAGGCCAGGTGCAGCTGCAGCAGCCGGTTGAGCATGCGTACCTCCCGTCGCCGGACACGTCGTGGATCACCGTACGCGCAGCGGCCCGACCGGGCGGGCCTTCCCGTCGGGGCCGGATGGCCCGGGGTCACGAATGCGCCGGGCGCCGTGCTGCCCGAGATGCGGGAACCGGGTAGCGAGATCGACCGTCATAGGTATTTCCATACATGGACACCTTTCTTTGGGACGGTATGGTCATGCCGATTCAGCCGAACGACCGCTTCCACCAGGACCCCACGCGACTCTGGCGAGCAGCGGAGGCCGCCGGAGCCCCTCCGGCCCAACCGCGCTACCGGGTGACCCGCACGACGGGCGCCCTGTCCTGGGCGAAACTGAACAAGCTGCCGGCCGGCAGCTCCAGCCGGCACGGCCTCAACACCCGCTGAGGCGCCGGCCGGGCCCGGACTGCGCCGAAGGGCGGCCTCTGCCGGTGGTTGGGGACGACACACCGCAGGAGGACCAGCGGCGGTATTCGCACACCTGTCGGGTAATTTCTTCCAGGTCCGGCACCCCGGCCTACGACAGGAGAAGCTCCGCGCATGGGCAAGAAGACGATCCAGGTCTCCGACTTCACCGGCACCGTTCTGCAGCAGGACGACGAGGTGGTTCGTGTCGTCGTCCTGGAGCACCCGGACCTGGTCGCCGGGCCCGTGCAGCTCGACGCCACCCCGGGCGAGGTGGAGAGCATCGACGACGCCGCGTTGGACGTGGCGGTGGTGGAGATCCACGACCGGCACGGCGGCGGGGAGCCTCGACGGGTGGTCCTCACCGCCAGCGAGTTCGACGCGATGGCCACCGACGTCCCGATGGCGCAGTTGCTGAAGACGGCCGAGCGGGTCCGCCCGCCCAAGGCCCGCAAGAGCGTCGAGAAGATCGACTACGGCACGCTGGAGCACGCCGGCAGGCCGCACCGGGGCCGGGTCACCGAGGAGGAGGCCCGACTGGTCCGCGAGCAGCTCGACGAGGTCAACAAGCGACTCGCCGACGCGGGCGTACGCCAGATCGACCCGACCGATCCGGAGCACGCCCTGCGTTACGGCTTCCCCGAGGCGTCCTGACCCCGGGTTCTCACTTCTTACCGACGGCGGCGGCGAGGGCGGCGGACAGGTCGGCCTCGACCGCCGCCTTGTCCAGGCCGAGGTTGGTGAGCACGCCGGCGCCGTCCTCCTGCTCCAGCAGGGCGAGCAGGATGTGCTCGGTGCCGATGTAGTTGTGCCCGAGGCGCAGCGCCTCCCGGAAGGTCAGCTCCAACGCCTTCTTGCCGCGCGCGTCGTACGGGATGAGTTCCGGAACCTGCTCCGCCCGCGGTGGGAGGACGGCACCGACCGCCTCCCGCACCGCCTCGGGGGTGGCGCCCCGACCAGCCATCACCCTGGCGGCAAGACCGTCCGGCTCGGCCAGCAGGCCCAGCACCAGGTGCTCGGGGCCGATCTCGGCGTTACCGCTGGCACGGGCCTCCTCCTGCGAGGCCACCACCACGTTGCGGGCCCGGGGGGTGAACCGGGCGAAGCCGGCGTTCGGGTCGAGCGCCGCCGCCTCGGTGGAGCCCTTCGCGACGAAGCGCTTCTGCGCGGCCTGCTTGCTGACCCCCATGCTGCGGCCGATGTCGGTCCAGGAGGCGCCGGAGCGCCGGGCCTGATCGACGAAGTGCCCGATCAGGTGGTCGGCGACCTCACCGAGGTGATCGGCGGCGATCACCGCGTCGGTGAGCTGGTCGAGCGCGTCGGTGTGCGCCTTCTTGATCGCCTGGATCAGGTCGTCGAGCTTGACTTGGTTGTTCATCTGGAAAGGCTCGGTCATGCGTCAACCATAGGTTGACGCCCTCTCCCCGTCAACCCTGAGTTGACGACGAATGTGAACGACGACGAGCCCTGCGGGGCGGCGGTCGGCCGCCGCACAGACGGGTGTCCCGAGCTGCCACGGGGCGCGTATACGGTGGGCGCGGTTTCACCAGAGGAGGGGCGGTCATGCGGCTGCACGTGGGATGCGCGATGTGGACCCACCGGTCGTGGCCTGGTCGCCTGCTGCCGCCAGCGGAGCGCCTGCGGCACTACGCGAGCTGGTGCGACGCCGTCGAGGGCAACACGACGTTCTATGCGACGCCGGCCCGGGACACCGTCGCGTCCTGGGCGGCGCAGACCGATCCCAGCTTTCGGTTCGTCCTCAAACTTCCCAAGGTCGTCACGCACGAACGCCGGCTCATCGATGTCGGCGACCCGCTGCGCGCCTTCCTGGACGCGATCGAGCCCCTCGGTCCACGCGCCCACGCTCTCTGGATCCAGCTGCCGGGGTCGTTCTCGCCCGCCGACGTGCCCGCCCTCGACCGGTTCCTCGGCCAACTCCCGCGCTCCCACCGGTACGCCGTGGAGGTCCGCCATCCCGCGTTCTTCACCGACCCGCACGCGATCCGGCTGCTCGAGGAGACGCTCACCGCGGCCTCGGCCGAATGGATCCCCTTCGACACCACCGCGTTCTTCACCAGTCCGCCGACCAGCGACGCGGAACGCGACGCCTGGACCAAGAAACCACGGGTGCCGCTGCGGTCGGTCGCGCTGACCGACCGCCCGATCGTCCGTTACCTGGGCCGCGACGACAGCGCCCGGACGGCCCAGGGGTGGCAACGCTGGGTCGAGGTCACCGCCGACTGGCTGCGCGAGGGTCGCTCCCCCACCGTGTTCGTCCACACGCCGGACAACGCCGACGCGCCGCGGCTCGCCCGCCGCTTCCACGACGAGGTACGCGCCCGCGTGCCGGGCCTCGCCGCACTGCCCGCACCGATACCGGTCGAACCACTGACCCTCTTCTGACGGGTACGCCCGCGGTCACCCCTTTCCGTCGAGGAGGGCGTTGAGGTGGTGGGCCGTGCTGATCAGCGAGAGGTGGCTGAACGCCTGCGGGAAGTTACCGATCTGCTCACCGGTGGGCGCGATCTCCTCCGAGTAGAGCCCCAGCGGCGTGCTGTACGTCAGCATCTTCTCGAACGTCAGCTGGGCGTCGTCGAGCCGGCCGGACTGGGCGAGAGCCTGGACGTACCAGAAGGTGCACATGCTGAAGGTGCCCTCGGAGCCGGCGAGCCCGTCGGGCGAGGCGTTCGGGTCGTAGCGGTAGACGAGGCTGTCCGAGACCAGGTCGTTGTCCACCGTCCGCAACGTCGACAGCCACATCGGATCGTTCGGCGCAATGAAGCCCACCCCGGGCATCGCGAGCAGCGAGGCGTCGGTGATGTCGGTGCGGTAGTGCTGCACGAAGGCCTGTCGTTCCGGATGGAATCCCCGAGCGATGACCTGCTCGTAGACGGCGTTGCGTTCGTCCGCCCAGCGGGTGATGCTCGCGGGACGCCCACGTGCGTGCGCGATGCGGATCGCGCGGTCGAACGCGAGCCAGCACATCATCCGCCCGTAGGTGAAGTCCTGCCGCCCGGAGCGGGTCTCCCAGATGCCGTCCTCGGGCTGGTCCCAGTGGTCGCAGAGCCAGTCCATCAGGCCGGCCGTCTTGCGCCACCCGTCGTACGACGTCATCAACCCGCTCTGGTCGGCGAGATGCAGCGAGTTGAGCGCCTCGCCGTAGATGTCCAGCTGCACCTGGCCCGCCGCGCCGTTGCCGATCCGCACCGGCGCCGAGCCGCGGTATCCCTCCAGGTGGCCCAGCACCTCCTCGGGGAGGTCCGGCGAGCCGTCGATGCGGTACATGATCTGCAGAGGCACGTTGCCGTCGCGGGCGTCCCGGATGCGCGCTTCGAGCCAGGTCAGATACTTCTGGGCCTCCTCGGTGAAACCGACGCTGAGCAGCGCGTGGACCGAGAACGAGGCATCACGGATCCACGTGTAGCGGTAGTCCCAGTTCCGTGGTCCACCGATCTGCTCCGGCAACCCCGCCGTCGGGGCGGCGACCACGGCGCCCGTCGGGGCGTACGTCATGAGCTTGAGCGTCATCGCCGACCTGTCGACCATCTCCCGCCAGCGACCGGTGTAGGACGAACGGCCCGCCCACCGACGCCAGTGGTCCCGTGTCTCGGCCAGCAGTTCGCACGCCTCCTGCGTGCTGAGGGCCCGGGGTGGGTGGGGGCAGGCCGTCTCCAGGACGACTCCGCCGCTGTCGCCGACGTGCAGCTCGTTGCGAAAGTAGACGCCCTCGGTGTCGCGCTGGATCGTCCGCCTGTCGACGAGCCGATCCGCGTCCGAGAAGGGGGTCAGGGTGAGGCTGAGGGTCGAGCTGCGGAAGACGTCGCCCTCCGGGTGCACCTCCAGCTCGTACGGATCCCGCCCGTAGTTGAACCGCGGCCGGCAGTCGAAGCGGAACGGCATGTGTCCCCGGACCATCCGGATCAGCCGGATCAACCGGTGCCGGTCGGTGGCCTGCTCGCCCGTGACGGGCATGAAGTCCAACAGCTCCCCCACCCCGTCGGCGCTGTGGAAACGGGTGATCAGGATCGGCGTGCCCGGTAGGTAGAGCTGTTTGCTCGAATACTCGATGCCGTCGGGTGAGAGCTGGAAGTGGCCACCTTTTCGACGATCCAGCAGGGCGGCGAAGACGCTCGGCGAGTCGAAGCGCGGCGCACAGAACCAGTCGATCGTGCCGTCCTTGCTGATCAGCGCGGCGGTCTGCAGGTCACCGATCAGGCCGTGCTCCTCCACCCCCGGTTACGTCGTCTCCACGTTGGCTCCCGCCGCTCGTCGGGCTGACGGCGGCGACTACCCGGGATACCGCGCGCTACACGGCTGGCCGTATCCGTGTCGGGACGAAGCTGTCGGTGCCCGCCGATAGCGTGACCACCGGACGACATCGACGAGAGGACACCAGGTGAGCCTGCGCGGATTCGCCACCCTGAACATCTGGGCCGACGACGTGGCGGCGGCCACCGACTGGTACGCCCGGTTCCTGGGCCAGGAGGCGTACTTCTCGCGGCCCGGCCCCGACGGGCGTCCGGCCTACACCGAGTTCCGCCTCGGCGACTACCAGGCGGAGCTGGGCATCATCGACCGCCGCTACGCGCCTCCCGGTGCGGCCACCGGCCCCGGCGGCGCGGTCATGCACTGGCACGTCGACGACCTCGACGCCACCGTGGAACGGCTCCTCGCGATGGGTGCCACGGAATACCAGCCGATCACGCCCCACGGGGACGCGGGGTTCGTCACCGCGGCGGTGGTGGACCCATTCGGCAACGTGTTGGGTGTCATGACCAACCCGCACTACCTCGACATTCTCGCGTCTTCCAGGCCAGCCTGAGGCGGTTGTCGACGTCTGCTGTACTCGACAGCGAGGATTCCCCCTCGGCGAAGGAGGCCCACTGGCATGTCCACCTCCGAGTTCAGCCCCGACGCTCTGCGTACGCTGATCCGCGCCGGCGCCTGGATCGACCGCCCGGAACCAAGAAGGCCGCCGTACACCTGCTGACCTTCACCAAGCTGCCGGAGCAACCAGGCTTCGCCGAACTGGTCGAGGTCGTACAGATCCCCGAGTACGACGACGGTCACGACATCCAGGTGGCGGTCATCCGCGACTGGCCGGCGCTGCTCGCGCTACCGGCGGTCGAGCAACTCTCCGACGACGACCAGCGGCTGGTCGCCCTTGCCGGCAGCCTCGCCACCGGGCAACCGGTCGACCTGGCCGCCAACGCCGCCGTCAAGGGCCACGAGCACGCGGCGAAGGTCGCCGAGGCGATGGTGATCGCCGCCGGCTACCACCTGAAGTACACGGTCAACCCGACCGAGCGGCTCACCACGAGGTTCGCCAAAAAGCCTGAGTAGGCGCTCAGTGTCGGCGCTGCGGCAGGACGAGCAGCGTCACGGAGTTCGCCGGGTACGTCGCGCTGACGCCGCCCCGGGCCACCCGGAGATCCTCACCCCGGACGATCGAGGTGAGATCGGCCGGGCCGTAGGTGAACCGCTGCGCCCGGTCCCCGCCCTGAAATCCGGAGAGCGCCAACCGTGAGGTCAGATCGCCGCCCGTCTTGTTGACCACCATGACGGTGAGTGCCTTGTCGGACGAGCGTTGCGCGGCGTAGACCGAGAGCTGCGCCTGGTCGCCGCTGACCGCCGACACGCTCACGTCGCCGAACCTGCTCCCGGCTCCGTCGTAGTTCCGGTACATCCGGAACGCGTACGCGCCGGGGTCGGTCGGCTTCGGTTCGCCCCAGATGGTGGCCAGGTCCAGACCCTCGCGCCCGAAGATGCCGAGTACGTCGGCCTGCGCGAGCGCGCCGTTGATGTCGTCCAGGGCGCCCCAGTTGTATTCGGTGATGGCGACCTTGGTGCCGGGGTAGTACTGCGCGACCCATGCCTTCATCTGGCGGATGAACTGCAACGGCGGAGCGTTCACCCCGCCGGGGCCGATCCACGACTCGTCGACGTACGTCGGATCCCACAGCGACCGGGTCGACCGCAGCCGCAGCGCGTTGGCATCCGCGTCCTTGCCGCCGCTGATCTGCGGGTAGTAGTGCTGATCGAAGTAGTCGAGGAACCGCTTCCCGCCGTGGGCGTCGCTGAAGTCCTTCATGTTCTTCAGATACCACTGGGACAGGTTGAGCCCGCCGTGCGCCGCCGCGTCGGCACCCGGCGCGCATCCGTCCACGCCGGACGCCACCCATTCGCAGTAGCCCCAGCCGGACGGGCCGAGCACCGCCGCGCGCGGGTCGGCGGCCTTGATGGCCGCGGCGGTCGCCGTGCCCTTGCCGCCCAGTTCGTCGTAGCTCACCGGGTCGGGATGCACGTCGCGGTGGGTGGAGTTCCACAGCACCGGCTCGTTGTCGAGTTCGTAGATCGGTACGCCGCCACGTGACGCCGGGCCGAACTGGGTCACCAGATGGGACACCATCTCGCCGGCGAACGACGCGTCGGCCGGGATCGAGGTGTCCGTGGGGACCGCCCCGGTCAGGTTCACATCGGCGTGCCGGCCGTTGCCACAATTGGGGTCCCACTGGTCGAACGAGTCCTGCTCGGGGAAGCGGGTGGCCGGGAAGCCGCAGGCGAACGGGTGTGACGAGGGCGAGTCCTTCGCCACCCATCCGATCAACGGCACGGTGACCACCTGCCTGGTCCCGTGGTCCCGGTTTCGCTGGACGAACGCCTCGACCGTGTTGTCGGGCCCGGCCACGATGTTCTCGAAGTACCAGTCGCTGCCGGTGTTGTAGGTGTGGTTCTTGAAGTTGTAGCGGCTGCTCGCGTTACCGCCCCAGCGCGCCACCGGGGTGCCGAGTTCGGCGACGAGCGCGGGGTCGCCGCCGTTCATACCGTAGATGTCGGGGCTGATCTTGTGGCGGGCGGCGGACACGTCCACGGTCAGGGCGAGCCCGGCGGCGGCCGCCGCCGGGCCGGCGACGGCCTGGGTGGTTAGCAGCCCCGCCACGAGAGAACCGACCACACCGATCGCCGTGGCCGGACGTGGCTTGCGCCGTCGTTGCACACCCATCAGAAACTCCTGCCGCCGATCAGCCCGGGACGGACCGAACCCAAAAATATTACCGATTGTCTATATCAACTCAATTGATACTTGTCAATTGATGCTGCCATGACTGCCGTACCTCGACCGGGACGCCGAGCCGGTCCATCTCGGCGTCGGTGAGCCCACCGAGGCGGACATCCAGGGTGTACGTGCCGCACGCCGGCAGCACTGCCGGCCCGCTGTCACCGACCCCGTCGACCACGCTGCCGCCGGTGATCGTCGCCGCCCGATCACGGCGCCTCAACGACCTGTTCGCGCTCCGGGACGGGCTCATCGCCCGCGTCGAGTCGTACGTCGTCCCGCTGCCCTGAGACGGGCGGCACGGCCGGAAGACGGGCGCGCCCCGTCACCGTCCCTCCTATCCACGCGCGATGGCGGCGACCGCTGGCCGGAACTGCTGGCGCAGCGCGGCCTCCAGCGTGTCGAACGCCTTCTGCAACGACTGCGGGTCGTGCTCGGTGGCCACGTCGCGGGCGTTCTGGAGGATGTCGAGGCGGAGTGCGGGCAGCACCTGCTCAGCCGTCGGTTCCGTGCCCTCCTCCGGCCACCGCAGTACGGTGAGCGGCAACCGCAGCGGCCCCTCCACACCGCGGCGTCCGCGATCGTCGAGGATGCGGGCGCACTCCTCCTCGACGATCCCCACCGCCTCGCCTTCGGCAGAGGTGATCGCGGACCGGAGGTTGTTCCACGCCTTCCTGTGCGCCACCAACTCGCTCCGGGCGGCATCGGTCAATGCTCTGGACAGCTTGTCCAGGTCGTCGACGTCCTTTGCCACTTCTTCGGTCCTGTCGGCGTACGGATTGTGAGAGAGCACCTTGACGGCGATGGCCGAAACGCTCAGCAGCATCAGGAGGCCCACGAAGACCAGCTGGAAGCTGGCCAGAGCGCCGAAGGCAGCCGCCTGCGTGGATCGCACGTAGGCACCCGCGGCGAGCACGCCGACGGTCAGGACCGCGAGGATCACCGGCCCGGCCAGCCGAGCCCACGGCAGATCGTCCTCCTCCCGGGTCTGCTCCTCGGGTCGCCAGTGCCAGAACACCCGGCGCAGCAGCAACCACGGGTTGAGCGGCCCGCGTCGGCGGGACCGGGTCACCCGAATCCGGTGTCGGAAGAGGTGCTCGGCAAGGCTGTGTCCGGCGGCCAACAGGCAGAGAGCCATGCCGATACCGGGCAGATACGCGATCCAGTAGACGAGGTCGGACGGGCCCGCCCCGAAGATGCGCTGCACCACGTTGCCTACGAAGGCCACGTCGAAAAACGCAGCGAGCGCCAGGACGCCCCAGACCACCCACCGAGGAAGGGCCCGCCGACGGCGGCTCTCCGCCCCGTCCCCGACATGCGACCGGGTGACCGCATGCTCCGCGCTACGTGCCTCAGCGACCCGTTCCCGGGCAACGAGGCGGTCGACCTCGTCGAGCGCCGCCCGCGCCGTGTGGTATCGCTCGACCACCAGGACGCCGGCTTCGTCCAGAGCGGTCTGGGAAGCCACGAGAGCCGCGTTGCCCCTGCCGAACGCACGCAGCAGGGCCGCCGCCTCGATGTCCTCCAGCCGCTGTTCCGCCGCCGGCACGACGGGGTTGCCGAGCAGAACGCCGGAGGCCGGACACGGGACCGGCGCCTGCCATCGCCGGCCGTTGTTCGCCACTTCGTCCATCGTCATGTCCCTCCTTGCGCTCGAGAGGCCAGGATGTCGACCCGGCGGGCACACTGCGTCTCGTCGTCGGATGTCGCGGTGGCCGGAAAGCCGGTTCCATCGGCACACGTGTTCGTCTCGCCTCTCCCCTCCGCCAGGACGCTCGGCACGCCTTCCCTCCGGAGGAACTCGGCGACCGCCTCCGCACGGCCCATGGACAGCGCCCGGTTGTGGGCGCCGTCGCCGCGCGGGTCCGCGAAGCCGACCACCTGCACCCGCGCCATCGCGCCGGTACGCAACGTCACCGCGAGTTCGGTGAGCATGGGACCGGCGTCCGACCGGAGGACGGTCTGGTCGGTGTCGAAGAGCGCGGCCGCCGGAAGGCTGTACCGCTGTACCGCACTCCCGTACCGAACGACCGGGTCGCCGACCTCGGCGACGGGCGCCGACCCGGGGTCCTCCGGGTCACGACCCACCGAGGCGGCACGTACGTCACAGTCACCACCTTGGAACTCGCAGAACTCCGTCCAGAGACGGGTGAGCCACTGCGCCTGGGCCGGGGCGGGCACCGGCTGACCTGCGGCGGGATGCCCGATGCCGACGAACGTCACAGTGATGCCGTCGAACACGTCCGGCCGGAGTTCCTGCGCCGGTTCCGCCGAGCACGCGGCGGTCATGGCGGCGATCTCCTCGCTGCCGGTGAAATCCGACCTCACCAGGCTGGCACAACCCTCCGTCACGAGGCCGTCGGTCGCGACGACCAGGCGCTTGGCGCCCTTGCCCTGACGGAGCCAGTCCGCCGCGGTGGCCGAAGGACGCAGGATGTCGGTGCCCGGCGCGGCCGGGTCGGTCGTCTGGGCCGCGTCGACCGCATCCTCAAGACAGTCCCCCGCCTCCCGCTCACGGTCCCTCTGGTTGTCCGGGTTGTTGTCGTCCCTCTTCCAGTCCGTCGACTGCTCGAAGACGGTCCATGACAGGTCCGCCGCGGTACCGCTGAACGCGCCCACGGCCACGGTGTCCCGGTCCCGGGCCGCCTGGCGGACGAACTCGCTGAGGGCCCGCCGATAGTCGGGGGCACCGATGCCGGTGCCGACCGCACGGGTCGAGTTGGTGACGTCCACCAGGAACGCCGTCCGACCGGTCGTCTCCCCGGGCTCGTCCATCCACGCACAGGGCTCCGGGCGCCGGGGCGGATCGATCGGGTCACAGCCGAACAGCGATGGTGTCACCAGGACGGCGACGGCCATCAGGACCTGCCGAACGCGTGATGCGCGCGTCATGAGCCGTCACCGCCCTCGTCGGAGAGGCCCTGGCTGCGCCGGAACGCGTGCAGTGCGGCCTCGTACGACTCGGCGAACTCGAACAGGCCCACGCGAGTGTGGCTCTTGGCCGCCCGGTCCAGTACGTCCGCCAGGTCGTTGCGGGCCTGGTCACGAGCGTTCTCCAGCCCGGTCACCGAGGCCGCGAACGGCTTGTCGGCCAGCTGCGCGGCGTACGGCAGCACCAGGTCGCCGACCTCCTGGCCGGCGAACCCGGTCAGGATGTCCCGCCACCGGACCGCCACCGCCTCGACGTTGTCCGCCCGCACCCGCATGAGCGAGTACGGCAGCAGGACCTCCACCACGCGCGCGTCCGGACGCACCCGTAGCCTCACCTGGCAACGCAGCGAGACTCCGGCGTCGGTGAAGCAGAACTCGGCGGGCAATGCGCGGCCCATGGCGCGCTCCGCATCGAGTGCCCGATGCGGCGCGAAGTCCCGCCCCACCTGCCAGACCACCTCCCGCACAGCACGGCGGACGCTCTCGGTGTGCCGGTCCGCGCGGGTCCTCAGGTCACCGAGATCGGTCACCGCAGCCGACCAGGTCGCCTCGACCTGCACCTGGAAGTCGTACGCCTCCCCCATCGCCGGGATCGCCAAGGGCGCTCCGGCGTCGATCGACTCGGTCAGCGGTGAAACCGGAGCACCAGCGGGCGGGGGCGACGCGGGCTGCTCGCCACGGGGCTCCGAAGCCCTTCCGGTCAGCCGGTCCCAGAGGCGGCGCCAGAAGCCGGGTTTCCTGTCGGTGTCGTGCGTCGTCATCGGGCTCGGTCCTCCGTCAGTCGGTCGATGATTTCCTTGAGCAGCAGGTCTCCCGGTCGACGGCCCTGCCACAGCCGCAGGTGCCAGAGACCACGCTTGCGGAGCCGTGGGTCGGCCAGCGCCTCCCGCACGAGGTCGGAGAGCGCCCGGGACAGGTCCTCGTGCGGACCACCGGGGCGGTACGGCAGTTCCAGCCACTGGCGCAGCAGGTCCCAGGCCGTGTACGCGGTCGCCGGATCGGCGAGGGCGGCCGTCCACATCCGGACCAGCACGGGCAGCCGTTCGGGTACGAGGACTGCGTCGACCAGGAGCTGTGGCCATTCCGGACGGTCGCGGCCGAGTTGACGGGCGAGGAAGAGGACCGTCCAGGTGGCATGGACGTTGACCTCCGACGCCGCGTCGGCCAACCAGGCGTCGACGTGGTCGTAGACCACGTCCGCCGAGCCGGCCAGGTAGATGCTCGCGACGGCCCGGCTGACGCTCCGGTACGGCCGCTGCCGCGGATCGGTAGCGATGACCCGGAGGTCGTGCAGGGCCACGCCCGGGATGGTCCTGCCCAGTTCCGTCCCGTAGACCTTGGCCGCGGTGTCGTGCAGCTCGGGGTCGGTACTCCGCACCCAGTCGCTGATCTTCCGGCGTACGCGGATGACGAACCGTTCGTTCCGGCCCACCTGCTCCAGCGCCCATGCCGCCGCCTGCCGACGCATGCCGTTGATGTCCAGCGCCCATGGCCGAATCAGGTCGGCCATGATCTTCTCGAAGTCGTACACGGCCAGCTTCCCCGCCGCCTGCGCGGCACGGAGACGCATGGCGGGACGACCGCTGGTCACAACCCGGTCCAGCCAGTACAGCAGCACCTCGCGGGTCGTGTCGTAGTCGTTCCACGCGACGTCGAGGAAGGCGTCCGACAGCGCGGTGTTCCGCAGCTGGGCACGGCGTGGTGACTGCTCCTTGCCCGTGCCGAGGTCGCCCAGCATGTCTGTGTACAGGAGCTTGTCCAGTCCGTCGTCGAAGACCGGTCGGGCAGGTGTGGAATCCGGCGCCTCGATGAGTCGCAACATGCCGAGCAGTTGCTCGGCGGCGCTGAGCACGTCCACCAGCTCGATGCCGTCGAAGATCGCGTACGCCGTACGCAGGGCCTGTCGCCGCGGACCGCCGAAGGGGTCGGAGACCGAGGACGTCCTGAGCGCGTCCTCGAACGCCCGACGGGCCACAGTCCGCCAGTCCGGCTCCAGGGAAGCGACCACCGCTGCGGGCGTCTTCTCCTGCCGGAGGCCCTCGACCAGAGCCCGGGCCAGCTTGACGACCTGGCCCGGACGGCGGCTGTTGGCGATGTACTCCGTGACCGACTCGTCGGCCAGCACGGTCACCGGCGCGGGGGAAGACGCCGGCTGTTCCGTCTCCAGGTAGCGCTCCAGCACCGCGGCGGGGTCCGGCCAGTCGTGCCTGACGGCGTACCGGCTGGTCTCGGCCTCGGCCGCCGGCGGCCCGAGCAGTACGACGTACCCGCGAGCGCCGTGCCCCACCGCTGTTCGATACGCCTCCACGGTCGACTCGTCGGCGAGGTCCGCGCCGTCGCGGAGTTCGAGGACGAGACCCCAGCCCGCGGGGAAGAACAGCTCGGACTGCGACAGGACGTCGCCGGCGACGACGCCGTCGGGCATCACCAATCCGCCCACGCGCCCTATGCGGCCCTCGGTGCGCAGCCGATCCAGGAGGGCGTGGCCCGCGGCCCGCCGCCCGCTGCCGTCAGGGCCGAGGACGATCACCAGACCCTCGGTGCGGAGCGTCGAGAGGGCCGCCGCGAAGGTGTCTCCCTTCACGTACCGCCGACGCTGTTGCTCCAGGTCGATGCTCGTCAGCTCGTACCGGGTGAGGGTGACCTGCTCCTCGCCCACCTTGACCATGACCGAGACGGCATTCGCCCCGACCGCCACCGGACCGTTGACCGTGTCGACGCGAGTCCGGTACTCGTCACCACTTTGAAGGAGGAAGTCGTCCGCCGTGGACTCCGCCTCGTCAGCTGCCTTGTCCGAGGGGGCCGATTTGCCCAACTGCTGCCTGGGCAGTAGGTCGTGCAGAGTTTCCGGCCGGCGCCCCTCGCCCGTACCCGTGGACTTGTCAGCGGCTTCCCTCCGGGCCGCCGCCGCTTCGTCCGTCGCCGGGGCCGGCGTCGGATCCACTGGTGTGTCGGACGGCGGCCGTGGTGGGTCGTCCCGACCCTCCGAGCCCTCCGCCCCTTCCGCCGTCGGGGCACCGCCGACATCGTCGGCCACGACCTGCTCCGGCGGTGCCGCCGCGGTGCCCGCATCATCGGGGCGATCGTCACCGGCCATGGGGAGTTCCCGTGTGCGAGGTGGCGCCCTTGCCTACGACGAACGGACCGTTCACGGTCCCGACCCTGGTGTCGTACACGTCGCCGACGATTCGCCTGCCGGCGTCGCCGTCCGGCACGTCGGAGGCGTCCGAACGCGGGCCCGGTTCGGTGGGACCGGTGTCCGGGCCGTCAGGGGCACCCTCCGCCGGCAACTCGGCGCCCCACAGTCGAATCCACGCCGGCTCCCGGTACTCCTTCGCCTCCGCGACGACCTTCCGGTAGGCCTGCGGCATCAACGCGGGGTCGCCCTCCAGCACGGACGTCCGGTACACGTGATCGGCCAGCACGAGGCCGACGAAGGCTCCCGGTGCCGCGTTCATCGCGCGGCGCAACGGTGCGATGTCCCGGATCCGTGCCGCCTCCACCAACGCCGGCCCGCCGATCAGATCGTCCTCGTCGACCACGACGTCGCCGTGCGTGACAGCCATCCGGATCCGGAGTCGAGCCTCCGGCGTCAGCCTGGCGTTCGACCTGCGGAGTCCCCGGTCGACCCTGGGCGGGAACTCACCGATCACCTCTTCCTTGCTGACCGCAGGCGGCACGACAATCGTCATCCCATCGCCGTCCTTGCGGATCACCCACTGACCGCCGAGCGGACACTCCTGGAGTGCCTCGGCCACCACCGCCCGAAGGTCACCAACGAGCAGCCTGTGACGCCATGAGCCACCGGCGCTCGAATCCACGATGTCGATTGATATGACCGAGTACGAACGAGCGGGACGGTACATCCGCTGTGTCTCCTCTTCTGGCTGGACGCACATCGGCGACGATCGGCGTCCGACATGTGTTCACGGCCGGTGAACGCGGTGCAGGAATCGACGTGCCTCAGAAGGTGAGTGCCGCCAGACTCACGAACGACAGACACAGGCAGGCGAGGCCCCACCTGATGAAGCGGTACTTGACGATCACGATTCGACTGGTCCAGTGGAGTTCGCTGATCAGGCCGACCAACGGCTGTGTGGCGGCCTGCCGCAGGGCCGCGGTCAACTGCCCGCGGTCCAACGTCCCGACGTGACCGAAGAAGGCAACCTGACCGTCGTCGCGGTCACCGCGCACGCGCGGGTAGAGGGCCAGTAACAGGCTCACGGTGCCGACGATCCACAGCGCACTCGCCGCCCACCAGAACCACGAATCGGCCGACCCGAGCTGCTGCCGGGACCCCGCACCGCCGAGCACGAAGCCGACGGCTGCGCCGACCGCCGTACCCGCGATGGCCAGACCGTGCACGGCCTTGCCGTCCGCCCTGTCGATCTCTTCACGGTTGTGCGCGAGAAGTCGCTCTGCGAGTCGCTGTTCTTCCATGCTGGACACGCTCCGCCCTTCCGTTTCGGAGATCGACGGCTTCAGACACACCCCCTATGCGTCATGCGACACAGAGCTGGCGAGGGATCGCAGGACGGTCACCTGTACCAGGACGATGCGCTGCCGGCTCGTCCGTACGAGCCCGCGTTCGCGCAGCATGCGCAGCGTCCGGGCCGCCACCTCGCGCGACGTCGCGGCCGCCTTGGCCAGTTCCTGCTGGGTCAGGGGAAGGTCGATGACGACCCCGTCGGGCGCTCGCCTGCCCTGCCGCTCGGCGAGGTCGAGCAACAGCGAGATGATCCTGCCCGAACCGGACGTGGAGACGTACCGCAGCCGCTCGGCATCGGACTCCCGAAGGCGCGCGGTGACGTGCTGAAGCATCGCGAACATCACTCCCGGGAAGTCCTGCAGGTGCCGAAGGAATTGTTGTTCAGGAATGATTCGTGCACGGACCGGCACCAGCGCCGTGACCGTGGCCGAGCGAGGTCGGTCGTCAATGGCGGACAGTTCTCCGAGAATGTCGTCCGGTCCCCTGATGGCCAACAGCACCTCGTCTCCTCGTCGGGACTGCACGGAAACCTTGGCCCATCCGGTGAGTAGCAACGCCACGTGCTGAGTGGGCTCACCCTGATGGAAGAGAGTTGCTCGGCTCGCGTACCGACGCTCGGTACCGAGCGCGAGCAGGCCCTCCACCTCGTCGGATGAAACAAGATCCAGAAACGGACGTGCCATCACCGTCCCCAATTCAGCGACCACCTCTCCGGAGATGCAACCATTCGAGTCCGGTCCACTTGAGCTGTTGGAGAGCGAAGTTTATCGACGTCATCTATCGGCACCACATCGTCGAACGCGTCGGCCTTTCGCATCCGGCCAGAGGGTGAACAAGGGCTTGAGGTCAACCGGATCCACCCACATGGGCACGCACGACCGCCGTCGACGATCCTGCAATGCTCGAATCAGGCAGTGCCGGTGTCCGGACACTGACATCGGCATTCCGGTGAAACGGCCGCGCCGTTAGCTGAGCTCAGATCAGCCGGCTCGGTAGCCGACCGCCACCAGGCGCTCGAAAGCCGCCCGTACCTCGCCCGGCATCCCCTGCGGGATCGCCCGCGTGATCCTCCGCGACCAGACCGGCCGGGTGCTGCTGGTCCACCCGGCCTGCACGCACGAGGCCCGGGAAGAGCTGGGCCTGTCGATACCCGCAGGGGCGCTGCTGCGCGTCGACTGGGTGCCGGTGAGCCCGCCGTGGACGGCGGGCTCATGTTCGTGTTCGATGGCGGAATGCTGCCGGCGGACCAGGTCGCGGGGGTCACCGCGGCGATCACCGCGATCGGACGGGGCGGCGTCTACCTTGAGGATGGAGTCGCGACCTCGAACAGTTAGTCGACCGGGTTGAGCCACGGCCGCAGCCCGGTGCCAGGAGATAGAGGTCCCCGTGCACGCGAAAAAGGCCCCGACCCGGTGTTAACCACCAGGTCAGGGCCTTGTTCGTTGGTGCGCCGCCAGGGACTCGAACCCCGAACCCGCGGATTAAGAGTCCGCTGCTCTGCCAGTTGAGCTAGCGGCGCTCGCTGACAACGACGAGCACGCTAACACGCCTCTGATCCGGCCCTCGGACCCGACCCGGGCCCGGACGCGGTGCGCTCAGTGCGCGGGGTTCGGCGTGTGCGGCAGTTTGCCGAGTTGGCGCCAGTCCGTCTCCGCGACGTCGACGCCGTAGTGCTTCGCAGCGGCGAGGATGTTCTGGAACGCCAGGTCGCGGTCCTTGTCGGTGACGCCCTGCACCTGATCGAAGCGAGCGATGGCATTACGGACGTGGCTCGCGTCGGTCATCGGCTCCTTGCGCTTGTCGGGGAACGCGAAAACGCTCTCCGGCAGCTCCCGCTTGTCCTTCTCCGACAGGCCGCCGTGCTTCTCGTAAGGCTTCCAGGTCGTCTTCATCACCCACCATTACCCACTTGTTGTCCGGTAGCACATGCTGCCCCGACGAGGCGTGGGCGGTGACGCGGACGGCCCGGGGCCGGGCCGCCATCGGCCCGGCCCCGGTGTGGTCGGTCGGTCAGCTCCGCAGGCTCCACTGCTGGTTCGGGCCACCGTTGCACGACCAGAGGATGATCTTCGTGCCGTTCGCGCTGGCGGCGCCGTTGGCATCCAGGCAGAGCCCGGACTGGCCGTTCGTGATGGTGCCGTTGGCGTTGACGTTCCACTGCTGGTTGAGCCCGCCGTGGCAGTCCCAGATGATGACCTGGGTGCCGTTGGCCGTACCGGCCCCGGAGGCGTCCAGGCACTTGTTGCCGTACACCATCAGTTGCTTGCTGGCGGTGGAGGTCCACCGCTGGTTCGTGCCCCCGCCGCAGTCCCACAGCTGCACCTGGGTGCCGTTGGTGGTGGAGGAGTTGGGAACCTCGACGCAGCGACCGGACTGGCCGCCCACGAGCTGCCCGCCCTGCTGACTGCCGCCGCCGCTCTGCTGCCGGACGATCGAGGTCGATTCGGCCGACCGGTTGCCCTGTGCGTCGACGACGTAGAGCCGGTACTCGCCCTGACTCGTCGGCACGGCGATGGACGTGGCGGTGCCGGAAGCCCTGGTCATCGTCGGCCCGGCGGTGAAGGTGGTCGTGCCGTACGGAGCCAGCCAGACCGACTTGGTGGCGTCGCCGGTGCTCCGGATCGGGATCGACGCCGTGGCACTGGTGACGAACGTGCTGGCCGGCAGCACATAGTTCGGTGCGGAGAAACTGCTCGCCGGGATGATGTCCCGGTAGGCGTCCTCCAGGCCGGAGTTGGCCGCGATGCTGTACGCCGCCGCCGGCCAGACGTAGTCGGAGGAGACGATGATGTCGCCGATCGTGCTGTTCGGCAGGTTCTTGTTCGAGACCTTGTTGATCGGGCCGTAGATCTGCGTGATGGTCAGATCGTGCTTCCGCCCGAAGTCGTCCGAGTTGATCATCCAGGTGACGTTCTTGTCGATGCTCAGAACGTTGTCCCGGAAGGTGATGTACGCCGACCCCTCGTCCGGGTGCAGTCCGTACTTGTGGCCCGAGGGCACGCCCTGGAGGTAGTTGTTGGTGATCGTGGTCCCGGGCTGGCTGCCCAGCGTGTAGATCGGCGCCGTGTCGCTGAGGCGCTGGACGGTGTCGATGATGTGGTTGTAGCTGATGGTGTTGTTCCGCGCCGTCGTGGTCGGCCGGTTGGGCACGATCGAGCCCGATGACCCGTCGAAGTTCCACCAGCCCCAGCCCATCGTGATGCCGGACCAGGGGGCCTTTTCGATCCGGTTGCGCGAGATGGTGAGGGTGTCGGCGAAGTACGCCGAGATGGGGCTGTGCCCGTTGAACAGGACGGCGCTGTCGTAGATGTAGTTGTTCTTGATGTCGATGTTCTTCGGCAGCCCCTCGACCTGCGGGGAGTACTTCTCCCGGTTGGTCGACGTGCCGTCTCCGATGTAGACGTGCTGGGGATGGCCGACGTTGACGGCCGACCCCGCGATGTCGTTGGTGTAGTTCCCGATCAACTGCGTGCCCTGCACGTCGTTGACCATGCTGATGCCGTCGGCGCCGGTGTGTTGGATCCGGTTGCGTTGCAGGAGGATGCCGTCGGCGTTCTGCACCTGGACGATGCCGGGAGTGACGTCCACGTTGCGGTAGTAGTAGACGTGGAAGTTGCCCTTGGCGTACACCTGGGCGCCGAGGTTGCCTTGCTGCGCCTGCTTGAAGGACGAGCCGGCGACGTTGAACAGGTTCCAGTCGGAGTGCTGCACCGTCAGGCCGGAGAACGTGATGTTGCGCGCGTGGCTGCTCGTCGAGGTGCCGGCGACCCGTAGCAGGGTGGTGACGTTGTTCGGCGCGTAGACCGCGGCGGTCGACATGTTCTCGGCGCTGGCCTTGTAGTAGTAGACCGTCTTGCTGCCCTTGTCGAAGTAGAACTCACCGGGCGTGTCCAGGAACTCGTACGCGTTCATGACCTTGTGGCTGCCACCCACCTGGGCGTTGCCGTTGAACGCGCCCTGCGCGATGGCCGCGCCCGGTTGCTGGAACAGGGCCACCCGGCTCGCGCCGTCGGAACTCGTGGTCACCTGGCGGACTCCCACGATGGCCGTGGTCCAGGTCGTCCCCGTCTCGATCTCCAGGTCGTCCTGGTTGCGGGCGATGGCCGGGAAGTCGTTCAGGTTGTACTTGGCGCCGTCGCACTGCGAGCCCGACTCCCACGCCCAGGCGGCCTGGCCGGCCGTGATGGTGTAGGTGCCGTAGCACCCGCCCGAGCTGATCGTCTTCGACGCCATGTACGCCCGCTTGTCGTTGACGTAGAGCGCCCGCAGCTTGGTGGAGCGGTCCAGCGGCGCCTTCCAGATGTTGCCGCTGTGCTGGGTCCAGCCGGTCACCTGGACGCCACCGTCCAGGACCGGGGCCTCGCCGGGATAGGCGGCGTAACTGATCCGGTACCCGTTGGTGCCGGAGTCGCTGGCGCCGAACTCGACGGTGCTGGTGACCGGATATCTGCCGCCGCGCAGGTACACGTTGATGTCGCCGGTCATGTTCGCGTTCACAGTGCGAACGGCGTCCCGTGCGCGTTGCACCGTCTTGAACGGCGACTGGAGGGTCCCCGCGTTGCTGTCGTTCCCGTCCGGGGCGACGTAGTAGGTCTCCTGAACAGCGGCCGCGGCCGGGCGCTGCTGTGACATCACGGCCGGCACCGTGGCGGCGATGAGCATCGCCGCCGCGATCAATGCCGTTCGGGTGGTGGATGCGGCTGTTCTCACGTGCTGTCCTTCCTGGTCGTCGATGTGGTGCCTGAGGCGTGTATCGAGCGACGAGCAGGGAACAGCGACGCCACTTAGGACCGGCGGGGGCACCTGCCGCCCGGCCGCACTCTTTGCCAATCGCTACGAACTCTCTCCCGGAGCGTAGGTCACACGTGTGACGACTGCAATACGAGATTGTAACCTGTCTATGCGTAAATGCGGTCCAAATAGGGCAAAGCAACCAGCCTGCCCATGTCCCCTCATCGGATCATCCGATGAATTCATCGACAGGACGCTCCCGGCAGGGCAGCACGATCTGGGACGGCTCGGACCGGGGGCGAACGCCACCCCGGCCCGAGCCAACTCGTCACCTGAGGGAGAAGTCCGCCAGCCGCAGCGCGGAGTTGAACACCAGGTACACGTCGTGGGTGCCGGCGGTCCGGGCCACCTCGGCGCTGACGTTCACGTACCGGTAGTCGTCGCCGGTGCTGGGCACGGTGGCCGTACCGAGCAGCCGGCCGGTGGGCGAGCCCAGCCGGACCTGGATCGTGCCGGCGCCCGCCACCGCCCTGGCGACCCTCGCCGTGAACGTGCGGGCACCCGGGCGCAGCACGGAACCGGCGAAGGAGATCCACTGACCGGCGGCGGTGGCGCCGACGGCCGTACCCTGTGCCTTCGTCTCGTCGACGAGCCGGACCCCCGCGTACCGGTCGAAGTTCTCGGCCCGGGTGGTCCGCGAGAGGTCCCGGGCCGGGATCGTCTCACCGCGCACCGCGACCGCCGTCCGGGCCCGGATGTCCTGCGCGTTCGCGCCGACCAGCAGGTCGTACGTGGACGACTCGACCACCCACCGGCTGCGGGTGACGTCCCAGTTCGCCAGGTCGGCGACGGGCAGCCGGAGCGTCACGGCCCGGGTCTGCCCCGGTGCGAGCTGCACCCGCTGGAACGCCTTGAGCGCCCGGATCGGGGTCTTCACCCGGGAGGTGCGCTGGTGGGTGTAGAGCTGGACGACCTCGGACCCGGCTCGGCTGCCGGTGTTGGTCACGTCGACGCTGACAGTGATGGTGCCGTCGGCCGCGACCGAGCGGGCGTCGGTGCGGGGCTGGCCGTACCGGAACCCGGTGTACGACAGCCCGTGGCCGAACGGATAGAGCGGCTTCGCGCTGCTGTAGAGGTAGGTCTGCCCGGACGAGATGATGTCGTAGTCCAGCAGGTCCGGCGGTAGTTGCCGGTCCGAGCGGTACCAGGTCTGGGTGAGCTTGCCGGACGGGTTGCGGTCGCCGAACAGGACGTCGGCGACGGCGTGCCCGGTCTCGGCGCCCGCGTGGGTGGTCCAGACGATGGCCGGGACGTGCTCCTGCTCCCATCCGATGGTGACCGGGTAGCTGGTCTGCAGCACCAGCACTGTGTGCGGGTTGGCCTTGGTCACGGCCTTGACCAGCGCTTCCTGGCCGGCGCTCAACGCCGTCGAGGTCCGGTCGTGCGCCTCGCGCCCGTTGATGAACGGGTTGCTGCCGACGACCAGGACGGCGGTGTCGGCCGCCCTGGCCGCCGCGACGGCCCGGTCGACGCCGCTGCTGATCACCTCGCGGTCGAAGTGGGTCGCGTCCGCCGCGGTGGACGCGCCGAGCGTGAGGGCGCCGTCGTCGCCGACCGTGACGTACGTGTTGGCGCCGAACCAGCTCTCCTGGGTCTCGTAGCCGGTGTAGCGCAGCGCGACCGTACCGTCGGCCTGCGGTTCCAGCGTGAACTGCTGCTGGACGTACCAGCCGTTCGGCTGCTCGTCGCGGGTGATGAAGGGCCCCCAGTTGTAGCCGAGGTAGCGGCCGTTGGCGGCGTTGCGCAGCGTCACCACACCCTGACCCCAGTCCACCGCGTCGAACTGGGCGGCGAGCGAGGCGGTGGCACCGGTCGCGGCGACCGGGTCGGCGTCGGTGGTGCCGGTGGCCGTGACGTACCGGCCGGTCGCCGGGTCCTTCAGGGCGATCCGGTCCGCGCCGTCGAGCCCGCTGACGCTGGCGGAGCCGCCCAGCCGCTCGCGGATGCCGTCCAGCGCGGTCACCTCGTACGGCAGGTCGCCGCCGTACCAGTCGGAGTAGAGGGTGTCGGCCAGCGGACCGAGCACGGCCACCTTGCGGGTCCGGGACGGGTCCAGCGGAAGAGCCTGCCGCGAGTTCTTGAGCAGCACCATCGCCTCGCCGGCGGCCTGACGCGCCAGCCGTTGGTGTTCGGGGCTGTTGATGACGTCCGGGGTGATGCCGCCGTAGCGACCGCCTCCCGGGTCGAACTCGCCCAGGCGGAAGCGCACGTTCAAGGTCTCGCGGATCCGGGCGTCGATGTCCGCCTCGGTGAGCAGGCCGGAGGCGAGGGCCTGCTTGATGGCGGTGACGGTCGGCAGCGCGTTGGTGTCGTCGGTGATGAAGCTGTTGAGGCCGGCCTTGATGATCGCGGCGTTCGCCTCGGGCTGGGTGGCGTAGTAGCCCTGCGAGGCGACCAGGTTGTTCGGCGCCCAGGCGTCGGTGACATTCATCAGCGGCTGGTCGGTCCAGCCGCGCACCACCGTGGCCAGGTCCGGGTCAACCGTGGCGGGACGGCCGTTGACCAGGTTGTACGAGGCCATCACCCCGGTCGCCGCGTCGGCGGCGATGGCCGGCCGGAAGGCCGCGCGGTCGTACTCGTTGAGCACCCGCGGGGGCACGTTGGACGAGGTGACGTCGCGCCGGACCTCGTTGTTGTAGGCCAGGTAGTGCTTGAGGGTCGGCGCGCTCTTGAGGTGGTCCGGGTCCCCGCCGGTCATCCCCGAGCCGTACGCGGTGGAGATCTTCGCGGTGAGCAGCGGGTCCTCGGAGTAGCCCTCCTCGTTGCGGCCCCACCGAGGGTCGCGGAGCAGGTTGACCACCGGCGCCCAGAGGTTGAGACCCCAGACCCGGGGGTTCTGCGCGTGGTAGCCGCGCGCCTCGTCGCCCACGGCCGAGCCGACCCGCTGGATCAGGTCGGTGTCCCAGGTGCTCGCCATGCCCACCGGCTGCGGGAAGGACGTGCCGCGAGCCTTCACGACCGCGCCGTTGTTGTCGATGTCGGTCGACCAGGCGACCCCGTGCAGCGCCTCGGTACCGGTCTTGAACAGGCCGATACCCAGCCGGGGAACGGCCGGCTGGTACTGGTGCAGCCACGAGATCTTCTCGTCCAGGGTGAGCCGGCCGAGCAGGTCGTCGACCCGGGCCTGCACGGGCAGGTGTGGATCTCGGAACGGGTAGGTGGGTTCGGCGTGCGCCGCGCCGGGGACGGCCGGTAGGACGAGCAGTGCGAGCGCGAGCGCGGTGATTCCGCGCCGAAGGCGCCTGTTCCGCATGCGGTTCTCCTCATGTCGTACGACAGGCGCCAGGGGGCGCCGAGACCGGCGTGGCCAGGCTCGACACCCGGCTGACGGGCCTGAACGACGAATCGTCGAAGCGCTTCGACGACCCGGCCGCGTTGACCACGGCCATGAATGTGGTGATCGCCAGACTATAGACGTACACCTATGGGCGAGCAATACCGGCCAGCGGACCCGGCCGGGTCACCCCCAACGCCGACCGGGGCTGGGTTGATCTAGCGGGTACGCTCGTCACCGCTGGTGCGGCCCGCGCCGCGCGCCGATCCAGGGGGACGTCACCAGGTGAGCGCCCATTCGATGGTGTTGTTCGTGCTCGCTGCCGTCGCGGTCATCGTCGCCGTGCGGTGGGTGGCGTCGCGCACCGGCCTGCCGGCGGCGGCGCTGCTGCCGCTCATCGGCATCGCGTACGCGCTGCTCCCCGGCCCCAACGTCAGCCTCGACCCCGAGCTGGTGCTCATGGTCGTGCTGCCGCCGCTGCTCTACAGCGCCGCACTGGACTCCTCGCTGCTGGACATCCGGCGGAACCTGCGCATCGTGGTCAGCCTGTCCGTCGTCCTGGTGCTTCTCACCGGAGTGCTCGTCGGCATCGGGTTCCACCTGTTCGTCGCCGGGGCGACGCTCGCCGCCGGAATCGCGGTTGGCGCCGCGATAGCTCCGCCCGACCCGGTGGCCGCCCTGGCGGTGGGCCGGCGCGTCAACCTGCCCCCGAAGATGGTCACGATCATCCAGGGCGAGGGGCTGCTGAACGACGCGACGGCGCTGACGATGCTCAGCGTGGCGGTGGCCGCCGCCGTCGGCGGGACGTTCTCGTTCCCCGCCGCCGTCGCGCAGTTCGTGCTGGCGGCAGTCGGTGGCGTCGCTGTGGGTGCGGCCGTCGCCTGGGCGAAACGGCTGGCCCGACCTCTCACCGCGGACCCGTTGCTGTCCAACGCGATCTCGCTGGCGACACCGTTCGTGGCCTACCTGCTGGGCGAGGCGCTGCACGTCTCCGGCGTGCTCGCCGTCGTGATCGCCGGGCTGATCGTCGGTCACCAGACGCCGCAGGTTGGGTCCGGGGCCGCCCGGCTGCAGACCAGCGCCGTGTGGCGGCTGGTCGACTTCCTCCTCGAAGGCTTCGTCTTCCTGCTGATCGGCCAGCAGCTTCCGGAGGTCGTCAAGGGACTGCGCCAGTACGACACGTCGACCATCATCATCGCCGTCGCGGTGTCCGTGGGCGTGGTGCTGCTCCTGCGCCCCGCCTGGCTGGTGATGACGCAGTCGCTCCCCCGCTCCCTGCACACCCGCCTGGGTGGCATCTCCGAGCAGGACGACACCGACGAGCCGAGCACCGCACGGCAGATCGCCCGGGCCGACCGCAACGCCCGCCGCCTCACCTCCCGGGAGGTGGTGGCGCTGAGCTGGTCCGGTACGCGCGGCGTCATCAGCCTGGCTGCGATCTTCACACTGCCGCTGACCACCGACGACGGGTCACCCTTCCCCGACCGCGACCTCCTGCTGTTCTGCACCTTCGTGGTCGTGCTCGTCACGCTCGTCGGGCAGGGCCTGACCTTCGCACCGCTCGTGCGGATGCTCGGCCTGCGCGCCAACGAGACGGACCAGGCCCGCGTACGCAACGAGGCCCGTTCGGCGGCGGTGGAGGCCGCCCTGGCCCGCCTCGACGAGGTCGCCGCCGCCGAGCCGGACAGCGCGGTGGCCGTCAACACCACCCGGACCCAGTTGCTGGCCCGCCTGGCGCGCTACCGCGGGCGACTCGACCTGCTCGAGCAGAGCGGGTCAGAAGAGCTACCCACCTCCCCGCAGTACGAGACGGCGCTGCGGGTCCGCCGCACGGCCCTCGACGCGCAGCGCGAGGAGTTGGTGCGCTGGCGGGACTCCGGTCGGCTGCCGGACGAGGAACTGCGGGTCCTGGAGCGGGAACTCGACCACGAGGAGCTGCTGCTCCCGAAGCGGCAGTAGCCATCCCGGCCGGTCGGTTCGCCGGCATTCGTTCCACCTTCCACCCCGGGGGTAGGGCCTGCCCCACCGGCGACCTTCCCGCTCACCGGCTGTCACCTGGACAGGCCGTTTCATAGCGTCACGGAGGAGCCATCGAAACGATTTCCTGTTCGCCACGGGGTGGTCGCGTGACGTTCTCCATCGAAGACCCGCCAGCCGTGGATGACGGGTCGCCCGGGACGTTCTCCCGGATCGCCGACGTCGACGCGCTGCGCGCCGTGGCGCTGCTCCTCATCCTGGTTGTCAACATCGCCTTCTTCGCCTCCGGCTACCCCTTCCATCTGGTCCCCGATCCCGCCCACGACTCGTGGGGCGACCAGGCGGCCCGGTGGGTGGTCGAGGCGCTCCTCGCGATGAAGGCGTACCTGCTCTTCTCCTTCCTGTTCGGCTACAGCTTCACGCTCCAGCTCGACTCCGCCGCTCGGCGGGGCGTCGACTTCGCTCCCCGGTTCCGGCGACGGCTGGCCGGGCTCTTCGTGCTCGGGATCCTGCACGCGGTGCTGTTGTTCCAGGGCGACATCCTGACCACGTACGCACTGCTCGGCCTGGTCCTGCTCGCCACGCGAAGAGTCGCCGTCGGGACCGCCCTGCGCGCCGCCGTACTGCTGACCGGCGGAATCGGTTTCGTCCTCGCGCTCGCCGGCTCCTCACCGACGTCGTCGGGAACCGGCGGCTCCTGCGTCGGGTGCAGCAGCTGGGCTATCCGATCGGCCTGGCCGGTGCGGTGGTCTTCGCCTCGGGTGGGGGCACCGCCAACCTGACCGGACTGACGGTGGGCGTACTCACCGCGCCGCTGCTCGCGGCCGCGTACGCCGCCACCCTTCTTGAGTTCTTCCAGACCGACCGAGGACGGCGGGTGGTCGCCGTACTCGCGCCGGCCGGACGGATGTCCCTGTCGAACTACCGGGGCCAGTCACTGCTCTGCGTACTGGTCTTCACCGGCGTCGGGTTGGGTCTCGCCGGTGCCGTCGCACCCCCGGTCGTCCTCCTCATCGCGGTCGCGATCTACGGCGTGCAGCTCGCCGCCAGCGCGGCGTGGATGGCCCGGTTCCGGTACGGACCGGTGGAGTGGCTGTTGCGGGCCTGGACCGAGCAGCGGTGGCCACGGCTGCGGGCCACGGGCCCGGCCTGACGGGCCCGCCCTGGCCGTCCGGACAGGACGGTCAGGGCCGTCTGTCGGTCGTCTGCGCTGGCTGTGCGGCGTCGGCGAGAGGCTGGGACGACGAGGGGAACGTGATGGCGAACAGCGTGCCGTGGTCGAGGTGGCTCGTGACGTCGATCGTGGCGCCGTGCGCCCCCCGTCACTGCCCCTCGCGCTGGGTGGCGTGCCGCCGGTTCAGCCTCGCAGGGCGTCGTCGACGCCTGTCTCGTACCGGCCCAGGTACACCGGGTCACGCCCGGACAGCACGTCCCACGCCGCCTTGTCGGCGGCGCCGTACTCGCGCGCGACGCCCCGGCGCCACAGCGGCGCGTACCGCTTGGCCGTCTCGTCGCCCACGCCGTTGGCCTCGACGCCGAGGGCCCGGCAGAGCGTGACAGCCCGGTCCAGGTGAAAGGACTGGGTGACTACGGTGGCCTGGCGCACCCCGAAGATCTGCATGGCCCGGGCGCAGGAGTCGTACGTGTCGAAGCCGGCGTGGTCGAGCACCACCTTCTGGTCGGGCACCCCCCGGTCGACCAGCCACTGCCGCATTGCGCCCGGCTCGTCGTACCCCCAGTTCATGTGGTCACCGGAGACCAGGATGGCATGGACCTTGCCGGCCGTGAGCAGTTGCCGCGCGATCTCCAGCCGGGCGGCCAGGAACGCCGACGGCTGCCCGCCGGGGTCGACCTGGGCGCCCAGCACCAGGGCCACCGGCGCCTCGGGAACGTCCTCGACGGTGAAGGTCCGGCCCTCCGCGCCAGAGCGGACCCACACCACGCTGCCCCCGGTGACCGCGCCGGCCAACACCGCCCCGAGCGCCGCCACCAGCAGGGCGCGGCGCAGCCAGCGTGCCCGGTGGGCGCCACGAATCGCACTGAGCACTCGACGAAGACTCGACACGGCCCCAGTATCGCGGCTCGGGCAAGGACGGTGGGTGTCCATCCACGGCCGACGCGGGGTCGGACCCGACCGGTACGGTAACCGGATCGAATCCCGTCGGTCCCACGGGCCGGCTCGGGTGTGGGGAGGGTGCGTGACGTCCAGGGCTGCCGAGATCGCCGCCGAGCAGGCGTACTTCGATGCGGCGGCGGCGCACCGGAACCGACGTCGCGATGACCTGCGGCACCTGCCGTCCGCCGCGGCCCACTCCGGCGCCGCCGCGCACCTGCGCCGGTACGCCGACGCGGCGCGGCGGGCGTTGGGTGCGGCCGACGAAGCGGTGGCGTTCGGCCGGGTGGACGCAGAGACGGGCGACACCTGGTACGTCGGGCGGCACCTGATCCGGGACGCCGAGGGCGAGGTGCTGGTGGTCAACTGGCAAGCGCCGGCCGCCGCAGGCTGGTTCGAGGCCACCCCGGAAAACCCAGCGGGGGTACGTCGCAAGCGCGCCTTCATCTGCGCCGGGAACACGATCGAGGAGGTCGCCGACACCATCCTCGCCGAGATCGCCGAGGCGGTGGACGCGCAACTGCTGGCCGATCTGGCCCGGGGGCGTACCGGCACCATGCGGGACATCGTGGCCACCATTCAGGCCGCCCAGTTCGCCCTGATCCGCGCCCCGCGCGACCAGGTGCTGGTGATCGAGGGTGGTCCCGGCACCGGCAAAAGCGCCGTGGCACTGCACCGGGTGTCCTGGCTGCTGTTCCAGCACCGGGACGACATGTCGGCGCAGGATGTGCTGGTGGTCGGGCCGCACCCGACCTTCGTCCGGTACATCGGCCAGGTGCTGCCGACGCTGGGCGACGACGGGGTGGAACTGCGCGACGTCGGCCGGCTCGGCCCGGATGTGCCGCGGGGCCGCACCGAGCCCGACGCGGTCGCCCGGATCAAGGGCGAGGCCCGGATGGCGGGTCTACTGGCCCGCGCGCTGGACGCCCGGATCGGCGCCCCGGACCCGGCCGAGCGGCTGCTGGTCGGCGGCCGTTTCGTCACCCTGCCCGGTGTCGAAGTGGCCGAGGCGCTCGCCGCGGCACGGGCGGCGACCCTGCCGTACGGGGGCCGCCGTGGGCTGCTGCGCGACCGGCTCACCGCCCTGGTCGCCGCCCGGACCGGGCTGGACCCGGCCCGTTCGGAGGCGGTAGGCAATCTCACCGACCGGCTCTGGCCGCCGCAGACCCCGGCCGGCTTCCTGCGTGACCTGCTGGGCTCCACCGCGCGGCTGCGGGCAGCCGCCGGGGACGAGTTCACCCCGGCGGAGGTGGCTGCGCTGCACCGGCGTGGCGCGGACCGGTTGTCCCGGGAGACCTGGTCGGCAGCGGACCTGCCGCTGTTGGACGAGCTGGCGCACCTGATCGACGGGCCGGGCCGGCGGTACGCGCACGTGGTGGTCGACGAGGCACAGGACCTGTCCCCAATGCAGTTGCGCGCGGTGGCCCGACGCAGCGCCACCGGGTCGCTGACGGTCGTCGGTGACCTCGCCCAGTCCACCGGCAACTGGGCGCGCGACTCGTGGGACGAGGTGCTCACCCACCTGCCGACCGTGCACCCGGCGAGGATCACCCCCCTGCGGTACGGCTACCGCGTACCCCGCCAGGCGTACGAGACGGCGGCGCCGCTGCTGCCGGTGGCCGCGCCGGGCGTGACACCGGTGGAAGTGGTCCGGGACGGGCCGGCGGACACCGGCGTGCACCGGGTGGGCCTGGCCGAGCTGGCCGGCCGGGCGGTCACGGTGGCGCGGGGGCACGCCGAAGCCGGCCGGTTCGTCGGCATCGTCTGCCCGCCCCGGCAGCGGCGACCGGTCGAGGCGGCGCTGGCCGCGAACGGGATGACCTGGAGCAGCGCCGACCGGGGCGAGTTGGGCGGCGCGGTCAACCTGATCAGCCCGCAGGAGGCCAAGGGCCTGGAGTTCGACGCGGTGGTGGTGGTCGAACCGGTGGAGATCGTGGCCAGTGACGAACGCGGCCACCGGCTGCTGTACGTGGCGCTGACTCGCACGACCGGGCACCTGGACATCGTCTGCACGGGCGACCCGGTGCCGCTGGACGCGCCAGTCCGGCCCCGGCCGTCGATGGACGACCCGGCGGACGCGACGTTCACCCGGCGGGAGGCGCACCGGCTTGCCGAACATCTCGCCGGTCAGCTCCGCGGCGCGGCGCCGCCGGCGTTCTGGGCCGACGTGCTGGCCGAGCTGCGGGCCAGCCTGCTGCCGGAGGACGCGGTCAGTTCCGGGCGGCCGACGGACGGCTGATGGCGGCCGAATCCAGCCGTCGGCCCACCGTCCACTGCAGGATGTCCTGCTCGATGTCGGCCTTCTTGGCCTTGCTGGGCACCGCGATGCCCAGCTCCCTGGCCAGCGCCCGCAGCTTCACCACGGTGAGCTTCAGGTCGGCGAGGTAGCGGGCGCCGGCCGCCCGGTCGCCGATCGCCGCGAGGTCGGTGCGGACCCGGTTGGTGTCCACGCCGGCCGAAGCCGCCGTCGTCGTCCGGGCGGCGGGCCGGGCCTTGTCGACGACGGCGAGCTTCGCCGCGCCGTCGGCCAGGGCGGCGAGCTGGTCGGCGGGCAGCGCGCGGACGAACTCCGCCACCCGCAGGAGTACGGCGTGGGCGAGGTCGGCGGGGTCGGACACCGGTGGCTCTCCTTCTAGGGGCGGGTGCGGGCCAGGAACTCGCTGGCCAGCTGCTGGAGCTCGTACTGCACCTTGTCGTTGGCGTTCGGCACCAGCACGGCGGGCAGGTGCCGTTCACCGGCCGTGCCGAACAGGGTCTTGTTCTCCCGGATGGTCTGCCGGAACACCGGGACCTCCAGGTTGTCGGTGAGCCGCATGTAGTTGCGGGACGCGGTGATCGGACCACCCGCGGCGTACTGGATCATAGTGAACACCACGCCCAGGTACTGCGGGTCGATGGTCGGGCCGGGGGCGGCCACCCGGTTGAAATCGCGGACCAGCTCGGAGACCTTGCTGCGCAGGTAGTCGATGCCGAGTGTGGACAGGTAGTCGGGCTTCGCCGGGGTCAGGATGTGTTCACTGGCCACGATGGCCGTCCGGGTGACCATGGTGAAGTTGGGCGCGCAGTCGATCAGGATGTCGTCGTACCCGGCGAACTCGTCGGTGGCGAGCGCGTCGGCGAGCGCCCGGTGCAGCGGCAGGAAATGCGGGCTGCCGTGCTGAAAGCGTGACCCGCCGAGGGCCGCGGCGAGGTCCAGATCTACGTCGACGAGCTGAAGGTGGGAGGCGATCAGGTCGAGCCGGCCGCCGTCGGGCAGCAGCGCGTTGACCGGCTCCGGGGTGAGCACGTACGGGTGCAGCGCGCCGGTGGGCTCGTCGGCAAGCACCGAGCCGAACCACTGCAGGATGGTCCTCTCGTACGCGAGGTCGGTCTCCCACTCGGCGGCCGGATAGAACGAGAAGGTGAGGCTGGCCTGCGGGTCCAAGTCGATCAGCAGCACCTTGCGGCCACGGGCGGCGAGCTCGGCGCCGAGGTTCATGGTGATCGTGGTCTTACCGACCCCGCCCTTGTAGTTGATGACGGACGTGATGCTCATGCCGGTCCCCGCATCGCGACATGATCTCAGGAACGGGTAGCCCCGGTCGAGGTGAGCACCGGCGTCTCCGAGCAGGACGACACCGACGGGCCCGGTAGCGCCCGGCAGGTCGCCCGCGCCGACCGCAACGTACGCGAAAAAGGCCCCGGCCTGGTGTGAACACCAGATCAGGGCCTTGCTCGTTGGTGCGCCGCCAGGGACTCGAACCCCGAACCCGCGGATTAAGAGTCCGCTGCTCTGCCAGTTGAGCTAGCGGCGCTCGTCGGCAACGGAGAGAACATTAGCACCCCGCCAACTCGGGCTCCAATCCGGTTACCCGACTCCCCCCTTCGGTCGAGCTTAAGGGACATACAGTCATAAACCGAACGCCAGCTCCGGGGCAGGGGCATGGGTCGGGGCACTGATGGGGCACGATGTCCGCCAGGTACGCGAGAACAGAGGTGGGGATGGCACGGTTCACGCGAGCCGGGGCGGTGGTGGGCGCTCTGACCCTGGCGGCGTCGCTGGCACTGACCGGGTGCGGCGACGAGCAGAAGAAGCCGGAATTCGTCGGCGGGACGTCGACAGATGCAAGTGCCGTACCCGAATCGGCTGCGCCGTCAGCCCCGGGTGGGTCGAGCGCGCCCAGTGGGCCGGCACTGACGCTGAGCCCGGCCAACGGCACGAAGAACAAGCCCGTGAGCACGGAGATCAGCGCCAAGCTCCCGGACGGTGGCAAGGTCGCCTCAGTCACCCTGGCCGCGGCCGGCGGGGGTGCGGTGGAGGGCAAGCTGCGCACCGACGGCTCCGCCTGGGTGCCGTCCGCTCCCCTGAAGTACGGCACCAACTACACCGCCACGGTGACCGCTACCGGGCCCGACGGCACGACCAGCCAGGGCACCAGCACCTTCACCACGATGGCCAAGCCGAAGTCGACCATCGGGTCCGGCCTGTACCTCTTCGACGACAAGAGCTACGGGGTCGCCATGCCGGTGGTCACCGAGTTCCACCCGGGCATCCCGAAGAAGGACCGGGCCGCGGTCCAGAAGCGGATGTTCGTCAAGACCGACCCGCCGCAGCCGGGCGCCTGGCACTGGGTCGACAACGGCACCCAGGCCTACTACCGCGCACCGGAGTACTGGCAGCCGGGCACCACCATCACCGTGCGGATCGCGCTGGCCGGCGTGCCGCTGAGCAACGGCAAGTACGGCGACGTCGACCGCAAGGCCACCGCCAAGATCGGCCGGTCGTTCGTGATGAAGGTCGACAACGCCACGAAGAAGATGTCGGTGTACGAGAACGGTGCGCTGTCGCGCACCATCCCGGTGAGCCTGGGCAAGAAGAGCACCCCGTCGTCGAGCGGGACGATGGTCGTGATGGAGAAGAAGGAGTCCACGGTCTTCGACACCCGCGACGACCCGGACCCGGCCAACCGCTACGTCACCGAGATCGACTTCGCTCAGCGGCTCACCTGGGGTGGCGAGTACATCCACGCCGCGCCCTGGTCGGAGCATGTGCAGGGGCGGTCCAACGTCTCGCACGGCTGCGTGAACGTGTCGACGGCGAACGCCAAGTGGCTGTTCGACAAGACGCGGATCGGCGATCCGATCACGATCAAGGGCACCGAGCGCAAGATCGTCGCCGGCAACGGCTGGACGGCATGGAGCCTGAGCTGGTCGGAGTTCGTGAAGGGCAGCGCTCTGCCGGTGCCCAAGGGTGGGTCCGGCCCGGCGCTCTGACGGTTCGGCTCCTTTGCGCCGGCCCTGCCGATGGCACAGGCCGGCGCGTACCCTTGCACTGCCC
Organism: Micromonospora sp. NPDC005237; assembly: GCF_040607775.1. Classification (NCBI taxonomy): domain Bacteria; kingdom Bacillati; phylum Actinomycetota; class Actinomycetes; order Micromonosporales; family Micromonosporaceae; genus Micromonospora; species Micromonospora sp. NPDC005237. Next base: position 546,634 of record NZ_JBEXHJ010000001.1, on the reverse strand, counting down.
GCGCCGTGACGACGGCGGCGGCGACCCTCAGTCCCGGCACAAAGACGAGCCCGAATCACGAAACGCCGGATGGTACCAAGATTCCGGCATCCTGATCGGCGTGTTCCGGTTCACCCTCGGCAACCGAGGCCGGTTCTGGCGCGTCATTAGGAGACGATGGGTCAGGGACCACGACTGTGAGGACATCATGCGAGCTAGCCAGGACCAGCTGATCCGGCCCCGTGGGCGACGCCGCGTGCTCGCGGCGGGGCTGCTCGCCGTGGCGCTGGCCTTCACCTCCGCCTGCACCAACGGCGACGGCGGCAAGCCGTCCTCGTGGCAGGGCGGCGACGAGAGCCCGGCCCCCAAGGCGGCGGCGACCATCAGCGAGCCGGCGGCGGACGCCAAGGACGTGCCGGCGTCCACCGGCATCACCTTCACCACGAAGGACGCCGAGGAGACCACCGTCGACCTCAAGGACGCGTCCGGCAAGGCCGTCGAGGGCACCCTCGCCAAGGATGGCAAGACGTGGCTTCCGAACGGGGCGCTGGAGTACGCCACCAGCTACACCGCCACGGTCACCGCCACCGGCGACGACGGCCGGCCGGCCACCGCGACCAGCACCTTCACCACGATGGCCAAGCCCGACAAGCAGGTACGGGTGAGCAGCTTCCTCGGCGACAACCAGGTGGTCGGCGTCGGGATGCCGCTGATCGTGAAGTTCAGCCGTGCCGTTCCGGAGGACTACCGCGACGACGTGCAGCGCCGGATGACGGTGACCTCGACGCCGGCCCAGGAGGGCATCTGGCACTGGGTCAGCCCCACCGAGATCCGGTACCGGCCGAAGGAGTTCTGGAAGGCGAACAGCAAGGTCTCCTACCGCGTTCAGGCCGGCGGCCTGCCGATGGGTGACGGCTACTACGGCCGCTCGGACCTCTCCGTGGACGTCAAGATCGGCTCGTCGCTGATCATGACCGTGGACAACAAGACCAAGCGGATGACGGTGACCCGCGACGGCTCGGTGATCAAGACCATCCCGGTCAGCCTGGGCAAGAAGAGCACCCCCTCGTCCAGCGGGACGATGGTCGTGATCGAGAAACTGCGCAAGACCGTGTTCGACACGATGGAGGAGCTGGGCCCCGAGGAGGGCTACCGCACCAAGATTGACTTCGCGCAGCGGCTCACCTGGGGTGGCGAGTTCATCCACGCGGCCCCCTGGTCCGAAGGGCAGCAGGGCAGCGTCAACGTCTCGCACGGCTGCGTGAACGTGTCGATGGCCAACGGCGACTGGCTGTTCAAGAACACCCAGATCGGCGACCCGATCACGGTCAAGGGCACCGAGCGCAAGCTCCAGAACGGCAACGGCTGGACCGACTGGAACATGAGCTGGGACGAGTACGTCAAGGGCAGCGCCCTGCCGTACGAGCCGCCGGCCGACCCGGACGCTTCGCCGACCCCGGACGGCGCCGTCACCCCGTCCGCCACGCCGACCGCCTGAGCTGCCAGAACGACGAAAGCCCCCTCCACGGAGGGGGCTTTCGCGTGCGACTCCCCGACCCAGCGGTTGATCCACTCCAGGTCGGCGAGGTTGGGGTGTCCGGACGGCCGAACACCCCCAGATCGGCGACCTGGAGTCGATCACCCAGTCGCGTGACAGAAAAACAACTCAGGCCCCCTCGTGGAGGGGGCCTGAGATATGGGGTGACTGATGGGAATTGAACCCACGACAACCGGGACCACAACCCGGTGCTCTGCCAACTGAGCTACAGCCACCACGCCTCCGACGCCCGGTCGATCGCCCCGGGCGGGGTGCGGACCAATAATAGCCACACCACCGCTCACGGCGTCCAGCGGGTTCCCCGCCGACCGCGCCGAGCGCCGACAGCAGGGCCGGCGAGCGCCGCCCCCGCAGGGGGCGGGCGCCGTCAGAGGTCGGCGGCGATGGCCTTGGCGGTCTCGACGTCCGGGCCGGGCAGCGGGACGAAGATGGTGCGCCGGTAGTACTCCAGCTCCCGGATGCTCTCCCGGATGTCGGCGAGCGCCCGGTGCGCCAGGCCCTTCTGCGGCTGACCGAAGTACACCCGGGGGTACCAGCGGCGGCAGAGTTCCTTGATCGACGAGACGTCGATCATGCGGTAGTGCAGGTGCGCGTCGAGGCGGGGCATGTCCCGGGCGATGAAGCCACGGTCGGTGGCGATCGAGTTGCCGCACAGTGGCGCGGTGCGCGGGTCCTTGACGAAGGTGCTGATGTACTCCAGCACCCGGTCCTCGGCCTCGGCCAGGGTGACCGCCGAGCGGCGGACCTCCTCGGTGAGGCCGGACTTGGCGTGCATGGTCTGGACGATCTCCGGCATCGCCTCCAGCGCGGCCTCGTCGGCGTGGATCACCACGTCGACACCATCACCCAGCACGTTGAGGTCGGGGTCGGTGACCAGTGCCGCGACCTCGATCAGCTTGTCACTGCCAAGGTCCAACCCGGTCATCTCACAGTCGATCCAGACGAGGAGATCAGCCACCGGGACAGCCTACGCGCAGCCCACGCCCCACGGCTGCGCGCTCTGGACCGGACGGACCGCTAGGGTTTCTCAAGTGCCAGCCGAACCCGTCGCACCACCCGCCGTCACCGACGACGATCCCGGTGGCCGTACGGTCCGTCGGCTCGTCGCGATCGTGGCGCTGATCGCCGTGCTGCCGGCGCTCTACCTGCCCGGTCTGGTGCACAACTTCTTCGACCTGAAGATCTACATGTCGGCGATGGACTGGTGGACGGCGGGCCACCCGCTCTACGACTACGTCCAGCCGGACCGGGTGCAGGGTGAGCTGTACTTCACGTATCCACCCTTCAGCGCGCTGCTGCTGTGGCCGTTCGGGCTGATCCGGCTCGGCGCCACCGTGGTGATCTTCACGGTGCTCACGGTGGTGGCCGTGGTGGTGACCACCCGGTGGCTGGTGACGCCGGTGATCGCCCGGCACCACCTGCCGCGAACGTTCACCCTGACCGTGGCCGTGCTGCTGGTGCTGGCGGTGGAGAGCACCCGCGAGACGATCACGTTCGGGCAGATCAACATGCTGCTGGTCGTGCTGATCCTGGCCGACCTGCTGTTCGCCGTACCGCAGGCGCGGCGCTGGGCCGGGGTCGGCGTGGGGCTGGCGACGGCGCTCAAGCTCTTCCCGGGCATCTTCATCGTGTACCTGCTGGCCACCCGACGGTGGCGGGCCGCCGCGGTGGCGAGCGCGACGGCGGCGGCGGCGACCCTGCTCGCGGCGGCGGTCGCGCCCGGGGACTCGTGGCGGTTCTGGACGCAGGAGCTGTGGGACAACGACCGGGTGGGTCGCACCGACTACACCGGCAACCAGTCGCTCTTCGGGCTGCTCAGCCGGTTCACCGCGCCGGAGAAGCCGGACCGGCTGCTGTGGCTGCTGGTGGTCGCGGTGGTGGCCGGTTACGGCCTGTGGCGGGCGGTCCGCGCCGCGCGTGCCGGTGACGCGCTGACCGGCCTGACCCTGACCGGTCTGGTCGGCGCTCTGGTCAGCCCGATCACCTGGACCCACCACATCTACTGGTTCGTGCCGGCGGTGGTGCTGCTCGCCGATGCGGCGTTGAGCGCGAACCGGCCGGAGGAGTTCCGCCGACGGCGGTGGCTCGCCGGGCTCGCCGTGGGCACCGCCGCAGTGATCATCTACGGCGTGGTGTCGTTCCACGACTGGGGGGTGGCACCGGTCCGCACCGACGACCCGGTGGACTTCGTGCTGCGCAACGGCTACGTGCTGCTCAGCCTGCTGCTGCTGGTGGTCCTGCCGGTCCGGGTGGCCCGCCCGATCCGGACTGAGGAAAAGTCGCACCAAATGGACACAAGTCCCCAGTAGCCACCATCAGCGCTAATCTGGACTCACCTACCTCAAGCGTCGCTCGGGTAGCACCGATCCCCCGGTGAGAGTGGCCCTCCGCGTCGGCAGCGCGGAGGGCCACTCGCCGCTTCAGTCCGTCCGCACCGGCCGTGCCGTGGGCTCGGTGCCGGTGGGCGGCCACGCCAGGCTCAACGCCACCTCCGGCGGCCGGGGCAGCCGCGCCGGAGCGTCCAGGTCGGCGAGGGTGACCGGCCGGATCGGTTCGACGCCGGACGCCGACCGCTGCCACTCGGCCGCGCCGGAGCCGACCGGGGCGAGCTGTCGCACCGCCGGCAGCGGCGGGGCCGCACCGGGATCCCGGGCGCCCAGGCCACTGAGCGACGTGACCCCGAGCCGGCCGGCGAGCACCGGCACCTGGTCCGGTTCGACCACGAAGACCACCTCGCGCGGACGCGGCGGGCGCAGCAGGAGCAGCACCGCGCACGCCACCAGCAGCACCCCCGCCGCCAGCAGGCCCCAGGCGACCGGACCGACCCAACCCGCGCTCAGTTCGGCGCGCAGATCCAGGCTCAGGTCGGCGCGACCGTCCGGGCGCATCACCACCAGGCTCATCGACTCGCCGCTCAGCTCGTCGGCGCTCCACTCGAGGGTGCCGACACCCTCGCGTACCCAGAACGGGCGACCGAGCGGGGTGGGGGCCGCACCGGCGGTCGGGGCCGCCGCCGGGACCGCCGGGTCCGTGCGAACCGGCAGCGGACCTCGGGCCAACGCCACCCGGCGGACCGAGGCGTACGGCACGGACTCCAGCCACCGGCGCACCTCGGCGGTGGGCGCCAGCCCCACGAAGGCCGGGCCATCGGGCGTACGGGCGTCGAGCCGCAGGCGGGTCTGCGCGCCACGCGCGAAGGGCGCCTCCCGCCGCAGCAGCCGGTCGAGATCGGTGACCACGACCGCGTGGCCGGGTGTGCGGACCGTCTCGAACCGGGCGGCGAAGGTCCCACCGGGGTCGGCGTGCCGGGTGACGAGCCACAGCCCGCCGCCGGCGAACAGCGCCGGAATCCCGATGACCAACAGCAGCAATCCGGTGATCACCCGCACGAACCGCATTCGCAGCGTCCCCCTCCGTAGCCAGATACCCGGCCGACCTTACCGACGTACACCGGCTGATCAGGGGATATCCACGGCACGGCCGACTTCGGTCCCGGGAAGCACGCTGGCCCGCCGGATTGTCCGGCGGGCCAGCGGGTGAGCGACGGGGTCAGGGCTTGACGACCGGGCCCCGGCGGGTCCGGGCGAACGCGAGCCCGCCGAGCACCAGACCGGCCAGGCCGGCGACCAGGCCGGCGATGCCGAGGCCGATCGCGGTGCCCTCGCTCTCGTCGTCGTCATCGTCTGCCGCGGCGACGGCCGTAGCGGCCGGGGCGGCCGACGCCGACGGCCCCGCGGCGGTGAGGGTGAGCACCGGAGCGGGCTTCTCCGGCTCCTCGCCGCCCGGCTGCGGCTCGTCGATCCAGCGCACGATGTTGCCGTCCGAGTACGTCTGCAGGGTCTTGAAGACCATGGACTCGACCTTCGGCAGCGGCCCCATGGAGACGCCGAACTCCTGGAACTGGCCCGGCTTGACCGCCGCGTCACCGGTCGCCGTCCAGGTGATCTTGGAGACCGCCTCGGTGAGCTGACTGCCGTGCACGTCGATCGGCGGGTCCACCTTGCGCTTCTCCGTCGCCACCGTCCAGCCGGGCACCGGGATGGTCGACACCGAGCCGATCGGCGCGTTCTCCGGCAGCACGACCTCCAGCTTGGTGGTCGACGCGGTGTCGCTCTCGTTGGGCACCCGGAACGCCACCCGGGCGTAGCCGCCCTGGGTCGCCTCCTTCGGGTTCACCGTCACGTGGGCGGACGCCGGCCCGGCGAAGCCGAGCACGGCGGTGGCGACGGCGGTGAACGCCAGGGCGGCAGCGGCGGTTGCGGTACGCCGGAAACGGGTCATGGGCTTGGGGAACCTCTCTAACGGATGGGCACGGTGGCGGTCACCGTGGCCTGGTCGATGTCGGACGTGCGAACGGTGATCTTCAACTGCCAGTCGCCGGCGGCCGGCAGGCTGATGTCGCCGTAGGAGTGGTTGTCGGTCAGCGGCAGCAGCGGCAGCTCGATCGGCTCGATCCCGGCCGAGGGCAGCGCGGCGGTCGCCCGCCACTCCGCCACCGGCTGCGGCTGGTTGTCCTTGGTGTACGCGTACAGGTGCACCGAGTTGTTGCCCCGCTCGGCCGGGTCCAGCTCGACCTGGAGGGTGAACAGCGAGCTGGTCAGGGTGGTGGAGAAGAGCCCGGCCTGGGTGCCGGACGGCCCGGCCACGGCGGTGCGGGCGGGCGTGGTCTGCACCAGCGTCGCCGACAGCCCCAGCACCACCACTGTGACGGCCAACTCGACCAGGACCGCCCGGCGCACCGGCGCCGGTCGCTGGGCCGCCGTGCGTCGACGGACCAACTGCCGGGAGTACGCGGCCACGGCGATCACGATCGCGAACAGCCCGATCTTGGCGAGCAGCAGCCGCCCGTACGTGGTGTTGAACAGGGCGTCCGGGGTGGCCACCTCGATCAGCGCCTGGACGGTGCCGGCCAGCAGCAGGGCCGACACGGCGAGCGCCGCCCAGCGTGACCAGATCGGCAGGATCGCGCCCAACTCCCGCTCGTCGGCCTGGCGCAGCAGGAAGACGGCGAGCATCAGCAGGCCGCCCAGCCAGACCGCCATGCTGCCCAGGTGCACCGCGTCGACCACCACGGAGACCGCCGGCGCCGGGGAGGCCGCCGGGTGCCCGGCCAGCGGCCAGGTCAACAGGGCCGCCCCGCCGAGCACGGCCAGGATGATCGCGTCGGCCCGGCCGGCCGGGCGGGCCAGCAGCGGGCGCAGCAGGAACGCCGAGGCCGCCAACAGGCCGAGCCGGACCAGGTGGGCGGCACCGAAGGCACTGCCGAACACGCTGCCGAACCCCTCGCCGGTCACCTCGAAGAGGCCACCACCGGCGGTGTAGGGCACCTGCAACCACAGGTCGGCGAGGGTGGCCACGGCCACCAGAGAGAGACCCACCCAGGCCAGCCGGGTGGGACCCCGCCGGGAGAGCCGGCGCGGCCACAGCGCGGCGAGCACCAGCGCCGGCCCGACCAGCAGCACCAGGCCGGCGTAGCCGAGGAAACGGGCCACCTTCACGGCGTTCTCCACCACCGGGTCGGCGCGGCTGTCGTTGCCGGAATCGACCGGCGGCGCCGACGGCGCGCCCACCGAGTAGGTGAACGCGCCGGAGACCGGGTGGCTGTCGGCGGAGATCACCCGGAAGGTCACCAGGTAGGTGCCGCGCTGACCGGCCGGGTCGACCGGAATGGTGACCACGGCGCCCTCGAAGGACGGCTCGCCCCGGTCGGCCCGGGCGCCGTCCGGCGCGATGACCCGGATCTTGTCGGGGACCTTGCGGACCGACTCGCTGAAGGTGAGCACCACCTCGGCCGGCCCGCTCGGCACCACCGACGAGGCGGCCGGGCTGCTGCTCGACAGCACCGCGTGGGCGCTGGCCGGGGTGGCTGGCGCGATCAACAGGGCGACGACGGTGACCAGGAGGCCGGCGGCGGCCAGCCGGGCGGTCCAGCGGCGGGGTGCGACAGTCATGCCGGCCATGGTCGCCGACGGACCTGGATGTCGGCGACCCGAGGCGGAGGATCGGCTCACCTGCGGCCAGCCGCCAGCGCCGCGCAGGAGAGGTCGCGTGTCATGAGCAGGTAGTCGGCCGGCGGCGGGGAAAAGTTCCCGACGTGGTGCAGACCATCCAAGGGCCGAAGGACCCTGACGTCACACCCGGCGGCGCGTAGCCTGGTGTGTCGTGATCCCCGTCCCGCGTGACTCCGGTGCCGCCGGTGCGACAGGTGACGTCGCCCGGGACCCGGCGACCGAGTCGGCCCTGAGCGCGCGCGCCGGTGACGCCGCAGCCCAGGCCGTGTTCGTCCGGCTGACCCAGGCCGAGGTGTGGCGCTTCGCGGCCGCCCTGGTGGGCCCGGACAGCGCCGACGACCTCACCCAGGAGACGTACCTGCGGGCGTTTCGGGCCCTGCCGGCGTTCGAGGGCCGGTCCAGTGTCCGCACCTGGCTGCTCGGCATCGCCCGGCGGGCCTGCGCCGACCACCTCCGGACGGTGATCCGGCGTCGCCGTCTCGACGAGCGGCTGGCCGCGAACGCGTACACCGACCGTCCGCATCCCGACCCGGCCGGGCAGCTCGGCGCCGCCGACCTCGTGCGCCGGCTGAGCCCCGAGCGACGGGCGGCGTTCGTGCTCACCCAACTGCTCGGCCTGTCGTACGCCGAGGCCGCCGACGTCGAGGGGGTGCCGGTAGGCACCATCCGCTCCCGCGTCGCCCGGGCCCGCGACGAGCTGGTCGAGGCCGTCGGCGACGCCCTCACCGGTTGAGCCCGGAACCTCCGGAGCAGACGGGACGACAAATGACCGTGACCGCACCCCCCATCCGGGCCGGCCGTTGGGCGGCCGTGCGCCCCTGGCTCAGCACGGCGGCCCGCCTCGGCCTCGCCGCCGTCTGGTTGGTCGCCGGGGCGTCGAAGGTCGGTGACCTGGCCGCCTCCGGCCGGGCCGTGAACGCCTACCAGGTGCTGCCGTACGACGTGGCGACCGTGATCGGCGCCGCGCTGCCGTTCGTCGAGCTGACCCTGGGCGTGCTGCTGCTGCTCGGTCTGGCCACCCGGCTCAGCGCGGCCATCTCCGTCGCGCTGCTGCTGGTCTTCATCGCGGGGATCTCCTCGGCCTGGGCGCGTGGCCTGGCCATCGACTGCGGCTGCTTCGGCAGCGGCGGGCAGCTCGCCGAGGGACAGGCCCCGAGTTACCTCCCGGAGATCCTCCGGGACCTGGGATTCTTGGTGCTGGCCGGATTTCTGGCAATCTGGCCGCGTACGCCCGTCTCGGTGGACGGGTGGCTGTCCGCCGAACCGGCCGTGGAGGACGAGGATGAGTAGTCGCAAGGGGCAGCGGGACGCGGCCCGGGTGGTCCGCGAGCAACTGGCCCGCGAACGACGACGCCGCCGTACGCTCTGGGTCTCCGCCGCCGCCGTCGCCGTGCTGGTCATCGCCGGCCTGATCGGCTGGAGCGTCTGGTCCAGCCAGCGCTCGGACACCTTCACCACCCCGCCCGGCGTCAACGAGGCCGGCACCGGCATCGTCACCGGCGGCGGGCCGGTCACCGTCGACGTCTACGAGGACTTCCTCTGCCCGGTCTGCAAGCAGTTCGAGCAGAGCAGCGGCGCGACGCTGGAGCAGCTGGTGGCCGAGAACAAGGCGAAGGTGGTCTACCACCCGGTCGCGTACCTCAACCGCTTCTCCACGACCGAGTACTCCACGCGCTCGTCGGCCGCCTCCGGCTGCGCGGCGGCCGGCGGAAAGTTCCGCGAGTACGCCAAGGCGCTCTTCGCCAAGCAGCCACCCGAGGGCAGCGCCGGGCTCAGCGACGACGAGCTGACCGACACCGGCGTCGGCGTGGGGCTGGACCGGGGCTCCTTCGGGGGCTGCGTCTCCGATGGCACGTACAAGACGTGGACCGAACACGTCACCGAGGAGGCCAGCCGCAGCGACGTCACCGGCACGCCCACCGTCCTGGTCAACGGCCAGCCACTCGCCGACCACAGCCCGCAGGGCCTCACCGCGGCCGTGGCGGCGGCCGGCAGGTGATCCGTACCCTGCTGGCGCGCGCCACTCTGATCGCCGCCGCCGCCTGCGCGACGACCCTGCTCACCGCGGCGCCCGCCGCCGCGCACGGCGCGGACGCCCCGGACGGCTCCGACTACCGCACCCGCGTCACCGGCGTCACGCCGGCCCGGCCCGGCCTGACGGTACGGGTGATCGAGGCGGGCGCCCGACTGGAGCTGACCAACCGCACCGGCCGGGCGATCGAGGTGATCGGCTACTCCGGCGAGCCGTACCTGCGGGTCGGTCCGGACGGCGTGTACGAAAACAGCCGGTCCCCCGCCACGTACCTCAACCGCACCCTCGCCGGGGACACCGCGCTGCCGGCCGACGCGGACCCGGCCGCCCCGCCGTCCTGGCAGCGCGTCGACGACGGGGCCACCGTGCGCTGGCACGACCAGCGGGCCCGGTGGCAGGAGTCGGCACCACCCGACGCGGCACGCGTCGCGCCGGAGCGTGAGCACCGGGTCCGGGACTGGACGATCCCGCTGCGCGACGGCGCCGACCCCGCGCAGATAGCCGGCACGCTGGACTGGGTGCCGCCGCCGGACGCGTACACCTGGTGGGCGGTGACCATCGTCGGTCTGCTCGCGGTGGGCGCGCTCGGCCTGCTCGCCGCCGCCTCCACGGCCGGCGCCCGGGCGCTGTCCGCGGTCGGCGTGCTGCTGGTCGTCGGCGGCGCGGTCGCCGTGCTCTACCCGGTGGGGCGGGAGCTGGACGCTGGCGCCCAGGGCGTCGGCGGAGTGCTCGCCGGGCTGCTGGGCGGTCAGGTCTGGGCACTGCTCACCGGCCTGGGCGCGCTCGCCGCCGGTGGTTACGCGCTGGCCCGCCGCCCGGCGGCCGACTTCGCGGTGGCGCTGGCCGGCGCCTGCCTGGCCCTCTTCGCGGGCGTGGCGAACGCCGCGGTGTTCAGCCGGTCGGTCGCCCCGGTGCCGTGGTCACCCGAGGTCGCCCGCGCCATGGTGGCCGCAGTCCTGATCACCGGCGTCGGCGCGACAGCAACCGGAGTCCTCCGCCTACACGCCGCCTCCCGCGCCGCGACAAAAGTCCCCACCCCCTGACGTGCCCGCGATGCGGCCCTCGCGACAGTAAGTGCACGATCCGCCGAGGGGGGGTTACGTGCGCGGGGTGAAGCCGTAGGGGAGTTCCAGGCGGTGGCGGGCCAGCAGGGGCTCGTTGCTCAGCAGGTCGACGGTGGGGGCGTCGGCGACGATCCGGCCGCCGTCCAGGATCACCGAGCGTTCGCACAGCTCCGCCGCGTACGGCAGGTCGTGAGTGACCATCAGCAGGGTCACCGGCAGGCCGCGCAGGATCTCGGCCAGCTCGCGCCGGGCCGCCGGGTCCAGGTTCGACGAAGGCTCATCCAGCACCAGGATCTCCGGGTGCATGGCCAGCACGGTCGCCACCGCCACCCGTCGGCGCTGCCCGAACGAGAGGTGCTGCGGCGCCCGGGCCCGATGCTCGCTCATCCCGACGGCGGCCAGCGCCTCGTCCACCCGGGCGGCCAGCTCCGCGCCGCGCAGGCCCAGGTTGGCCGGCCCGAACGCCACGTCCTCGGCCACCGTGGGCAGGAAGAGCTGGTCGTCCGGGTCCTGGAAGACGATGCCCACCCGGCGACGCACCTCGGCCAGGGTCGCCCGATCCGGCGTGACCGTCAGCCCGCCGACACTCACGCTGCCCTCGGTCGGGGTGAGGATGCCGTTGAGGTGCAGCACCAGCGTCGTCTTACCGGCGCCGTTGGGCCCGAGCAGCGCCACCCGCTCGCCGCGCGGCACCGTCAGGTCCACCCCGTGCAGGGCCACGTGCCCGTCCGGGTACGCGTACCGGACGCCACGAACGTCCAGCGAGAGGGCGGTCTGCACGACACCGATCATGTCAGCACGACGGCGGTCGCGGCGATGGAGGCCGCCACCACCGGCACGGTCGCCGCGACCAGCCACTGCCCGGCGGTCGCCGCGCCGTCGCCCTGCCACACCGCGGGCATCCGCCCCGTGTAGCCCCGCGACAGCATCGCCAGGTAGACCCGCTCGCCGCGCTCGAAGGCACGCAGGAACAGCGCCCCGATGCCGGCGGCGAAGCCACGCAGCTGCCACAGGAAACGCGGGTCGTCACCCCGCGAAATCCGCGCCACCCGCATCCGTCGCGCCTCGCCGACCAGCACGTCGAGGTAGCGCAGCATGAACGTGGCGATCTGGGTGAGCACCTGCGGGCAGCGCAGCCGGTCCAACCCGACGATCAGGTCCCGGGTGGTGGTGGTCGCCGCGAGCAGCAGCGAGGCGAGGACACCGAGGGTGCCCTTGGCCAGGATGTTCCACGCCCCGTGCAGGCCGTCCTCGGACAGCCGCAGCCCCAGCACCTCGACCCGCTCGCCGGTGCCCAGAAACGGCAGCGCCACCGCGAACAGCACGAACGGCAGCTCGATCAGCGCGCGACTGAGCAGCCAGCGCGGCCCCACCCGGGCCAGCGCCGCCACCGCGGCCACCAGCAGGGCGTACGCGCCGAAGGCCCAGAACGCCTCGCGCGGGGTGGCCACCACGGCGATCGTGAAGACCACCATCGCGACGATCTTGACCTCGGGCGGGAGCCGGTGCACCGGCGAGGTCGACTCGCGGTACAGCACGTGCCCGTGACCGGCACCCATCCGCGTACCTCCTGCTCAGCCGGCCGCGCCGGCGCGGCGCGCGGCGGTGACCGCGTCGCCCGTCGCGTCGCCGTCGCCGGTGGTCGACACGGTGGACGTGTCGTCGCCCCTGGTCGACGCGGTGGACGTGTCGTCGCCGGTGGTCGACGCGGTGGACGTGTCGTCGCCGGTGGTCGACACGCCGCCCCGGCGGCGCAGCAGCCAGAAGCCACCGCCGCCGATCGCGAAGGTCACCAGCACCCCGAGCACCCCGGAGAGGCCGGTGGAGACGAAGCCGTTCTGGATGCCCCGCACGCCGTAGTCGGCGAGCGGACTGTCTCCCAGCTCGTGCTCACGGGCCTGTTGCGCCGGGCAACTGCCACCGACGATGTTGTCGTCGGCGTCGACGGTGCAGCCCTTGAGCAGGGAGGAGTCCAGGCCGTCCGGGTGCGACGAGGCGTAGTTGCTCACGACACCGGCGAGCAGCAGGGCGACCAGCAGACCGCCGGCCAGGAACGCCCAGGAACGGTTCTTCATCGGACACCTCCGGAGACCGGGACGGCGGGGGTGGCGGGAGTGGGCAGCGCGCGCAACGCGTACACCAGGTCGGGGCGCACCTTCGCGACGGTCAGCACGGTGGTGGCGGTGATCAGGCCCTCGCCGATGCCGATCAGCAGATGCACGCCGGCCATCGTGCCGGCCAGGCCGGCGAGGTTGCCGCCCAGGTCGGTGGTGCCGCCCAGCCAGTACTCGACGACGAAACCCTGGGACGCGACCACCACGCTGAGAAGCGCCGCGACGAACGCGGTGACGGCCAGGCCGGCCCGCGTGCGGGGCAGCACCCGCAACAGCACCGCGATCAGCAGGTACGCCGCGGCGGTGCCGAGCAGCGCCATGTTGGTGATGTTCAGGCCGAGCATCGCCACACCGCCGTCGCCGAAGATCAGCGCCTGCACGACGAGCACCACGGCCACGCAGAGCGCGCCGACCCACGGCCCGACCAGCATCGCGGCGAGCGCGCCACCGAGCAGGTGACCGCTCACCCCGGCCGTGAAGATCGGAAAGTTGAGCATCTGGACGGCGAAGATGAACGCCGCGACCAGGCCGGCCATCGGGGCGAGCCGATCGTCCAGGTCCCGCCGGCCGCGCAGGACGCAACCGGTGAGCGCGGCGAGCGCCAGGGCCGCGAACACCGCCGCGACGGGACCGTCGATGATCCCGTTCGAGATGTGCATCGCCAGTGTTTCCACGCGACCTCCCACGCGTCAGCGGACCCGTCCGGGACCGGCGGGGGTCAGCCTATTTCCTAGGAGTTGTTGTTGCCAGACTCTGGCAACAACGCATGGTCTTGATCACCTTTGGCAGGCCTCGACGTCGCGGGCCGACCCGTTGATCGACTCGCCGTGCCTGATGTCGGGGGTCCGCGTGACCGCGTCGGCGCTGCACGCCCAACCGGCCGTCCGCTCCGAGATCTTGGACAGTTTCCGTCAGCGGCTGACGGAAACTGTCCAAGATCTGCTCATGCCGCTGCCACAGGATGGCGCGGATCCGACAAATCGTCCTGCCGACGCCGACGAGCGGCGTGTCCACGGCTCGGGGACCCGCCGGGTTTACCGTAGGCGAGTCGATCAACGGGCCGGCGCGCGCCGCCGACGTCGACACCGGCATGTCCGGCGGTAGGGTCGGGTCATGACCGCGCCCGACCGCCTCTCCCCCGGTGACCCCGCGCCCGAGTTCACCCTCCCCACCGATACCGGCGACCAGCTCTCCCTGGCCAACCTGCGAGGCCGCAAGGTCGTCCTGTACGCCTACCCGGCGGCGATGACCCCCGGCTGCACCAAGCAGGCGTGCGACTTCCGCGACTCGCTCGCCTCGCTCCAGGCGGCCGGCTACGAGGTGGTCGGCATCTCCCCCGACAAGCCGGAGAAGCTGGCGAAGTTCCGCGACCGCGACGCCATCACCTTCGGACTGGTGTCGGACGTGGACAGGTCGGTGCTCACCGCCTACGGCGCGTACGGCGAGAAGCAGCTGTACGGCAAGACCGTCACCGGCGTGATCCGCTCGACCTTCGTCATCGACGCCGACGGCAAGATCGAACGGGCGCTCTACAACGTCAAGGCCACCGGGCACGTCGCCAAGCTCCGCCGAGACCTCGGCCTGGACTGAACCTGTCGCACGGTCTCGTTACCGTGCGTGAATGGTTCGGTACAAATACACGCCGGAGGCGCTCGCTCAGGCAGCAGCCGCAGCGCGCAACATCACCGAGGTGATGCGACTGCTCGGCGTCCGGGTCAGCGGTGGCTCGCACGCGCACATCAGCCGGCAGCTCAAGAGATTCGGCATCGACACGTCGCACTTCACGGGCAGCGCCCACAACAAGGGGCAGCGCGGCGCACGACGCACGACCTCATCACAGCTCTTGGTTCAAATGCCCGAGGGGTCCCGACGGACGCCGGGCGTGCGGTTGAAGTGGGCCCTGGCCACGCTCGGCGTGCCGGAGGAGTGCGAAGCGTGCGGGACAGGGCCGGTCTGGCGAGGCGCACCACTGGTCCTGCACGTCGACCACATCAACGGGGACTTCCTCGACAACCGGCCACCGAACCTGCGGCTGCTCTGCCCGAATTGCCACAGTCAGACCGAAACATTCGCCGGCCGGCGGAACCGGGCCCGCGATCCCGCCATCGTCGTCCGCACGGCGGGCGGTGGCGAGGAACGCTCGCACGAGACAGCGGGTTCCGATCGCCGAACGGCAACGCGGGAGCAGATCGTCGACCTGTTCGCCCGGGTCGACGCGCAGCAGATGACGGCCCTGGAAGCGGCACAGCACCTGGGCTGTGACCCGTCATACCTGCACAAGGTCCGGCGACTCCTCGAGCAGGAGGGCGTGTTGACACCGCCTCCGGGCCGCAGCTGGCGTTCGAGGGCTCATCGTGACGCGGTGATCGAACAGGCGCTGGCCAATCCGGATGTCGGACCGAAGCGGCTGTCGGGGATCCTGCGCAACCTGCCGACGGGAAGCGCACGGTAGGCCATGGCACGATCCCCACCATCCTGAAGGAGGCCGGGCTCAACACCGTCGAAGCCAGACGCTCTAGACTCTCCGATGTACGCGGGAGTGGCGTAACTCGGCAGCCGCGCAGGTCTTAGGAACCTGTATCCGAAAGGATGTGGGGGTTCGAATCCCCTCTCCCGCACAACTCAACGCAGATCCCGTGCGCGGGAGCCTGCTGTCAGACGCGTCACGGTCGCGGGCCACGAGCCTGGTCGAGCAGCCAGGATGGGCGCCGTGAGTCTGCGCTTCGTCCTTGATCCCGAACTGACCCCACGGCTGCGCGCCGACATCGTCGCCCTCTGGGTGGACGTCAGCAACGCCGGTGGCGCGGTGGGTTTCGTACCGCCGGTCACCGCCACCGATGTCCGTACGATCGCCGACCCGACGTTCGCGGGCATCGCGGAAGGGCCGGACCGGCTGCTGGTCGGCTACGACGGCGACCGGCTTGTTGCGGTACTGGTCTTCAGCGACAACCGGTTCGGCCTCAAGGCGCACTGGTGTGTGCTGAAGCGGGTGATGATCCACCCGGACACCCAGGGTGCGGGCCACGGGTCGGCGCTGATGCGCGAGGCCGCCCGGCTGGGTCGGGAGTTGGGCCACGAGGCGCTGCACGTGACGGTGCGCGACGGGTTGGGGCTGGACAATTTCTACCGTCGTCTCGGGTATCGGGAGATTGGTCGGCTGCCGGGCGCGTTGCGGGTGGCGCCGGGCGACGACCGCGACGAGATCCTCATGTGGCTCGACCTGACACCAACCGGCTGAGCGGCCGGCCGCACCAGGCCGCCAGCGCACCAGGCCGGACAGCCACACCGAGCCGTCCGGCCGCACCACGCCAGTCCGCACCAAGAAGGCACCACGCCGGCCAGCCGCACCACGCCGGCCGGCACCAAGAAGACCGGCAACAAGAAGGCCGGTAACAAGAAGACCGGCAACAAGAAGGCCGGTCAGCCGCACCAGCGGGCGGTTGCCCCGGCCGGTCGGGTGGAGGGCCGGTCGGCGACCGGGGTGGCCGGGGCGTTCGCCTTCGCCACCTCGGCCGGCCGGCGTGCCGATGTCGGCGTACCGCTGGGTCGGGCTGCCGGCGGGCGGGCCGTCGCGGACGGGCGCGACGTCCTGGCCACGACGCCACGCTCGTACATCCGCACCACACTGGACTGCACCTGACCGGGTGCCATCCGGATGCCGGACACGGTGACCCGGTGTCCGTACACGTCGCTGACCCGCACGCTGTACGGGCCGGGGCCCGCGCCGGAGGCCAGCAGCCAGTAGTTGTAGTCCTGCCGGGCGGTTGCGCGCCACGGGCCGTCGTCGCCCTGGCGCACCTCGACGGCGCGCAGCGGATTGCCGTGGTTGCCGATCCGGACGGCGAACCAGAACTGCGACGCGCCCTCCTTGATCCGGAAGCTCAGCGGGCCGGGCAGGGGCGGGTTGACCACAGCGCGGTAGGTGACCTGGACGAGGCCCTGCACCGGGTCGGCGATGCGGGCGAACGCTTCCCGGGACAGGTCGAGGTGTCCCGGCTCGCACTCCGGGCACTGGTCCATGATCAGGACACGGACGGTGCCCTTCGGGCCGGTGACGTCGAGGAAACCGCCGCAGGCGGCGCCGGCGGCGTACTCGGTGGGGCCGAGCGCGACGTAGAGCCGGTTGGCTGGCGCCGCTGGGTTCGAGCAGTTGCCGCCGGCGCCCTTCGAGTCGTAGAAGGTCGCCTTGCCGCTGTGGGTGGCGGTGCCGGTGGGTGGCGCGGCGGCGAGCGTCCGGCCGGCGGCGCAGGCCGGGGAGGAGCCGGACCGCAGGGCCAGGGTGAGCCCGAGCACCGCCGCGAGCACGGTGACCCCGGCTGCGACCAGCCAGGGCACCGGGCCGGACGGGGACGCGAGCCGCTCGTCCGGAGCACGGTCCAGGTCGAGTTCGATGTCGACGTCCTTGACGCCGATGGCGGAACCGTCGATGCCCCTGCTGTCGACGCCGCCGGGAGCGCTTCCGTCGGTCACGTCGGCGATGCTGCCGGACGCGCGTGCGGCCGGACAAGCCGGCTAAGCGAAAGCTAAGACAGCATCGACGGACGGTGACGGCCGGGACGCTGGCCGGTCAGGGTTCGATGACGACCGGGTCGCCGATCCGCAACGGGCCACTGTCGACGGGCACCAGGTGCAGTCCGAAGAGGAGCTTCTGGCGGACGTTTCGGTAGCGGCCGAGTGTGCGCAGCGGTTCCTTCGCGCGTACCCCGGTTTCCTGGTCGGTCGTGGTGACCACGCAGCGATCGCACGGCCCGGCGGCGCGCAGCCGCAGGTCGCCGATGCGCAGCGACCGGCCGGCCCAGCCGTCCTCGGCCCAGGCCGGCGCACCGTCGACGACCAGGTTGGGGCGGAACCGGGTCATCGGCACCGGCTCCTCCCCCGCGTCGGCGAGCCAGCCGTTGAGGGCGTCAAGGGAGGCGGCGTTCGTCAGCAGCAGCGGGTAGGCGTCGGCGAAGCTGACCTGGTCGCCGGTGTCGTGTTCGCGCGCGTCGGCGGCCACGTGCCGGGCCGGCTTGGCCAACCAGACGAGCCGGACGGGCCGGCCGAGCAGCGCGCCGAGCCAGGCATCGGCCGCCGCGCCGGCGGGCAGCGCCCAGACCGTGATCGTCCGGCTGCGGAAGGTTCGTACCGCCACCGGGTCGCCGCCGGCCGGCTCCGGCACGTCGAGGTCGGGCTGCCCGTCCGCGCGCAGCACCAGGCCGCCCGGTCGCACGACGGCGCGCAGGCCGACCAGCCGCGTGGTCTCCCGCTGGGTGACGCCGACGCCGTCGGCGTCCACCACCATCCAGCGTCGGTCGCCGGCCAGGCCCCACGGCTGCACGAACGCGCCGTCGTGGTCGAGCCGGTGACAACCCTTGACGGGGTACGTGTGAATCGAGGTCAGCCGCACCCGGCCACCATGCCATGCCGATGCCGTCGCCCACGATCCTCCCACCATCGGTGGGCTTTCCTGGCCGGACGAGGGTACGCGGGACGGAACGTGAATCAGTAGCATCGCCGTTATGGCGCGTGCAGACCAGACCGCAGAACTCAATCTCCCGACGAACAGGGGGCCGGTCGATCCTGGGCAGCCAGACGGTGGCGAACAGGCCACCTCCCCGTCGCCCCGACCCCGGCGACGGTGGAAGCGGATCGTCCTGATCACCCTCGTGGTCGTGGCGTTGCTCGCCGGCGGCGGTGTGGTCGCGAGCGGTCTCTACTTCCGCTCCATCAACTCCGACATCGAACGGGTGGACGCGTTCGACGGTGTGCCGGAGGAGTCGCGTCCGCAGCCCGTGGCGACCGGCGCGATGAACATCATGATCCTCGGCAGCGACTCCCGCGACACGGAGAACACCTCGGGCTCCCGATCGGACACGATCATCCTGGCGCACCTTCCCAAGGACCGGTCCAGCGCTCAGCTGATCTCCATTCCCCGTGACACCTGGGTGCACGTGCCCAAGTCGAAGGAGGGGCGCGGCGGCACCGACGCCAAAATCAATGCCGCGTACGCGTGGGGCGGCGTTCCGCTGATGGTCCAGACGGTGGAAGAGTTCACCAACGTCCGCATCGACCACGTGGCGATGGTCGACTTCTCCGGCTTCAAGGAGATCGTCGACGCGCTCGGTGGTGTGGAGATCGACGTGGAGCAGAGCTTCACCTCGACCCATTCGCTGAACCCCGATGGGCGGCGCGAGTTCACCAAGGGGAGGCAGACGATGGACGGGGCCGCCGCCCTGGACTACGCCCGTGAACGTTACGCCTTCGCCAATGGCGACTTCACCCGGATCAAGCATCAACAGCAAGTCATCAAGGCCATTTTGGACAAGGCGGTCTCCGGTGGGGTGCTCGCCAATCCCGCCAAGCTGAACTCGTTCGTGAAAGCCACGGCCAACTCGGTCGCCGTCGACCGTTCCCTGTCCCTGGTCGATCTGGCGATGGAGCTTCGTCACCTCCGGGGCGGCAACCTCGCGTTCTTGACCTGCCCCACCAAGGGGACGGGCATGATCGGCAGTGAAAGCGTCGTGCTCGCGGACAAGGGCAAGGCACAACGCGTCTTCGACGCCGTTCGCCGCGACGCGGTAGCCGACATCGCGTCCGCCGCAAAGTAGGAGACAGGAATGCCGTGCCGGCTCTGGTGGTGTAACTGACTCGGTCGTAACCTGCGATCGCCCCCTGGCATGAATTACGCCGGAGGGCTCACGGGGGAGGATCACCATGTCGAGCCAACCGGTCATGAGTTACCCGGGTGCGAGACGGACGGAGTTCGGCGACGCGCCACCGCAGGCGACGGCGCAACAGGCCGGCGAGAGCAGCCCTGTCGCCGAGCCGACGAGGGTGTCGGCGACAGCGTCCGTGCGCTCCGGTTTGGACACCACGGCGGTTTTGCCGTACGCCGGGTCCCGGGCCTCGAAGCGGACGCGCTGGCTGCGGGCCTGGATGTTGACGGCGCCCATCGACGTCGTCGCGCTGCTCGTTCCCCTGCTGCTGAGCCAGAACTACTGGCGGGGGACCCTGTCCAACGCGGCGCTGACCGTGGCCATCTTCGCGTCCGGCGGGCTCTATCGTGCCCGGCGGCACGTCGGCATCCTGGACGAACTGCCGAGCATCTGCGGACGGTTGCTGGCGTCCGCCGCAGTGGTGGCCATCATCGCGGCCGAACGTCACGACTCGGTGCACTACGTGGGCGGGTTCATGCGCGGCGTCGCGCTCTCCGCCGGCCTGGTGATCGTCGGCCGGGCCTTCAGCAGGGCATTCACCATCGTCGCCCGCAAGCGCCGATGGGTGGAGCACAACACGATCATCATCGGCAGCGGACCGGTCGGTCTGGAACTCGCCCGGCTGCTGCGGCGTTACCCGCAGTACGGCCTGCGATTCGTCGGTTGCGTCGACGTAGCACCGCACGAGGGCGTCGGGTCCGTTCCGTTGATCGGTACCTTGGACGATCTCGAAAAGCTCACCGAGATGTTGGAATGCGACGTCCTGGTCATCGCCGACCCGGATTGTTCCGAGTCGGCGCTGATGGACGCCCTTTTACGGGCGGTCGCTTCGCGCCCCGACCTCTGGGCGGTACCGCGTCTCTGGGGCTCCCGGTCCCTGGGTGGATATCCCGATCACATCGGCGCAATACCGATCGTCAAGATCGGAGATACCAAACTCTCCGGCCCACGCTGGGCAGTCAAACGGGCGTCTGATGTGGTCTTCGCCGCGGCGGCGTTGCTCGTCCTCAGCCCGGTGTTGCTGCTCTGCGCGATTGCGACGTTCCTCGCCGGCGGCCGGGGCATCTTCTTCTACCAGGAACGGATTGGTCGGTACGGCAAACCATTCAAGGTCATCAAGTTCCGCTCGATGCAGCCCGTCGACGAGAGCGAGTCGCAGACGAACTGGTCCATCGCACACGACCAGCGGGTGGGGGTGGTCGGTCGGTTCATGCGCCGGACGTCGCTCGACGAACTACCTCAGCTCTGGAACATCCTGCGCGGCGAGATGAGCGTGGTCGGCCCCCGGCCGGAGCGGCCGCACTTCGTGGAGAAGTTCTCGGTCGAGTACCCCACCTACGCGATGCGCCACCGGGTGCCCGTCGGGCTCACCGGGCTCGCACAGGTCAGTGGCCTGCGCGGCGACACCCCGATCTCCGATCGGGCGAGGTTCGACAACTACTACATCGAGAACTGGTCGCTGTGGCTCGACATCAAGGTCGTGCTGCGTACTGTCGCCGAGGTCCTGCGGGGTGGTGGCCGATAGTCCGGGCACGCCGAGGGTGGCCACACGGCTCGCGCCGCCCGCTGCTGTCAAGCGTCGTTCGCGCGCCGGCCGTCGGTGGGCAGTTGGTCGCCGAGCGCCACGGCGCGCAGCACCCGTGCGTGCCCGGCCAGGGATTCGTCCGGGGAGAACAGGCCGATCGCCTCCTCGCGCAGTCGCTCGCGGGCCGCGGCCCACGCCGCACGTTCGCGGATCATCGACGACATAGCCGCGACCAGGTCGGCCCGATTGCCCTGCGGCCGATACCGCAGATCGTTGATCACCTGCCAGTCGACGAGCTCAGCGTCCCCGGCCGGGTTGGCGACCAGGTGCCCGCGTCGGCCGTTCGCCAGCTGCTCTCGGGCGCCGCCGACGTCGGTCAGCACGACGGGCACCCCGGCAGCCAGCGCCTCCATCGATGCCAGCGACCAGCCCTCGAAGAAGGAGTCGAGGACGAACGCGTCCGCCGCCGCCAGCAGCGCCATCGGGTTGGCGCAGTGTCCACGCAGGTGGATGCGGCCAGCGCCCGGCACCGCCATGGCGGCCTGCCGGGTCTGCTCGTAGTACAGCAGGTCGTCGTTGGCGCGGCCCGCCACCAGCAGGTGGGCCCCCGGATGCTCAGCGGCCACCTCGGCGAAGGCCGTCACCAGGCCGTACGTGTTCTTCTGTAGGCAGTACCGCGCCAACGAAACGAAGAGGAACTCGTCGGTCAACCCCAGCGCGGCGCGGGCCCGCGCCCGGTCCACGCGCTGGACACGCGAGCCGTCGACGCCGTTCGGCACGGTGATCAGGCGGTCTTCGGGGTAACTCGGGTTTCGGGCGAGGTACTGCTGGCGGACGAGGTCACTGACCGCGACCTGCGCGGTGATCCGCTGTGCCCGCCGGCCTTCCGGCGCCCAGGAATCGGGGTGATAGAAGCGGTGCATGTCGTGCAGCGTCTCCACCCACGGGACGCCGACCTCGGTGGCCGCGTCGAGCAGCCAGTCGTCCGCGTTGTGCCCGCTGAACACGTCGGGGCGCCAGGAGCGCATCCAATCGGCAGCGTCGTCCGGCGACACCAGGTGGGTCGCGACTCCCTCATCGGCGAGGGCCCGGGCCAGCCGACCTCCCGTGCCGTCCTGCCCGGGCAGCCGTGTGCCGGTGTAGATGACCGCGGTGTCGACACCGTGGACCGGGAGCCGCCGGGCCAGGAACGCAGCCACCTCCTCCGCACCGCCGACGTCGAGCACACCGGTGGCGATGGCGCATCGCACCCGCCGGGAACCGGTGACCTCGACGGCGCGCGGCGAGACCGGCGGATGTGAGCCGGCGATCATCGGCCGAAGCGCTTCCAGGTCGCCCGCGCCCCCGCCCGGCACCAACGGCACCGACCAGTCCTCGCTGGGGCGGGACCTCTGCTCGCCCGGGTTCGCGAGCCGGCGCAGGGTACGGCCACCCACGCGGCGCAGTGGCGCCGGCACGACGTGGGCCTGGCGCTGTGCCCACAGGGCGAACCGCAGCGCGCGGCGCGACATGTCACTCACTCGGCTGCCCTTCGCGCTGGCCTCGGCCGAGGAAGATCGGGACGACGATTCCCGCGGCGATGCCCAGCACCAGCGGCCACCGGCTCGTCTCCGACAGGAACGGCGCGGTCATCAGGCACAGCGGCGCGATCAGGCAGAATGCCGCCGCGGACCGGACGACCACGTCGCTCCCGGGATCACGGATGGCCTTCAATGCCGCCAGCGCGGCCGCCGCGAGGAAGAGGATGACGAGCAGGGGTGCCAGCGGGCCGTACCGGAGCCAGTCCTGCAGTAGCTCGTTGTGGACGTACACCCGCTCGGAGTTGTTGGCCGCCAGACCCGGGAGCTGAGGCGCGAGAGGGCCGACGCCGGTCCAGAGGTTCGCCCGCACGTAGTTCCACCCGAGGCGCAGGTCGCTGAGGTGTCCACTCGTGGACGCCGCCTGGTGTTGGGCGCTCGCCTGAGCCGGTGGGGTCTGCGCCGGCCGACTCGGCGTCGTGGAGGCGTTGGCGGATCGGCTCGGACTGCCACTCGCACTCACACCACCGGCCGGGCGTGGGCTGCCGGTCACGCTCGGCGTGCCGGCGGCGCGGGGCTTGCCGGTCGCAGTCGGGCTGACGCCTCGGCTCGGCTGGCCACTCGCGCTCGGCTTGGCACTGACGCTCGGTGGGCCACTCGCGCTCGGCTTGGCGCTGACGCTCGGCGGGCCACTGACGCTCGGCTTGGCACTGGGGCTCGGTGCGCCGCTGGCCAGGTCGAAGCTGCCCGCGCTGCGCAGGCCGAGATCCGCGGCGAAACCCGGTGCGGCCAGCACGACCACGGCCACGACCAGGGCCGCGAACCCGAACTGCCGGATCATCCGCTGCCACCGTCGCCACGTGAGGACGAGGACGACCACGAGTGCGACAAGCGCCGCGACCCAGACGCTCCGGCGGAAACTAATCAGGATCAACAGTGGTGTGGAGGCAGCCAGGACCATGTGCCGCCAGTCCCAACGCCACCCGTTGTCCCCGAGCATGCCGATGAACACCGCCGCCGCGATCGCCGGGAGTGCCGAGTCGTAATAGATGAAGTAGGCGCTGAGACGGTCGTCGGCGGCCTCACCGAGCGGAATGGCGACGGCCGCCGCGACCAGCAGGCCGACCAGTGCGGCCCAGACCGTCGCTCCGGTGACTCGCTGGTCGTCCCGCAACCACCGGAAGCTCATGCCGATGAAGAGGCCCAGCACCAGCAGGACGAAGGGGCGGGCGTTCTGATTGACGGCCGAGAAGGCCGACTGCCCGTGGAACAGGCCGCTGCCGACGGCCAGCACGATGAGGCCGACGGCCGGTCCGAGCAGTGCGGGGCCGACCGAGCGGAGCTGCGGGCGTGCCGGTGGCCACCACCGTGCGGCGGCCGCGAGGACCGCCGTCACCGCGAGCGGCAGGATGATCGGGGCCTTGCCGGGGCTGATGAACGCCGGATAGCCAAGAGTGGTCAGCTCACCGAAGCGCCCGTTCGGTTTGATCTCCTGGGCGAGCACTGCCACGAGCACGATCCCGCTCATGGGGAGCCGGCGCACGAGCAGCGGCAACGCGACGGCGGCAACGACGCCGAGGAGCGTCGGCACCGTCCAGGCGATGTAGAGGGCCGACAACGCGGCGCACGCCCAGGACGCCCACCAGACCAGGCGTGGGCCGGCGGTGGCGGGCGGACGGGGATCGAGCACCCAGCCGAGGACACGGGTCAGGTGGGACGCCCGGTCCACCTCGTCGGCCGTGTCCCGCTCGGGGGCCTGTTCAGGGCTACGGGTGCCCGTGTCGTCCGTGCCGGAATCAGTCACAGTCCCTCTGGAACCCATCGCTGCCTTTGCCCCGAGATCGGGTTCGGCCCGCCTCCGCTGACACCGAACCCTGCCGACAACAACGCCGAACCGGCTGCCGTGACGACCGCGGGCGGCCACAGCCAGGGGCAGCCCGGTGACCAGCACGGCCGTACACTGTGGTAGGTCGCACGGCACTGCGCGTCGGCCGCCGCGGCACACAGTATCAGCAGGGGCGGGCGTGAGCGTCGCCGGAATCTCGCCCTGGACAACCCCGGCCAGCGCGGTGAACGGGGATCGCCGGTCGGATGATTGCCGGGCCATTAGTACGATGCTTATCGTTTTCGGTCGGACAGTTGACACGGCGTACGCCTAGCCGGCGGCCGCCACCCGGTTTGGTCACCCGGGATCACCCCCGGAGCCGCAGATGATCACCCGCCGCACCTTGCTCGCCGCTGCCAGCGGCATGGTCCTCGCCGGTGACGCCCCACCCCCGGAGCGCACCGTCTTGCTACCACCCCCGTCCGGGGGCGATGACACCGCTGTCCTCAACGCCGCCCTGGGTGGGGCGGCGGGCGGCCTGATACGCGGTGCCGACAACGCGCACTACCGGGTCAGCGCGCCCCTCGTGGTGCCCAGCGGCACGACGCTGATCATGTCCGGCTGCACGGTCACTCTGGCGGCCGGCAGCGCCTGCAACCTGCTCACCAACACAGCGGTGACCGACGGCGGTCGGGACAGGGACATCACCATCATCGGCGGCACCTGGGCCCGCGCGAAGGGGGTCGGTGGCACGGGTCCCGATCTACACACCCTGCGGTGGCGCAGGGTGGACGGCCTGACCCTCAAAGGGCTCACGGTGCAGACCGCCAGCGACAAGTACGCCATCTCCCTGGGCGACGTCGTCGATGCCACCGTCACGGAGATCAGATTCGCGGTGCACTCCGACGGCGTACACATCCAGGGGCCTGCCGTGCGGACCCGGATCTCGGGAATCCGCGGCTCGACGGGTGACGACACCGTCGCCATCACCCCCCGCGACTGGCAGGCGTACGACGACGTGTCGGGGCCGGTGACCGACACGGTCATCGAGGACGTCGGCGCTGCCTCACTCGCGGCCCTGGTCAAGGTGCTCGGCGGATCGCCGGAGACCGCCGCGCTGCGGACGACCGTCCGGGGTGTCACGGGCCTCGCCGGCAACAATGTCATCTGGATCGGTGACGACACCGCCGACTGGCGCACTACCGGTGGCCGCGTCGACGATCTGGTCGTCGAGCAGGTAGCGGCCGCTACGCTGCCTGGTCGGGGCGGCATGGTGCACCTCAACGGCTCCTCGGTGGGTCGCGTCCAGCTTCGCGGGTTGCGGGTCCAGGGGCCGCGCGGAAACGAGCCGCTGGTGCGGGTCGCGCCCTTCCGGCCGGCCACCCTTGACCGTCTCACCGTCGAGGACGTGGACGCTGAACAACTCGACGCCGCGCCGCTGCTGTCGATTGCCCGGACGGCGACGATCGGCCAGCTACTGGTGAGCGGGGTAACCGTCGCGGGCACGTCCGCCGGTACCGCCGTCGCCCAGATCGCGGGGGTGGTGAACGACCTGACCGTTCGCGCGGTCAGCCTGACCGCGAGCGGCGACAGCTACCTGCTGGAGCTGCCCGGATGGGCGACGCACGCCGCGGTACGACGTGCGAGCCTCTCGGACGTGCGGATCGTCGGCCGGGGCGGCGCCCTGGTCACCGCTCCGGCAGCCACGCACGTCCTACCGCGGGTGGCGGTCAGCCAGACGCGGACAGTGGGAACGCCCTGGCTGGTCGATCTCAACACCGCCACCGAGCTGACGGTGTCGAACGTGACCATCGACGACACGGGCGGCGGGGTGGCACGGGTGCGCAACTCGGGCGCTGCCGTGGTCCGCGGGGACGGGCTGCGGTCCGGGCGGGGTTCGCGGGGGGCGACGGTCGCCACCGGAGGATCGTTGGTCTCGTACACCCTGGAGTTGGCCGTCGACGTCAGCGAACTCGTGCGGGCGGACGGCAGCCGGGCGACCAACACGAACGCCGCGTTGTCCTGCGGCACCGGGCCGGTCGAGTGCACCGGCCTGACCTGGCAACACCTCCGGACCGGGGCGACCTGGTGACGCGCCAGCAGGCCCTCAGATGGCCTTGCGGGACAGGACCCGCCTGAGGTCCGCCATGGTGATCGCCCGCGTGGCCAGAACCGACACACCGAACACGGCGGCGGCCAACGCGCCCTCGACCTGCCACGGAAGCCGCACCAGCCACAGCATCAGAACCGTGGCGGCGCCCACGGCGAGGACACTCGCCAGCTCCCGAACGGGCAGCCGTGAGGTCATCGCGCGCGCGGCCAGCAGGCACGTGGTGGCCCCGATGACGAACTCGGTCGCTGCGGCGACGGCAGCCGCGCCGGTGGCGCCCCACCGGGCACAGGCCCAGAACTGCGCCGCGAGGTTAGCCACCGCCACCGAGACGGTCAGCACCGCGATCGGCCGTACCATGCCCAGCGCGGAGCAGATCGTCGTTCCGACGTAGCCGAGGGTGACGCCGACGAAGGCGACCGCCAACAGGAGCAGGGGCGTGACCGCCGGGCCGAAGTCGTCGCCGTAGAGGTAGGTGACGAGGGCGGGGGCCAACGCGATCAACAGCACCGCCGTACCCGTACCGATCACGACGCCGGTACGGGTCGCCAGACTGAAGATCAGCGTTCGGCGGTGCGCGTCCATGCTCAGACTCGTTGCCACGATCGGCAGCAGCGGGGCCACCAACATGGCCGGCCCGAGCTGGGCGACGTCGAGGAACTTGTAGGCGGCCGAGTAGTAGCCCAACTCGGCCGCCCCCTGCAGGTGGAAGAGGATCACCGAGCCCAGTCGGTAGTAGGCCATGACCGCCAGCGAGCTGATCGCGAGTGGCCAGCTCAGCGCGAAGATCCGGCCCGCCTCCGCCCAGGACGGTCGGCCCAGTGGCACCAACCTCCGGTTGATCGCGACCCCGATGCCGGTCTGCACCGCCACGACGGCCACGAAGAACCACGCGAGCAGGACGACGTCACCGCCGGTCCGGGCGATGAAGACGACCGCCACCAGCCAGAGGACGCCCTGGACGAGAGCGAGGACCGCCGACACCTCGGGCCGGAAACGGGCGGTGGCCCCCGCGGTGAGGATGGACGCCGCGGACAACGGCGTCGCGATGGCGATGACGCTCACGACGGCGCTGGACTCCCCGAACAGCCCTCCGGCGGCGGCGGCGAGCAGGGCGACTGTCGCGAGCAGCGCCACCGATGTACGGATGAGCAGGCCGGTCGTCAGGATGCGGCCGGCCGCCGCCTTCTCCCGCGCGATCCGGGAACTCACCGTGATCGTGGTGCCCATGTCGGCGACCTGCGCCGCCGCCGTGCCGAGGGTGAGCGCGAGGGCGAAGACGCCGTAGCCGCCGGGGTTCAAGTACCGGGCGAGCACGGAGGTGGTCGCCATGCCCACGACCATGCCGAGCAGACGAAGACCCAGGGACACGGCGGTGGCGGTACTGAGCCCGCGCGCCGACCGGGTGGCGTCCGCCGGGCCGGTCGTCGCGAGAACGCCCCGGTCGGCCGGCTCGGTCGTCGTCTGCCCCGGTGAGGTCATCGACGGCACTCCCCGAAGGTCCGTTCGTACGCGTCGAGCCACCTGTCGCGCCCGTGCCGCTGCTCAACGTAGGCGACACCGGTCCCCCGCCGCTTGAGCATCGCCGACACCGCGTCGGCCGTCAGCTCGGCCGGCTCGCCCAGAACGAGGCCCCCACAATGCGGAATCAACTCCGTACCAGGATCACCGCGAAACGCCACGATCGGCAGCCCGCCAGCGGCAGCCTCGAGGATGCAGGTCGGCGTGCCGTCGGTCTCCGCGCCGCAGTAGAGGTAGAAGTCGCTGGCCGCGAGGAGGTCGGGCACGTCGTCGCGGTGGCCGGTGAAGTGCACGTCGGCGGTGCCGGATGCGAGCCGCTCCAGCCGCTCGCGGTCCGGGCCGTCGCCGACGACGACCAGGGCGCTGCCGCTGGCCACCGCCGCCGCGACGGCCCGGTCGTGCCGCTTGGCGCCGTGCAGTCGCGCCGCGAGGACGGCGACCCGGCGGTCGTGGAAACGGCTCGGCAGCAACCGCTGGCGCAGAGCCGCCCGGGTCGCGGCCGGTGGCGCGGCGTAGCGGCGGGTGTCGATCGCGTTGGGGATAACCACCAGCTTGTCCCGGCCGACGACCGGTTCAAGGTCGGCGGCGACGGCATCGCTGACGCAGACCACTCGGGAGACGTGCTCGGCTGCGCGCGCGTAACCGGTGAGAAGCAGGCGACCGACCGGTCCGCCCATCCACCGTCCGTGCTCCGTCCATACGACGGGGGCCCGGCGCGACAACGGCGCGGTCAGCGCGATCTGTTCCCGCTTGAACTGCAGGTAGTAGACGGACGAGTCGGCGATGGCCCGGGTCCGGTGCCGCTCCATGGGCACCCGCAGCAGGCCGGCGGCCATCGTCCGGCGGGACCACTTCGGCCCGAGGCGGATGTCGCTGCGGACGAGACCCTGCTCCTCCCACCCTGGGCACCGGCCGTACAGGGCGACGTCGTGGCCACGGTCGCGTAGCCCTCGACCGAGCGAGACGGTGTGCGCCTCGGCACCGCCGGCTGTGTCCGATACCGAGACCATCGTGACGATCATGACGCCCGGCCTTGCTGGGCGGCGGTGTACGCGGCGAGGAACCGGCCCGAGGCGTCCGTCGTGTCGACCGGTTTCACGCCGCGTTCGTGGGCGAGGGCGATGGCGTCCGAGATCGCCGCGACACCGGTGTCCCGGGCGACGGCGGTGGCCAGCTCGCCCAGACCACCGCAGGGGGCAACCGCGGTCGGCACCCCCAGTCGGGCCGCTACGGCGAGGACGCCGGACTGGCTGGCGACCTCGTACGGCGCGACGACGACATCGGCCGCCGCCACCAGCGCGGTGAACTCGTCGACGCTCAGGTACCGGTACGCCGTCGTCACCGCCGCCCCGGTCCGTTCGATGAGCGCGTCGACGCGCCGGCCCGGCCCGAGGTCTTCCCCGACCACCGCGCCCCGCCAGCCGGGCAGCTGCGCGACGGCCCGAACGAACAGCTCGGGATTCTTGTCCGCCCGGACCTGGCCGGGCAGCAGTGCGAGCTTGACCGCGCCCGGGTTCAGCTCGGTCCGCCACCGGTCGACGAGCGCCGGCTGCGGAGGCGGTGTCCACTGCGTCAGCGGCACCCGCTCGACGTTCGCCACACCTCGGTCGAGGAGGCGTTGCCGATCGGCTTCCGAGTAGACGAGCACGTGGTCGGCGTCCCGCAGCGCACTTCGCAGCGCCCGCCCGCCGCCCGGGGCGTTCGACCGGACGAAGGTGTTGTGCGGGCTGGCAACGACGGTCGCATGACGCCGCCGGGCGATCGAGATCAGCTCCGGGGTGAGCGCGAACAGCCCCTGGATGTGCACGACATCCTGCGGGCCGATCAGCCGGTGCAGGTGCGGCAGCGTGCGAAGCAGGTAGCGCGTCGACGTCCGGGCCTGGCGGACCTGCCGGTGGGGCGAGGTGCGGTGCCAGATCACGCATCGACAGAGGTTCACCGAGGTCGGTGCCGCGTCGCAGTCGTCGGCGGTGTGCACGACCACGTCGAGGCCCAGTTCGTGCAGGCCGGCAGCGACCTCGACGGTGTGGTTGAAGACCCCGCCACGACCGCCGGACTCGATGAGGTGTACGCGGCGGATCACGGTGTGGCCGTCCCCTCGGCGAGCACGGAGATGGCGGCAGCCAGTTCGCGGACGGTCTCGGGCCAGCCGAGGGTCGCGCTCCGTTGCCAACCTGCCAGTTCCTGGACGTGTCGGGCGGACGTGTCCCGCAGGACGTCGACGACCTCGCCGGCGAAGGTGTGCGGGTCGTCGGCCACCCGATGGGACTCGGCACCGTGTACGGCGGCCGGAAGACCCCGCGCCGCGAACGAACTCATGACGACGCATCGGCCCCGTGACATCGACTCGGTCAGTTTGAGCTGGGCGCCGCCGCCGGTGGTGGCGGGAGCGACGGTCAGGGCGGCTCCGGCGTACGCGTCGGTCACGTCGTCGAGCGTGCCGAGGACCGAAACCCCGGGTACGTCGGCGAACTCCTGCGCCAGCGCGTCGCTGCGCCGGCCGGCCACCACGAGCCGAGCGACGGGGAGGGCGGCGCGGACGAGTGGCCAGGTTTCCCGCAGGAACGTGCGCAGCGCCCGCACGTTGGGCTCGTAGTCGTAGGACGCCAACGCGAGGACGTACCCGTCGGGTGGCGAGGGATGGTACGGCCAGACGTCCACACCGTTGGGGGCGAGGACGACGTCGCTGGCCCACCCGCGCAGCACGTCCAGGTCCGGCGGGGACAGCGCGACGCACAGGGCGGCACGCGCGGCCACCCGGGGTTCCCAGAAGGCTGCCTTGGCGGCCTCAGCGCGGCGGGCCACGCGCTGCCACCCGTGGGCCGACCTCACCATCGTCGCGAGTCGTCGGCTCTCGATGTTGGCGAATTCGACGACCTGCGGTGCCTGCCGCGCCGCCGGGGGCGCCCAAGCGGCCAGGTAGGAGTGCGACCAGTAGACGACTTCGGGTCGGAACTTGTCGCACAGCCCCACCAGGGAGTCGGTGACCGGCGCCAGGTAGTGCCCGCCCAGGTGAGGCCGGCCCGACGCCCGGGTGCGGACGGCCGGCGGCGGTGACCACGGCAGCGGACTGGTCGCGACCGGGGCGTCCGGCTGCCGATCGCCGTGGTCGGGGAAGGTGACCAGCACCTCGGCGTCGCGCCCCAGCGCCTCGGCGACCCGCGCGGTGCGAATCCGGCCACCGTGCTGGGCCGGCCAGGGCGGCTCGACGGTGACGACCAGCACGCGGGTCACGGCGCGACTTCGGTCAGCAACAGGTTGCGCAGCAGCGCGCCGCGCCCCTCCCACCCGTGTTCGGCAGCGCTCGCCATCCGGGCGTCGACGACGGTGTCGGTGACCGGTTGCAGCAGGCCGGGCAGGTGGGTTGGCAGGTCGTCCGCGTCGGCCACGGTCACGTGGGGGTTGGCCCGAGCGAGTTCGGCCACCGCCGGCAGGGGGCTGCTCAGCACGGCCAGCCCGGAGGACAGGTACTCGAAGCACTTGAGCGGGCTGACGCCACGGGTGTAGTCGTTGATCGCGTACGGGATGACGCCTACGGCGCAGGTGCCGGCCACCTCGGCGAGCTGATCGGGGGAGAGGACGCCGAGGTGGCGGGCGCCCAGAGCTTCCAGTTGCCGCAACTCCGCGTCGAAGCTGCCCCCGCCGGCGGCGAGCGGCCCTGCCAGCAGTAGCTCGCCCCGGCCACGTACGGCGGTGGCGATCGATTCGAGGAGCCGCAGGTCGAGCTTGTGGACGGTGAGATTACCGGAGAAGAGGACGTCGGGTCGGCGTTGCGCCGCCGGCCTGCTCGCCGCCGTGAACACCGACACGTCGGCGACGTTGGGCAGGAGTTCGACGCGGGGAAAGCCGATGGCGGCGAGATGCTCCCGGACGGCCGTGCTGGTGGCGACTGCGACAGCGGTACGCGTCGACAGCGAACGCTCGCCGCGGGCTACCGCTACGGCGTCCACGCCGGGAAACGTCGCCAGCAGGTCGACGCAGTGGTAGACGACGAGGTCGGCAGCCTCTTCCAGGCCGTAGGTGACAGGCGTGAACGTCCAGAGCACACGGGGGCGTTCGCTCCGGAGCCAGTCGCCGGTGGCCCGCCGCAGCAGGGCGCGGTTGACCGGATAGGTGGGCGTGCGGTGCACCGGCAGCACGAGCGGCGACACGATCCGCGTACCCGCCGGGCGAGGTCGCTGCGCCGGGATCTCTTGGTCGCTCAGTGCGCGGCGAACCCGGGACGCCATCCGGACGACGTCGTCGCGACGCAGCGTGGGCCGGCGCAGGCCCAGTGACTCGACGAACGTGACATTCGCCGTGCGGGCCAGCTCCCGCGCGACGTAGTGCTGGTTCGTCGCGATCGGAGAGTCCCACTCGGCGGTGCCCAGCATCAGCACGTTCGCCATCGGAGCTTCGCCCGCCCCGGCACGCTCCGGTGCTGACCCGGTCACGATGATGCCTGCTCGTCCAGCCACACGGCCATGGTCTCCCGAAAGACCTGCGGCGTGAATCGTTGGGCGTTGGTCATCGCCGCCTGCGCCGACAGCTGCGACGCCCGACGGATCGGGTCCACGTATGCGCCCGGGCCGTCGGCGTCGAGGAGGAAGCCGGTCTCGCCGTTCACCACTGTTTCGAGCAGCCCGCCACGCGCCCAGCCCACCACGGGTGTCCCGCAAGCCTGGGCCTCGACCGGGATCATGCCGAAGTCCTCCAGAGCGGGATACAGCAACACGCTCGCGCCCCAGTACAACTCGCGGAGCCGCTCCGTGGTCGGTCTGACCTCGAACTCGACCGGCACGTCGACGCGGGCGGCGAGCCGGCGCAGATTGTCCTCCTCGGGGCCTCCGCCGGCGATCACGAGCGGCAGCCGGGCCGCCGCCGCGATCTCGATCATCAGATCGAAGTTCTTGTACGGAATCCAGCGGCCGACGCCGAGCAGATAACGGCGTTCCTGGTCGCGTACGGCCGGCGGGGCGGCCGCGAAGTAGTCCACCTCCACCGGCGGGTTGATCACCGTGGCGTCCCGGGCCCAGTAGCGGCGGATGCGTGCCCGCACCTCCAGCGAGTTCGCCGCATAGCCGTGCACGTGACGGCTCAGCCGCTTGTCGCCGGCCTGTAGGGCGACACGCATCGGCGCGAGCGCGGCGCTGGCACCCCGCTGGTCGAGGCCGGGGCTCCACACGTAGCGCGCGGGCGAGTGGACGTAGCTCAGGTGGCGGGTGCGCTCCGGATCGCCGATCTTCACGGTGTGCGCGAACGCGTGGCTCGACGAGAGGACCACGTCGTACTTCCGGCGGGTCAGCGTCCGCCAGGTGAGCGGCATGAGTGGGAGCGCGAGGGCCTTGCTGTGCCGCAGCGGGGTCTTCGCCAGCCAGGATTCGTGGATATCCCCGTCCACCGTCGCGTCGTGGTCCTTCCAGAGCACGAAGCGATCGGCGTGCGGCACGAGTTCGGCCATCTGTAGGAACACCTGCTCGGATCCGCCGGTGGCACCGAACCACTCGTGGATCAGCGCGACCGAGCGGTCGGCGAGAGGTCGAGGATCGGTGTCTGGTGTGGACGGCACGCCGCTCGTCTGCGCCTGCCCGCTCGACCTGATCAAAAGACGACCACGTCGCGGATGTAGCTGGCGAAGCGCCGCAACTGGTACGCCTCGGGCACGGGCGAGGTCATCCGGATCACGAGTTGACGGTTGATGGCGCCGTCCTCCCCGCTGCGGAAGTAGGCGACCACGACGAGGCCGTGCCGTTGCGTGCCGTCGACCTCGATGATCTGCTCGGCGTAGCTCGCGTACAGGCCGCTGCGGATCCACTGCGCACCCCACGCCTCCTCGACCGAGCGCATGGCGTTCTGCCACTGGCCGGTGCATGGCTGCGGGCATTCGCGCACGATCACCTCACCGCCGACCGCCTGGTTGCCCGAGGCGGTGGTGCCGCACTGGTACTTGACGAACCCCTCGGCGCGAGCGGCGAGCGTGCACTGCCAGGTCGTCGGGACCTTCACCGGGAAGCCCAGGCCGTCGAGATCGGTCAGCGTCCGGACGGTGTCCCGCTCGGTGAACCGTGGCCACTGCGTCGGCCACGCACCCGGCTTGGGCGGTTCGATACCGGGCGACTGCGGCGGCGTCGTCGGGATCGCCGGCGACAGGATGCTCGTGGTGGGCGCGGTCTGCGGCGCACCGGGATCGTCCGACCCACCCCAGAGCACCAGACCGCCCGCCGCGGCGAGCACCACCAGGACCAGCGCGGCGGCTCCGACCCACAGCCGGGTACGCCGCGGGCGTGGCTCGGAGGGCTTGATGCGGCGCACGGGCGCGACGAACGGATCGGCCGGCGGCACCACCGGGCGGGTCTGCGCGATCGGCGGTCCCGGGACCTCGACGGGCACGCCCCCGGTCGTGTCCGTCGCGGAAGGCGACGTGGGCGCACCCGAGACCGGCTGCGGGGCCGCGGACACCGGGTTCGCGTGCACGGCCCAGGGTGCGTGCGGCATGTCGGCCGCCGGCCGGGGCGCGCCGGACACCGGCGGCGGGCTGGACACCGGAGTACTCGAGACCGGTGTGCCGGAGACCGGCGAACTCGACACCGGAGAGGCGGAGACCGGAGGCGCGGAGACCGGCGGGAGCTGGGCGGGTGTGTATTCGACGCCGAGGGCCCGGAACAGTTTTTCGGCACCGGGGCCCGCTTCGGCGGGATACGCGACCCAGGGCGCGGCGGCCGAGAAGTCGGCGTACGCGAACGACATCGAGCCGGGGCCCTGGGCGAGGGAGTTGGCCGTCCCGGCGAACGCTTCCCGCCAACCGGCAGTGCCGGCGACGGCGGCGTCCAGCACCGCGACCGTCACGAGTCGGCCGTGCTCGTCGATGGCAGCCCACGCCTTGCCGACCGGAGATCCACCCAGCGCGTGGGTGAACCGGTAGGGGCTTTCCGGCTGCATGCGCAACTCCTCTGTCCAACCGCCGTGCGGATCCTACAATCACCGCTCCAGCGCGTTGGGTCACCGTTGGGACCACCAACCAGGGCAATAGCCATCGAAGCGGTTGATGTCCCATCGCCGATCGTCGGCGATGTGTCTACTCGGCCGACCATTGCCTCTGAAAGTTTTCATGCATACAGTCGCGGAGTGAATGACGGAGCGGTCCAGGCGTCGGCCGAACAGGTGTTCAACCTGTTCGACGGCGTGCGGCTCACCCCGACCCAGCGTCGGATCGCGCACTGTCTCGTGCAGCACGCCCCGGCCGTGGCGTACCTCTCCGCGGCGGAGGTCGCCGAACTGGCCGGGGTCAGCCAACCCTCGGTCACCCGGTTCGCCGTCGCGCTCGGCCATGACGGCTATCCGGCGCTGCGCCGCCGGCTGCGCGACCTCACCAGCACGACACCCGGCGGGCCGACGGACGCCGGCAACGAACTCCAGCAGGCGGTACGCGCCGAGATGGGCAACCTGGACCGGCTGGCCGGTCAGCTCGCCGACACCGACCGGATCGCCGAGACCGGGCGGCTGCTCGCGACCAGCCGCCCGCTGCCGGTGCTCGGCCTGCGCGCCGCCGCGCCGCTGGCCGCGTACTTCGCCTACTTCGCCGCCAAGGTGCACCCGGACGTACGGGTGCTCGACGACGGCGGCAGCCTGCTCACCGACCGCCTGGAGCAGGCCGCCGAGGCCGGGGCGTCCGCCGTGCTCGCCTTCGTGCTGCCCCGCTACCCCCGGGAGACCCTGGACGCGCTGCGCGACGCGCGTGCCGCCGGACTGACCGTCGTGGCGATCACCGACTCGCCGGTCAGTCCGGCCGCCGAACACGCCGACGTGCTGCTGCCGGCCGCCGTCGGCGCCCAGCTCGTCTTCGACCTGCACACCGCCCCGATGACCCTGGCCATGGTGCTGTTGCAGGCGATCTGCGACGCCGCGCCGGCCGACACCCAACGCCGTCTGGAGGCGTTCGAAGCCTCCGCGGCCCGCCGACAGTTGTTCCTCGGTTGACCGGAGGAGACCGCAGATGACCCAGCCTATCCGTGCCGCACGGGGCAGCCAGCTCACCACCCGCGGGTGGCAGCAGGAGGCCGCCCTGCGGATGCTGATGAACAACCTCGACCCGGAGGTGGCCGAACGCCCCGACGACCTGGTCGTCTACGGCGGCACCGGCAAGGCGGCGCGGGACTGGCCGTCGTACCACGCGTTGGTCCGTACGCTGACCGACCTGCGCGAGGACGAGACGATGCTGGTGCAGTCGGGCCGCCCGGTCGGGGTCATGCGCACCCACGAGTGGGCGCCCCGGGTGCTGCTGGCCAACTCGAACCTGGTCGGTGACTGGGCGACCTGGCCGGAGTTCCGCCGCCTCGAACAGCTCGGCCTGACCATGTACGGGCAGATGACCGCCGGCTCGTGGATCTACATCGGCACCCAGGGCATCCTCCAGGGCACCTACGAGACGTTCGCGGCGGTGGCCGCCAAGAGGTTCGACGGAAGTCTCGCCGGCACGCTGACGCTGACCGCCGGCTGCGGCGGAATGGGGGGCGCGCAGCCCCTCGCGGTCACCATGAACGACGGCGTCTGCCTGATCGTGGACGTGGACCGCACCCGGCTCGACCGTCGCGTGCACGACCGCTACCTGGACGAGGTCGCCGACTCGCTGGACGACGCCGTCGAGCGGGTCCTCGCGGCGAAGCGGGACCGGCGGGCGTTGAGCGTCGGCGTCGTCGGCAATGCCGCCGAGGTCTTTCCCGAGCTGCTCAGCCGGGGCGTCGAGATCGACATCGTGACCGACCAGACCAGCGCGCACGACCCGCTGGCGTACCTGCCGGTGGGGGTCGAGCTGGCCGACGCCCGCGACTACGCCGCCGCGAAGCCGGCCGAGTTCACCGACCGGGCCCGAGCGTCGATGGCGAAGCACGTCGAGGCGATGGTGGGCTTCCTCGACGCCGGTGCCGAGGTGTTCGACTACGGCAACTCGATCCGGGGCGAGGCTCAGCTCGGCGGCTACCAGCGGGCCTTCGACTTCCCCGGTTTCGTGCCCGCGTACATCCGGCCGCTGTTCTGCGAGGGCAGGGGCCCGTTCCGGTGGGCGGCGCTCTCCGGCGACCCGGCCGACATCGCGGCCACCGACCGGGCCATCCTGGACCTGTTCCCGGAGAACGAGTCGCTGGCCCGGTGGATCAAGCTGGCCGGCGAGCGGGTCGCCTTCCAGGGCCTGCCGGCCCGGATCTGCTGGCTCGGTCAGGGCGAACGGGACCGGGCGGGTGTGCGGTTCAACGACATGGTCGCCTCCGGTGAACTCTCCGCCCCGGTGGTGATCGGCCGCGACCACCTGGACACCGGCAGCGTCGCCAGCCCGTACCGGGAGACCGAACAGATGGCCGACGGCTCCGACGCCATCGCCGACTGGCCGCTGCTCAACGCGCTGGTCAACACGGCCAGCGGCGCGTCCTGGGTGTCGATCCACCACGGCGGTGGCGTCGGCATCGGGCGGTCGATCCACGCCGGGCAGGTCTGCGTGGCCGACGGCACCGCACTCGCGGGGCAGAAGATCGAGCGGGTGCTCACCAACGACCCGGCGATGGGCGTCATCCGGCACGTCGACGCCGGCTACGACAGCGCCCGCGAGGTCGCCGAGCGCACCGGGGTACGGGTGCCGATGGCCGAGGGTGGCAACTCGTGACGGACCACCTTCCCGGCCGGTTCCGGGCGTTGTGGGACGAGATCGCGCCGGTCGGACGGGACGCCGGCAGCGGCGGCTACCTGCGCTACGCGTTGACCGAGCCGGAGCAGGAGCTGCGGTCCTGGTTCCGTACGCAGGCGCAGCGGCGGGGCCTGCCGGTCACCGAGGATGGCAACGGCAACCTGTTCGCCCACTGGGGTGACCCGGAGGGCTCCGACGCGGTGCTGACCGGCAGCCACTTCGACTCGGTGCCGCACGGCGGGGCGTACGACGGGCCGCTCGGCATCGTCAGCGCGTTCCTGGCCGTGGACGAGCTACGCGCCGCCGGCGTCACCCCCGTCCGACCGCTGGTGCTGGGCGCGTTCGTCGAGGAGGAAGGCGCCCGTTTCGGCGTACCCTGTCTGGGCTCGCGGCTGCTCACCGGCGCGCTGGCGGCCGACCGCGCGGCCGGCCTGCGCGACGCGGCCGGGGTGAGCTTCGCCGACGCGCTCGGCTACCGGCCGGCGGGCGCCCGACCGGAGCTGCTGGGCCGGTTCGGCGCCTTCGTGGAGCTGCACGTCGAGCAGGGCCGCGCGCTGATCGACACGGACGCGCCGGTCGGGGTGGCCAGCGCGATCTGGCCGCACGGCCGCTGGCGCTTCGACGTGGTCGGGGAGGGCAACCACGCGGGTACGACCCGGATGGCCGACCGCCGCGACCCGATGCTCACCTACGCGTTCACGGTGCTGGCGGCCAACAAGGAGGCCCGGCTGCGCGGCGCGCACGCCACCGTGGGCCGGGTCGCCGTCGAGCCCAACGCCACCAACGCCATTCCGTCGAAGGTGACCGGCTGGCTGGACGCCCGGGCCGCCGACCCGGAGACGCTGGCCGGGCTGGTCGACGCGGTCCGGGGCAAGCTCACCGAGCGGGCCCGCCGCGACGGTACGGAGGTGACCGTCACCGAGGAGTCGGTGACCCCGCTGGTCGCCTTCGACGGCGGGCTGGCCAGACGCCTGGCCGCGCTGCTCGACGCGCCGGTGCTGCCGACCGGCGCGGGGCACGACGCCGGGGTGCTCGCCGCGCACCTGCCCACCGCGATGCTCTTCGTGCGCAACCCGACCGGGGTGTCGCACTCCCCCGCCGAGGCCGCGACCGACGACGACTGCGCCGCCGGGGTACGCGCGCTGGCCCGCGTGCTGGAGGAGCTGACATGCCGCTGACCCCGACCCGCTGGCTCGCCGAGTACGCCTGGCTGCCCGATCTCGCCCAGCCCACGCCCGACGTGCTCATCGAGACCGACGCAGGGGTGATCACCGGTGTGACCGCGTTGGCCGCGCCCGGCCGGCCGAGCGCCGGTGTGGACGTGTACGCCGACGCCGTGCC
This sequence comes from Micromonospora sp. NPDC005237, assembly GCF_040607775.1. Classification (NCBI taxonomy): domain Bacteria; kingdom Bacillati; phylum Actinomycetota; class Actinomycetes; order Micromonosporales; family Micromonosporaceae; genus Micromonospora; species Micromonospora sp. NPDC005237. The sequence continues at coordinate 507,690 of NZ_JBEXHJ010000001.1, read as the reverse complement.
GCTGCCCGGCCTGACCCTGCCCGGCCTCGCGAACGTGCACTCGCACGCCTTCCACCGGGCTCTGCGCGGGCGTACCCACGGCGGCCGGGGCGACTTCTTCAGCTGGCGGGACCGGATGTACGCGGTGGCGGACCGGCTGGACCCGGACACCTACCTGGCGCTGGCCCGCGCCGTCTACGCCGAGATGGCCCTCGCGGGCATCACCTGCGTCGGCGAGTTCCACTACCTGCACCACCGACCCGACGGCGGCGCGTACGACGACCCGAACGCGATGGGGGCGGCGCTTGTCGAGGCCGCCGCGCACGCCGGCATCCGGCTCACCCTGCTGGACGCCTGCTACCTGAGCGCCGGAGTGGACGGCCGGCCGCTCGCGGGGCCGCAGCGGCGCTTCGGCGACGGCGACGCGGCCCGCTGGGCGCAGCGGGTGTCGGCGTTCCAGCCGGCGGACTCGCACGCCCGGGTGGGCGCGGCCGTGCACTCGGTGCGGGCGGTCCCGGCGGAGCAGTTGCGCGCGGTCGCCGACTGGGCCCGGGAGCGGCGCGCACCGCTGCACGTACACCTCTCCGAGCAGCCGGCCGAGAACGACGAGTGCCGGGCCGTGCACGGGCGTACGCCCACCGCGCTGCTCGCCCAGCACGGCGTGCTCGGGCCGGAGACCACCGCCGTGCACGCCACCCACCCGACCAGCGGAGACCTGACGCTGCTCGCCGACAGCCGGACCGGGGTGTGCCTCTGCCCCACCACCGAACGCGACCTCGCCGACGGCATCGGCCCGGCCCGGCGGATGGCCGACGCGGGGATCCGGCTGAGCCTGGGCAGCGACAGCCACGCCGTGATCGACCTGTTCGAGGAGGCCCGGGCGGTGGAGCTGGACGAGCGGCTGCGCACCCGCCGGCGCGGCCACTTCACGCCGGCGGGCCTGCTGACCATGGCGACCGCTGCCGGGCACGCGGCGCTGGGCTGGGCCGACGCCGGGCGGATCGCCGTGGGCGCCCGCGCCGACCTGGTCACGGTACGACTCGACAGCGCCCGCACCGCCGGGGTGCCGCCGGTGGGGGCGTTCTTCGCAGCCGGGGCGGCCGACGTCGACCAGGTCGTGGTGGACGGCCGCGTGGTGGTGGCCGAGGGCCGGCACCTGAGCGTCGACGTGCCGGCCGAACTGTCGGCGTCGATCGAGGCGGTGATCCGCTCATGAGCGCTCTGCTGGTCGACAACATCGGCGAGCTGGTCACCAACGGCGTCGGCGAGGGCCCGCTGGGCATCCGCCGCGAGGCGGCCGTGCTGATCGAGGAGGGCCGGGTGGCCTGGGTCGGGCCGGCCGCGTACGCGCCGGCCGCCGACCGGCGGATCGACGCCGGTGGCGCCGCCGTGCTGCCCGGCTTCGTGGACAGCCACGCGCACCTGGTCTTCGCCGGGGACCGGGCCGCCGAGTTCGCCGCCCGGATGGCCGGCGAGCCCTACACCGGCGGTGGCATCCGGACCACTGTCGGCGCGACCCGGGCCGCCAGCGACGACGAACTGCGGGCCACCGTGCGCCGGCTGCGCGGGGAGGCGCTGCGCCAGGGCACCACGACCATCGAGATCAAGAGTGGGTACGGGCTGACCGTCGCCGACGAGGCCCGCTCGCTGCGGATCGCCGCCGAGTTCACCGAGGACGCCACCTTCCTGGGTGCCCACGTGGTGCCCGCCGAGTACGCCGACCGCCCCGACGACTACGTCGGACTGGTCTGCGGGCCGATGCTGGCCGCCGCCGCGCCGCACGCGAAGTGGATCGACGTCTTCTGCGAGCGGGGCGCCTTCGACGTGGACCACGCCCGCGCCATCCTCGCCTGCGGGCAGGCCGCCGGGCTGGGCGTACGGCTGCACGCCAACCAGCTCGGCCCCGGCCCGGGTGTGCAGCTCGGGGTGGAGCTGGACGCGGCAAGCGTGGACCACTGCACCCACCTGTCCGACGCCGACATCGACGCGCTCGCCGGCACGGCCCACAGCGACGGGTCGGGCACCCGCACGGTCGCCACCCTGCTGCCCGGTGCCGAATTCTCCACCCGCTCGCCGTACCCGGACGCCCGCCGGCTGCTCGACGCCGGAGTCACCGTGGCCCTGGCGACGGACTGCAACCCCGGCTCGTCGTACACCTCGTCGATGCCGTTCTGCATCGCCCTGGCCGTCCGGGAGATGCGGATGACCCCGGCGGAGGCGCTGTGGGCGGCGACCGCCGGCGGCGCACGGGCCCTGCGCCGCGACGACGTCGGCGTGCTCACCCCCGGCGCACGGGCCGACCTGGTCGTCCTGGACGCGCCGTCCTACCTGCACCTGGCCTACCGGCCCGGTGTCCCCCTGATCCACCAGGTAATACGCAACGGAGTTCCACAGTGACGACCGTGATCATTCAACCCACCGGTATCACCGCCGACGACGTCCTCGCGGTGGCGCGCGGCACCGCGACGGTGACCCTCGACCCGGCCACCCGCGACGCGATGGCGACCAGCCGCGCGATCGTGGACGGGATCGAGGCCGCCGGGCGGCCCGTGTACGGCGTGTCGACCGGGTTCGGCGCGCTCGCCAACACGTTCGTCGCGCCGGAGCGGCGGGCCGAGCTGCAACACGCGCTGATTCGCTCGCACGCCGCCGGGGTGGGCGCCCCGATGCCGCGCGAGGTGGTCCGGGCCATGATGCTGCTGCGGGTACGCTCGCTCGCCCTGGGCCGCTCCGGGGTCCGCCCGCAGGTCGCCGAGGCGCTCGTCGACCTGCTCAACCACGACATCACCCCGTGGGTGCCGGAGCATGGTTCGCTGGGCGCCTCCGGCGACCTCGCGCCGTTGGCGCACTGCGCGTTGGTGCTGCTCGGTGAGGGCTGGGTGCTCGGCCCGGCCGGCGAGCGGCAGGACGCCGCCGAGGCGTTGACCGCCGCCGGGCTCAAGCCGATCGAGCTGGCCGCCAAGGAGGGGCTGGCGCTGATCAACGGCACCGACGGCATGCTCGGCATGCTGCTGCTGGCCATCCACGACGCGGCGCACCTGTTCGCCATGGCGGACGTGACCGCCGCGCTGGCCATCGAGGCGATGCTCGGCTCGGAGCGGCCGTTCCTGCCCGAGCTGCACGCCATCCGTCCGCATCCCGGCCAGGCGGCGTCGGCGGCGAACATCCACCGGCTGTTGCAGGACTCCCGCGTCATGGACTCGCACCGTGACGACCTGGCGCACGCCGTGCAGGACGCGTACTCGATGCGCTGCGCGCCGCAGGTGGCCGGCGCGGCCCGGGACACCCTGGACTTCGTCCGAACGGTCGCGGCCCGGGAACTGGTGTCGGTCGTGGACAACCCGGTGGTGCTGCCCGACGGCCGGGTCGAGTCCACCGGAAACTTCCATGGCGCGCCGCTGGGCTTCGCCGCCGACTTCCTCGCCATCGCCGCCGCCGAGGTGGGCGCGATCGCCGAGCGGCGGGTGGACCGGCTGCTGGACGTCACCCGCTCCCGGGAGCTGCCGGCGTTCCTCTCTCCCGACGCCGGGGTCAACTCCGGCCTGATGATCGCCCAGTACACGGCGGCCGGGATCGTCGCGGAGAACCGTCGGCTCGCCGCGCCCGCCTCGGTGGACTCGCTGCCCACCAGCGGCATGCAGGAGGACCACGTCTCGATGGGCTGGGCGGCGGCCAAGAAGCTGCGGACCGTGTTGGACAACCTCACCAGTCTGCTCGCGGTGGAGTTGCTGGCCGGCGTACGCGGGTTGCAACTGCGCGCGCCGCTGGTGCCGTCGCCGGCCGGCCGGGCCGCCGTGGTCGCCCTGGGCACGGCGGCTGGCGAACCCGGCCCGGACGTGTTCCTCGCCCCGGTGCTGGAGGCCGCCCGCGCGGTGCTGGCCGGGCCGGAGCTGCGCGCCGCCATCGAACGGGAGGTCGGCCCACTGGGCTGACCTTCGCGGGTCGCTGTCGTCCGCCGCGGGTCAGGCGGCGGGCGGCAGCACCTCCGCGACCGTCAGGCGGCGGGCGGCAGCACCTTCGCGACGAGCTTGGCCAGCTCCCGCAGCGCCTTGCCCCGGTGGCTGACCGCGTCCTTCTCCTGCGGGGTCAGCTCGGCGTTGGTCCGGTCCTGCCCGTCGCCGAGGAAGATCGGGTCGTAGCCGAACCCGCCGTCGCCGCGCGGCGCGCGCAGCACCCGACCGGACTGCCGGCCGTCGACCAGGTGCTCCTTGCCGCCGGGCAGTACCAGCGCCACCGTGCAGACGAAGGACGCGGCCCGGTGCTCGTCCGGCACGTCGGCGATCTGGTCGAGCACCAGGTGGAGGTTGGCCCCGTCGTCGCCGTGCCGACCGGACCAGCGGGCGCTGAACACGCCCGGCATCCCGTTCAGCGCGTCCACGGCGAGCCCGGAGTCGTCGGCGATCGTCGGCAGCCCGGTACGCCGGCAGCCCTCCCGCGCCTTGATCAGCGCGTTCTCGCCGAAGGTGAGGCCGGTCTCCGGCAGCTCCGGGTACTCGTCGACGTCGTCGAGGCCGAGCAGGGCGATCCGGTGCGCGCCGAGCGCGCCGTCCAGGATCCGCTGAAGCTCCACCAGCTTCTTACGGTTACGGGTGGCCAGCAGGACCTTGTTCATGCCAGTGCCTTCCGCTGGGCTTCGGCCAGATCCGCGCACCCGGCCACGGCCAGGTCGAGCAGGCTGTCGAGCTGGTCGCGGGCGAACACGCCCGCCTCGCCGGTGCCCTGCACCTCGACGAAGTCGCCCGCGCCGGTGCACACCACGTTCATGTCCACCTCGGCGGCCACGTCCTCCTCGTAGCAGAGGTCCAGTCGCGCCTCGCCGGCGATGATCCCGACGCTGACCGCCGCGACCGACCGGTGCATCACCTTCTCCGGCTTGCCGGCCAACGCCTTGCGGGCGGCCAGCCAGCCCACCGCGTCGTGCAGCGCCACGTACGCGCCGGTGATCGCGGCCGTGCGCGTGCCGCCGTCGGCCTGGAGCACGTCGCAGTCGAGCACGATCGAGTTCTCGCCGAGCGCCTTGAGGTCGATGCTGGCCCGCAGGCTGCGCCCGATCAGGCGGGAGATCTCGTGCGTGCGGCCACCGACGCGGCCCTTGACGCTCTCCCGGTCCGAGCGGGTGTTGGTGGCCCGGGGCAGCATCGCGTACTCGGCGGTCACCCAGCCGAGCCCGGAGCCCTTGCGCCAGCGGGGCACGCCCTCGGTGACGCTCGCCGTGCAGAGCACCCGGGTGCCGCCGAACTCGACGAGCACCGAGCCCTCCGGATGGGTGCTCCAGCCCCGGGTCAGGGTCACCGGTCGGAGTTGAGAGGGCCCTCGCCCGTCAGGTCGCGCCATGCCCTGCACCCTATGCGGTGCGGCGATCCGCCTCCCCCGGGGTGTCCCGAGCAGCGTCCGCGTCGTGCACCCGCAGGAATCCGGCGACCGCCGCCGGCCAGCCGAACTCCTCGGCCCGAGCGCGGGCGGCCCGCCGCCGCGCCGCCTCCGGCCGGGCCACGAGGCGGGTCACGGCCTCGGCCAGCGACGCCCCGGAGCCGTACGCGGCCAGCCCGGCCGAGCCGACCACCTCGGGCAACGCGCTCGCGGCGTTCACCACCACCGGGGTGCCGCAGGCCAACGCCTCCAGCCCGGCGAGGCCGAAGGTCTCCACCGGGCCGGGCGCCAGCACCACGTCCGCGCTGGCGAGCAGCGCGGCCACCGTCGCGCGGTCGGGCAGGTGACCGGTGAACGTGACCGGCAGGCCGGCGGTCCGGCGGGCCAGCGACGCGCGCAACGGGCCGTCCCCGGCCAGCACCAGCACCGCCGGCACGCCCGAGCGGCGCAGCTCGACGAGGGCTTCGACCGCCAGCTCCGGCCGCTTCTCCGGAGACAACCGGGCGCAGTGTACGAGCAGCAGTTCGGTCGGGTCGGCGTAGCGCTCACGCATCCCCGGGTCGGCCCGGTCCGGTCCGAAGGTGTCCAGGTCCACCCCGAGCGGCACGAGATCCACATTGTCGGCGCCGACGCGGTCGAACTCCTCGGCCGCCCACCGGGTCGTGCACACGATCCGGTCGTACGCCCGGCTGGTGGCCCGGTTGAGCCGGTCGGCGATCGGCCGCCGCAGCACGTCCGGCACACCCCACTGGCCGAGCAGCCCGGTCAGCGACTCGTGCGAGACCAGCACCGACGGCACCCCGTGCGCCTTCGCCCAGCCGCCCGTCCAACGCAGCGACGACCGGTCGGACACCTCCAGCCGGTCCGGCGCCAGCTCGGCGAGCACCCGGGCCAGCCGCTGCCGGCCGGCCAGCAGCCGGTAGCCGCCGGTGCCGGGCAGCTCCACGCCGGGCAGGGTCACCACCCGACCCCACGGGTGCCACTCGTGGGCGTCGCGTCGACCGGGCACCACAAGCACCGGATCGTGCCCCGCCGCGCGGTAGCCCTCGCCGAGGTGTCGCAGCGCGGTGCGCAGGCCACCGGAGCGCGCGGTCACGAAGTTCGCGAGCCGGACGATCCGCAGCCCGCCGGCCGTCCCCGTCACGACGCGGCCGGCAGGCCCACGGTGGCGGCCTGGGCGCGTACCGCGGCATAGTGTCCGACCAGCTCGTCGCCGACGGCCGCCCAACTGCGCCGGCGGACCGCGGCCCGGGCGGCCACCCCGTACGCCCGCCGCCGGTCGGCGTCCCCGGCCAACTCGGCCACCGCGGCGGCGAGGGCGTCCCCGTCGTCCGGCGGGACCAGCAGCCCGGTCGTCCCCGAGTCGACCAGATCCACCGGCCCGCCACTGGCCGGCGCGACCACCGGCACCCCGGAGGCCAGCGCCTCCTGGAGGGTCTGGCCGAACGTCTCGTGCGGCCCGGTGTGCACGAACACGTCCAGGCTGGCGTAGAGCCGGGCCAGGTCCTCGCCGTGCTGCACCCCGAGGAAGTTCACCCCCGGCAGCGCCCGGGCCAGCTGGCGGCGGGCGGGGCCGTCACCGGCCACCACGACCCGCACGCCCGGCAGCCGGGACGTCGCCGCCAGCAGCTCCACCCGCTTCTCCGGGGCCAGCCGGCCGACGTAGCCGACCAGCAGCTCCCCACCGGGGGCCAGCCGGTGCCGCAGGTCCGCGCACCGCTTGGCCGGGTCGAACCGGACGGCGTCCACGCCCCGGCCCCACAGCCAGATCCGCTGCACCCCGTTGGCGATCAGGTCGGCGGCCGCCCGGGTCGACGGCGCGAGGGTCCGCTGCGCCAGATTGTGGATCTCCCGAAGCCGCCGCCACGCGGCGGCCTCACCCCAACTCACCCGGTACGCCCTGGCGTAGGCCGCCACGTCGGTCTGGTAGACCGCCACCATGGGCAGCCCGTACCGGCTGGCGAGGGTGGCCGCGCGAGCCCCGAGGATGAACGGGCTGGCCAGGTGCACCACGTCGGGCGCGGCCGACAGCAACGCCCCCGCCAGCCGGGTGGTGGTCGGCACGCCCAGCCGGAAGCCCTGGTAGCGGGGCAACGGCACGCTCGGGATACGCACCACCGGGTAGGGCAGCCCCTCGATGTCCCGCCGCCCCGCCCCGGGCGGTGCGGGCGCGATGACGACCGGCTCGTGGCCCCGGGCCAGCAGGTGCTCCGCCGTGCGCACCACGGAGTGCGCGACGCCGTTCACGTCCGGCGGGAACGACTCGGTCACGATGGCGATCCGCATGCCCACACCGTGCGGGTGCCACGGGTGCCCCAGGCGACCGGCCGCTGACCGGCCGGCGAACAGTACGGCACAACACCGCCGCGTGGCGGTCAGATGTCGTAGCTGGCGCCGGCCCGGACCACCTCGAGCGGCCCGGTGTACGCGGCGGCAGCCGACTCCAACGTGTGCGCCTCGCTGCCCCACGCCGCGACCAGGTGGGTGAGCAGCAGCCGGCCCACCACCGCCTTGGTCGCCGTCTCGCCCGCCTCCCGGCCGGTCAGGTGCAGGTCCGGAGGATTGTCCACGCCGTCGAGGTAACTGGCCTCGCACAGGAACACGTCGGCATTCTGCGCCAGGCGCAGCAACGCGTCGCAGGGCGCGGTGTCCGACGAGTAGCACAGCGACCGACCGCCGTGCTCCAACCGCACGCCGTACGTCTCGACGGGATGGTTGACCCGGTCGACGGTGACGGTGAACGGCCCGATCGGGAAGGTGCCCGGCTGCAACGCGTAGAACTGGTAGACGTCCTCCACCGTGCCGTCGTCGCCGTAGGCGGCGCTGAGGCGGTCCGGTGCGCCGGACGGCGCGTACACCGGCAACGGCGGGTAGGGGCCGTCCGGGGCGTACCGGCGGACCACCACGTACGACACGGCGTCGAGGATGTGGTCACAGTGCAGGTGGGTCAGCAGGATCGCGTCGGGGGCGTGCAGCCCGACGTAGCGCTGGAGGCTGGACAGCGACCCCGAGCCGAAGTCGACCAGGAGGCGGAAGCCGTCCGCCTCGACGAGATAGGCGGAGCACGGCGACTCGGGGCCGGGGAAGCTACCGGCACACCCCAGGACAGTCAGTCGCATCGGGTCGTCTCACTGTCACTGTCAGTAGCATCCATGCCGGCGGTCGTCCCGGCCATGATCTCTACCGACGCGTACGCCACGCTGCGCAGCCTACGCTGGGGTGCCCGAGGACAAGAATCATCCGTTGGAAGTTGTCACGAACGTGACACCTGCTCACAGCGGCGCGGGCGACGAACGGGCCACCGACGCGTACGCCGATGGCCCGTTCGCGCAAGACCCCTGCGGTCAGGCCCAGAGCTGCCCCTCCAGCGCGTCCTCGGCATCCGCGAGGGTGCCGCCGTACGCGCCGGTGGACAGATACTTCCAGCCGCCGTCGCAGACCACGAACGCCACATCGGCCCGCCGGCCGTCGCGGACCGCCTCGTGCGCCACCGCGAGCGCGGCGTGCAGGATCGCGCCGGTCGAGAAACCGGCGAAGATGCCCTCCACCTCGACGAGCTGACGGGTCCGCAGCACCGCGTCCCGGGTGCCGACCGAGAAGCGCCGCGACAGCACCGAGGCGTCGTACAGCTCCGGCACGTACCCCTCGTCGATGTTGCGCAAGCCGTAGACCAGCTCGCCGTAGCGCGGCTCGGCCGCCACGACCTGGATGCCCTCGACCTTCTCGCGCAGGTAGCGCCCGGTGCCCATCAGGGTGCCGGTGGTGCCCAACCCGGCCACGAAGTGCGTGATGGTGGGCAGGTCGTGCAGCAGCTCCGGGCCGGTCGTCTCGTAGTGCGCCCGCGCGTTGGCCTCGTTGCCGTACTGGTAGAGCATCACCCAGTCCGGGTGCTCGGCGGCGATCTGCTTGGCCGTCGCGACGGCCTGGTTGGAGCCGCCCGCCGCCTCCGAGAAGATGATCTCCGCCCCGTACATGCGGAGCAGCTGGACCCGCTCGGTGGAGACGTTCTCGGGCATCACGCAGACCAGCCGGTACCCGCGCAGCTTGGCCACCATCGCCAGCGAGATGCCGGTGTTGCCGCTGGTCGGCTCCAGGATGGTGTCACCCGCCCGGAGTCGGCCGGCCTCCTCCGCCGCGCGGACCATGAACAGCGCCGCGCGGTCCTTGATGCTGCCCGTCGGGTTCCGGTCCTCCAGCTTCGCCCAGAGCCGCACCGGCGGCGCGCCGTCGGGCACCGTCGGCGAGAGCCGGGGCAGACCAACGAGCGGCGTGCCCCCACAGGCGTCGAGCAGGCTGTCGTACCGCGCCATGGCGGCCGCCCTCAGCGCGCGGCGACGGCGGTCGCCGCGCGGTGCGAGCTGATCGCCGCGGCCGCGGCGCTGTGCGAGCTGATCGCCGCGGCCGCGGCGAAGCCGAACGCGCCGCCGGCCACGGCCGGCAGGATGGTGACGCTGTCGCCGTCGGAGAGCTTTGCGTCGAGCGCACCGAGGAAGCGGACGTCCTCGTCGTTGACGTAGACGTTCACGAAACGGTGCAGCGCGCCGGCCTCGGTGACCAGGCGGCCACGCAGCCCGGCGTGCCGGGAGTCCAGGTCGGTGAGCAGGTCGCCCAGGGTGTCGCCGGCGCCCTCGACGACCTTGGCGCCGCCGGTGTAACTGCGCAGGATGGTGGGGATGCGAACCTCGATGGCCATGATGTCGTGCTCCTCAAACGGGTGTGCCAACGGTGACGGGACGGAACGGGTGCGAACGCTGACGGGTCAGCGGCCGGAACACTCGTAGTCGACCGTCGCCGGGCTCTGCCCGAACATGTAGGACTGCACGGCGTGCGGGTCGACCCCGGCCTCCACGATCTGGACCGGCTCCTCGGTCACCACGCCGTCGACGATCCGGAACGACCGGATCTCCTCCGAGTCGGGCTCACGGGTCGAGACGAGCAGGTAGTGCGCGCCTGGCTCGCCGGCGAAGGAGACATCGGTGCGGGACGGGTACGCCTCGGTGGCGGTGTGCGAGTGGTAGATGACCACGGGCTCCTCGTCCCGGTCGTCCATCTCCCGCCACACCCGCAGATGCTCCATCGAGTCGAACTCGTAGAAGGTCATCGACCGCGCGGCATTGTCCATCGGGATGTGCCGGGTCGGGGTGTCGCTGCCGACGGCACCGGCGACGACGCCGCACGCCTCGTCGGGGTGGTCCCGGCGCGCGTGGGCGACGATCGCGTCGATGATCGACCGGTCGATGCTCAGCACGTGCACCAGCCTAACGCCTACCGGGCAGGCCCTGAAGTGGTGCCGGTCACGCCTCGTCGATCAAGGCGTTGAGCAGCGACTCCTGTAGATACCCGAGGTACGCGTAGACCGAAAGTTGGAACACCCGGCTGGAGCCGGGATCCTCGGTCACCGCGTCGTCCAACTCCTCACCCAGGTCAGTGCCGTCCTTGATCTCCAGCCGGACGCCCATCGCCAGCCGCGCGTCGTTGAGCGCCCGCAGCCACGCCTCGGCCGCCTCGGCGTCCAACCGCACCTCGCCGCCGGCCTCGTCGGGCAGCGCGGCCAGGATGGCCCCGGCCTGGTCGATCTTGGCAGTCTTCAGATCACCCTCGGTGTAGCGGCGGAACTCGGCGGTGCCGCTCGCATCCTTCGGGTAGACCGCCGGGAACAGCCGGCCCACGACCGGGTCCGTGTGGTCGAAACCGTCGGTGAGCAGACCGACCACCTCGGAGGCGACCTTTCGCAGCACCCGCACTTCGTCCACGGCGAAGGTGGCGACATAGCGGCCGGCCTGCCGCCGGAACATGCTCACGCTGCCCGCCCCGTTCGCGACCGCGGGGCTCGCAGACCCGGCGTACTCCGCGCGCTCACGAGCGGTCCACCGTCGCCCACAGCCCGTACGCGTGCAACTGCGACGCGTCGTGCTCCATCCGCTCCCGGGCCCCCGTGGAGACCACGGCGCGGCCCTTGTGGTGCACGTCCAGCATGAGCTGCTCCGCCCTCTCCCGGCTGTAGCCGAACAGCTTCTGGAAGACCCAGGTCACGTACGTCATCAGGTTGACCGGGTCGTCCCACACGATCGTCACCCATTGCCGGTCGGGCGCCGGCACCTCGTCAGTGGCCGGCGTCTCGACCGGTGCAACCTGTGGAGCCGCCATGCCCCCCATCGTGCCACCGGTTTCCCGGAACCGAGGAACCGGAACGCCGGGCGAACCAGGATCACCCGCCGTGGCCACCCCGGAGCCGGCCCGCACCCCGTCGGACGCGAGGCGCGGGGCAGGCCCGAGCCGGGAGATGGCCACGCCGTCAGGCGAGCAGGATGCCGTGGTCGACTGCATCGGAGAGCACCACGCCCAGCGAGAGGCGGATCACCTCGAACCGTCGGGAGATCTCCCGGGAAAGCTCCAGCTCGACCTCCCGCAACGCCCGCTGGGACCAGGCCCGCGCGGCGCTGTGGTCATCGTTGCCCGGGGTACGCCACTGCTGCCAGCACCCGCCGGAGAGCGCCACCGCGACCGGCGGAAGCACCTCGTCACGGGTCACCGTCGGATAGCCGGCGAGCGCGTCGATCGCCTCCGCGCCGGTCAGCCCGGCGACACCCGCCGTACTCGTGATCAGCAGGACCCGGTCCAGGTCGCGCCCGGAGCGGTGGTCGGCCAGGCCGTACTGCACGGCGGTGGCGATCCGGCGGCTGACGCCCTCGGTCGGTGTCGCGCCGAGCACCTGGGCGGCGGTGTCGGCCACGATGCCCCGCACCGCGTGGTCGCACTGCGCGGTGGCCAGCAGCGACAGCGCCGCCATCTCCCGGTCGAGCAGGTCCGGCAGGCCGGCGCAGCCGACCCCGAAGACGATCTCCTGGACGGCCCGGAGATGGACGTTCGCCAACTCCAGTGCCAGGTGCTGGCGGATCCGCTGGGAGCAGGAGCGGACCTGTCGGTCGAGCCGCTCGGACCAGTCCCCCGGGTCGGCGGACACCGCCACCCGGTCGTGCTGCCCCGGCAGCGCCGGCGGATCGGCGCTGGCCCGCTGCAACCCCTCGTTCGCCGACCAGCCCACCAGCGCCCGGCGCAGGTCGGCGGCGGAATCGGCGCCGTCGACCGGGAACCACCGCGCGCCGGCCAGGGAGGGGACCGCGGCCAGCAGCGCCGCCCGGTGCGCCTCGACGATCACCGCCACCGGGTCCACCTCATCCGGCCGGCCGTCGGGCGGCGAGACGGACGCCCCCGCGTCCTCCGTCAGCACCCCGCCGTCGGCCGGCGGCGCCCAACCGGCCGCACCCGGGGTCACCACGAAGACGACCTCCACCGGGGCAGCGGCCACGTCGGCGAGCAGATTCAGCTCATGGGCCGTGAACGCCTGGTCGGCCGCGATCACGAAGAGCAGCGCGCCGGCCCGGCCGACGGCCTCGCGCAGCACCCGGACGCCGGCCACGCCGAGCGCGCCCGTGTCCGGTGTGTCGACCAGGGTGAAGTGGCGCAGCAGGGGCTCGGGCACGCTCAGCTCGACCCGCCGGGGTGGGCGGGCCAACGCCGGGCCGGCGGCGTCCCGGTCCGCGCCGTACGAGTGCGGCTGGCGGTAGCCGGGGACGAAGGCCGCCCGCGTGGGCACCTGGGCGTGCCGGACCAGCAGCCAACTGCCCGCCGGCACGGTGAGCATCACCGGGTCGAGCCCGACGAGGCTGGCGAGGACCGCACGCCGGTCGGCGCCGGCCGGGCCGACGGCGACCACGCCGAGCGGCTCGTCCGCCCGGGGACGGGGCACGCCGAGGTCGGTGGGCAGCGGGCTGCAGCTCGGCAGGTCGGCTGAGCTGGCCATGTCACCGGGCGAGTCGAGCGAAGGGAGAGGGCCCTGCTGCATCGGGTGGCCTCCCGGGGCAGGCGACCGGCGCGCCGGTCGCGTGGAATTCCGGTAACACTACCCGGATGCCGGAAGAGTACGTTCGGCCGGCCGACCAGGCGGAACAGTTCGGATACTCACCGGTAATTGTGCGACTACTCAACTTCGGTGCGTGACGGTGCGGGCGCGGACGGAATTCGATGGATATGCTGCGCGGATGAGTCGATGGAAGTTCGTCGGCCGAACCGATGAGCTCAACCGCCTGCTGGCGGCGGTGACCGGCGAGGCCGGCCGAGGGCTCTTCTTCAGCGGCAGCGCGGGCATCGGCAAGAGCCGGCTGCTACGCGAGGGCGTCAACACCCTGCCCACCGACCGGTACGCGATCTGGTCCATCGCGGCCAGCGCCACCACGGCGGCGCTGCCCTTCGGCGGGCTGGTGCAGGTCCTCCCGGCGGAGCAGCCCCAGGGCCTCTCCCCCGCCGGCATACTCCGCTGGGCGCTGGGCGTTCTGCAACAGCAGGCCGCCGGCCGCCGGATCGTGCTCGCCATCGACGACGCGCACCTGCTCGACCCACCCTCCGCGGCGCTGGTGCATCTGGTCGCCCGCGCCGACAACGCCACAGTCGTGGGCACCCTGCGCGACGGCGAACAGATCCCGCTGCCGATCCGCGCACTCTGGACCGACGACCTGGTCGAGCACGTCGAGCTGACCCCCATGCCACCGTCGGAGACCGCCGGCCTGCTGGCGGCGATCCTGGGCGGCCCGGTCGACGCCGGCTCCGCCGACCGGCTCGGCCGGCTGTCGGCCGGCAACCCGCTGCTGCTGCGCGAGCTGGTGCACGCCGCCAGCGGCAGCGAGGAGTTGAAGCGCACCTACGGGATCTGGAAGTGGACCGGGCGGCTGGAGCTGGCACCCAGCCTCACCGAGCTGATCGACACCCGCGTCGGGCAGCTCACCGACGGCGTTCGCACGGTCGTCGAGCTGGTCGCCTTCGGCGAGCCACTCGGCCTGCACCTGCTCAACCAGGCCGCCGAGCAGTCCGATGTGGAGTACGCCGAGGAACGCGGCCTGATCACCGTCGTCCAGCACGACCGGCGGACCAACGTACGCCTGGCCCACCCGCTCTACGGCGAGGTGATGCGTCGCCGGTGCCCGGTCAGCCGCACCCGACGCCTCCAGGCGCACCTCGCCGAGCTGCTGGAACAGGTCGGCAAGCGCCGCCGCGACGACCTGCTGCGGGTGGCGGTCTGGCGGCTCGACTCGGGCACCGCACAGGACGCCGCCCTGCTCGTGGACGCCGCGATGCAGGCGTTCACCCGCTACGACGTACCGCTGGCGACCCGGCTGGCCCGGGCCGCGCTGAACGCCGACGGCGGCTCGGACGCGGCGGAGCTGCTGGCCACGATTCTGATGTTCGCCGACCGACCGGACGAGGCGATCACCGTTCTCGACGCGGTGACTCCAAAGGCCGGGGACGAGCGGCGGCTCTGCCGGTGGCTGACCGTCCGCGGCATGGTCAGCTACTGGGGGCTCAGTCAGGAGTCCACGGTGGAGGAGATCGCGAGCCGGGTCGAGGAGCTCGGCGACTCGGCCGACCGCGCCCGGGTGCACGCCTTCGAGGCGATCATGCGGCTGCACCGGCTCGACACGGTCACCGCCGTACGGCTCAGCCAGACCGTGCTCGATCGGCCCGCCGCCGGCATCGCCGCGCGTGAACTGGCCCGCAGCACCATCGCGTACGTCCAGGCCGCCCAGGGTCAGCTGTCGCGCAGCGGCGCGGCCATCGCGCAGGTGCACTCCGCCGCGGCCAGCTGGCGCACCGACATGCCGTACCTGCAACTGGCCCTGGAGCTGGCCCGCGGCACCCGGCTCATGCTCACCGGCGACCTCGTCGGGATCGACGCGATCGTGGCCGACGAGTTCGCCGACCTGGCCGGTGCCGGTGACTTCCGGCTCGGCACCGGATACCTGGCCATCCTCCAGGCGTACGCCGCGCGGCTGCGCGGGCAGAGCGACTCGGCGATGCGGACGTCGTTGGGCGCCTGCGCGGTGCTGGCGACCAGCCGGGTCTACGCCGGTCTGGCCCAGGCCGAGCGGGCCCAGGCGGCGGCGCTGCGCGGAGACGCGGCGCAGGCCGCCGAGGCGATGGCCGAGGCCGACCGCACCCACGCGCCGGGCATGGCGGTGCTCTACCCGTGGCTGGAGCAGGCCCGGGGTGCGGTGCTCGCCGCGTCGGGTGACCTGCCGGGCGCCGTGAAGCAGCTCAACGACCTGGCCGACCGGCTGCGCGCGGACGGTTTCGCCGGGCACGAGGTGCACGTTCTGCACGACCTGGTCCGGTTGGAGCAGGCCGGCGCGCCCGTCGGGCCCACCTGCTCCGACGGTGGGCGGCGCACCGTGGCGCAGCGCCTCGCCGAGCTGTCCGAGCAGGTGGACGGGGTGCTCCCACCGCTGCTGGCCCGGCACGCCCGGGCCGCGGTGACCGACTCCGCCGCGGATCTGCTCGCGGTCGCCGACGACTACGCCGCGCTGGAGCTGACGGTGTACGCCGCCGAGGCCACCGCACAGGCTCTGCACCGGCTGCGCCAGCAGCACTCGGTGGCGGCCGGCGAGGCCCGCGAGCGTCTGGCGGGGCTGCTCAGCCGCTGCGACCTGATCCGCACGCCGGCGCTGCGGGCCGGGGCGCCGGTGCTGACCGAACGCGAGTGGCAGGTGGCCCGCCTCGCCGCGCACGGTGCGACCAGCAAGGCCATCGCCGAGCGGCTCTACCTCTCCGCCCGCACCGTGGAGAACCACCTGCAGCGGATCTACACCAAGCTCGGCGTGACCGGCCGGTCCGAGCTGTGGGCCGCGCTGCGGTCGATCCCGGGCCACGAGGGCGGCGGCGCGGGCTGAACCTTAGGCTGGGGCGGTGAGCACCCTCCGCCCCGCGCTGCTGACCGACCACTACGAGCTGACCATGGTCAGTGCGGCACTCAAGGACGGCACCGCCGACCGCCGCTGTGTCTTCGAGGTGTTCAGCCGTCGGCTGCCCAGCGGCCGGCGCTACGGCGTGGTCGCCGGCACCGCGCGGCTGATCGAGCTGATCCGCGACTTCCGGTTCGACCCGGCGGAGGTCGATTTCCTGCGCCGCACCGGAGTGGTCGACGAGGCGGCGGCGGCCTGGCTCACCGACTACCGCTTCACCGGCGACATCGACGGGTACGCCGAGGGTGAGCTGTTCTTCCCCGGTTCGCCGATCCTGACCGTCTCCGGCGGCTTCGCCGAGTGCGTGGTGCTGGAGACGCTGGCGCTCTCCGTGCTCAACCACGACTGCGCGGTGGCGGCCGCCGCGGCGCGGATGGTCACCGCCGCCCGGGGCCGGGCGCTGATCGAGATGGGATCGCGCCGGGCACACGAGGAGGCGGCGGTGGCGGCGGCGCGGGCCGCGTACCTGGCCGGTTTCCGGTTCACCTCCAACCTCGCCGCCGGCGAGCGCTACGGCATCCCGACGGCGGGTACGGCGGCACACGCGTTCACCCTGCTGCACGACGACGAGCGGGCCGCGTTCGCCTCGCAGGTGGCCACGCTGGGCAAGGACACCACGCTGCTGGTCGACACGTACGACATCAGCCAGGGCATCCGCAACGCGATCGCGGTTGCCGGGCCGGAGCTGCGGGCGATCCGGATCGACTCGGGTGACCTCGCGGTGATCGCGCAGCAGTCCCGGGAACTGCTGGACTCACTCGGCGCCACCGAGACGAAGATCATTGTCTCGGGCGACCTGGACGAGTACTCGATCGCGGCGCTGGCCGCCGAGCCGGTCGACATGTACGGCGCGGGAACGGCAGTGGTCACCGGCTCCGGGGCGCCCACGGCGGGACTGGTCTACAAGCTCGTCGAGGTCGAGGGCCGCCCGGTGGTGAAGCGCTCCGAGCACAAGGCGACCATCGGTGGGCGCAAGGTCGCGGTCCGCCGGCACAAGCCGACCGGCACCGCCACGGAGGAGATCATCGTCCCCCAGGGTGTGCCCGACCGGCAGGCCAACGACCGGATGCTCCAGCGCTCGTACGTGATCGACGGCGAACCCGTGGGTCTGCCCACCCTCGACGAGTCCCGGGAGCACCTGCGCGAGTGCCTCATCTCCATCCCGTGGGAGGGGCTGAAGCTCTCGGCCGGCGACCCGGCCGTGCCGGTCACTGTCGTACCCGCCGCCTGAGCCCGCCGATCCGACCTCGAAGGGACCCCCGATGGCCGACGCGCTGATCATCGTGGACGTGCAGAACGACTTCTGTGAGGGCGGCTCGCTGGCCGTCCCCGGCGGCGCCGGGGTGGCCGCCGGCATCTCCCGCCTGCTCGCCGCCGAGCCGGGCCGCTGGCGGCACGTGGTCGCGACGAAGGACTATCACATCGACCCGGGCGCGCACTTCGGCGATCCGCCGGACTTCGTCGAGTCGTGGCCCCGGCACTGCGTGGTTGGCACCAGCGGCTCCGAGTTCCACCCCGAGCTGGAGACCGGTCGGGTCGAGGCGATCTTTCACAAGGGCGAGCACGCGGCGGCGTACTCCGGATTCGAGGGGCACGCCGACGACGGCGAGTGCCTGGCCGACTGGCTGCGTCGGCACGACGTGGACCGGGTCGACGTGGTCGGCATCGCCACCGACCACTGCGTCCGCGCCACCGCGCTCGACGCCGCCCGGGAGGGCTTCGCCACCACCGTCCTGCTGGAGCTGACCGCCGCGGTCGCTCCGGAGACCACCGACGTGGCGCTGCGGGCGATGGACGGCGCCGGCGTGATCCTGCACGGCGAGCCTGTGATCAGGGCCGCATGAGGCGGTAATTTATTGGCCAATGGTCCACCCTCCGTCGAGGATGTCGCCGGAGGTACGGACCAACGTGAACATGAAGCCTTACCGCGCAGCTCTCGCCCTGCCCGGCCTGCGGTCGCTGCTGCTGGTCGCCGTCCTCGCCCGCATCCCGCTCACGGCGACCGGGGTCACGCTGACCTTCCACGTCGTGCTCGACCTCGACCGGGGCTACGGCGCGGCCGGCCTGGTGGGCGCTGCCATCACCGTGGGCGCGGCGATCGGTGGGCCGCTGCTCGGCCGACTGGTCGACCGGCGTGGTCTGCGTCCGGTTCTGGTGCTCACCGCCATCGCCGAGGCGATCTTCTGGTCCACCGCGCCCACGCTGCCGTACCCCGTGCTGCTGCCGGCCGCCTTCGTGGCCGGCTCCTTGGCTCTGCCCATCTTCTCGGTGGTCCGCCAGTCGATCGCCGCGCTGGTCCCGGAAGATCAACGACGGCCGGCGTACGCGTTGGACTCCATGTCCGTCGAGCTGTCCTTCATGATCGGCCCGGCGCTGGCGGTGGCCCTGGTCACCGCGATCTCGGCGCAGACCACCATGTACCTCGTCGGCGGCGGCATTGTCGCCGCCGGGATCGCCCTGTGGCTGGTGAACCCGCCGATCCGCGGCGCCGCCGAACCCGCCGGCCCACGGCGCCAGGTGCCTCGGCGGGAGTGGCTGACGCCCCGACTGCTCGCCGTGCTGGCGCTCAGCGCCGCCGCCACCCTGGTGCTCGGCGGCACCGACGTCGCGGTGGTCGCCGTCCTGCGGGCCAGCGGCGAGGTCGGCTGGACCGGCGTCGTGCTGGCCGGCTGGGCGATCGCCTCCCTGGCCGGCGGCTTCGCCTACGGGGCGGTACACCGCTCGCTCTCCCCGCTGGCCCTCACCGCCGCACTCGCGCTCTGCACCATCCCGGTCGGGTTGGGCGGCGCGCACTGGTGGCTGCTCTGCCTGGCGCTGATCCCGGCCGGCGCGCTGTGCGCGCCGACCATCGCGGCCTCCTCCGACGCCGTCAGCCGTCTGGCCCCGGCCGAGGTACGCGGCGAGGCGATGGGCCTGCACGGCTCGGCGGTCACCGTCGGCATCGCGGTCGGCGCACCGCTCGCCGGCGCGGTGATCGACGGCAGTGCGCCGCTCTGGGGCTTCGTGGTGACCGGAGCGCTCGGCGCGCTGGTCACCCTGATCGTGCTCCCCGGCGAGCTGCGCCGCCGTCGCCACGCCGACGCGGCCACCCCGCCGCCGGTCGAGGCCGACCTCGCCCCCGCCGCCCGCTGACTGCCGCTGGCTACCTCGGGCGACGGCCAGGGGCGGCAGGCGGGTGAAGGCGGTGGTCGGCGTCCCTGGCCGCTTTCCACCCGGCGCTGTCTGACTGCGGAGGCGGCGCTACGGCGGGCCGCCCCAGGCCGGGCCGGGCCACGCCGGGCCTGAGCGGCGCGCCGGTACCGGTGGCAGGACCCCCTGGAACCTTGGTTGACGGCATGCATACACACACGGATATACCTGTGAGGCATAAATATGACTCACAGGTATATCGCTCGTCAGTACGGTCGCCTCCGGAAGTCGGCCGAGAGGTGCGACGCAGGTCGCGCAAGGCCTGCGGGAAGCAGAGCGGCCTTGGGGGGCGGGGGTTGAGCCCGGCCAGAGCAGGCCATCGCCGAGCGGGGCCATCAGCGCCGAGCGGGCAGCACGGTAGGGCGGGACCGTCGGAGCCGGGTCGGACCGGGGCTGGGCCAGCCAGGGCGGGACATGGCGAAGGGCGCCGCTCCCGGTGGTCCCGGGGGCGGCGCCCTTCGTACGGTCGAGCGGGTGGAGCGTCAGTGCCGGTCGACGTTGCTGGCGGTGTCCTCGGTGTAGGTAGCGCCGCCGTCCGACTCGCTGGTGAGCGGCTTGGAGCCACCCTCCGGCGGACCGGCCAGGCTCTGACCGGCGGCCAGCTCCGGGAACTTCGCGTCGAACGCCGGCCGCTCGGAGCGGATCCGGGGCATCCGGTCGAAGTTGCGCAGCGGCGGCGGGCTGCTGGTCGCCCACTCCAGCGAGTTGCCGTGACCCCAGGGGTCGTTCACCTCGACCACTGGACCGGTCTTGTACGACTTCCAGCAGTTGTAGATGAACGGCAGCGTGGAGATACCGGTGATGAACGCGCCGACCGTGGAGATCGTGTTCAGCGTGGTGAAACCGTCGCCGGGCAGGTAGTCGGCGTACCGGCGGGGCATGCCCTCAGCACCGAGCCAGTGCTGCACCAGGAAGGTGGTGTGGAAGCCGATCATGGTGAGCCAGAAGTGCACCTTGCCCAGGCGCTCGTCGAGCATCCGGCCGAACATCTTCGGGAACCAGAAGTAGATGCCGGCGAAGACGGCGAACACGATGGTGCCGAAGAGCACGTAGTGGAAGTGCGCCACCACGAAGTACGAGTCCGACACGTGGAAGTCGAGCGGCGGGCTGGCCAGCAGCACACCGGTGAGACCGCCGAAGAGGAAGGTGACCAGGAAGCCGACCGCCCACAGCATGGGCGTCTCGAAGCTGATCTGGCCCCGCCACATGGTGCCGATCCAGTTGAAGAACTTCATGCCGGTGGGCACCGCGATCAGGTAGCTCAGGAAGCTGAAGAACGGCAGCAGCACCTGGCCGGTGGCGAACATGTGGTGCGCCCAGACGCTCATCGAGAGCGCGGCGATCGCGACGGTCGCGGCGACCAGACCCTTGTAGCCGAAGATCGGCTTGCGGGAGAAGACCGGGATGATCTCGCTGATGATGCCGAAGAACGGCAGCGCCACGATGTAGACCTCGGGATGCCCGAAGAACCAGAACAGGTGCTGCCAGAGCATCGGCCCACCGGTCGCCGGGTCGTACACGTGGGCGCCGAGGATGCGGTCCGCGGCGAGCGCGAACAGCGCGGCGGCCAGCAGCGGGAAGACCAGGATCACCAGGAGGCTGGTGACCAGGATGTTCCAGGTGAAGATCGGCATCCGGAACATGGTCATGCCGGGCGCACGCAGGGTGAGCACCGTGGTGATCATGTTCACCGCGCCGAGGATGGTGCCCAGGCCGGAGATGGCCAGACCCATGATCCACATGTTGGCGCCGACGCCGGGCGAGTGCTCGACGCTGCTCAGCGGCGCGTACGCGAACCAGCCGAAGTCGGCGGCGCCGCCCGGGGTGATGAAACCGGCGGTCGCCATCGTGCCGCCGAACAGGTACAGCCAGTAGGCGAAGCTGTTCAGGCGGGGGAAGGAAACGTCGGGCGCGCCGATCTGGATCGGCACGATGTAGTTCGCGAAGGCGAACACGATCGGCGTCGCGAAGAACAGCAGCATGATCGTGCCGTGCATCGTGAAGAGCTGGTTGTACTGCTCGGGCGACAGGAACTGCAGCCCGGGTCGGGCCAGCTCAGCCCGCATGATCAGGGCCATCAGGCCGCCGACCATAAAGAACACGAACGCGGTGACCATGTACATGATCCCGATCTGCTTCGCGTCCGTGGTACGCAGCAGCCGCGCGATGGCCGACCCCTTGACCGGCTCCCGGACCGGCCAGGGCCGGGTCACGACCGGCTTGGGTGCGACGGTGGTCACGAGTGGCCTCCGGTTCTCGGTTGTCCCGCTCGGCACACGCTGTTTATCGGCGGGCCGTCATCCGCAAGGAGGATAGTCCCCGGCAGGTCGCAGCGCCGCGTGGGGTGGCGTGACACGATCTACTACGGGCCTACAGCGGGCCGACCAGCAACCGGTAATGCTCCCCGAAGATCCGTCCGCCGCGTCCGCGCAGCAGCGGGTCGCGCAGCGCCGGCGGCACGTCCCTGGTCCGGTTGCGGTCGCGGGTCCGGTCGGCCACCCAGCGGGTACGCGGGCGACGACGACTCTCGTACGCCACCAGCGCCGCCTCCACGCTGCCGGCGGCGCGCAGCGACTCGGCCAGCACCACGGCGTCTTCCAGGGCCATCGCGGCACCCTGGGACAGGGTCGGCGCGGTGGCGTGCGCGGCGTCGCCGACCAGCAGCACCCGCCCCCGGTACCAGCGGCCCAGCTCGACCTCGTCGGTGATCCCGGCGTGCACCCGGTCGAGCATCTCCAGCACCTCGGGCACCGGGCCCCGGTAGTCGGCGAAGAGTTCGCGCAGCCGGGCCAGCGGGTCGGCGGGCGGCTCGGTGCCCGCCTCGTCGGCGTAGCAGTGCAGCCGCCCCTCCCCGATCGGCACCAGCAGCAGACCGGAGCGCTGCCCGAGCAGGGCGGTCCAGTCGGTGACGGGGGGGCCGTCACGCAGGACGGCCCGGTAGACCACATGCCCGGCCGGGCGGGGCGGCCCGCCGAGCGCGGCCAGGGCACGGACCGAGGAACGCGGCCCGTCGGCGCCGATGACCAGGTCGTACTCGGTGCTGGTGCCGTCGGTGAAGGTGACCCCGACGGCGCGCGGGAGCAGATCGAGGGTGCGGACCTCGGCGCCGTGTCGGACGGCGCCGCCGGCGCCGCTGAGCAGCACCCGGTGCAGGTCCGCCCGGGGCAGCGCCCGGCACTCGCCGACGCCGCCCCAGAGGGCGTCGAGGTCCACCTCGCAGAGGGGCAGCCCAGCGGCGTCGAAGAAGCGCTGCCGGTGGATCACCTGCCCGAGCGGTCGGACCGGGTCGTGCAGGTCCAGCTTGTGCAGCGCGCGGGCGGCGTTGCCGGGCAGGTACAGGCCGGTCTCGGTCGACTCCCCCGGCGGCAGTTTGTCGGTGACGTCCGGCCGGAAACCCGCCAGGCGCAGGGCCCGAGCCACGGCCAGGCCGGCGATGCCCGCGCCGACGATGAGAATGCGCAGGGGGGAGCTACGCATGGTGGTGTACGCCTCCGGAGGGGGAACGGCACGCGTCGGAGGCAACACGCTACTCGGAGCGATCGGCGCACACCAGAGCCCGATCGGCCCGCCGGATCCGCTCGTCGGCCGTCGGCGCGGTTCAGCTGGCCGCCCTTGGACGCCCGTTCGGCAGCCGGATGGCAATCGTCACAATTCACCAGTTTGACGCGGGCGGTTGCGCCACAGTTTCAAGCATGTAAATGTGTCGTTGAGCGTGGGAGCGCTCCCGCACCACCCCACCACAGCCGGCGCCCGGCACGCGCCGAGTCAAGGAGCGTCATGAAACGTCAACTTCGGGCCCTGGCCGCCGCCGGGCTGCTGGTCGCCAGCTCGCTCGTCGCCGTGGCCCTCGGCGGCAGCGCCTCCGCCGACACGCAGATCTGCGAACAGTACGGCTCGACCGTGATCCAGGGTCGCTACGTCGTGCAGAACAACCGCTGGGGCACCTCCGCCCAGCAGTGCATCAACGTCACCAACAACGGCTTCGAGATCACCACGCAGAACGGCAGCAGCCCCACCAACGGGGCGCCCACGGCGTACCCGTCGATCTTCTTGGGTTGTCACTACACCAACTGCTCCCCCGGCACGAACCTGCCGATCCAGGTGAGCCAGATCAGCAGCGCCACCAGCAGCATCTCCTACCGGTACGTCAGCGGCGCCACCTACGACGCGGCGTACGACATTTGGCTGGACCCGTCGCCCAAGCGGGACGGGGTGAACCAGATGGAGATCATGATCTGGCTCAACCGTCAGGGCCCGATCCAGCCCATCGGCTCGGTGGTCGGCACGACCAACCTGGCCGGCCGGACCTGGGAGGTGTGGCGCGGCAGCAACGGCTCCAACAACGTCATCTCCTACGTCGCGTCGTCCGCGGTCTCCAGCCTGAACTTCAGCGTCATGGACTTCATCAACGACACCCGCAACCGGGGCGCGATCACTAACTCCTGGTACCTGACCAGCATCCAGGCCGGCTTCGAGCCGTGGCAGGGGGGCGTCGGTCTCGCGGTGACCTCGTTCTCGGCCAACGTCAACGGCGGCGGCACCCCGCCCACCAACCCGCCGCCGACCACCCGGCCACCGACCACGCCCCCGCCGGGCGGCAGCTCGGGCTGCGCGGTGAAGTACACGGCGAACTCGTGGAACAACGGCTTCACCGCCGACGTGCAGATCACCAACACCGGGTCCAGCGCGATCAACGGCTGGACGCTTACCTACAACCTGCCCGGCGGGCAGACGGTCACCAACGCCTGGAACGCCACGGTGAGCCAGAGCGGGTCCGCGGTGACCGCCCGGAACGTCAGCCACAACGGGTCGATCGCGCCCGGCGGCACGGCCAGCTTCGGCTACCAGGGCACGCTGAGCGGGTCGTACTCGTCCCCGACCAGCTTCTCGCTCAACGGCGCCACCTGCTCGCGCGCCTGAACGGAATCACCACCGACAGGGGGCGTGACCAGCTGGTCACGCCCCCGTCTGGATGGGCTCGTCGACGAGGTCAAACAGCAGGCTGTCCCCATCGCGCAGCCGAGCGCCCCGCGCGCTCAATCCACGCAGGGCGCCCAGCTCGGCGTTCAACCTCTGGACGTCAGTCAACGCCTCGCAGTCCCCCACTCCGCTGAGATCCACTCGGGTTCCGTGATGTCGGGGCATCATCGCACCTGGACACCCCGACTTCCGCGAAGTCGAGTCGATCAAGGCGGAGCGGGAGAGTTCAAACCCGGGTCAGGCGTACGGCGTCGGCGATGACCAGGCCCGCCGCGTTGCTCCAGCGGCTCACCGCCACCCGGTTGGCGTCGCCTGCCGGCAGGGTGAACGTGCCGAGGACGCGCCACTGCCCGCCGGTCACCCGCTGGTCCACGTACACCGTCCGGTTTCCGGTGGTGGTGGCGACGATGTACGGGGTGGCGCTGTTGTAGCCGCTGTTCGTCGGCCACCAGGCCTCGACCCGGTAAGTGCCGGTCGCCGGCACGTTGAACCGGTACCAGGCCGGATCGCTGGCCGCGACCGGATCGGCGTAGCGGTAGTCGGCGCCGTACCGCTGGCTGGAGAACGTCGACACACCCCAGTTGGCGCTGGCGGTGAACCGACCGGAGGTTGTGTTGTCCACCGTGGAGGACCACGCCGTTCCGCCGCCGGCCATCTTCGCGGCGACGTCGGCGCGCATCACGTTCAGGTCGATGAAGGACGGGTCGATCTTGCCGGTGGTGCTGGTCTCCCGGTGCCCGCGGGCGTAGCTGCTGTCGCGGCCGAGGCGGGTAAGCACGGCGGCGGTCGCGGCGATCGACGCGCTGTACTGCGCGGCGGTCATCTCCTGGTCGACGCCGTTGTAGTCGATCTCCCACCCGATCATCAGGGTGTTGCCGTCACCGGCGGGGATGGGTCCGCTGCCACCGCTGACCCCGGCGTGGTTGCAGCGGCCGGCGGAGATGACGTGGAAGACGCCGTTGTAGTCGACGAGCGCCTGACAGAGCGGGCCGGCCAGGTCGGAGCGGCCGTTGATGCAGATACCGAGCGCGGGGTGCGGGTTGCTGGCGCTGGAGGTCGAGGCGGTGTGGTGCCAGAGCACCCCGATCGGGTCGAAGGAGCCGGGCCGCATCCGGTTGAGCCAGTCCCCCTCGACGACGACCTGGACCCCGGCGCCGCGCAGCACGTCCACGAGCCAGGGGATCGTCGCCATCAGGAGTCCCGCAGCAGGTCGGCCAGGCACTCGGCCTTCGGCGCGGCGCTCGCCGGGGCGGGTCGGACGGCGAGGGTGGCCAGCGCGGCGGCCACCAGGGCGGGGATGCCGAGCACCCCACGACGGCGCAGACGGACGGACGGGGATCGGGCCATGGCGGTCCTCCAGCGGCGACGGGTTCACACGCATCGACGAGCGTGATGACGGCACGCTATACCGTCATGAGCGTCGATGTCGATACCCTTCACGACCGGGCCGGGCCTTGAAGGAATCCGCCGATTCAGGCGTCGCCGAGCGCGTCGATGTCGCGCATCTCCTCCGCCGTCAGCGAGAAGTGGAAGACGTCGAAGTTGGCGCTGATCCGCTCCGGGGTCACCGACTTCGGGATCACCACAATCTCGTGGTCGATGTGCCAACGCAGCACCACCTGTGCCGGGGAGACGCCGTGCGCGGCGGCGATCCTGGTCAGCACCGGATCGCTGAGGTCGCTGTTCTTGAAGGGGCTGTACCCCTCCAGCACCACGCCCCGGTCCCGGTGCTCGGCGTGCCGCTGCCGGTCGTACAGCGCGGGGCTCCACCGGATCTGGTTGACCGCCGGGTTCTCCTCCGTCGACTGGATCAACTCGTCGATGTCGCCCGTGCTGTAGTTGCTGACCCCGACGGCGCGGGTCAGGTTCTCGTCCCGGGCGGCCAGCAACTCCCGCCACATCGGGATGCTGGCACTGGCGGACGGCGGCCAGTGGATCAGCCAGAGGTCCACCTGGTCGACGCCGAGCGCCTCCAGGCTGGCCTCCAACGTCTCGCGCTCCCGGCCCGTCCGGTCGGGCGGGAGCTTGGTGGTGATGAAGATGTCCTCGCGACGCAGCCCGCTCTCCTGGACCGCTCGGCCGACCTCCCGCTCGTTGCCGTACATGGTGGCGGTGTCGAGGTGCCGGTAGCCGGTGTCGAGCGCGGCCAGCACGGCGTCGTAGCCCGCCTGGCCGGTGGCCTGCCAGGTGCCGAAGCCGAGCAGGGGGATCCGCACGTCACCCGGGAGCAGGGCGGTGGGCTGGTCGCTGAGGTCCATGAGGTCCGTTCTACCCCGCCGCGCCCCCGGACGCCGAGCGAACCGGACACTCCGGCGACCAGCGCACTGGCCCGGTTTGCCGGAGAATGCGGGTGTGACGGACCGGCTGGAGGAGTACCGCCGCCGGCGCGACGCGGCCCGTACGCCCGAGCCGGTGCCGGAACGCGCCCCGACGGCGACCGGGCCCGACGAGGGCGCCGGCCGCTTCGTCATCCAGCAGCACCACGCCCGCAGCCTGCACTGGGACCTGCGACTGGAGCACGAGGGTGTGCTCGCGTCCTGGGCGGTGCCGCGCGGTCTGCCCCGCGATCCGGGCCGCAACCACCTCGCCGTGCACACCGAGGACCACCCGATGGAGTACCTCGACTTCTCCGGCGAGATCCCCGCCGGCGAGTACGGGGGCGGCCGGATGGTCATCCACGACCGGGGCACGTACCGCTGCGAGAAGTGGCGCGACGACGAGGTCATCGTGACCCTCTCCGGTGACCGCACCGCCGGCCGCTACGCACTGTTCGCCACCGGCGGCCGGGACTGGATGATCCGCCGCACCGATCCCGCGCCGCCGGGCTGGACGCCGATGCCCGAGCTGGTCCGCCCGATGCACGCCACGCCCGCCGCCCGGCTGCCCCGCGACCGCGCCGAATGGGGATACGAGTTGCGCTGGGACGGAGTCCGGGCGATGGCGTACGTCTCCGGCGGGCGGTTGCGGCTGCTCTCCGAGACCGACGAGGAGATCACCGGCGGTTACCCGTGGCTGCGCGCGATGGCCGAGGCGCTGGCGCCCACCGAGGCGGTGCTCGACGGCGTGCTCGTCCGCATCGACGGCTCGGGTCGGGTGCGTCCCGCCCGCCCGGCCAGCGGTGGCCGGGTCCCGGCCGGCGCCCAGTTCCTGCTCGTCGACCTGCTGTGGCTGGAGGGCGTGAGCAGCGTCGACGTCCCGTACGCGCAACGCCGGGAACTGCTCGATGGGCTGGCGTTGGCCGGTACGCACTGGCAGACTCCGCCGTGGTTTCCCGGTGCCGGCGACGAGGCCCTGCGCACCGGGCGGGAGCAGGGGCTGCCGGGTGTGGTCGCCAAGCGGCTGGACTCGGCGTACGAGCCGGGCCGGCGCAGCCGACGGTGGCTGAGCATCGACGCGGCCTGACGGCGAGGAGCGACGTGTACCTGACCCACCTGGACTGCCCACGCTGCGGCCTGGAGTACGCCGCCGACAAGCTGCAGAACCTCTGCGAGTGCGGCTCGCCGCTGCTGGCCCGCTACGACCTGCCGGCGGTGGCGAAGGCGGTCACCCCGGAACGCTTCCCGCTGCGCCCGGCCGACCTCTGGCGGTACCGGGAGCTGCTGCCCGTCGCCGATCCCCGGCACGTCATCACGCTCGGTGAGGGCTGGACGCCGCTGCTGCGTGCCCCGTCGTACGGCGCCGAGATCGGCATCGCGGACCTGATGGTCAAGGACGAGGGGTTGATCCCGACCGGCTCGTTCAAGGCGCGCGGCGCCGCGGTCGGCGTGAGTCGGGCTCGCGAGTTGGGCGTCGAGCGGATCGCGATGCCCACCAACGGCAACGCCGGTTCGGCGTGGGCGACGTACGCGGCACGTGCCGGGATGGGCGCCACCATCGTGATGCCGCTGGCGGCGCCGACCATCTGCCGGCGCGAGTGCGTGGCCGCCGGAGCCGATCTGCGTCTGGTGGACGGGCTGATCAGCGACGCGGGCCGCCGGGTGGCCGAGTTGATCGCCGAGTCCGACGGGACGATCTTCGACGCCGGCACGCTGCGCGAGCCCTACCGCCTGGAGGGCAAGAAGACGATGGGGTACGAGATCGTCGAGCAGCTCGGCTGGCAGGTGCCCGACGTGATCATCTATCCGACGGGTGGCGGGGTCGGCCTGATCGGCATCCACAAGGCTCTGCACGAGATGCGCGAGCTGGGCTGGGTCGGCGACAAGCTGCCCCGGCTGGTGGCGGTGCAGTCGACCGGCTGCGCGCCGATCGTGCGGGCCTTCGCCGCCGGTGAGTCCCGGGCCCAGCCGTGGGAGGACGCGCATACGGTGGCGTTCGGCATCACCGTGCCGTCCCCGTTGGGTGACGAGCTGATCCTGGCCGCGCTGCGGGCGTCCGCCGGCACCGCGATCGCCGTCGACGACGCGGAGATCCTGGCCGACCTGCGGGCCTTCGCCGCCCGCGAGGGTTTGCTGCTCTGCCCGGAGGGAGCGGCCTGCCTGACCGCGGCGCGGCAGCTACGCGCCGGTGGCTGGATCCGCGCCGGGGAACGGGTGGTGGTGCTCAACACCGGCGCGGGGCTGAAGTATCCGGAGACGGTCGACGTCTCCGGCGTACCCCTGCTGGCCTGAGCCGGCACCCCACCGAGGGTGGGGTGCCGGCGGCCGGGCCTACTGGTAGGTGATGTCGGACGGCGTGTAGAAGCAGTTGACGCCGTCGGCGCCCTCGCCGATCTTGGTCGGCTCGCTGCCCTTGGGTACGCCCTTGTACTTGACGCAGATCGAGGTCTCCCGGTCCGGGTCGCCGACGATGGTGATCCGGCTGAACCGGGCGGTGTCGCCCCAGTTGGTGTTGATGCCGGCGATCGCGTCGGTGTCCCGGACGACCACGTTGTCGATCACCACGTGCCGCTGGTACGACGTGGAGCAGTTGCCGCAGGCCCGGTAGAGCTTCCCGGCGTTCTCCACCCGGAAGTTCTTGATGTAGACGGTGCCCGGGCCGTTGTGCTGGAAGACCTTGTCGCTGGCAGACCGGGCGCCACCGCCGTCGACGGTGTACGTGCTGCCGCCGCGGAAGGTCGCGGCGTCCTCGCCCACGTCCTCCCACCAGACGTTGACGAGGGTGCAGTCGCCCTCGCAGTGCACGCCGTCGCCGGCCGGCGCACCGATGATCACGTTACGCAGGGTGGCGCCTGCGGCCAGCTCGAACATCGGGTCCTGGCTCTCGCTCTGCCCGCCGTCGCCGATGCCGTAGTAGCGCTTGAGCCCGCCGTCGAAGGTGCCGGTGACTCCGATCGTCGCGTCCACCTTCTGGCTGCTGGTGGGCGTCGGCCAACCCGCGGGCGGTGGGGTGGTCGGGCCCGACGTGGTGGGCGGCGGCGTGCTCGGCGGTGCGGTGGTCGCCGGTGGCGTGGTCGGGGTGCCGCCGCCGGACGAGTCGACCACCACGTCGTCGAAGCCGCCGCTGGCGTACGCGGTGACCAGGCCGATCCGGCCCGCGCTGGCCAGGCTGTTGCTGCCGGAGGCGATCTGGGTGCCGTTGACGAAGCCGCGGATGGTGCTGCCGCTCGCCTCGATGCGCAGGGTGTACCAGGTGCCGGCGGCGACGCCGAGCGACGCGGAGCCGATCGCGGTGATGCTGCTGCCGTTGACGGCCTGCAACTCGGCCCGGCCGGAGCCGAGCAGGGCCAGTCGGTACATCTTGGTGCTGCTGGTGGACCGGGCGGCCAGGCCGACCAGGGCGCTGGACGAGCCGAAGCTCGCCGGCCGGACGCGGGCCTGTACGGAGTAGTCGGTCCAGCTGGTCTGACCGGCGAACTGCCGGGCCAGCTCGCTGCCGGCGTTCGACTGGTTGAGCACGCCCGAGCCGTCGACCGCCCAGGTGCCGCCGGACTTGGACCAGCCGGAGGCGTCGCCGTCGTTGAAGGTGTCGGTGAAGATGGTGGCCGCGAAGGCCGAGGTCATGCCGACGGTGAGCGCCGCCGCCGTCACGCCGGCGCCCACCGCCAGCACCAGTGGTCGTCGGCCGGGGTGTCGTCTCTTGTGCACGGTTGTCCTCCTTGACGCGTGTGGTGGCGATCCCTGGATCTGGCCGCGCGGGGACGTGCCGGCACGGCGCGCTGCCTCGAAAGCGGGGATCGGTGTGCCCGTCGGATGCCCGGCTCCGACAGCGGGGTGAAGCGGGATGAAAGCCGTGGGAAAGGGCTTTCCCGTCTCTTCGAGGCTAGGACTGCGCACGCATCAGCGTCAATGCCTGGCGCTTGCAGGTCTGTTGCAGGATTCCGGCGGGCCGATCAGAAGCTGTTCGGCTCGGTCAGCCGCCAGGCCGCGTTGATGAGCCCGATGTGGGACAGCGCCTGCGGCGTGTTGCCGAGCTGCGCACCTGTGGTCAGGTCGATCTGCTCGCTGAACAGACCCACGTCGTTTGCGTGACCCACCACGCGCTCGAACAGCTCCTCGGCCCGACGCGTCTCACCCGCCATCACCAGGCACTCCACCAGCCAGAACGAGCACAGCAGGAACCCGGCCGGGTCGGTCGTCCACCGCCGGAGCAGCCCGTCGTCGGTGCCCAGCTCCCGCTCCACCATCGCGATGGTCGACCGCATCCGGGGATCGGTCGCCGGCAGGAAATACGCCACCGGCAGAGTGAGCACCGAGGCGTCCAGCTCCGGCGACCCGAACGCGCCGGTGAACGCCCCGATCCGGTCGTTCCAGCCCTCGCGCAGCACCGCCGCGCGGATCTCGTCCCGGACGCCGGCCCAGCGCCGTGGGTCGGCCCGTTCACCGAGCCGGTCGGCGAGCCCCACTGCCCGATCCATGGCCAGCCAGCAGGAGACCTTGGAGGAGAGGTAGTGCCGCTCCTCGTCCCGGGTCTCCCACATCCCCCGGTCCGGCAGGTGCCACGTCGCGGCCACCTGCTCGGTCAGCCCGAGCACCATCTCCCGCAGCTCCTCCTCGAAGGGGGCGCCGAGGTAGTCGCGCAGCCTCCACACCGCCGACAGCACCTCACCCGGTACGTCGAGCTGCCGCTGCCGCCAGGCGTCGTTGCCGACCCGCACCGGGCGGCTGTCGCGGTATCCGCGCAGGTGATCGCAGTGGTGCTCGGAGAGATCACGTTCGCCCTCCAACCCGAAGAGGACCGGAACCGGTTCGTCGCCGAACCGGCCGATCGACCGGGCCGCCCAGGCGAACAACCGCGACGCCTCGTCCGGGCAGGCCGCCACCCAGAGCGCGCGCATGGTCAGTGAGAAGTCCCGCAACCAGGAGTAGCGGTAGTCGTAGTTGCGGTCGCCGCCGATCTGCTCCGGCAACGAGCTGGTCAGCGCCGCGGCCACCGCGCCGCTGCGGGCGTACGTCAGACCGGTCAGCACTGTCGCGCTGTGCCGGACCAGCTCGGGGTACCGGCCGTCGTACCGGTGCGTCTCCCGGTACGCCTCCCACGCCCGCGTCGTCTCGGCGAGGGCGACCAGCGGGTCCATCCGGGGCGGCGGGGCTCCGTACGCCTCTCCGAAGGCCACGTCCATCCCGATCACCTGACCGGCGGAGACCTCGAACTCCTCGGTGACCCGGTCCCGGCCCGCCCGCAGCGGCAGGTCGCCGGCGCGCAGCACCAGCACCACCGGGCCGGCGTCGGCCCGCACCCCGCCGCCCGGCTGCTCGTGCAGGTACGGGGTGAGCAGCCCATACTCCGGACGGGGCGCGAAGTCCAGCTCCATCCGGACCCGCCCGGACAGGCCCTCGACCACCCGGATGAGCACGGCTGGCGAGTTCATCCCCACATCGTGGGCGCGCGCGCCGGTCTCGGCGGCGAGCGCGTCGGTGACCGCCACGCTGCCCTGCGGCGTGTGGTGCACCCTGCGCAACACAAGCGTGTCCGGCCGGTACGAGCGCTCCACCCGAAAGCCGGGGCCACCGGCGCCGACCGGCGCCAACCGGAAGTGCCCGGCGCGCGGGTCGAGCAGCCGCCCGAAGACCGAGGCGCCGTCGAACCGGTGCGGGCACCACCAGTCGATCGAGCCGTCGATCCCCACCAGCGCGCCGGAACGGGAGTCCGAGAGGAACCCGTAGTCGGAGATCGCCGGCTGCGTCACCCGCCGCGCGTACCCGGATCGGCCCGGTTCAGGCCGCCGCCGTCACGACGTCGGAGGCTCGTCCTCGCCGGCTGCCTCGGCCTTGTCGGCCTCCTCCTTGGTGTGGTGCACGGCCTGGTCGGCGTGCTCCGGAGGGCCGTAGACGGTGTAGAGCACCAGCGGGTTCGGGCCGGTGTTGACGAAGTTGTGCTTCGTCCCGGACGGCACGACGACCAGGTCGCCCGCGACGACCTCCCGCTTCGCACCGGCGACCCGGGCCTCGCCCGTCCCGCTGACGAAGGTCAGGATCTGGTCGATCCCCTCGTGCACCTCCTCGCCGATCTCCCCGCCCGGCGGAATGGTCATGATCACCAGCTGGGTGTGCTCGCCGGTCCACAGCACCCGCCGGAAGTCCGGGCTCTTCTCGGCGACGGTCGCGATCGTGAAATGCTCCATGGCCCGCTCATACCCCGTTCGGTCGCGCGTCACGCCGGGACTGGCAGATGGTGGAATTCCCCACGGTCGGCAGGTTTGGATCCGCCCCGACCGGGGATCGACAACGCTGACCGGCGCGAGCGGCCGGTCGAGCCAGGTCCCCGCTGGCGTACCGCCGAACGGCTGCGGTGGTGGGAGACGGCCAGAGCGCGGCGACGTTCCGACCACGGTCGAGGCGGCGCCGCGCGCTCGTCTGCGCACCCTCAGGCGTCGCGGTGCAGCCAGGCGAGCAGGTCGGGCGGGGCCAGGGCCCTCGCCCGTTCCTCGTAGCGGGCCAGACCGGCCGCGTCCAGCAGGCTGCGCCCCTGCCCCGAGCCACCCTGGCGGAAGAACGCCCGGCGGTCCCGCAGCACGCCCAGCAGGTCCGGGGCGAGCTGGTCGGCACGTTCCCGCATCCGGCCGAACGTGGCCGCCTCGACCAGCGCCGGCCAGCGCTCGGCGGACACCGGGACCCCCCACCGGTCGGCCAGCCGGCGCATCTGGGCACCCAGGTCGGCCTGGAGGTCGTCGTAGTGCACCAGCTCGACGTTCGGCTCGTGTCGGCGGGCCCAGGCGTCGCTCAGGTGCCAGAGAACCCCGGGCAGCGAGTCCAGCTCGGCGCGCGGGTCCACCTCGTGGTCGACCCAGCTCGGCAACCACTGCCGCACCGACGGACGGGCCCGGGGCGGTCCCGCCGGCACGGGCTGGCCGGTCAGCTCAGCCATCCGGACCCGGTTCAGGTTGGCGGACTGGTGATAGAGGGACACCGCCATGTCCAGCGGATGCCGCGCCACCACCACGTAGTGCGCCCGAGGGTCGAGCGGCACCCCGTCCAGCGGGGTGTGCGTCTTGATGAACCGGCGGTGCGGTTGGGAGGCCAGCCGCTGGTACACCGCGTCGCGCGGCTCGCCCAGCCAGTCCAGCCAGGGCGACAGCTCGGGCAGCGGCGCCGGCAGCTCCGCGGTGCCGAGCACCAGCAGCGCGCAGATCATCTGCATCCAGGTGGTGCCGCTCTTGGACCGGGTGCTGATCACGATGTCGCCGTCGCGGAACGGGAACCCGACCCAGCGGGCGCTGTCCTCGTCCACGGAGCGGTAACGGTGGGGTGACGCGGACATCGGGCGAGCTTAGTCGCCGAAGCGACAGCCAGGCAGCAGATTTTCGGCCCGGATCGTGTGGACGCATGCGAATGCCTGACTAGATTGAAGTATGGTGCCCGCCCACGGGGGCCGGGCGGCGGAACCGGTCTACCGCCCCATCCTCGCCAGCCGCCGACGCGGTGAGCTGGAAGCGTTGAACCACCTCGACCCCGCAGTCGCCCCGCTGCTCGCCCCGATCCTGGAGGTCAGCGCCGTCGACCGCTCCACCACTGACGCGCTGCGCCGCCTGCCGTCCGGCCTGCTGCCGGCCGTCGACGTCACCGCCCTGCCCGACTCGGCCGACACGGAGCTGGCCCGGTGGGGCGTACCGCTGATGCCGGTCATCGGCCTCGCGGAGAGTGACCGCCGGCTGGTCGCGCACGGCACGGCGGCCCGGGCGTACGCACGGCGGGCGCTGGCCCGGCTGCGCGCCGCGCAGGACCGGGCGGGCCCGGACGCGGACACGACCGCCGTCGAGCGGATCTGGCGGCTCACCGGCCTCGCGCCGGAGGAGTGCGACCTGCTGGTGGACGCGGGCGACGTCTGCTGCCCGGCGGACGTGCGGGTGGCCGAGCCGCGGGTACGCCGGCTGCTGGACTGGGCCCGCCGCCACGCCTGGCGCTCGGCGACGGTGGCAGCCGGCGGTATGCCGCCGACGCTGTCCCGGCTGCCCACCGACGAGCCGGTCCGGCTGGAGCGCTGGGACTGGCAGCTCTGGCAGCGGCTGGCCGACGTCGGGGTGGACTACGGCGACTACGGCGTCGGTCCGGCGCGCTCCGACCCCGGCGACCCCGGCGACCGGACGCCCACCGTGCGGTACACCGCCGACGACGGCTGGTGGGTCTACCGCTGGTCGCGCCGTGGCGGCCGGGGCGACGACCGCTTCGCCGACCTGTGCCGCACGCTGGTGGCGGCGCCGCACTGGTCGAGCGCCGGAGCGGCGTTCTCCTGGGGCGACCACGAGTTGCTGCGCCGCGCCCGTCGGGGCGCCGGCGCCGGGTCGATCGCCAACTGGACGGCGTGGAGCACGTCGCACCACCTGGCGCACGTGCTCGCCACGTTGGTGCGACCGGACGACGCCGCAGGGCCCGGGCGGAACCCTCGGCCGGGCCCGCCGCAGCGAGGGCGATCGCTGCGGTGAGGACCGCCGTGAACGTGCTACCGCAGCCCGATCTACCTGCTACTGCCGCTCGGTGAAACCGAACTGGATGATTCCCTCGTCGTCGACGGTGGCGTCCACCGAGGCGTCGCCGAGCAGCTCGGCGGCGTCCGGATCGAGGAAGATCCGGGCGCCCTGGTTGTCGACGACGTGGTCGCCCTGCTCCGGCTCGGGCACCAGTTCCACGGTGAGCGATCCGGCGTCGGCGTCGGCGGCGATCCGCACACCACCGTCCTCGGCCACGTCCTGCTGGTTGGCGAGGTCACGGATGACGAGCACGGCGTTGTCGGTCATGGTGAGCATTGGCGGAACTCCTCGTGGATTCTCGGCTCGCGGTCGGTTGTCGCGCAGACCGGACAGTTGGCCCGCGTACGAGCACGCGTGGGAGGCGACGGGAGGGACGGACGGTCATCGCCGTCGCATCGAATCGGGGCAGCTGACGGGCCCCGTCCCTGCCCACGGTGCCCGCTGCCGGGCGATCCGTCAAATAGAGCCGGATCAGTCGAGCACGGGGGCGGGGGCGAGCAACGAGCGGATCTCATTGACTGCCGCGCGGCCCGCCCGGTTGGCGCCGATGGTGCTCGCCGAGGGGCCGTAGCCGATCAGGTGGACCCGGTCGTCGGCGACCACGCGGGTGCCGTCCATGACGATTCCGCCGCCCGCAGCGCGCAGCCCGAGCGGTGCCAGGTGGTCCAGCGCGGCGCGGAAACCGGTGCACCACAGGATGATGTCGGCGGGGACGAAACGCCCGTCGGCCCAGGCCACCCCGTCGGGTGTGATGCGGTCGAAGACGGGTAGCCGATCGAGCACACCACGCTCGCGCAGCCGGCGGATCTCGGGGGTGACCGGCAGCCCGGTCACACCCACGACGCTGCCCGGCGGGCGTCCGGCCCGTACCGCCGCGTCCACCCGGGCCACGGCGGCCCGGCCCAGCTCCGGGCCGAACTCGCCGTCGCTGAACTGCGGTGGCCGGCGGGTCACCCAGGTCGTGCTGGCCGCGACGGTCGAGATCTCCGCGAGGAGCTGCACCGCGGAGGTGCCGCCTCCGACCACCACCACCCGGCGGCCGGTGAACTCGGCCGGCCCCTGGTAGTCGGCGGTGTGCAGCTGTCGCCCGCCGAACGACGAGCGACCCGGGTAGTACGGCCAGAAGGGCCTGGTCCACGTGCCGGTCGCGTTGATCAGGGCCCGCGCGGTCCACCTGTCGTGGCCGGCGTCGACGTCGAGCCGGCCGTCCGGGCGGGAACGCACGGCACGGACCCGCACCGGCCGGCGGACCGGCAGGTCGAAGGTCCGCTCGTACGCGGCGAAGTAGGCGCTGACCGCTTCGGCGGCCGGACGCTGGGGGTCGGCGGGAGGGAAGGGCATCCCGGGCAGGTCGTGGAAGCCGTGCACACGCTCCAGGCGCAGGGTCGGCCAGCGGTGCCGCCAGGCCCCACCCGGGCCGTCGTCACCATCGAGGACGACGAAGCCGTCGCCGGGAGCGAAACCGGTGCGGCGCAGGTGGTGAGCGGCGCTCAGGCCCGCCTGACCGGCGCCGATCACCACGACGTCGACGGAGTGGGTGTTCACGCGTTGTGTAACGCGATGTCCGGCTGCGCTGTGCCCACCGCGGGTCGTCGCCCTGCTCACAGCGCCGATTCCCCCATCGGTTCGCCCGAATTGTCCATACGCTGAGTGAATGGATGATGCCCGTCGCGCCGCTGCCGAGTTCCTCGGCACCCTGCTGCTGGTCTTCTTCGGCGTGGGCGCGGCCGTCGCCGCCCGGGTCCAGGGCGGCGTGGTGGTCGTCGCGCTGGCCTTCGGGTTCGTCATGCTGGCCCTCGTCTACACGATCGGCCCGCTCTCCGGCAGTCACGTCAACCCGGCGGTGACGCTCGGCGTGCTGCTGTCCGGCAAGATCTCGGTGATCGGCGCGGTGGCCTACTGGATCGCCCAGTTCGCCGGCGCGACCGTGGCCGGCTTCCTGCTCTGGGCGCTGACCCGCTGGGGTGACGTGGCGGACCAGACCGGGGCGCTCGGCTCGAACGGGTACGGCGCACACATCAACCGGGGCGGCGCGGCCGTGCTGGAGATCGTGCTGACCTTCCTCTTCGTGCTGGTCATCCTGGTCGTGACGAGCCGCAGCGAGAACCCGGGCGTCGCGGGGGTGGCCATCGGCCTGGCCCTGGCGGCGACCCAGCTGGTCGGCGTGACGCTGACCGGCGCCGCGGTCAACCCGGCCCGCGCCTTCGGTCCGGCCGTCTTCGAGGGCGGCACCGCGCTGCGTCAACTCTGGGTGTTCATCGTCTTCCCGCTGCTCGGCGGGGCGCTCGCCGCGCTGGTGGCGCCGCTGGTGATGGGCGCGCAGCGGCACTACTGGGGCGGGCACGACAGGTCGGTCGGCCGACCGGGTAAACGCGAGCGGCAATAACCTTCGGCCGAGGCTCTTCTCTGGCGATTATCTTCGTGACAGCATCGACGCATGCATCGTCGTCTCTTTCCGCGCGCTGTCGCGCTGCTCGCGCTGGCCGTCACCGCGGCCACCGTCGGCGCGTCCGGCGCCACCGCCGAGTCGCCCACCCCCGCGACGACCCGACTGCGCGCCACCATCGACACGATCCTCGCCGACAGTCGGCTGGCCGGCGCACAGACGTCAGTGGTCGTAGTCGACACCAGCACCGGGCAGACGCTCTACGACCGCAACGGCGACCGGCGGTTGGTCCCGGCCTCCAACACCAAGTTGCTGACCTCGACCGCCGCCCTGGAGCTGCTCGGCCCCGGGCACCACTTCAGCACCGACGTCCACACCACCGGCAAGCGCCGCGCCGGTCTGCTCTCCGGCAACCTGTACCTGCGCGGCGGCGGTGATCCGACCATGCTCGCGGCCGACTACGACGCCCTGGCCGCGCAGGTCGCCGCCGACGGCGTCCGGGTCGTGACCGGCAACCTGATCGCCGACGACACCCGCTACGACAGCACACGGCTGGGCCCCGACTGGACCTGGGACGACGAGCCCTACTACTACGCGGCGCAGGTCTCCGCGCTGACCGTCGCGCCGGACACCGACTACGACGCGGGCACCGTGATCGTGCACGCCGCGCCGGCCGACCGGGCCGGCGCCAGGCCGGTGGTCAGCACCACGCCGCCCACCGGCTACGTCCGCATCGACAACCGCGCCGAGACCGTCAGCGAGGGCGAGACCTCGATCTCCATCGAACGCGAACACGGCGGCAACACGATCGTGGTGACCGGTCAGATCGCCCTCGGCGACGCGCCCGCCAGCGACTGGGTGACCGTCTGGGAGCCCACCGGCTACGCGGCCGACGTCTTCCGGGCGGCGCTGCACCGGCACGGCGTGCGGGTGCTCGGCCGGACGGTGCTCGGCCAGCCCACCCCGGAGACGGCCCACCCGGTGGCCCGACACGACTCGATGAGCCTCGGTGAGCTGATGACGCCGTTCCTCAAGCTCTCCAACAACGGGCACGCCGAGGTCCTGACCAAGGAGATCGGCCGCGTGCTCTCCGGCGCCGGCACCTGGTCCGCCGGCCTCACCGCGATCAGCGAGTACGTCGCCGACACCGGGATGGACACCGGAACGCTGCGCCAGCGCGACGGCTCGGGGCTGTCCCGGCGCAATCTGGTGCCGGCGGCGGAGTTCGTCGACCTCCTGGCCGCCGTCCGGGCCGAGCCCTGGTTTCCCACCTGGTACGCGGCGCTGCCCATCGCCGGGCAGCCGGAACGGTTCGTCGGCGGCACGCTGCGCAGCCGCATGGCCGGCACCCCGGCGGCGGGCAACGTGCACGCCAAGACCGGCAGCCTCACCGGCGTCTCCGGGCTGTCCGGCTACGTCACCAGCGCGGACGGCCACCTGCTGGCGTTCTCCATCCTGCTGAACAACTACCTGACGGCGTCGGTCAAGCCGCTGGAGGACCAGATCGCCGTGGCGCTGGCCGGCCATCGGGACGACGGCGCGAGTGCGGCACGGGTCGCGCCGCCCGCGGTGCCGGAGACGCCGCGTACGCCGGAGGGCGTGGAGTGCTCCTGGGTCAAGCCGATCACCTGCTGACCGAGGGCCGGGAATCGGCCCGGCCTGACTGCGGGGTCAGGCCGGGCGGTTCGGTGTGGGGGGCACCGCCGCGGGGTCGCCGCGCTCGATGAGCGCGGCGATCTCGGCGGCCCGCAATCCACGCAGCGCCAGCACCCGGGTGCCCCAGCGGTGCAGCCGGCACGGGTGCGGGCTGGCGTCGTTGCGGCAGACCACCCCGCCGGACCAGCGCCGGGGCGCGTGCACCACCACCGCGCGCACCGCGAACTGGGCGTCCTCGCCCGTCACGTACGGCGGCAGGGGAATGTCGCGGAGCCCCTCGCCGGGCAGCTCATCGGCGCCGGAGGAGACGGCGGGACGGACGCGGTGGGCGGTACTGCTGCTCATCTGCGCTGCCTCCACAGTGGAAGGTGAGACGGGGACAGCAGAAAGTTACGTCGCTGTCGACCGAGGGCGACGGACAAACTGTCCCGCCACGTGGACGGGTCAGCGCAGCGCGACGGCCTGGAGGCCGACGTTGCCGCAGTGCTCGGTGAAGACCTTCTCGACGGTCCAGGTCAGCACCAACCGGGCATTCTTCGGCAGCTCGAAGCGGATGGTGAACTGGGCGCTCTGGCTGGTGTACGGATCCTCCAGGCGTACGGTGCTGACCGGCCCCCCGGTGGACAGCCGGGCGTCCAGCCGACCCCGTGCCATCCAGATCCCGGCGTAGAGCTGGACGGTGCGCGGCGCCCCGCTGCCGGCGACCGTCAGCGTGAACCCGTTGCCCACGCCACAGGTGTAGACGCCGTTGGAACTGCCGCGATCGGACCGCTCGGGTGCGCCGTCGGACCAGCGGACGACCTCCTGATTGCCGTCCCAACCGACCCGGGTGCCCTTCCCACCACCGTCGACGATCTCCCCGGAGCCGGCGCGCTTGCGAACGGTCGAGTTGCCGCCGCGCAGCCCCCAGTGCATCCAGTCACGGGTGCCCACGGCGGTGAGGTCGACCTCGGCGGGCACCTCGGCGCGGCTCACCGACAGCGGCGACGCCCCCGGCTTCTTCGGCGGCGGGGCGGGCGCGCTCGTCGACGGTGGCGGCTCGGGCGAGGGCGGCCGCTCCCGGGGGCGCAGACCGGGCTGCGCCGGCCCGGCATCGGTGGCGTGCCCGTCGGCGGCCGGAAGGGCGGACGGTCGGGTGGCTCCGGCGGGCACGCCACCCGAGCCACCGACCGGACCATCGTCCGACTCCGGGCCGGACCGAGTGCCGACGTACGCGACGAGCAGCACGAGGCAGACGAGTGCGCCAAGCCCTTCCAGCGCCCAGAGCCGCCGCTGTCGGGCGCGGGCGAGCCGGCGCAGCGCCCGGTGGTTCAGCCCGAGGGCGAC
Organism: Micromonospora sp. NPDC005237; assembly: GCF_040607775.1. Taxonomy (NCBI): domain Bacteria; kingdom Bacillati; phylum Actinomycetota; class Actinomycetes; order Micromonosporales; family Micromonosporaceae; genus Micromonospora; species Micromonospora sp. NPDC005237. Next base: position 467,168 of record NZ_JBEXHJ010000001.1, on the reverse strand, counting down.
GGCCCGCGGCCGGTGCGACGGCGGTCGGCCGGTCGACTCGTCCCCGGCCCGCGAATCCGCCCGCGTACGGTCCTCGTCCGCCACCGACCCCTCCAGTCCGCCGCCCGGCCACCACCGCACGCGACGGGATCGACCGTCCACTGTGGGTCGCTTCACGTTTGCACGGGCGTGGTCGACACGCTAAATCGGGACAGGCTGGCGTGTCCAGTCCGGATCGGGACGGTATGGGACGGCCGGCGATCCCGCGATCGATCGACCGGGAGCGACCCCGCGTCAGCCGATCCGGAAGCCGAGCGCCTGCGCGATGACGAGGGCCTGCTCGGCGTCCACGATGGCGCCGGCCCGTTCGACCGACGTCGGATCCAACGCGGTGAGGTCGCTGCGCCGCAGGTCGGCGCCGCCGAGGCGGCAGTTGTGCAGCTGTGCCCCGGAGAGGTCGACGCCGGTCACCGTGGCACCGGTCAGGTTGGCCCCGGTGAGGTCGGCCTCGCGCATCCGCACGCCGCTCAGCCAGGCGGCGCGCAGGTCCGCGCCGGGCAGCGCGACGAACGACCAGTCGCCGCCGTCGACCCGCAACGGACGAAGCTCGCACTGGACGAAGCTGCTCCCGACCAGCTTGCAGCCGGTGAACTCGGCCTCGAAGAAGTTGCAGCGTCGGAACACACAGCGGGTGAACGCCGAGTCGAGGTGCCGGGACGCGTTGAACTGCACGTTGCCGAACGTGCAGCCGGTGAAGACCGCACCACGGGTGACCGCTTCGGTCAGGTCCACGTCGAAGAACTCGCACGCCACGAACTGGCGGTCGGCCAGCTCCTCGGCGTACCAGTCCTCGTGGCGGAAGGTCATGTCCTCGGTCAACTCCGGCATCCGGCCAGGCTAGTGCCGCCCACCGACGCCTCGGGACGGCCCGGTGGGGGCGGCCCCTTCCGGCGGGGGCGTACCGGCGAGTAGGTTCGGCGACGTGAGTGTGGCGCGGAGCAAGGACCCCGATCAGATCGGCTTCGACCCGGCGCGGCTGGCGCGGATCGACGAGCACTTCGGCGGGTACGTCGACGACGGCCGGCTGGCCGGCTGGCAGGTGGTGGTCACCCGGCGCGGCGAGGTGGCGCACTCCTCGACGTACGGCCTGCGAGATCGGGAGTCGGGCGCCCCGGTCGAAGCCGACACGCTCTGGCGGATCTACTCGATGACCAAGCCCGTCACCTCGGTCGCCGCCATGATGCTGTGGGAGGAGGGCCGCTTCGAGCTGACCGACGAGATCAGCCGCTGGCTGCCCGAGTTCGCCGACCTGCGGGTCTACTCGAAGGGCTCGGCGCTCAAGCCGTACACCGTGCCGGCGACCGAGCCGATCCGGGTCTGGCACCTGCTCACCCACACCGCCGGCCTGACGTACGGCTTCATGCAGACCTCGGTGGTCGACGGGCTCTACCGGGCGGCCGGCTACGACCTGTACCCGCCGGCGGACGTCGACCTGGCCACCGCCTGCGCGGCCTTCGGCGAGCTGCCTCTGCTCTTCCAGCCCGGCACGGCCTGGGGTTACTCGGTCGCCACGGACGTGCTCGGCCGGCTGGTCGAGGTGGTCTCCGGGCAGAGCCTGGACGCCTTCTTCGCCGATCGGATCTTCGGCCCGCTGGGCATGACGGACACCCGCTGGTGGGTCGAGGGCGACGAGGCCGAGCGGCTGGCCGCGCTCTACGCACCGGATCCGCGTAGCGGGCGGGCGGTCCGCTACGACCGGCTCGGCACGCTCGCGCACCACAAGCCCGGCCTGCTCTCCGGTGGCGGTGGCCTGATCTCCAGCGCCGCCGACTACCACCGGTTCACGCAGATGCTGCTGCGCGGCGGCGAGCTGGACGGCGTACGCCTGCTCGGGCCGCGCACGGTGCGTTTCATGACCCGCAACCACCTGCCCGGCGGGCAGGATCTGGGCACCCTGTCCACCGGCGGCTTCGCCGAGACCACCCTCGACGGGATCGGCTTCGGCCTCGGCTTCGCGGTGGTCGAGGACCCGATCCCGAGCCGGGTGCCGAGCAGCGTCGGCGAGTACTACTGGGGTGGGGTCGCCAGCACGGCGTTCTGGGTGGACCCGGCCGAGGAGATCACCGCACTGCTGTTCACCCAGCTCATGCCGTCGAGCACGTACCCGCTGCGCTCCCAGCTGCGCCAGCTCGTCTACGCCGCCCGGGTCGACTGACCGGTGCGGGCCCGTCGACACGGCGGGCCCGCACCGCGGCTCAGCCGAGCTGCTGCGCCTGGATCGCGCGGATCTTCGCCGGCCGGGTGGCGGAGAGGTTCGAGATCAGGTACGCCCGCACACTGCCGTCCGGGGACACCGCCCACAGATCAACCACGCCGTCGGCGTTCAGGTCGGCGGCGACGAGGCTGCTGATCGCGGCACCGGTGTTCCAGCCCGAGGCGAGCCGGTACTGGGTGTAGGCGAGCGTGCCGGTCCCGTCGCCGTTGTCGGCCATCGTGACGCCGTGCCACAGGTACAGGTCGCCGGTCGTGGCGTTGCGCAGCACCAGTGCCACCCCCGAAGCCAACTCGGTGCTGGCCAGGGTCCAGTTCTGCCAGTCACTGCCGCCGGTCGGGGTGGCGGTGTTCAACGCCACCCTGAAGTAGAGGCCCGCCGCCCAGACGCTCGGGTAGTAGGCCAGTCGGTAGCCGTTCGTCGTGTCGCCGACGATCCCGAGCAGGTCAGGGATGTCGTCGCCGACGCCGTCCGCCACGTACCCGTTGACGAGCTGGATCGGAGTGTTGCCGTAGTCGTCGGCCAGGAATTCGCGCGCGAGACTGACCGAGGCGTTGTAGGGCTTGGCCATCGTTCCGTCGCCGACACCCTTGATGATGACGCCGCCACCGGCGTTGTCGCCACCCGGGTAGTAGGCCAGGAAGTCCTGGTTCGCGGTGCCCCAGAACCTGCCGGTGATCATTTGGGCGCCGTCGAAGTCGGCCGGCGATTCGTTGCCGGTGACGCCGTTGCCGTAGATGCCGATGTTCACCGCCGGGACCTTCACCCGGCCGGTGCCGACGCCGGTGGTCGCGTTGATCCGGCCCCGCGCCGCCCAGACGCCGGAGTCGAGGCCCGTCGTGGTGCCGCCGGCGGTCACCAGGTCCGGTACGCCGTCACCGTTGAGGTCCTTGTCGACCGGGCCGGTGATGGCGGTGGTCGGCGTGTTGACCGGTGCGGCCTCAGCCGGCAGGGCCGGGACGACGGCGAGCGCCAGGGCGGCAGGCACTGTCCAGGCGAGCAGCCGGCGACGGGCGGAGAGGTGCTTCATGGATTCCCCGTTCAGGTCAATGGATCATGCTCGGCTCACCGTAGTCGATCCACGCCAGTCCGACGTTCCCCCGAACGCCCCGCCGGGTTCGCCATTACGGCATCTCCGGGGCGAGTCGGCCCTAGCCTGGGCTGGTGAGCACCATCGTCGTGTTTGGCGCGGGCGGCACCGCCGGGTCGCGGGTCACCGCCGAGGCGGCCGACCGTGGGCACCGGGTGATCGCAGCGGTCCGCCGCCCGGAGGCCACGTCGTACCTGCCGGCGGGGGTGCGGACGGTCACCGGCGACGCCACCAGCGAGCGCAGTGTCCGGGACCTGGCGCCGGAGGCGGACGCGCTGGTGGTGGCGATCGGCGGCGGCGAGCGCGGGCTGTGGCGCAGCGCCGCCGAGAACCTGGTGACCACCCTGCGGTCGATGCCGGCCGCACCGCGGATCATCCACCTGGGCGGCGGGTCCACCCTGCTCACGCCACGTGGCACCCGCATCCTCGACGAGCCGGACTTCCCGGAGCAGTATCGGGACGCGGCGCTGGGCCAGGCCGACGCCCTGGACTACTACCGCACCGCCGCCGACGGGGTGAGCTGGACCTACGTCTCACCGCCGCCGCTGGAGTTCCACCCCGGCGAGCGCACCGGGCATTACCGCACCGGCACCGACCAGCCGGTCACCGACGACCAGGGCCGGTCGGTGCTCACCTACGAGGACCTGGCGGTCGCGATCGTCGACGAGATCGAGCAGCCCCGGTACGTCAACGCGCGGTTCACCGCCGCGTACTGACCATTGCGGCAACCGACGGTCGAGCCGCCGAACCGACCTCCCCTCGCCCCCTGTAGAGCTGCCCCAGATATGGGGCACGACGGACGCGCCGCCGCCATCGCCCGCCCCATATTCGGGGCAGCTCTACAGCACGCCAACCCATCCGGCGGGTGCGGGCGCGCTCAGGGGTTCGAGCGCCGCCGGACCTGGGGTGGCGGCCACCGCCGCGTACTGAATAGGCGCGGTCAGTCGGCGAGGCGGGCCGGGAAGCCGCCGGTGGCGATGGGGCCCCAGGCGTCGATGGTGACCCGGATCAGCGACTTGCCCTGGCGCACCATGGCCGCCCGGTAGTCGTCCCAGTCCGGGTGCTCGCCGGAGATGCTGCGGAAGTACTCGACCAACGGCTCCAGCGCCTCGGGCAGGTCCAGCACCTCGGCGGTGCCGTCGAGCTGCACCCAGGGGCCGTTCCAGTCGTCGGACAGCACACAGGCCGAGACCCGGGGGTCACGACGGATGTTGGTCACCTTCGCCCGCTCGGGGTAGGTGGACACGACGAGCCGGCCCTGGCCGTCGATGCCGGCGGAGACCGGGGAGGACTGCGGGCGGCCGTCGGCCCGGGTGGTCATCAGCACGACACGGTGCCGAGGCCGGAGGAAGTCGAGCAGGGTGTCCCGGTCGACCCGGGTGTTCTTCGCGATGCTGGGCGCCATCACTCGTTCCTACCAGGGTGGCCACCGACCAGCGGCGGCAGGTCGGCCGGGCGGCAGGTCGGCAGGTCGGCCGCGGCGGATCAGCGGGGGCCGGCGGCGGCGCGGGGCACCGCCTGGGTGGGCACGCGGGGCCGACCGGCCGGGCGCCAGGCCCGGCCGTTGGCATAGATCACCCGAAAGCCGAGGTACGACGCCAGCGGCGCCCAGTGCGCGGAGCCCATCCGCAGTTCGGCGGCATTGTGCCGCTGCCCGTTCGCCAGCACGTCGAGCAGGACGGTTTCGAAGGCGGCCGATTCGACCCAGTCGACGTCCCGGGTGAAACCGCAGATCAGGGCGGCCCCGGTGACCTCCAGGAACTCGCGCAACACCGCGTCCGACGCGCGGAGGACCGAACAGCTGCCGAAATAGAGCCGGCGTCCCTCGCAGCGGCCGGCCATCAACTCGGCCACCTCGTTCAGCTCCACCGACTGCCAGTCGGTGAGGCAGAGCCGGCTCGGCTCGCCGTGCATGGCGAAGAAGCCGACGCGGTGGTCGGCGTACTGCTTGAGCAGCCAGCGGTCCAGGAAGTAGAACAGCTCGTCGCGGGTGGCCGCGTCCTTGTGGATGAAGCGGATCTTGCCCAGCCGCTCCAGCAGTTCGAGGGTGGGCAGCACGGAACCGCGTTCGTTGAGGTCGCGGTGCCACTGACCCTCGACACAGAAGACGCCACCGCGTGCCACGTGCACCTCCGCCAGTCCGTCGCCCGGGGCTGACGTTACCGGCCCCCGACGGGCGAGGAACATCACCCTGGGTGTGGCCGAATGCGACGTTCGGTGTGGTTCTTGCGCCACCGGGTCGATCAGGGGGAAATGGCTGTTTCGCAAATCAGTCGAATTCACAGCCGACGCCCAGAAACAACGAATCGTGAGGACAATTCCCGTTAATCGCCGCGTAGCGCACGGATCAGTGCGAGGGTGGAAATCACGGGACGTCCCGGTCGATGTCCCGAAGCAACCCCATTCGCTCTCCTATCGGGAGGACTTCTGTGCGCGTAAACACCTTGAAGCGAGTTGCTGTCGCTTTCGCCCTGGCACTGCCCGGGGCAGCGATCGCGTCGGTGGTCGCCGCGCCGGCAGCGTACGCGGACGGCTGCTACACGTGGAACCGCAACCTCTACCAGGGGCGCTCCGGCGACGACGTCCGTCAGCTGCAGATCCGGGTCGCCGGCTGGGCCGGCTACCGGGACATCGTGGAGAACGACGGTCGCTACGGACCGAAGACCGCCGCCGCGGTCAAGCGGTTCCAGCAGGCGTACGGGCTACGCGCCGACGGCATCGCGGGGCCGCAGACCTACGCCAAGCTGTACCAGCTCCAGGACGACGACTGCACACCCGCGCACTTCACCTACAACGAGTTGGACAACGGCTGCGGCGGCAGCGGGTGGAGCGGCGGTCCGCTGTCGGCGGACCAGACGAAGCAGAACGCGCTGCGCACCATGTGGAAATTGGAGGCGCTGCGCAAGAGCCTCGGCGACAAGCCGCTGAACGTGTCGAGCGGATTCCGCAGCCGCGCCTGCAACAACCAGGTCGGTGGCGCGTCGGACAGCCAGCACCTGTACGGCAACGCCGCCGACGTCACCTCGCGGACGTCCTCGCTCTGCCGGGTGGCCAAGAGCGCCCGTGACAACGGCTTCAGCGGGATCTACGGACCGGGCTACCCCGACCACGACGACCACGTGCACGTCGACTCGCGGCGCGAGAACAACAGCGACCGCAGCTCGAACACGACGAGCTGGTCCGCGCCGGACTGCGGCGTCGGCGCCGGTAACGACTGAACGAGCCGGCCGGTGTGACGTCGGCCCGGCGCGGGTGGGGAATCTCCGCGTCGGGCCGACGTCGTGTCGCCCCGGACAGGGCGGGCGGGGGTAACGCCGTTCAGCTAGCCCGGGGCCAGCGCGGCGCGGTGACGGGGGGAGTCACCGGCCGGCCGGCAGAGGCAGGTCGTACCCCCGCAGGGGTGACCCGCGCGGCCTGGTGTCGCGCCGGCAGCCCAGCGCGGCCCGGAGCCGGCGCCGGATAGCCGGCGGTCGCCGCCGGCCGGGCGCCGGCGGGACGCGCGGACGACGGCCCGGTCGCGGTGAACGGGAAGGGCACGTGCACGAACGGGTTGCCGTGCTGGATCAACGCCTCGATCTGCCGCTCGTTGAGCCCGTGTGTCTCCAGAACCCGACGCCCCCACCGGTGCAGTCGGCACGGGTAGGAGGCGCCGTCGTTGCGACACAGCGGCCCGGTCGGCCACTCCTCGGCGGTGTGCACGACCACCGCCCGGACCGCGAGCCGGACATCCTCGGGTGTCAGTGGCGCCGGCAGCGGCACCTCACCCAGCACCTGGTCGATGGGATCCGTCGACTGCTCACCAACACGCACGGCAGGCCTCCCGCAGCTCGGCAGCGGTACGGCGGATTCACCGCACCGACATCCTCGGGCAGTGGTACGGCCGGCATCGGATGAAAGTTCAACCCCCGGCCCCCTAATCGTCCCCCTAACGGGCGCTCAGACGAGGTCGGCGTCGTGCACGAGCAGGGCCACCTGGACCCGGTTGTTGAGATCCAGCCGGGCCAGCAGCCGGGAGACGTACGCCTTCACCGTCGCCACGCTCATGAACAACTCCCCCGCGATCTCCGCGTTGGTGCGGCCCCGCCCCAGCGCGACCGCCACCTGACGCTCCCGCTCGCTGAGCCCGCCGAGCAGCCGCAGCGCCCGCTCGCGACGCGGATCCGGGCCGGCAAGACCCGGGGCGGCGGCGGTCACGTGGTCGATCAGCGTGCGGGTCACCGTCGGGGAGAGCGTCGCCTCCCCCGCGGCCACCCGGCGTACCGCGTGCACGATGTCCGCTGGAGGGGTGTCCTTGAGCAGGAAACCGGCCGCGCCGGCGCGCAGCGCCCGCAGCACCTGCTCGTCGGCGTCGAAGGTGGTCAGCACCAGCACCTCCGGCGGGTTCGGTCGCGCGCGGAGCGCCTCGGTGGCGGTGAGCCCGTCGACCCGGGGCATCCGGATGTCCATCAGGACCACGTCCGGGGCGTACGCGGCGATCGCCGCCGGAACCTCGCCGCCGTCGGCCGCCTCGCCCACCACCCGCAGGTCCGGCAGGCCGCCGAGGATCATCGAGAGCCCCGCCCGGACCAGCGCGTCGTCGTCCACGATCAGCACCCGCACCGGCGCGGTGGCCTCCCCGGCCCCGCCGGACGGCCCGGTCACGCCGGCCACGGCAGCCAGGCGGCCAACCGGAAGTCGCCAGCCTCGTCCCGCCCGTGCGCCAACCGGCCTCCGGCCAGGGTGACCCGCTCGGTGATGCCGACCAGCCCGGTGCCGGCGCCCGGCAGACCGCCGGCACCCGGCGGTTCAGCCCCGGCCGGCGTGCCCAGCGGCCACCGGTTGGAGATCGCCACGGTCAGCCCGGCGCCCGGACCACCGGCCACGTCCACGGTGACGGCCGCGCCGGCCGCGTGCTTGCGGGCGTTGGTCAGGCCCTCCTGCACGATCCGGTACGCGGCCCGCCCCAGCGCCGCCGGCACGGCCGCCGGCGCGACGACGGTGTCGGTGACGTTCACCCGCATCCCGGCCGCGCGCGACTCCGCGATCAGGGCGGGCAGGTCGGCGAGGGTGGGCTGCGGCGGCTCGGGGGCGTCGCCGACGTTGCCGCCGTCGGCGCGGAGCACACCGATGACCTCCCGCAGGTCCTGCAGGGCGGCGTGGGCGCTGCCCCGGATCACCCCGGCGGCGCGGGCGACCTCGTCGGCCGGCGCGTCGGGGCGGAACTCCAACGCGCCCGCGTGCAGGCTCAGCAGCGAGATCCGGTGGGCCAGCACGTCGTGCATCTCCCGGGCGATGCGGGTGCGTTCGAGGTGCCGGGCCTGGGCGACCCGCAACTGCTGCTCGGCCTCGGCCCGCTCGGCCCGCTCCCGCAGCGACACGATCAACTGTCGCCGGGCCCGGACGAACATCCCCCAGGCCAGCACGGCGATCGTGATCACCGCACCCCACGCCACGGTGGCCCAGTACGGCCAGCTCGGGTCCGGGCGCGTCCAACTGAAGACCAGGTTGGTGACGAGGCCGGCACCGGTGAGCGCGATCGCGACGGCGGTGCGGCGGTGCACCACGACGGTGAAGTAGAAAATCAGCAGCGGGACGGCCGCGGCCAGCGAGAACGCGCTCAGCGGCAGGGTGGCCACCGCCAACCCGAGCGGCCACCGTCGCCGCACCCAGAGCAGCCCGCAGCAGGCCAGCCCGAGCAGCGCGTCCACGCCGACCATCCAGTCGTGCGGCAGCGGAATCGCCGTCTCCGGGGCGGGCGACAGGGCGTCCACGGTGGTGAACAGCACCCAGAGCAGCCCGGCCAGGAACGCGAGGCCGTCCACGACCCAGTCGCGGGTGGTGCGGCGCGGGTGTGCCCGGTCACGTTCGCCCGGCACGACCAGCTCCCCCGGCAGCAGCCAGGGGTGTTCCGGTACGGCGAGGCTGGTCACGCGCCCATGCTAGGCAGCAACGGGCACCGGCAGCCAGCTACCAAAGTATCGACCGGAGCGTCGACCAAGGTCGGTACGGCACCGACCGGCGGCCGCAGCGGATGGCCGGGTGGCGCGGGCACGCTCGTCGGCATGATCACCGTGGAGAACCTCACCAAGCGATACGGGCCACACCCGGCGGTGGACGACGTGTCGTTCCAGTGCGAACCGGGCACGGTCACGGGCTTCCTCGGCCCCAACGGCACCGGCAAGTCGACCACCATGCGGATGATCTGCGGGCTCACCGCGCCGACGGCCGGCCGGGCCACCGTCTCCGGGCGCCCCTACCGCGACCTGCCCAACCCGGGGCGCGAGGTCGGGGTGCTGCTGGACGCCTCCGCCCAGCACGCCGGGCGCACCGGCCGCGAGGCGTTGACGCTGTCCGCGTACACCATGGGGTTGGACGGGCGCGAGGTCGCCGCGAAGCTCGACCTGGTCGGGTTGAACGCGGTGGCGGCGAAGCGTCGGGTACGGGCGTACTCGTTGGGCATGCGCCAGCGGCTCGGGCTGGCGCACGCGCTGCTCGGCGACCCCCGGGTGTTGATCCTCGACGAGCCGGCCAACGGCCTGGACCCGGAGGGGATCTTCTGGATGCGCGGCCTGTTGCGCGACTTCGCCGACCGGGGCGGCACCGTGCTGCTCTCCTCCCACCTGCTGCGCGAGGTGGAGGCGGTCGCGGACCGGCTGGTGGTGATCGGGGGCGGCCGGATCGTGGCCCAGGGCGACAAGAACGAACTGCTCGCCGGCGGCGGCACGCTCGTGCGGGCCCGCGACGGCGCGGCACTGCGCCGGGCACTGGGCGCGGCGGGTCTGAGCGCCACCGACGGCACCGACGGGCTGCTCGTGCAGGCCGACGCCGAGACGGTCGGCCAGGCCGCCGCCGACGCGGGCGTCGCCCTGGCCGAGCTGCGCCCCGCCGGCAGCGGTGGGCTCGAACAGCTCTTCCTCACCCTCACCGCAGGCGAGTCCACCAAGGAGGCCGTCCGATGACCACCACCACCACCACCGCACCCGCCGCCGGCGCCGTCGCGCCCCGGCAGCACCCGGCGGTACGCCGTCCGTCGCTGCTCCGGCTCACCGCCGTGGAGCTGCGCAAGCTCGTCGACACCCGGGCCGGCCGTTGGCTGCTGATCACCATCGGCCTGGTCACCGCCGTGATCGTCACGCTCCAGTTGATCTACGCCAAGGACGCCGACCAGACGTTCCTCAACTTCTTCGTCCCGTCGCTGCTGCCGGTGTCGGTGCTGCTGCCGGTGCTGGGCATCCTGTCGATCACCAGCGAGTGGTCGCAACGCACCGCCCTCACCACGTACGCCCTGGTGCCCCGCCGTGAGCGGGTGATCGGGGCGAAGCTGATCGCCGTGCTGCTCACCGCGCTCGCCTCGGTGCTGGCCAGCCTGGCCGTCGCCGCCGTCGGCACGCTCGTGGCGTCCGCCACCGGCGGCGCGGGCACCTGGCAGTTCGACTGGTCGCTGCTGCTGAACGCGGCGATCCTCCAGGTCGCCAGCGTGCTGATGGGTGCGGCCTTCGGTCTGTTGCTGCTCAATCCACCGCTGGCGATCGTGGGGTATCTGCTGCTGCCCACCCTGTGGGCGGTGCTCGGCGAGATGGTCCGGCCCCTGCGCGGCCCATCCGGCTGGCTGGACACCAACAAGACGATGGAACCGCTGTTCAGCAGCGACGCGCTCACCGGTGAGCAGTGGGGGCGGATGGCGGTGTCCCTGCTGGTCTGGATGGTCCTGCCACTGGCCGTCGGCCTGGTCCGGACGCTCCGCCGCGAGGTGTCCTGACCATGGACCTGGCCGGCTACCGTCCGCGCACCACGGTCAGCGGCGGGCCGCTGGAGCTGGCGGTCCTGTGGGGTGGTTTCCCGCTGCTCGGCGCGGGGGCCGGATGGCTCCTCGCGGCGACGACAGGCTGGCTCGCCCGGCTGCCCTGGGTGCCGTTCAGCGACCTCGTCGAGTGGCTGGACCGGCTGCCCGAGCCGCAGGCCACCGCCGGCACGATCGCCGTGGGCGCCCTGGCCGGCCTGGTCCTCGCCGGGATCGGCACCGCCGAACGGCTGATCGTCAGCGTCGACGCGGCGCAGGTCCGGCTGCGCCGCGCCGACCAGAACCGGACCGTCGCACGCGCCGACACCCGGGTCGTCTTCGTCGCCGACAAGCACCTGGTGCTGCTCGACCCCGACGGGGCGGAACTGGTCCGGGAGTCGACGGACCTGCCCGCCGCCCGGCTCGCCGCCGCGTTCCGGGCGCACGGCTGGGCCTGGGCGGACGACGATCCCCACCGGTCGGCGTATCGGCTGTGGGTGCCCGACCTGCCCGGTCTGCCCGCCGGCGCGGACGCGCTGCTGCGTGCCCGGGAGCGCGCGATCGAGCGGGACCGCCGCGACGACGCCCGGGAGCTGTGGCGGGAGCTGGGCCGGCTCGGGGTGGTGCTGCGCGACGAGGGCAAACGCCAGTACTGGCGGGTCGTCGTCCCCGGTGCGGGACAACCGACTTCGGCCGAGCGGGAGCGGGAGGGGCGGTAGCGTCTGTCCCAGGAGATCCTGGGAGCGCGCGATGACCGAGCAGCAGCCGTACCGGGTGGTGTCCCGACACCCCGGCTTCGAGCTGCGCCGCTACCCGGCTCACCTGGTGGCCGAGGTGCAGATCCAGGCGTCGTTCACCCGGGCCCCGATCGAGGCGTTCCGGCCGCTGGCCGCCTACATCGGGGGCGCCAACCGGGCCCGGCACCCGATCGGCTCGGCCGGGCCGGTGATGTCGGCGGCCAGCGACTCGGAGAAGATCGCCATGACCGTGCCGGTGGTCCAGATCGAGGGTGAGCGGCCGGGCGCGTACCTGATCCAGTTCGTCATGCCGGCCACCTTCACCACTGCCACCCTGCCCGAGCCGGTGGACACCCGGGTGCGCATCCGCGAGGTTCCGGCACGCCTGGCGGCGGCGATGCGGTTCTCCGGGCGGTGGACGGAGCAGGCGTTCAGTCAGCGGGCCACCATGCTCGGCCGGTCGGTGACCGCGGCCGGGCTGCAACCGACCGGCGCGATCCGGTACGTGCGCTTCGACCCACCGTGGAAGCCGTGGTTCCTGCGCCGCAACGAGGTCGTGCTGCCGGTCGTGGAGTAGCTAGCGGCGACGGTTGTCGACGGTCGGCCAGGCCAGCAGCAGCGCCATTCCCAGCCCGGCGAGCAGCCCGGCCAGCGAGAGCAGCAGATCGGAGTCGGCGGAGTTGATCGGGCTGTTGCCGGCCAGCGCGGTGAACGTCGCGCCGACCGGGAGCAGGACCATCATGGCAACGGTCGCGACCAGCAGCATCGACACCGGGCCCACCAGGGCGGCGAGACCGGCGAGCGCGTGCCGCCGCCACACCGGCCGACCGCCCGGCCAGTCCCACGCCAGCAGGGTGACGCCGGTGAGCAGCACCCCGCCGAGCGCGATCATCGGCAGGATGCGCGGGCCGGGCGGGACCGTCCGGCCCAGCGCGACACCGCCGATGGCGACCGCGCCGAGCCCGACGGCCAGCAGGCAGCGCCCCCGGGTGCGGGCCGGTGCCGCCGCCAGGGCGACGACGACGGTCAGGGCGACCAGGAGTACGCCGGTGGCGAAGGCCGCCGGCGTCAGCTCCGGCTCCCGGTCGGTCGGTGACTCGATGCCGGCGGCCACCACCGCCAGCACCCCTGCCACGCAGGCCGTGCCGGTCAACACCCGCCGGTCGGTGGTGGGGGGCCGGCCGCGGTCCCGCCACGAGAGGACGGCCGCCAGCACCCCGAGCACCGCCGCACCGTAGACGGCGAGCAGGATGGTCGACCCCGTGCCGCCCGGGTCGGCCCGGTCGATCGCCACGTCGGCCGCGATCCAGAGCCCGCCGAGCACGACCGCCGGAGCGCTCCACCGGAGCTGCCCCCGGCCGGCCAGCAGCAGCCCGAGCACGATCGCGACGATCGCCACGAACCGCAGATCCCGTGCCCAGTAGGCGTTGTTGCCCGGCAGCCGCTCCGACCACGGGCCGATCGGCTCGGTCAACGGTTGCCACACCGTCATGCCGACCGCCCAGAGCAGCACGGCGGCGGCACTCAGGAGCAGCCCGACCGGGCGCGCGAATCGCATCCATCGACGGTAGCGGCCAGAGCGGCCTGTCGGGGGGCGCCGCTTGTCGTACACGAAACGGGCCTGGTGGCTCCCGGCGGACCGTGGCCGCCCGACCTACGCTGAGCCGGTCGGCCGTGCACCCAGGAGGAGCCATGACCCGGTACGTCGCGCTGCTGCGCGGAGTCAACGTCGGCACCACCCGCCTCGCCATGGCCGACCTGCGCCGGATCGTCACCGACCTCGGGCACGAGCACGTCGAGACGTACCTGCAGAGCGGCAACGTGGCCTTCGGCAGCACCGTGCGCGACGCGGAGAAGCTGGCCGCCGGCATCGAGCGGGCGCTCGCCGACGAGCTGGGGCTGACCGTGCCGGTGCTGGTCCGCAGCGGCCGGGAGTTGGCGGCGGTGGCGGGTGGCAACCCGTACGCCGAGGTCGAGGACGATCCGAAGCTCCTGCTGGTGGCCTTCCTGGCGACCCCTCCGGCGAAGGCCACGGTGGACGCGCTCGCCGTGCCCGGCGGTGAGAACGTGTCGTTCACGGTGACCGGCCGGGAGGTCTTCCTGCACTTCCCCGACGGCGGCTACGGCCGGACGAAGTTCACCAACGCCTACCTGGAGAAGAAGCTCGGCGTGGTGGCCACCACCCGCAACTGGAAGTCGGTGCGCGCCCTGGCGGAGCTGGCCGCCGGCTGACCGGGCGGGCGCGGACGCCCGCCCGGGACCGGTCAGAAGTGGTACGCGGTCTCGTACTCGGGCACCAGCACCCGGCTGCGCGGCGAGATCCGACGCACCGCCGCGATCATGTCGTCGAGCCGGTCACGGTCGGCCGGCGCGACGACCGGCGGGTTCCGCAACGGCGTCTCGAAGTTGTCCCAGTGCACCGGCACCACGACCTTCGGGTAGTCGAGACCGGCCAGCAGCCGGGGCAGGTAGTCGCCGGTGGTGGTGGCGCTCTGCATGGCCACCATCGCCACGTCCGGCGCCAGGCCGGTGAGGTTGCGCTCGGCGACGTCGCTGGCTCCGGTGAAGTAGACCGACGGGCCGCGCTCGACCCGCAGCAGGTAGCCCAGCGTGTCGCCCTCCGGGAGGTCGGCGATGGTCGCCGGCCGCGCCGGCTGGCTCACCCGCACCCCGGGGAAGGCCACGGAGTACGACGCGTTGCGGCTGTGCAGCGAGCCGACCACCTCGACGCTGTGGTCGCCGAAGTCGAGCACCTCCCCGCCCTTCACGGCGCTGAGCTGCGTCGACGGCACCCCGGAGGCCAACCCCAGGTGGTACGCGGTGAGCGTGCCGAACACCCGGGCGCCGGTACGCGCCGCGATGTACGGGACGTCCATGTAGTGGTCCCAGTGGGTGTGCGTGACCAGGATGGTCGTGGCCTTGTCGACGCGCGGGTCGATCACGTCGGCGCGCACGGTCAACGGGGTGTCCGTCGTGAACGCCCCGGTGAACAGCCCGGTGTCGATCCGGCTGAGGAACGGGTCGACCAGGACGGTCCGGTCGGCGATGTCGATGCGCCAGCCGGCCGTACCCCACCAGCGGAAGCTGACCGCGCCGGTACGGCGGCTGGCGGGCGTCGGCGCGGCGGCCGGCGGCGCGGCCTGGGCCGGGGTGGTCGAGGTGGCGGCGAGGCCGCCGGCCGAGACCAGGGCGGTGGTGGCTGCGGCGTCCCGCAGGAAGCGACGGCGGTCGAGGTTGGGCATGCTGATCTACTCCCCGTGCTCGGGTGATCGGTCGGCACGAGCCAACCAGCGTCACCGCGTCCCAGTCCAAGATCGAAGGCTGTCAGCTCCCATACGTCATGGCATATCGTGCCTGCTCAGCGACTGCTCTTCGGCGCTCGGACGCCCGGAAACTCACTCGCCGCGCAACGCCTCGACGGCCGTACGGGCGGCTTCTCCCGTCGCCAGGTCCACGTCGATCCGGCGCGGGGTCAGCTCGTCGGCGCGGGCGAAGACGGCGATGGCGTACCGGCCGCCGTCGGGATATTCGGCGACGCCGGCCTCCAGGTGCAGGCCGGGCAGGGTGCCGGTCTTGCCGGAGACCCGGACGCCAGGCGGGAAGCCGGCGGCCAGCCGGGTCCAGAAGAGCTGCCGGGCCATCCAGCCGCGGACCATCGCGCAGGCCGCCGGCGGCCCGGCCTCGTCCCGCCAGATCAGGGTGAGCAGCCGGGTGATCTCCCGGGCGGTGCTGCTGGTGGTGTGCGCGGGGTCGAAGACCCGCATCGCCTGGACCCGCTCCGCCGGCAGCGTCGGGAAGATCCGGGCGAACTCCGCCTCGGTCCGCGCCCCCACGTCGGCGAGCATCATCTCGACCAGCTCCCGAGGACCGCCGAGAACGCGGGTGCGGGTGAGGCCCAGCTCGGCGGCGAGCATCGGCAGCAGGTCCGGGCCGACCCGGCGCAGCAGCAGGTCGGCGGCCGTGTTGTCGCTGACCGACATGGCGAAGTACGCGAGGTCGCGCAGCGACACCTCGGCGTCGTCGACGCAGCCGGCCAGCCCCCACCCGCCGAGCCGGTCGGCGGCGGTGACCAGGACCCGTTCGGTGGGGTCGAGCTGGCCGGCGTCGACCTGCCGGGCGAACTCCAGCACCAGCAGGATCTTGAAGATCGACGCGATCACCACCTGCTCGTCGGCCCGCACCCCGACCTGCCGGCCCACCGCCGCCGGGTCCACCGCGTCCACGTCCACCGCGTCCAGGTCCACGGCGTGCAGGCTGGCGGTCACCCCGACGCCCGCGAAGATGGCCTCGATCCGCTCCCTGACGTCCACCCGGGCACGGTATCCAGTGGCGATGTTCCGCCGCTGGCGTAGGGTCCGGGCCGTGGACCTGCTCCGGCACCTGCGGCACTTCGTGGTGGTCGCCCACGAGCTGCACTTCGGGCGGGCGGCGGATCTGCTCGGGATGGCCCAGCCGCCGTTGAGTCAGTCGATCCAGCGGCTGGAACGGGAACTCGCGGTCGAGCTGTTCGACCGCTCCCGCCGCCAGGTGCGGCTCACCACCGCCGGCGGTCTGCTGCTCGCCGAGGCGGAGGAACTGCTCGCCGGCGAGGGCCGGCTGCGCAACCTCATGGGGCAGGTCCGCGCGGGCGAGCTGGGCATCCTGCGTGCGGGTGTGCCGCCGGAGACCCCGGCGGTGACGCTGCGCGCGCTGCTGGACCAGCTCACCGGCCGGGCGCCCGGCCTGGACGTGGAGTTGCACGAGCTGACCACCGCCGAGCAGGTGCGGATGCTCACCGAGCGGCGGTTGGACGTGGGGCTCGTGCACCATCCGGTCGAGGCGGACGGGCTGCGCTTCGGCGCCCCGGTGGACGTACCCCTGGGGGTGTTGCTGCCGCGGACCTCGCCGCTGGCCCGAGGCCGGGAGGTGCCGCTCGCGGCGCTGGCCGGCCTTGACCTGGTGGCCGCGCCCCGGGCCACCGCGCCGGGCTGGCACGACCACCTGCTCACGGTGTGCCGGCGGCACGGGTGGCGGCCGGCGCGGGTGCGGCCGGCACGCAACCCGGAATTCCTGTTCGGGCTGGTGCTGGCCGGCGGTGGGGTGGCCGTGGAGCCGGCGACGCTGGCCCGCCGGGAACCCCGGATCGCGTGGCGACCGATCGCCGACACCTCGCTGACGAAGCGCACCTCGGCGGTCTGGCCGCAACGGTCGGCGCATCCGGCGGCCCCGATGGTCGGGCAGCTCGCCGCCGAGGTGCTGGCCGTCGCCGAGCCGGCACCGCCCACGCCGCCCTCGGTGCCGGCGGCACGGCCCTGGCCGGTGTTGTTCGACACAACCGGGTGAAGCGGGCCGACGTTGCGCTCGTCACCTCGCGTTGGACGGTGAATCGTCCACCCGCGCGGGTATGGATGATGGGTAACGAAGACGCGAAGGAGCCGCAGTGGCAGTCACGATTCCTGATATCAGCCTGAACGACGGCACCACCATCCCGCAGCTCGGCTTCGGGGTGTTCCAGATCGAGCCGAAGGACACCGTCGCGGCGGTGACCACGGCCCTGGAGACGGGCTACCGGCACATCGACACCGCCGAGATGTACGGCAACGAGGCCGAGGTCGGCGAGGCGATCCGCATGTCCGGCCTCGACCGGGGCGACGTCTACGTGACCAGCAAGCTGAACAACGGCTTCCACCTCCCGGACGACGCGCGCAAGGCGTTCGACTCGACGCTGGCCGCGTTGAAGATGGACTACATCGACCTGTTCCTGATCCACTGGCCGCTGCCGACGCTGTACGACGGCGACTACGTCTCGACCTGGAAGGTGCTGGAGGAGTTCCAGCGCGACGGTCGGGCCCGCTCGATCGGCGTGTCGAACTTCCAGGTGCCGCACCTGCAGCGGCTGGCCGACGAGGCGAGCGTGGTGCCGGCGGTCAACCAGATCGAGGCGCACCCGTACTTCACCAACGACGAGGTCCGCGCCTACGGCCGCGAGCACGACATCGCCACCGAGGCGTGGTCGCCGATCGCGCAGGGCAAGGTGCTGGACGACCCGACCATCGTCGACATCGCCGAGCAGGTGGGTCGCACCCCGGCGCAGGTCGTGCTGCGGTGGCACGTGCAGCGCGGCGACATCATCTTCCCGAAGTCGACCACGCCGAAGCGGATCGAGGAGAACACCCGCATCTTCGACTTCGAGCTGGACGACGCGGCGATGGAGCGGATCACCGCACTGAACAAGGGTGAGGCCGGGCGGCAGGGCCCGAACCCGGACACCTTCGCCTACGTGCCCCGCTGATCTGAGCCCGCCGCCCGGCGGGCACCTGTCCTTCGAGCGCCATACCGCAGAGCCGTCCGGACGACTCTGCGGTATGGCGCTCTTCGCCCGGGTCAGGAGCCGTCGGCCGGCGGGGCGGTCAGGTCGAGCTGCCAGTCGTTGGCACGCATCAGGTGCCCGGGTGGGTACTCGAAATCCGTCTCGCCCAGCAGAATGAAGCCCGCCTTGCGGCAGACCGCGTTCGAGGCGGGGTTGTCGACGGACGGGTACGCGTGCGCGTAGCGCCGGTCCCGTCGGGCGCGGACCACGTCGAGAGCCGCGCGCACCGCGGCGGTGGCCAGCCCCTGCCTCCGGTACGCGGGCAGCACCGCCCAGCCCAGCTCGTACACCGGTTGGTCGCGCCACTCGCGGGCCCAGTAGCCGACGCTGCCCGCCCGCGCGCCGTTCGGCAACACCAGGGTGAACATGCACCCCTGGCCGCCCTCGGCGAAGTGCACGTACCGGTCGTGCCGGGCGAGCACCTGCTCGTCGGTCTCCGGGCCGCCGGTGTGTCTGCGCGTGTCCGGTGAGTTGAGCTGCCGCAGCAGGTCGAGGTCGTCCTCGCGCCACGGCTGGATGCGTACCTGCGCCATTCCGTCCCCTTCGTCGACCCCAGTCAAGCCGATCCCACCGACATTCCGGCCCGGAACGGCGCCCGCTAGTTCCGATCTAGCGGGCGGTCGGTCCTCACCTCGCGCCTTGTGGTGGGGGCGTCGTTGCTCTCACCAACCACGACGTCCCGGCCATCGGACGAGAGGTACGGATGATGAACAGACGCTCCACCGGCCTGGCCATCGAGGCCGAAGGGCTCACCCGCTCGTTCGGGGAGACCCGGGCGCTGGCCGGCATGGATCTGCGGGTGCCCGCCGGCACCGTCTACGGCCTGCTCGGCCCGAACGGGGCGGGCAAGACCACCGCGGTCCGGGTGCTGGCGACGCTGCTGCGCCCCGACGGTGGCACCGCGCGGGTGTTCGGGCACGACGTGGTGACCGAGGCTGACCAGGTCCGCAGCCGGGTCAGCCTCACCGGCCAGTACGCCTCCGTCGACGAGGACCTGACCGGTACGGAGAACCTGGTGCTCCTCGCCCGCCTGCTCGGCCTGCGCAAGCCGGCCGCCCGCGAGCGTGCCGCGGCGCCTCGACCTCCGCGGCGCGGTACGTGCCGATCAGCAACAGCCGCTCGAACCAGGTGTGCTGGGCGGCGAACGCCAGCAGCCGCAGCGAGGCCGGGTCGGCCCAGTGCAGGTCGTCCAGGACGACCACCACCGGCCGGTGCGCCGAGACCGCGACCAGCGCGGCGGTCACCGCGTCGTACAGGGCGAACGCCTCCTGCTCGGCGACGTGGCTGCCCTCGTCCGGAGCGGTCCAGGTGGCGGCGAGGCCGGGCACGTCACCGGTGCCGGTCTCGCCGAGCAGGGCGGCGAGGGCCGGCTCGGCGTCCGGTCGGGCGAGCGCCCAGTCGTCGGCGGAGCGGCGCAGGGCGCGCAAGACCTGCACCCACGGCCAGTAGCCGGGGGCGCTGTCGGAATCCCAGCAGGCCGCGCCGAGCACGAGCGCGCCACGCCGGCGGGCCTCCCGCGCCACCGACGTGACGAGGGTTGTCTTGCCGATGCCCGGCTCACCGGTGACCAGGACGAAACCGCCGTGACTCGTGGCGGCCCGATCCAACTCGGCGCGCAGCAGAGCCGCGGGGTGATCCCGCCCGATGATGGCGTCGCCGACCCGCGCGTCCATGGTTCCCAGACGGTACTGGACCCCACCGACGCTGGGCGTCGAGATGTGACAGCCGACGGCGCATAATTCCGCATGGTTCCCTGTAGAGGTAGGATAGGGAACGATGATGGAAGAAATGTACTCGGTTGAACAGGTTGCCGACCAGCTCGGCCTGCACGTGCGGACGGTGCGCGGCTACATCCGCTCCGGCCGGCTGCGCGCCGTGCGGATCGGCAAGCAGTACCGGATCGCCGCCAGCGATCTCGACGTGCTCACCGGACGGCCGCCCGCCGCCACCGTGGCCGGCCAGGCCGAGGTGTCGAGCATCGTGCAGATCGACGGTGTCGACCGGGCCGCCGCCGACCGGCTCGGCACGCTCGTGCTGGCCAGCGTCAACACCGGGCACGATCCGGCCCGGCCGTTGCGGGTGCAGACCGTGCACGACGATGACCGCCGCCGCCTGAAGATCATCATCCTCGGTGATCCCGCCGGCACCGCCGAGGTGCTGCACCTGCTCGACGCCGTCCTCAATGCCGACAACGGCCTACTCGACCGGGAAGTCCACGATGCCTGACGAGATCCAGGAACGCGCCGGGGTGCCGGTGCTGGTCTGCGACCCGGCCGGCCCGACGGTCGCCACCGAACAGGACGCGCTGGACCTGATCGGCGCGGCCTTCGCAGGCGCGCAGGTGGTCGCGGTGCCGGCCAACCGACTCGACGAACGCTTCTTCTCGCTGGGCACCCGCTTCGCCGGCGACGTGATGCAGAAGTTCGTCAACTACCGGCTGCGGCTCGCCGTCGTCGGTGACATCTCGGCGCACCTGGACGGCAGCTCGGCGCTACGGGCTCTGGTGCACGAGTCGAACCAGGCCGGGCACATCTGGTTCGTCCCCGACCTCGACGCCCTCGACGCCCGCCTCCGCGCTGTGTCGTAGCCGTCTCAGTGGTCGTTGACGACGGCCATCTCGACCGCGTCCGGCTCAACGCCTTTAGCCTGCGCCTGGTCGGCCGCCCAGCGTAGGTACGCGAGCCACTCCTCCGACAACCAGCCGAAACGACGGCCGACGCCGGCCTCGCTGGGGAGACGGCTGGCCACGACGCGGTCGAGGATCAGCGGCTGCACGCCGCCAACCCCTCGCCGGTAGCCGGCGAAGTAGAGGACCTTGGTAAACAATCCCGGCCCCAACCACGGCAGGCGAGCGTGGTTGGGGTCGCGGAAGCGGCGGTACGCGGTGCGCAACGCGTCCTCGTCGGGTGCTGACGCGGACACCTCCTCAAGCGCGTACGCCAGGCGTTTGCCATCGGGGTCGGCGCCGAGCGACCTGGCGGTGCGCCACGGCCCGTACCCGATGGGTCCGTAACCCCAGACCAGCACAGCGGTCAGCAGTTGCCGGGCGGTGGCCGAGCCGGCTCGGTACGCATCGGCCACCGCGAAGGCGTCGCGCCGCCAGACCTCGCCGCTCGATGGGAAGTTGTCGGGCCAGGCGTCCGGCGGCAACCCCGCCCGCCACCGGTCCAGCTTTACGGTGATCGGGGCCTGCTCCCCCGGTAATGGCCTGGGCATGTTTACCTCCCTCAAGTCGCGGAGCAGTCCGCCCTACGTGGGGATCTCCGCTGCCCGCAGGTTATGGCCGGCCTCGACCATCCGGCGGCCGAGAACGCCATGTCGGGGTATCGAGGGGCGCAAACGCCATCTAGATCCGTAATGTCGATTCGCTACGGTCGAGACGTAGAGCAAGGGCGCGTGCGATTATCGCACCATGACCGAAACCGGCGACTGGACGACGGTCGGCGAGCAGGTGCGCCAGACCCGACTGGGGGCTGGCCTCTCTCAGGCCGAACTGGGTGCTCAACTCGGCCTCGATCGAACGATGATCGCCAAGATCGAGTCCGGCGTTCGGCGGGTAGACGCCTTGGAACTCATCAGGCTCGCGGCCGCACTCGACGTACCTATCGATCACCTGCTTGAGCGACGATCGGCGGTGATCTCGCGCCGCTCGGAACTCATGGCCGAAGACAACGACACAGACGTGGCGAGGCGTTCTCAACGACTGGAGATCACACTCGCCTCCTGGCTCAGGGACGTCCGCCAGCTACTTGACGCCGGCACCCTCACCCTCGTCAGTCCCGTCCGGTACGAGGGGAGTGTCACCTCCGATGATGACGCCCGTATCGCTGCTCGATGGCTGCGTGACAGGCGGGGGATTGGTACGGAGCCGATTGACACCCTGATGGAGTTCTGTGAACGCAGCGGCCAGTACGTCCTCGTCAGTGACCTTCCGGGAGAAGGCGCATCGATGGTGGACGGGGACCTGGCAGTGTCGGTCGTCAGCATGGAGGGAGATCCTGGCCGGCGTCGAGCTACCGCCGCCCACGAGCTGGGCCACCTGGTTCTGGGCGACGAATACTCCAGCGATCTGGCGGTACACGTTTCCCGCGCCGATCGGGAAAGTCTGATCAACGCTTTCGCCGCCGAGCTGCTCCTTCCGGTCGCCGCGTTCGGCGATGTCAACAGCCGTCCAGCCTCCCGCGAAGAGATGATCCAGCTCACCGCGCGCTACCGCACGTCATGGTCCCTGACCGTGCGCCAGGCGGAACGCGCTGGGTGGCTCGATGCGTCAGCGGCGCGCTGGAGCCGAACCACCCCAACCCGGGCGGAGATCATGGATGCGGTTGGCTGGGCCCCCCAGCCAGATCTCGACGCCATTCGCGTACCGCCGGGTTATTCGCACGCCGTCATGGAGGCGTGGCGCCGGTATCTCGTATCGGACGCCCGCGCGGTCGAACTCCTGCATGGCCAGATCGGGCTGGACGACCTGCCGGCACGCGATGAAACAGACCTGGCACCGTGAGCAACGCAGGTCAGGATTGCGAGCCACTGCTCGTCTTCGACACCACCGTGCTGCACCATTTCGCCCTCGCCGACCGGCTCGACGTGCTGGCGGCCTGATCGTTGGAAGGCGCGCGGCTACCACCGCCGTCGTGCTCGATGAGCTCCGCACCAGTGCGCAGCGGGAGCCGGCTCTCACCGCGGCGCTGAAGCTTGCCTGGATCGACGTCATCGCACTCGACACAATCACCGAGATCCGGTGCTTTTCGGATTGGGTACGCCGTATCGGCGCCGACAGACGAGACGTCGGTGAGGCGAGCGTCTTCGCAGCGGCCGAGATACGCGGCGGTACGGCGGTCACCGATGACCGCATTGCCACCAAAGTGGGCCGTGCCTACGGGCTGGAGGTGCACGGGACGATCTGGCTTCTCGCAGATCGGTGCCGATCCGGCAGGCTCACCGAAGTCAACGCCGGTGCCATCATCGACGCACTGCGCGAGACACAGCACCGACTGCCGTGTACCGGGGCGGAGTTTCCCTCATACGCACGAAAGGCCGGGCTGCTCCAGATCGGCCGTCCGCCCTACATTCCAGGTCCGACACGGCCGCCGACCTGGGTCCATGACTAGCCGCAGGGTGACCGGGTACGCGCAAGCCATGGGTAGCCACAAGCAGAACAAACACGACAGCGGCGGCGAGTCGGCACGAGGCCGGCGCCATCCGGGCAGCGGCGCTCCGGGCCGCCAGGGTTCGCCCGTGGAGCACTCGCCCGACCAACGGCACCGCCGTACCGCGACCGGCCCCGCCGGCACTGAACGCGACCTGGGTCGGGCCAAGGTCTCCGGCGACGGACGGGTCCAACGCCAGGGCGGCGCCTGAGCCGACCGGTCAACGGTGCAGCCGCTCCGCGGACGCGCGGGGCGGCCACACCGGATGAGTGACTGCTACGCCGTGGCGCAGATGGCGTACGCCGTGTCGGACCAGTGCCGGCGAACGCGTCCTCCTCGTACGCACCCGAGGCGGCCGACGTCGGGGCGGTCACGGGACCACCGCTGGGGCGGAAGCCGTCCACGATGCCCTCGCCGGTGACCCGTTCAGCTCGTACCCGGCACCGGTCAGCACCTTCCCGACCGGGCAGGTCGCCGTGGCGCTGTGAGAGTCGGTGGAGTTGCTGACGCTGGTGGCGCAGACTCGCACCAGGCCGGGGACCGCCGCGGATGCCGGGCTCGCCGGGGCGATCACCGCTCCGGCCACGACGAGACCGAGCACGCGTACGGACGCTCGGGACCGCCCCGCTGGGCTTATTTCTTGGTACGCATGTATTTCTCTCCCGGAAGCGTTCAGATCCGGCGCCACCTCGACGCTTAACGGTGTCCCTTCTGCTCCCGACGCATCATCGCCACTTGGGGACCTGTCGGTTGAAGCGGGGTTTCAAGGCCACTACCAGGGATTCCTTCGCGCCCTCCGGGTTGTCGGTTTCGTGCCAGCGGACCTCGCGCTGAGCCAACAGTCCGCAACGTCGGAGGCGGTCGCCTCGGTGCCTCGCTTGTCGAGTTCGTGGCCGACCTGTTCGTGCAGGACCGACGCGATTCGGTCTCCGGTCAGATGCTGCCGAAGGCGCTCCCGGAGATTTTTCGTTCGTCCCACATAGATGACCACACCGTGCTCCAGGACCACATGCACGCCGGGTGAGCGGGGAGCGCGGGCAACCGTGTCCCTGGTGTACGGCTGCGGTGCGGTGAAGTCGGCCAGCAGATCTACGGCATCGGGCATCCCCGAACGCTACCGATGCGAATCCGTTTCCGTGATCCCGTCAGCGCCGGGGATGCCCGTCGTCATACCGTCGGAGGCAAATGACTCGACGTCACCGCCCGTAGGTGGTCACGGTCTTCGGTCGAGACTTCTTGTAGTAGAGCAAGCCATATACCGGCAGCCAGCATCCACCGGTGAGCACGGAGAGCGTGATGTGGGCTACGTGGAACCCGGTGCCGATGTAGTCCCTGGTATAGACGGGTGGAGGCATCGGCGCGGCGAACTGCGGCGGATAGGGCGCCTGCTGAGCCGGGTACGGGTATGCCTGGTAGGGCGGAATGGGCGGTTGGGGCGCGTACGGCCCCGGCGGATACGCGGCCGGATGGCCGGAGTAGGGCACAGCCGACTGCGGCGGGTAACCCACCGGCGGGCCCGAGTACGGCACAGCCGACTGCGGCGGGTAACCCACCGGCGGGCCCGAGTACGGCACAGCCGACTGCGGCGGATGAACGGCGGGCGGGCCGGAATACGGCGCGGCCTGCGGCGGTGGATATTGGCCGGGCGCGGTCGGGTACGACGCGGTCGGTGAGATCGGCTGGGTCGGGTCCGATGGCTGCGGGTAACCATTGCCCGCGTCAGGTGACGGATTGGGTTGCACAGGAACACCCTCGGTGGTCCGATCCTGAATGGGCCATCGCCTGGACGGTTGACCATAATCAGCAATCAGCCAACCCAGGGCCTTGATCATTTGTGCGGTGGTACCGAATAGTTGGACCGACATGCTCGGCTCGTGGTGCCCGAATGGGCCTTAACGCCTCCGGATTCGGCTCGGCAGCGATCCGAAGCTCCTCCCACTGGCCATCGGCGTACGCCTCCCAACGGGGGCTGCCCGGCTCGCGAAACGTCTGGGTCCGCTCGCTCTTGAGGATGGGGCCGTCGGTCGACTCGACGGTCGCGTAAAAGTCGGCGTCGTACTCGGCAAGACTGAGCCGCTGCCGCGTCGCCGCATCCAGCAGCTCACGCATCCGGACCTCCTGCAACGTCCGGCGTACGCGACATGTCGTGCCGGGTCCTGGTCTGTCGGGTCTGCCAGGTGCGCAGGGCGTTCTTGATGCGGTGGTTCTCGGCTTGGGCGAGGTCGAGTTGGCGGCCCTGTTCGTGCAACTCGTGGGCGAGGCGGTGGAGCAGCGCTTTGACGTGTTCGGGTTCGTAGCCACGGCGTCCGAGTCGGGTGCGGGGCAGGTCCAGGGCGGCGACCCGGTCGGGGGTGAGCGGCCCGGTCAGGGTGTGTCGACTGCGGTAGACGGCCATCAGCGGGTGAAGCTCTCCGGCAGGTGGATGCGGGCGGCGGGGACACCGAGGGCGAACAGCCGTGGTCGCGCGGCAGCCAGCATCGCGGGCGGGCCACAGAGGTAGATGTCCTGGTCGGATCGGTAGTGGTCGAGGGCGATGGTGAGGGCGTCGCCCTGCTCTGCCGGCTCGGCGCAGGGGTCGTCGGAGAACGCCGGCACGATCGTCAGCCAGTCGTGGGCGCATTGCAGCTTGTCGAGCGCTATCGCGTCGTACAGGTCGACGAAGGCGCGGACGCCGACGATCAGGGTGACCCGTCGGCCGTCCGGTGCGGCGGCGACCTGTTCGACCAGGGCGCGTAGCTGTGCCAGGCCGGTGCCACCGGCGACGAGCAGCAGGTCGCCGGTACGCGTCGGGTCGAGGCGTAGGCCGGTGTTGCCGGGTGGGCCGAGCCAGAGCAGCTCTCCGGGGCGTACCTCATGGACCAGGCGGTGGGAGACGGCGCCGGCGGGTACGGCGCGGACGTGCAGCTCGACGGTGCCGTCGGCGCGTGGGAGGTTGGCCGGGGAGAGCCAGCGCCAGCGGCCGGGCAGGCGTGGTGTGCAGACGGGGACGGCCTGGCCGGGGTGGTGGGGCAGCCGCCGCCAGGGACGTACCGTCAGGATGGCGATGCCCGGCGACGGCCGATCGTGGCCGATCACCTGGGCGGGCCACCAGGCCGGGCCGTCGCCGACGCGGGCGGCGGCGCGACGGACGGCGTGCGTGGCGCGGTCCACAGCTCGCTCCCCGACGGTCGTCCACAGGGGATGCGGTGCGTGCCGGGCCAGGGTGGCGAGCAGCGCGTCGCCGATGGTGGTGGCGTGTGGGAGCAGGTCGTAGCGACGGTACGCGCGGCCGAGCACCATGAGCAGCGCCGCGCGGCCCGCCCGGTCGTCATCGCCGGCCACGAGACCGCCAAGCGCGGCGAAGAACAGCGCCGCCTCGCGCTGCGGCAGCAGCCCGGGGCGGCGGTCCTCCAGGGTGCACCAGAAGTCGGCGGCCGCCCGGTCGGCGGCCGACGCCCAAGCGGCGGCGAGGCTCATGCGGCCACCTCGAACGCCCGCCTGACCTGGGCAATCCGGCAGTCCGGCAGCTCGGCCGCCCGCAGGACGCCCTCCAGGTAGTCGACGACCCGCCGATGCTGCGCCTCCGACAGCCCCAGACCGCACCATTGAGTTGCGTTCCCGTCGAGCACGGTGACCAGGTGCGCGGCGAGCCGGCCTAGATCAACCCCGATGAGGTACGGCGACAGCTCCGCGTCCGCCGCGACCAGGCGCAGCCAGCGGGCGACCAGGTCGGCCGGTGTCGTGGGTTGCTCAGGGGTGGTCATGGCGGCTCCGAGACGTCGACGGATGGAGTGGCGCCGGGGCGGGCGGGTGCGGGACTGCGCCGTTGAGGGCCGGCGCAGCTCCGGAGCCAGCACCCGCCCCGGGCCATGCGTCCACCCTGGCCAGGCCCTTGGCTTCCCGGTATGACTACTCGCTGTATCTGCGCTGTACCTACGCTGCACCGGGAGCCGATAGGCTGCCGGAAGCGGCCATGATGCGATGGGAGGCGAGAGCTTTGCCGACTGTCGAAGCGTGGACAGGCCGCGAAACCCGTGCGCTGCGCCAAGCGCTGCGGATGAGCATTCGCGACTTCGCGGAGAACCTCGGTGTCAGTGAGCGCACCGTCTCCAAGTGGGAGGCAGGCCGAGAAGCGGTTCATCCTCGACCGGAGATGCAGGCCGCTCTAGACACTGTGCTGAGTAGAGCCGACAGCCAGGTGGCAGATCGCTTCGTCAGCACCACCAGCAGAGCCGCCCCCCAGCCCAGCACGGTCAGTACGGGTTACAGGGTCCAGTCCCACAAGTTCATTCCGGCCTATGTGGGCGCAGCCGCAGCCGCGGAGTTGGTGGCGCAAGGAGCCTTCCAGCCACGTCACCACGAGTGGCTGGAGGTCGCAGTCGCGGGGTTACCCCATCCAGGGGGAATGTGTACCGCTCACGTCTTCGCCTGCGGTGTCATAGTGCTGCACATCGCGCAGCAGCTGCACTTTTCTGCTCTGGCCGCCCTGGCGGCATGGCGATACGCCAGCTACGAGAATGACGTGCCCTGGGCAGCCGAGCAGGTTGCGAGACTTCTCTCGCCTCTTCCCTCCTCCGCCAACGTCGGGCCCGAGTACGTGCTGTCGATGTACGTCCTGGAGGAGTCGGCCTGGACCGGGGACGAGCTTGAGAACGCCCTGCGCTTGATGAGCCTGCCGTCCGTGCTGGTCAACCGTCACGCAAAGTCCTGTCCCGAACCAGTGGGTGACCACGTCGAGCGCCGGTTGCTAGCCCTAGGCTTCGATCAGCCCTCCCTTCAGCCCTTCGGCGTGCAGGGAGTCTCGGTCGGCTACGCCAGTTGGGCAGGAGTCGCCTACCATGCCCTGTCACCCGAGCGGGCGCTCATGGTTGACGACCTGGTGTCCTGTGAGGTGGACGTGCAGATGCTCTGGGCCTACTGCCGCCACATCGAGCGCCAGGTCGAAGACGGGCGAGACCCGGTCATGCCGCCCGAGTTCGGCTGGCGTTTTCTGCGCGCTGCCCACTCCCGATTGACGACAGCCAGGGCCCGCGAGACGGCGCAGCACTGCATGATGCGCGAGGCGACGCTCTCAACGAGCGGCCTACCGGCACGTCTGATGCAGGCGCAGGTCGCCCTTCGCGAGACTGCGGCGTTGAGTGGCAGAGTCGGCGAATGAGTGAGAGACGCGCCGCGCTGATCGTCATCGACATGCAGAACGGCTTCATCAACGATCGAAGCCGGGGCGTCATCCCCAAGGTCGTCGAGCTGGTCGAGCATTGGGAGGCGACCGGGCGGCCGGTGGTGTTCACTCGCTACCACAACTACCCCGGCAGCCCATTCGAACGACTGATCCATTGGTCCTCGGTGCAGCATCCTCCCGAGACGGAGATCGTGCCCGAGCTGGCGGATCATGCGAGCCGTGCCAGAGCGGTGATCGACAAGAAGATCTACTCGTACTTCTCAGCCGACGGCGCTGCCCTGACGGAACAGGAGGGATGGACCGACCTGCTGTTCTGTGGTGTAGCGACGGAGAGTTGCGTGTTGAAGTCAGCGGTCGACGCCTTCGAGCGTGACCTGACACCGTGGTTCGTGACGGACGCGTCCGCCAGCCACGGAGGACAACCCGCACACGAGGCGGGCCTGTTGGTTGCCCGCAGGTTCATCGGAGCCGGGCAGCTCATCAGCACCGACGACGTGCGCGTCAAATTCTGAGAGACGCCACGACAACCCGGCTCGTATCCAGTCGATCGCACGTCGTCCGACTCGGGCAGACTGCGGTCATGACGGAACGCCCGGTGCTGTATCTGGTCGTCTGCGCCGCCGGCCCCGCGGAGTACATCGACGAGTTGGTCGACCTGCTGATCGCCGACGGCTGGCAGGTGTGCATGATCGTCAGTCCCACGGCCGCGCCGTGGCTCGATCGGGCGGCGTTGCAAGAAAAGACCGGCTACCTCGTACGCGTCGAGTGGCGCATGCCCGGCGACCCCGAGCCGCACCCACCGGCCGATGTGGTGGTGGCCGCGCCGGTCACGTTCAACACGGTGACGAAGTGGGCGCTGGGCATCAACGACACGCTGGCGCTCGGTGTCCTCAACGAGTCGTTGGGCGCGGGCCTACCGATCCTCGCCTTTCCGCACGTCAAGGCGGAGCTGGCCGCCCATCCGGCGTATGCAAGCCGCCTGGCGGTGCTGCGCGCCGCCGGTGTTGTCATCGCCGACGGGAGGACGCTCACTCCAGCCCCGGGTCGTTGGAACGCGGTTATCGAGCGGGCGCGCTGCGCACGACGCTCCTGACGCCATTGCTTGCTGGCGGCCGACTACGGTGAGCCGCCCAGTGCAGAGCCGCGTCGAGCAACGGGTCATGGCCCGGTGCCGGTGCCGTGAGGTACTTGCCGTGCCACAGCCGCACCAGCCCTTCGGCGAAGCCGGTCACCGACTCTTCAGTTGCGGCGGCCAAGAGCAGGGATCCGCGCAGCCCAAGCCTCGGCGTCGGCCGGCGTGTGACCGGCGCGAACAAGCCCGAGCCATGCGAACGGACAGCCGAGTGAAAAGCTGGTCGAAGACGAGGTAACCACCAGCACCTCGGCTCGACGCCGGTTAGATCAGCAAGACATACATGGAGACAGGCGCGGCCTCTGAGCCTATCGAAGACAAGCCTCCGCGAGGACGTCCGCGCCTCTCACGCAAACGGTCTTCGTCCGAACAAGTCAACTCGGAGATCACGTTGAACCGAAAAACAAGACAAATACGAGCAAAACACCCGGCTATCGGTGCAGGCTGGCTAGAACCTATGATCGAATCAACACATCAGCGTGTGGTTGACCGTCGCCTCGAAGCCCGAGCTATAGGGTCAGCAGAGACGGGCGAGGGAGGACGCATGAAGGTCGCACCCATCCGGGCCGCGGAGTTCTTCGCGGGAATCGGCCTAGTCCGTACCGCACTCGAGCCGCTTGGCGTGGACGTCGTCTGGGCGAACGATATCAAGCACGCCAAGTACAATGCCTACGCTGCGAACCATCCCAATGCCTCCGAGCATTTCCAGGTCGGAGATATTCGAGATGTGATGGCAAGCGACCTGCCTGAACGCATCGAGCTTGCCACGAGCAGCTTCCCCTGCATCGATCTTTCGCTGGCAGGCAATCGGAAGGGACTAGTTGGCGCGCAGTCTGGGATGTTCTGGCAATTCGCCCGCGTCCTGCAAGAGATGGCAATACGCCCCTCGGTCGTGCTGCTAGAGAATGTGCACGGGTTTGCCACTAGCCGTGGCGGCCAAGATCTCTCCGATGCCCTTCACTGCATGTCAAACCTTGGGTATTCACTGGACGTTCTTGCAATCGACGCCCGGCACTTCGTGCCGCAGTCTCGGCCCCGCATGTTCATCGTTGGCGTCAAGAAGCAAGATCTGCCGAAAGATGCTCTCCTCGGGGTGCCAGAGGTGAGTGACATTCGGCCAACCTGGATCCAAGCGATCCATGCACGGCACCGTGACCAGATTGATATGCATTATCTCAGCCTGCCACCTCTCCCCAAGGGACCGGAGAACCTCGACGGCATCCTTGAGGAGGTCCCAGACGAGCTGTGGTGGAAACCGGATCGAGTGCAAGCCTTCGTCAGCTCTCTAAGCGAAGTTCAGTTGACTCGCTTCGAAGCGCTGCGCACCGCCGATACCGTCACTTATCGGAGCGCTTACCGCCGCACTCGGCAAGGGGTCTCAATGTGGGAACTGAGGAGAGACGCTATCGCCGGCTGCCTGCGAACCACTGGAGGTGGTTCAAGCAAGCAGGCTCTCGTGAAAGTCGGCAAAGGACGCGAACCTCAGATTCGCTGGATGACGCCACGCGAGTACGCGAACCTCATGGGAGCAGGGTCCTACAAGCTCGTTGCCGGAACGCCCAACCAACAGCTGTTCGGGTTCGGCGACGCTGTAGTCGTAGATGTTGTGAGGTGGATCGGGGAGCATTACCTTCTGCCAGTGCTGAGGCCAGACGTCGAAGTCGATGTCGAGTAAGCTCTCTTCCTTTCGGCCACACGGACATGGAGGCGGAGTGGAGCTACGAAAAATCGATTTGACGACAAACGAACTCCCGCGCGAAGTCAAAGCGATCCGAACCGCTATCGGCCTGGCACTCAAGACTCCCGATCCAATGAGGCCTAGCCAAACGATCGGCCAAGCCAAGGCGGGAATCTACGCCTTCTACGACTACGACGGTGAACCGATCTATGTTGGTCAGACGGCGGAGGGTATCGGCGCGCGAATCGGCCGCCATCTGACGGGCCAACGATCAGATGCGGTAGCGAAATACGTTCTTGATCCTTTCGAGGTTCACACCGTCTCGGTGTGGTCGCTGCCGCATATCGGTGACATGCCTCCAAAAAAGCGGAAGGCAGCCCTAGATCCTTTCGAGTACACGGTTTATCGGCAGTTGCTCGAGAGCAGCGCATTTGGCGCTATCCTAAACGAAGGCGACATCGCTGCAAGCGTATATCAGGAGCTGCCACCTGCAGTAACTCGGGTAATCATTCCCGATGAGATATTTCCTGACCGCAGTCATCCGGATATCCGGATCGCTCGGCGAGCGCAGACCATCTCGCTACTCGCCAAAAACATTAGCGAGCGCAAGGTTTCGAAGGGGCTCCGGCGGGCGCTTGTCACTCAAACCGAACGACTGAACGCTCTCACCCGGAAGCGTTTCGAAGCACTTGGCGGCACCATCGAGATCGAAGGTCGCGAGGGCGAGGTAGAAGAGCCTGATGGTCTTTTCTAGCTTAGACCAGAAACAGAGGCTGCCTTCAACTCCCCCACCTTCCGCCGCTTCCCGCACAATGCGATCGAACCGAAGCCGTGACACCAAGCCGGAGCTCGCTGTTCGACGTGCTCTCTTTGCGAGAGGAAAGCGTTACAGAGTTGGGATGCGGCTGACGCTTCCACAAAGAGCTGTACGTCCGGATATAGTCTTCACTCGCCAACGCTTAGCCATCTTCATTGATGGCTGCTTCTGGCATGGCTGCCCGGAACATGGCAGAATGCCAAAAGACCCCACCGGCTACTGGCATAGCAAGATAGACCGCAACCGAAACCGGGATATGTTGACAGACGCGGCCCTGCAGCAATCCGGCTGGAGGGTCGCGAGAGTCTGGGAACATACCCCGGCGAACGAGGCGGTCGACCTTATCGTCGCCATCCTTGACAGCGACCCCGTCAAGGTTCGCTCGGCCTCAGCGACTTCGGGCACTGATTAACTGCCGCAAATACTACCAACGAGGGAGCCGCGGCAAATGAACCACTGCCGGGGATAGCCGAGGATTTCTCGCTAGCAACACTGCCAGATGACCGCGGGCAGAAAGCTGTCGGAAATCCGATATTGACATCCGTAAGGTCTTGACAAGAAGCCTTTGCGAATGCGAAAGTCCGTAGCCGCCCGCATTCCCGCCAGTTGGCATTCCCCACGCGGGCCACGGAAGGCAGCGCTTTGCCTAAATACGAATACCAACTCGCCCCTCACCGCCTCGAGCTGGTTGACGAATTCCCCCTTGCAGATCTCAAGGTGCACAAAGATGCCCAACGGATGCTTAACTCAAGGCGCGCACAGAAGCTCGCCGAGAAATTTATTCGTGAAGCTGCCGGAGGGATCGCCGTAAGCAAACGTGACAATGGCGAATGTTACATAGTAGATGGACAGCACCGTGTCCACGCCGCTCGCCTCGCGGGTATAACGACTTTACCAGCTGAGGTTCATCACGGACTCACGGTGCAGGGCGAAGCGACCCTCTTCCTCCTGAAGAATCGCGAAGGCGCCAAGCCTGGCGCTCTCGATGAATACAAAGTCGGCCTAACTGCAGCGCTTCCGCTTTTCACTGACACAGAGGCCGTTTTAATTCAGCGAGGGTTAAGAGTCGGAAGCACAAGCACGAACAGCATTGGCGCAGTGTCTGGGATCCTCCGAATCACCGATCAGTACGGCCCAGAGATTCTGGCTCGCACGCTTGACGTTGCCGCAGAGGCGTGGGGTCGAGATGAGGGCCGCTGCTGGGACGGCACGCTAATTGGAGGCCTGGGCACGTTCCTCGGCCGACACGGCGAGCACGTCGACGACAAGGCACTATCGGCCAAACTTGCAAAAAGGGGAAACGCGACACGCTGGATTGGCGAATGCAATTCGTTCGCCAGCGGCTTCGGCACCCAGCAGGCAGGCGGAGGTGGTCGCGTGAGTGCTTGTTATAAGCTAATTCTCGCTGCCTGGAACAGCGGTCGACGCAAGACGCGAGTACCTGAGCAGATTAACTCTTAGAGGATGGCTGGTTCCAGGAGGCTCAAGCAAAATCCCGGAACCAGCTTCTTCGGCACTGACGACGGGGCGGCGCTACACGTCGCGCGGCTCAATTATGCACCTGTTCATAAGACTCGATGGCCGACCTGGGCGCGCGCCGCCGTACCTCTACGCCGGGATCATGACGTACGAGTCACACACCCGGCGCCCGATGCGGATTCTCTGGCGGCTCCACCACGCCTTACCCGCCGACGTCTACGCCACGGCCCGCATCATCGCCGCGTAGCCAGCGCGCCGCGCCCTCGGCCAGCGTCACGTGACGCTGGCCGAGGGCGCGGCAATCGACCGGCGGCTCCGCTCCGAGCCGCACGACGCGCGCTCACCACCGACGACTGCTCACGAGCGGGCGCAGGTCGGTGAGGTGGCGGCTGGCGTACCCGAGCTGAGGAAGCCGAAGGTCGTCGTGCCGCCGGGGGCGAGCGACCCGTTGTAGGAGACGTTGCGGACCGTCGCGGTGGAGCCGCTGGTGCTCAGGGTGCCGTTCCAAACTTGGCTGATGCTCTGGCCGTTGTTGAGGTTCCACGTGACGGTCCAGCCGTTGATGGCGGCGGTGCCCGCGGTCACGGTGACCTCGCCCTGGAAGCCACCGGACCACGAGTTGACGGTGCGGTACGTCGCGGTGCAGGCAGCGCCGGATGGTGGCGGCGTGGTCGGCGCACTCGTGGTTGGCGGGGTGGACGTGGGCGGAGCGGACGTGGGCGGCGTGGTCGTGGGTGGTGACGTCGGCCCGTCCGGCGGAACCAGGGGGCAGGTGGCGTTGTACCGCGAGACGCCGGTGCTGTCGGCCAGTGGGCAGAGGAACTGGGTGTAGCGGCTGTCGTTGTCCAGGAACGTCTTGAGCCAGGGGATCAGGAGTCGCATCACGGTCGGGTTCGACCTGGTGAACGAGAGGTGGTCGTTGCCGGCCAGCTCCGCCCAGGCATGTTCCACGCCGGCGGGCAGAGTGTTGTAGATGCCCTGCACGTAGGAGGGCGTGACCGTGCCGTCGTTCTGTCCCGACAGGAGCATGGTGGGGACCTGGGTGGTGGCCATGTTCAGGTTGTTGCCGGGCGTACCGGGTGCGAGGCCGACCGCCGCCTTCAGGGTCGGCCGCCGGAGGGCGGCGAGGAGGGTTCCGGCCCCGCCCGCCGAGTGGCCCATGACGCCCAGCCGGTTGGGATCGACCCGGTTGCGGATCGGGCTGGTTCGGGTGAGGTAGTCCAGTGCCGCGAGCAGCTGGGTGGCGCGGGCGTCGGCGCCGTCGGTGCGGCTGTTGGTCTCGATGCCGATCACCACGAAGCCGAAGGACGCCAACCAGGGCCCCATCCAGGCTTCCTCGTTGGCGAACAGGGCGGAATAGCCGGGAACGATCGCTACCGCGCCCCAGGTGCCCAGGCTGGTGTCGGTCGGGTAGTAGACGTACCCACCGTTGAAGCCGTTGCCGGCGGGCACTGTCGCCTGTGTCGTGGCGAACGGACCGCGGGTGGCGGCGACGCTGGCCGGGGTCGGATCCGGACCCCGCTGGTACGGGCTGTCCGCGGCGGCCGCGTCCCGTGTCGCTGTCGCCATCGCCAAGCCGAGGACCAGCGCGAGCGCGGCCGTCAGCCATCGTGTTGGCTGCTTCATCTGCGGCTCCACTGCTGGTTGGCCTGGCCGGTGCAGGTCCAGAGGACGAGCTTCGTGCCGTTGGCGGTGCCCTGGTTGTACGGGTCCAGGCAGAGGCCGGACTGCACTCCGGTGATGGTGCCGTTCGCGTTGACGTTCCACTGCTGGTTCGTCCCGCCGTGGCAGTCGTAGATGGTGACCTGGGTGCCCGGGGAGGTGCCGTAGCCGGCGGCGTCAAGGCACTTGTTGCCGTACACGGTCAGCGCCTTGCTGGACGTGTAGGTCCACTGCTGGTTGGTGCCGCCGTGGCAGTCCCACAACTGCACCTGGGTGCCGTTGGTGGTGGAGGAGCCGGGGACGTCGACGCACCTGCCGGACCGGGTGCCCACGATCGTGGTGGTCTGTCCGCCGCCGCTGCTCGGGTTGCCGATGCTTCCGGGCACCGACTGCAACGCGCTGTACCAGCGGGCGGCCATCTTGTCGTAGCCGCCGGCCGTGGGGTGGACGCCGTCGATCAGGTCGGCGGTGGTGAGAGCGCTGTGCATGTCGACCAGGTGCACCCGCTTGCCGGCGTTCACCTTGCTCTGCACGATGCCGGGGATCGCCGCGTTGAAGGTGCGGGCGGCCGCATCCTGGCCGCTGTTGGAGAGCGGAATGAGCTGCGCCACGAAGACCTCGGCGGTGGGCACGGTGCTGGTGATGCGGTCGATCAGCGTGGAGAGCCGGTTCGGCGCGGTGCTCACGTTGTAGTTCTGCAGGATGTCGTTGGTGCCGATGTGCAGCAGGACGGTCTGCGGTCGCTGGGTGTTCAGCCAGCCGACGATGTTGGCGTCGATCTGGTCGATACGCCAGCCGGGATGCCCCTGGTGGTCGTGGTCGCCCAGGCTGGCCGGCCCGTTGAACTGCGATCCGACGAAGTCCACGGTGTACCGGCCGGCGGCGAGACGCTGCCAGAGCCCGATGCGGTACCCGCCGGGCACCTGGGTGCCCTCGGTGATGGAGTCGCCGAGCGGCATCACCCGCACCCCGCCGTTGGATTCCGCGTTGGCCGGCCCGGTGGGTGTCACCACTCCGGCGACCACGACACCGAGCGCGGCGAGCGTCGCGAGCCATCGTGCCCTCGTTCGCATAGCTTTCTCCCCTGGGTTGGTCGAGCTGGCCGAGGGCATGGGCCGACCGGTGGGGTCGCCACGGGCAGCCGGCAACCGTCTGGGAGCGGGGCCGGCCGGACCGAGCAGCCGCCGGCTGCCGGGCGTTCACCCGGCGCGCGCCGATCGTCACATCGGCACGGCGTCACTGCCTCAGCACTGGGACGAGTGTGAGCGTTAACAGCGATGATTGTAGATACATTGGATTGCTCTGGTCTACCGGCAACGTCGGGGCCGGCTGCCGAGGGCTCCCGCGTTAGGTTACGAAGATGGAGCAGCGGATCAGCCTGATCACCCTCGGCGTCTCGGACCTGCCACGCGCCAAGGCGTTCTACGAGCGCCTCGGCTGGCGCGGCCAGGAGGTCGAGGGGACGATCTTCTTTCAGGCCGGCGGCCTGGCCCTCGTCCTGTGGAGCCGCGACAAGCTGGCCGCCGACGCGGACGTCCCCAACCCGGACACGGGTGGCTTCGGCGGAATCACCCTGGCCCAGAACGTCCGCTCACGCGCGGAGGTCGACGAGGTGATGGCCACCGCGAGCGAGGCCGGGGCCGAGGTGACCCAGCCGGCGCGGGAGACGTTCTACGGCGGCTACGCCGGCTACTTCGCCGACCCGGACGGTCACGTCTGGGAGATCGCCTGGAACCCCGGCTTCACGCTCGGCCCGGACGGCTCGCTCACCCTGCCCGACTTCGGCGCCACGACCTGACCCGACCGCAGCAGCAGCCCGAGGTCACGGCCCGGCCGGCGGGCAGAGCAGGCGGTCCACCAGCGGTATCAGCGGATCCAGGCACACCGTCAACAGCGTGGGATCGGGCGTCGTGGTGGGTGACGGGGACGGTTCGGCGGGCCGGGCTGCCGTGGGCGGGGCCGTCGGCGTCGGAGCGGACGTCGGCGACGCGCTGGCCGACGGGGCGGGAGGGCTGGAGGGCACCGGCTCAGCGGGGGGCGCCGCGGCGGTGGTCGGGACCGGAGCGGCAGCAACAACGGCGGACGGGACGGGCGCGGCGGGCCGGGGCGGGGCGGCCGCCGGTGCCCGCGCCGGCTCGGTCGGACGGGCGGGCGGGACCAGGGCCGGCGGTGCCACCAGGACGGCGGGCGCCCGTAGCGGGGCGAGCACACTGGTGTGCCGTACGGCCGGCTCGATGGGCACGATGGTCGCCGCCTCCGCCCGCCGCAGGGGGACGGTCTGCGACGGTCCCACGGCACCGGGGCCCAGCGCCGCGAACACCACCGCCGCGACGGCGGCGACGGCGAGCGCCCGGCGGTCGGGGCGTACCGCCGTCAGCGGCGCGTCGGCCGGCCCGACCGCCGGCAGTGGCACGGGCGGGGATGCCTGGTGCGCGGCCAGCAGGGCGTCGAGCTGCGCGGTGACGGCGGCACGATCCCCGGCAGCCGAAGCAGCCGCGAGGGTGAGATAGAAGCGGACGTTCACGGCGGTGCTGGCCGGGACCAGCAGCCCGGAGAGTCGACAGTCGTCGTGCAGCAGGGTGACGGGCACGCCGGGGTGGTGGGCGGTGCCGCGCAGGTCCGCGTACCGCCACTCGCGCCGGTGCTCGCGGCCAGCGAAGGCCACGCGGTGGCTGGTCACGACGGCCATGCCACTGTCGACGCTCCGCAGGCCCGCAGGCAGGGCCGCGTCGGGTGTCTCGGTGAAGGCGCAGCCGCCGGGCGTGGGCAGGCCGGCGACGTGCCGGGCCTCCGCCTCGACCAGCTCTGCGACGGGTACGACCCGGAAGACGAGTTCGTCGACGTCGAGGTCGACGGGGAGGCCGGTGCGTGGCTGCGTACACCCGAGGAACCCGGCGGCTTCGATGCGTAGCCGAACCAGGTGGTCCCCGCGTAGGCGCCAGGCGGCGGTGGCGTCGCGGTACGCGCGCTGACGCCGCTTGTTCTCGCGCTCGGCCCAGGCGAGCCGCCAGGAGGGAGGTGCCAGCAGTGCGGTCACGGTCACACGCGGTACAACCGCTCACGTACGTGACAGGCAACGCTCGTCGAATCGATGTCTCCCGTTGCGCCCGAAAGGAGAGAATTGACGGGCGCCGACGGCTGCTCCGGCAGAGAACCGGAGCAGCCGCCGATCAGGACGGCAGCGGCAGCCCTACGAGCGCAGCGAGGTGAAGAAGTCCCTCAGCTCAGCGGCGAGCAGGTCCGGCTCCTCCAGCGGCATGAAGTGCCCGCCTCGGCCGGGTTCGCTCCAGTGCCGGATGTCGGTGCAGGCCCGCTCGGCGATCTCCCGCGGGAAGTTGGCCTGCGAGGGTTCGGTGCTCACCGTGAACGCGGCGGGCACGGTGATGTTCGGCCGTGGCGTGTTGTGGCCGAAGTCGACGTACTGCCTGAACGACGAGCCGATCGTGCCGGTCACCCAGTAGAGCGTGATGATCGTGAGCAGCGTGTCGGTGTCGAAGCTGTTCGACAGGTCGCCGCGGTTGTCGCTCCAGTCCCGGTACTTGTCGACGAGCCAGGCGGCCAGCCCGGCCGGGGAGTCGGCCAGCGCCGCCGCGAGGGTGTCCGGCCGGGTGCCCATGATGGCGCTGTAGCCGCCGTCGGTCTCGTCGTACGTGGACTCGGCGTCCAGAAACGCCCGCTCGGCCGCCGAGGGCGGTCGGTCGTCGAAGCTGGCCGGGAACGGTGGATGGATCATGTGGATGCCGGCCACCTGCTCCGGATACAGGGCACCGAGCCAGCCGGTGACCACACCGCCGATGTCGCCGCCGAAGGCGCCGTACCGCTCGTAGCCGAGCACGTCGGTCATCAACTCATGCAGCGTCCGGGCGAGGACCGCCCGGGTCAGCGGCACGTCGGGCAGCTCCGAGTAGCCGAAGCCGGGCAGTGACGGCACCACCACGTCGAACGCGCCACCGAGAGGGCTGGTCAGCCGGTCGACCAGGGGCAGCATCTCGACGAAGCTGCTGGGCCAACCGTGGCTGAGGAGCAACGGCGGCGGCGCGGGCGTACCGGCCGGGCGGGCCGCGCGGACATGCAGGAAGTGCAGCTTCCGGCCGCCGACGAGCGCCAGATACTGGGGGTACGCGTTGAGCGCCGCCTGACGGGCACGCCAGTCGAACCCGTCGTGCCAGTAGGACACCAGGTCCCGCAGGTAGTCGGGATCGGTGCCGCCCTGCCACGGTCGGTCGCCGCTGCGGTCGGTGAAGCGGGTACGGGCCAGTCGGGCCCGCAGGTCGTCGAGGACCGCATCGGAGACGTCGATGCGGAACGGTGAAACAGACATGTGTCCTCCGATGAAGGAGGGCGCACTCCCCGACGCGAAGACGTCAGCTGAGGGGGACGGACGAGAAGGGCGCCCAGACGTGACAACTGGTGTTCA
The DNA here is from genome assembly GCF_040607775.1 of Micromonospora sp. NPDC005237. Lineage (NCBI taxonomy): Bacteria > Bacillati > Actinomycetota > Actinomycetes > Micromonosporales > Micromonosporaceae > Micromonospora > Micromonospora sp. NPDC005237. The sequence goes on along the minus strand of NZ_JBEXHJ010000001.1, from coordinate 427,486 downwards.
CGGGGCTCACCTCCTTCTCGTCGCTGACGCGGAACACCGTACCCCGGTCAGCCCGCGCGCCGCCGATGGGGCAGGGGGCCGAGCAGTGGGCCGTCGGCCGGAAACCGCGACCGGGTACGCGGCGGGTACGCCTCGCAGTGCCCGGCCCACTGGTCGGCGGCGACGGCGAGGGCGTCCGCGGAGACGGTGAGGACCAGCGGATAGACGGCATTGGTCGGCCGGCGCATCCACGGGGGCAGCGACTCGGCGGAGAACTCGACGGTCAACTCCAGCCGGCGGCGGCGGATCGCCCGGGTGCGCAGGGCCAGGTTGGGCTCGGTGAAGCGGACCATCGCCGGCGGCGGGGTCGGCCCGCCGGCCGCCGTCGCCTGACCGTGCAGCCAACTGCCCAGCGCGCGGGCCTCCTCGACCATCAGGCTCGGGTAGTGGTGCGACCAGGTCTGGCCGTCGGCGGTGCGGGCGTCCACCTCGATGAGCAGCCAGTCCTGCCATCCCGGCGCGGCCCGCTCGGGATCGTCGGGCGGGTCGATGCCAGGCTGGTAGCCGACCGGGCGGATCCGCACCCGGGCACCATCATCGGACCGGATCTCCACCCGATCATTCTGGCCGACCGAAGCGGACAATAACCCCCAAATCACGTTACTGAGTGATGGCCCGCCGGACGCCTCGATGCTCGGCGCACGCGCCCGCCCGGCCACCGGCAAGGCTGACCGAGCCGTCCCGGCACTGCACCAGATAGCCCCGGCCCGCCCAGAACTGCGGCACGCAGTCGAACCAGTCGCAGACCTCGGCGGCCGGCCGGCGGATCCGGGTTCCGGCACAGAAGTCGTACCCCAGGGGATTTTCCGGCGCGCCGCAGCGCGGCCCGGCGGTCGCGGTGGACGACGGGCGCGGCGACGACGGCCGCTTCGGCGCGGTGGTGCGCGCGGGCGGCGGGGACACCGGGCGCAGCAGCGCGGGGAGCGCGCTGGGGGTCGACGCCGGAGTGGCCGCCGCCGCGACCTCCGCGCCGCGGGTCGGGCCCGACGGGTTCGAGTCGAGAAGCGCCGCCGGCACCAGTAGGGCGATGCCCGCGGCGACCGCGATGGTCCGACGGCCACCGGGGACGAGCGAGGAGAGCCGGGCCTGCGCCGGCGTGGTCACCGCTGGCCGGAACGGTTTGAGCTGGTCGTGCTCCGCGATCAGCTCGTCGAGCTGGGCGAGCACCGCGGCGCGCTGCTCGATCGCGTCGGCGAAGGCCAGCGTCAGCTTGAACCGGAAGTCCGCCGCCGCGTCGGTGGGCAGCAACAATCCGGAGGTGCGCCGCCGGTCCAGCACCTGGATCAGGGTCACCGGCGCCGCCGGGTCGTGGGCCAGGCCGGTCATCCGGCCGTACGCCCAGTCGCGCCGGCCGCGTCCGCCGAGCAGGACCAGCCGACGGCTGGTGATGACGGCCATGCCGGCATCGGTGACGCGTACGCCGTCGGGCCGGCGTGGGCGCAGCGGCGCGGCCGGCGCGGCTACCGTCAGGTCCGGCGCGGGCAGCACTGTCGTGTGTCGTACCTCGACCAGTTGCGCGGCGGGCAGGGCCCACAGCACGACCTCGTCGTCGACCAGCTCAAGGGGGAGGCCCGCGCCGGCCGCCGCGGAGCCCTGGAAGTCGGCGGCCAGGGCGCGCAGCCGCCGTAACTCGTCGTCGCGTCGCCGCCAGGCCGTCTCCGCGCCGCGGTACGTGCTGACCCGCCGCACGTTCTGCCGCTGCGCCCAGCGGTACCGCCACGTGGAACCCGTCGATTCAGTCTTTGCCACGCCGACTCCTTCGCCGCGCAGGCCACCAATCCGGGGTGCACTCGGATTAACAGTGTTGACGGTCGGCCGGGACACGCCAGGACGGGCGAACTATCCGAATGGCGGAGCAACCCGGACGATAGGGCGATACTGCTGCGTCGATTCACCTTCCGTCGTGTCGTGCGGGGCGGTCGCTGTCTCGGTAACGTCAGCCGCAGCCGGGTGGCGACGCCGCCGCACCGCCCGCACGGAGGGGGTGAGGGTCATGCCGCCAGACACCCTGCCCGGTGTGGTGGTCGGGGTCGACATCGGCACCACGAGCACCAAGACCATGGCGTACGACACCGACGGGCGGCTGCTCGCCAGCCACTCCGCCGGCTACCCCCTCGACGACCCGCACGCCGGGTACGCCGAGCAGGACCCGGAGGTGATCCTCGCCGCCGTCGTCGAGTCGATCCGGGCCGTGGTGACCGAGCTGACCGTCCCGGTCTCCGGCCTGGCCTTCTGCTCCGCCATGCACAGCCTCATCGGGCTCGACGCGGCCGGCAACCCGCTCACGCCGTCGGTGACCTGGGCCGACTCCCGGGCCACCCGCCAGGCCGAGCGGCTGCGGGCCGTGCCGTCCGGGCTGGCCCTGCACCGACGCACCGGTACGCCCATGCACCCGATGTCGCCGCTGCCCAAGCTGCTCTGGTTCGCCGAGCAGGAACCCAAGCTCTTCGAGCGCGTCGCGCACTGGGTCGGCATCAAGGAATGGGTGCTGCTGCGACTCTGCGACGCGCTGGTCACCGACCACTCGATCGCCTCGGCCACCGGCCTGATGAACATCCACACCCTGGAGTGGGACACCGAGGCGCTGACCATCGCCGGCATCACCGAGGAGCAGTTGCCCCAACTGGTCGCCACCACCGCCGTCCTGCCCGGCCTCGCCCCGCGGGCCGCCACCGCCCTCGGCCTGCCGCCGCGCACCCCGGTGGTGGTCGGCGCCGGTGACGGGCCGCTGGCCAACCTGGGCTTGGGCGCGGTGCACCCTGGCATGGTGGCCTGCTCGATCGGCACCAGCGGCGCCATGCGGGTCATGGTCGAACGCCCCGGCGTGGACCCGCTGGGCGGGGTGTTCTGCTACGCGCTGACCGAGGATCGCTGGGCGGTCGGCGGCGCGATCAACAACGGCGGCATCGTCCTCAAGTGGGCGGGCGCGGCGCTCGCGCCGGAGTTGGGCGAGCACCCCGAAGAGGAGCTGGTAGCCCTCGCGGCCCGCGCCCCGGTCGGCTCGGGCGGGCTCATCATGCTGCCGTACCTGCACAGCGAACGCGCTCCACACTGGAGCGCGCTGCCCCGCGGCGCGTACGTCGGGTTGACCCACGGGCACCGCCGCGAACACCTCGTCCGGGCCGCGATGGAGGGGGTCTGCCAACAGCTCGCTCTGGTGCTCAGCTCCGTGCGCGCCGCCGGCAACGAGGTCCGCGAGATCCGGGCCGGTGGCGGTTTCGCCCGCAGTGGCCTGTGGCGGCAGATGCTCGCCGACGTGCTCGGCATGCCGGTGAGCTTCCCGGCCGGCCGCGAGGGGTCGAGCTTCGGCGCCGCGCTGCTCGGCATGCAGGCGCTGGGCCTGATCCCCAGCATCGACGTGGCGGCCGACCTGGTCCGCATCGAGGAGGTCATCCGCCCCGACCCGGCCGCCGCCGCCACGTACGCGGCGCTGCTGCCGCTCTTCGCCGAGCTGTACGACGCGCTGGTGCCCACCTTCACGTCGATGCGTCGGCTGGCACCCGGCCTGCCCGCCGAGCCGGCCACCCCCGCAGGACCACCGATGTAGGCCCTTCGGCCGGCCCCGCCCAGGGCCGACCCCCGTCCCGAAGGTCGTGATCGCCGTGCTCCCACCCCTCGCCCTCGCCGAACCGCTGACCTCTCTCGCCACGCCGGCCTGGCTCACCGCGCCGGCCCCTCTCGCGACGCCGCCCTCGTTCGCGGCCCCGGCTTCGTTCGCGTTGCCGGCCTCGTTCGCTGCGCCAGCCGAGCCGGTCACCACCGCCGGCGACGGCCAACTCGTCGTCGCCGCACTGCTCGGCATCGTCGCCGTGGTGCTGCTGATCGCCTGGGCCAAGGTCCACCCGTTCCTGTCGCTGATCCTCGGCGCGGCGGTGCTCGGCGTGGTCGCCAGCGTCGCGCCCGACAAGATGATCACTTCGTTCACCGGTGGCGTCGGCACCACTGTCGGCGGCGTCGGGCTGCTGATCGCGCTGGGGGCCATGATCGGCGGTCTGCTCGCCGAGTCCGGTGGCGCGGACGGCATCGTCAACCGGGTCGTCGGCCGGGTGTCCGGCCGCGCGCTGCCCTGGGCGATGGCCGGGGTGGCGGCGCTCATCGGGTTGCCGCTCTTCTTCGAGGTCGGCGTGGTGCTGCTGGTGCCGATCGTGCTGCTCGTCTCGATGCGGACCGACGTGCCGCTGATGAAACTCGGCATCCCGGCGTTGGCCGGCCTGTCGGTGCTGCACGGCCTCGTGCCACCGCACCCCGGCCCGCTGGTGGCGATCTCGTCGCTCAACGCCGACCTGGGCCTGACGCTCGGGCTGGGCCTGCTGGTGGCGATCCCCACGGTGATCATCTCGGGGCCGGTCTTCGGCAACTTCATCGCCCGGTACGTGCCGGCGACCGCGCCGGCCGCACTGCTGCCCACCCGCCGCCAGCCCGCCACCCCCGCGGGCACAACCGAAGCGACAGGCACCGCCGGAACGACGGGCACGGCCGGGACGCCGGCTCGGCGCGATGTGGACGGTGACCTGCTCACCGACGACGATCTCGTCAACCCGGGCGGCGGTCGACCGGGCGAGCCGGTGGACGACAGCGGCACGGAGACCGCCCGGCGTACCCCGGCGTTCTGGCCCGCGGTGATCACCGTGCTGCTGCCGGTGGTGCTGATGCTGCTCCGCGCGGTCGGCGAGCTGACGCTGGACGAGGGCACGGCGGGCCGCAAGACGCTCGACATCGTCGGCACGCCGATCGTGGCGCTGCTCGCCGGGGTGATCCTGGCGATGTTCACCCTCGGCTACCAGGCCGGATTCAGCCGGTCCCAGGTCTCCTCGGTGCTCGGCGGTTCGCTGCCCCCGATCGCCGGCATCCTGCTGATCGTGGCGGCCGGCGGCGGGTTCAAGCAGGTGCTGGTGGACGCCGGGGTGGGCAACCTGGTCGCCGACGCCGCCAAGGACGCGAACCTCTCCCCGCTGCTGCTGGGCTGGCTGGTCGCGGTCGGCATCCGGGTGGCCACCGGCTCGGCGACGGTCGCCACCATCACGGCGGCGGGCATCGTGGCACCGCTCGCCGCGACCCTGGACCGGCCGGGGGTGGCGCTGCTGGCACTGGCCATCGGCTGTGGGTCGCTGTTCTTCTCGCACGTCAACGACGCCGGGTTCTGGCTGGTCAAGGAGTACTTCGGCCTGACCGTCGGCCAGACCATCAAGAGCTGGTCGGTGATGGAGACGCTCATCTCGGTGGTCGGCTTCGCTGGCGTACTCCTGCTCGATCTGCTGGTGTAGCGCCCGGGGCGGGGGTCAGGCCGCCTCGACGCCGGAGATCAGATAACGGTGCACGTCGGCGTCGAGGATGGCCGCCGTCTGGGCGTCGCTCGGCCCGGCGCCGCGGAACGCCGCCAACTGCTCCGGGGACTCCCAGCGCTCGAAGACGTGGATGCGGCCCGGGTCGAGTGGATCCGCCGCGAGCAGGAAGTCGAGGCAGCCGGCCGCCGCGCGGGCCTGTTCGATGACCTGCCGGCAACCGGCGAGGTAGTCGTCGCGGGCGTCCGGCTCGACGAGCAGACTGCCGGCAATGATCAACATAGGTGCCTCCCCGGGCCGGGTATCGCTGATGCCCTTGATACCGCAGAGTCATCTTTATACCTCTGAGGTATGTCGCTCCCGGGGACATCGGCGCCCGGACGGGTGACGGCGGTCCCGGCCGCCCAATCCGCCTCCCACGCTTCTTATCGTGCAAACGTGAGAAAAAGCGACAAGAAGTGCTCATCTTCCCTGTTCGCGCCGCACCCCCACGTACCCCTCGGGTGGCTGGCGGCGGCGGTCGCCCTGGTCGTCGTCGCGACGACCGGGCCGGCCACCGCCGACGGCCCCGGCCCGGACCGCCAGAGCACGCCGGGGTACGGAACCGAGCCAGCCAACGACGGACCGGCGGGGAACGACGGACCGGCCGACGGCGGACCAGCCGACGGGAACGGGCCGGTGGACGGGGGCGGGCGCAGCGACGAGCCGGGCGTGGAGCCCGCGCCGGAGCGGGCGCCGACCAGTGAGGTGTCCTGGCTGTCGTTTCCCGGCGGTGCGTTCGCGGTGGACTCGCTCGGGCACACCGTGCGATACCGGGCCTGCGACGGCGACACCGGCCGGGTCGCCGATCCGGACATGCTGGTCGCCGCCGGGGTGGCCAGCGGTGAGGTCACCGTCGAGGGCAGGAGCTTCCGCTACCGGGTGCCGCTGATCGGGCGCAGCGCGGGCACGCTCGTGGTGTCCGGGCCGCAGGCTCAGCCGGTGGAGCTGACCGGCGTGGTGGTCACCAGCCCGCAGCCACCCACCGACCCGGTCGAGGGCGCCCGGCTGTTCCCGCTCAGCGGGCAGCTCGCCCGGGTGGTCGCCGACGCCAGCCTCAACCCGTCCGGGGCCACCGTCCGGGACCTGTCCGGCCGGTACGGCGACCAGCAGGTCTCGGTCAACGGCGCGCTGCGCCCCAAGGCCGCCAGCGTCATCAAGCTGTGGATCCTGGTGGAGCTGCTGCGCCGGGTCGACTGTGGACAGGTCTCGCTCGACGACGGCGTGCTGGTCACCCCGGCGGACGTGGTCGGCGGCACCGGCCAGCTCCAGTTCGAGACGTTCCCGCAGGTGGTCACGCTGTACCGGCTCGCCCGGTACCTGATCAAGTACAGCGACAACGTCGCGGCCAACGTGCTGATCACCTACCTGGGCGGGTTCGCCCCGGTCAACGCGCTGATCGACTCGATGAACCAGCGGTCCACCATCCTGGCCCGCCGGATGCTCGACAGCGCGGCGGCCCAGCGCGGCGAGGAGAACTACACCAGCCCGGACGACGTGGTGTCGCTGCTCGGCGCGGTCTGGGACGGCGAGATCCTCACCCCGGCCTCCCGCGACCTGATGATCGGCTTCATGCGGGAGCAGACCCTGAACACCAAGATCCCGGCGGCGCTGCCACCCGGAGTTCCGGTGGCCCACAAGACCGGCGACCTGCCGGACGCCTCCCACGACGTCGGCTACTACCTGATCCCCGGCACCGAGACCGCCGTCGCGTTCCTCACCGCCGGCCCGATGGCGACCGGCGACGAGACCGTCCGCCGGATGGCCCGGACCGTCTACGACTTCCTGGTCACCCCGAGCGACGGATCGGTGGAGGAGTGAACCGGCGTCAGGCGCCGGGGATGTTCGCCGGCGGGTCCTCCCCGACCAGGTCGGCCGCCGGCGGATCGGCCGTCACCGGCAGCCCGAAATCCGAGTACGTCAGGTCGAGTTGAGCCGTCTTCTCCTGCTCGGTGGCCAGCTCGATCCGGTAACGCACCAACCGGCCCTGCTCGTCCACGCTGGCGGTGAAGGGCACCTTCGCGGCCCGGTCGCCGAGCACTCCGCCGATCCCGCCGCCCAGGACGGCGGCGCTGTCGCGCAGGTCCAGCGTGCCCGCGTACTCCCGGGTGCCGGTCTGGCGGACGGCGGCCGGTGCGGTCAGCGTGCTGGCCAGCCGGGTGTTGTCCAGGCCCTTGTTGGTGACCGGCCGACCCGGCCTGCCGACGTGCCACCAGGTCTTGCCGTCCCAGACCGGGATCCGGCGGTCCGGGGCGCTGACCCGCACGTAGACGTCCGGACCGGTGCTCAGCCGCTCGATCTTCACCTCGCCGTTGGGCACCTTGAGCGAGGTGGTCTCCGTGCCGCGTCGCGCCTTCGGGTCCCACACCAGCACCGTGGTGTCCCCCTCGGCCGTCCCGCCGCTGCCCACCGTCAACCGGTACGGCTGTTCGTCGACCTTCGCGGCGGCGGCGACCAGCACACCGGCCGGATCGGTCGGGGCCGGAGCCGCGCCGGTCGCCGCGGTCGACGTGCCGGCGGACGGGCGGCCCGCGTCCGGCTCGTCACCGGCGGCGACCAGGGCCCACACGCCGGCCGCGACCGCCACGACGAGGACAGCGCCGACGGCGACCAGCTTGGGTTTCTGCACGGTCATCTCCCCTGAGCGGGGCGCGCCCGCCGGCCGGTCGCCGATCGACGCGTACCGCGGTGCGGTCCGGCCAGAGTAGCCGGACCGCACCGACCGCCGTTTCCGGCCGGCCACCTCGTCGATCAGGCGCGGCTGATCGCGTTGGCGTGGATCGCCTCGTGCAGGTACGCGGCCAGGCCGGGGGCGATGTTCTCGTAGTACGCGGTGAACCGCTCGTCGGCCAGGTACATGTCGGCCAGCCCGGTGTGCATCTCGTAGGAGCACTCGTAGAACCAGCGGCTGATGAGCTGCCGGTGCTCCTCGGCCAGATCCATCGCCTCCGGGCCGTCCGCCGGTGCGCCCGAGGCCAGCAGCGCGACGATCCGCCGGCCCCAGTCCTCGTTCTCGGCCCTGTGGCGCAGCCAGTCGTCCTTGCGGTAGCCGGCGACCCGCCGGTTCGACTCCCGGTACGCGTCGGTGTCACCCCAGCGCCGCTCCGCCTCGGCCTCGTGCTCCTCGGCCTGAAGTCGCCGAAGACCTCGAACCGTTCCTCCGGCGTGAGTTGGATGTTCAACTTGCTCGCCTCCATCGCGAACTCGACCGCCGCGACCATCTCCTGCAACCGCTTGATCCGTACCGTCAGCAGCTCGTGCTGTCGGCGCAGGTGCGCGGCCGGGTCGGCCGCCGGGTCGTCGATGATCGCGGTGATCTCCTCAAGTGGGAAACCCAGCTCGCGGTAGTACAGGACGAATTGCAACCGCTGCAGGTCCGCGTCGTCGTAGCGGCGGTAGCCGGTCGGCGTCCGGCCGCTCGGCGAGAGCAGGCCGATCTCGTCGTAGTGGTGCAGCGTCCGTACCGTCACGCCGGCGATCTTCGCCACCTGACCCACCGTGTACGCCATGGTTCCCCTCCCTTCCGGGAACCAGGCTCCCGCCTGCCGTTACGTCAGGGTCAAGGCCGATTCTGACCCACCGTGGCGGGGCTGTCCGGACGCCCGTACAGATAGCCCTGGCCGCGTGGGCAGCCGATCGCGGTGACCGCGTCGTGCTGGCGTTCGGTCTCCACGCCCTCGGCGACCACCGCCAGGTCGAACGCGCCGGCCAGCCGGGTGACCATCTCCACGGTGGCGTACGCCCGGTCGTCCGTGCCCAGCCGCGCCACGAACGACCGGTCGATCTTCAGCTCGGTGGCCGGGATGCGGTGCAGGTAGCTCAACGACGAGTAGCCCGTACCGAAGTCGTCGATGGCGATCTGGATGCCCAGCTCCCGCAGCTGGTGCAGCCGTTCGAGCACCGCGTCGGTCCCCTCGATCAACGCCGACTCGGTCAGCTCCAGCGTCAGCGCGCGCGGCGCCAACCCGGCGCTGGCGGTGGCCGCCGTGACCGTGGCGATCAGGTCGGGCCGGCGCAGGTGTGCCGCGGCGATGTTCACCGCGACCGTCGCCTCCGGCGCGCGGGCCCGCCAGGTCGCCGCCGCCCGACACGCCTCGTGGATCACCCAGCGGTCGATCGGGAGGATCAGCCCGGTCTCCTCGGCCAGCGGCAGGAACTTCGCCGGCGGCAACATCCCGAGTCGAGGGTGCCGCCAGCGCACCAACGCCTCGGCGCTGCGGACCGCGCCGCTGGACAGGTCGACGATGGGCTGGAACTCCAGGTGCAGTTGCTCCTCGTCGACGGCCCGGCGCAGGTCGGCGATCAACTCCGCCCGGGACACGGCCGACTCGCGCAGGCCCGGGGTGCACGTCCGGTACGCGGACTTGCCGGCCGCCTTCGCCGCGTACATGGCGATGTCGGCGTCGCGCAGGAGGTCGGTGTGCGAGGCGTGCTGCGGCCCGTACTCGGCGATGCCGATGCTCGCCGACGGGTGCACGCCCACGTCCTCGTCACCGTCGGAGGGCCGCAGGGCGTCCAGCAGACGTTCGGCCAGCCGCTCCGGCGACACCGGCCCCTCCCCCTCGACCAGCACCGCGAACTCGTCCCCGCCGAGCCGGGCGATGGTGCCGTCGCCACCCACCGCCGTCCGCATCCGAGCCGCCAAGCCGGTCAGCAGGGTGTCGCCGGTTGCGTGCCCGAACCGGTCGTTGACCTGCTTGAACCCGTCGAGATCGAGCAGCAGGACGGCCACCGGCCGACCGTCGCGCAGAGCCAGGCGCAGCAGCCTGTTGAACAGCAGCCGATTCGGTAGGCCGGTGAGCTGGTCGCCGTACGCGAGCCGACGCAGTCGCGCCACCAGGCGCAGGTTCTCGTTGGCGGCCAGCCCCTGACGCACGGCGAGAGCGGCGAGCAACGCCATCATGGACACGAATACCAGCGGCGGGGTCTGGCCGGTGGGCCGGCGGGCCAGCAGCACCGCGATGATCGCTCCACCGACCGGCAGGTACGGCAGCGCCACCCGCCACCACGGTGGCAGCGGCGACTCCGCGGTCTCGTCGGTGCCGTCGCAGTCCGGCGGCGGCCGGTTCCCGGTGGCCAGGCCGATCAGCAGGTAACTCAGCGGCCAGCACAGGTCGATGGGGTGACCAGCGGCGTAGTCACCGCGGGCGACCAGCGAGACGTAGACGACGTCGGCGACCACCCGGATGGTGAGGCTCACCGCGAGCACGCTCATCGGCCGCCACAGTGGTCGCGTCGGCCCGGCCACCGCCACCAGGATGGTGAGCTGCATCAGGTCGAACATCGGGTAGAGCAGCCCCAGCGTGCGCGCCGGGTCGGCCAGCTCGGCGGCGGCCACCCCGCGGAACACCAGCACCCAGCCGATCGGCACCAGGGCCAGCGCGACGATCACGCCGTCCAGCAGCGTCCGGGCCCGCCCCACCCCGGTCCGGGGCCCGGACGGCGAGCTGAGCAGCGCCGCGGTGCCGGTGAGGATGCCGGCGGTGAAGACCACCCCGACCAGCGGGGTGTGCGGCAGGTCGCCGCCGACCAGCCGCTGCGCGGTCCAGATCGCCCGGCCCAGCGCGGCGAGCGCCATGGTCACGGCGAGCAGCGTCCAGAACCTGCGCAGCGCGGTCGGGTGTCGACGGGCCACGCCGGCACAGGCGACGGTCGCCCAGCCGGCCACCAGCAGCGCGCCCACGTCGCTGACCAGCGCGGCCCCGGGCAACGCCGTGACCAGCCAGAACGCCTCCAGGAGAACCACCGAGCCCGCGGCGACCAGCCCGACGCGGCTCAGCCGGGCCGGCGCGACGCCACTGGTCCGCGCGGCCTGCTTCACGTCCTGTCGCGACACGGTCGCTCCGGCTCTTCGTCGTACGTGCACCCTCGGCGGACCTGTCCACGGCAAACCCCGAAAGCCTAGCCAGCGCCCCGGGTGCCCGCCAAGGTCCGGACGGCCGCGCGAGTCGAGCCGGTCCGGCCATGTAGGACGGTCCTTCCGGAACGGTCCGCCTCCGCGTGGGGTCGCGACGCTCCGAGTACCCCCGCCGCCACCCGTTGCGCCGTACCATCTCCGCGGTGACCTCTCCCCGCCGACGGCTGGTGGCCGCGTCCGTCCTCCTGGTGATCGAAGCGCTGCTGTTCGCGCTTGTCGTCACCGAGTCCCTGGTGGGTGCCATCGTCGTCGTCGGCATCACCTGCCTGTCGTTGTGGGTGCACACCGTCCTGCACGAGTGCGGGCACCTCGTCGCGGCGAAGCTGCTGCGCCTGGAGATCGTCGCGGTCCGTGTCGCACCGTTCACCGGGTGGCGCAACAACGTGGCGATCCGGCCGGCGCCGTCGACGACCGCGTTGCCGCTGCGGCTGGTGCTGTTCTACCTCGCCGGCCCGGTGGTCAACCTGTGCACCGCTGCGGCGCTCGGTGCGGCGACGGCGTCGGCGACCACAGCGGCGACCCGTCTCGCGCTGTTCGGCACGGCGCTTCTGGCGGCGCTTCGCGGCCTGGTCAGCCTCGTCCCCTCGCCCCACAGCGACGGCCGCAACCTGCTCCACTGGCTCCGGGCGCCGACCGCCACCGGCGCGGCGCTGCGGGCTGCCTACTACGAGGAGGAGATAGCCCGGACGCTGCGGACGATCAGCCCCGTGGAGGCGGCCGACGGTCACCGCGCGGATCCGGATCGCTTCGGTGACGAGCCGCGGCTCGCGCTCGCCGCCTTCCAACGGCGCTGGAGCACCGGCCACGGGCGCTCCCCGACGGACTTCGTGGCCGACGCCGAACGACTCGCGGCGATGGCTCGCGCCGACAGCACCGATCCCCCGACGGCCGCCGCGATCGGGCAGGTCCTCAGCGTCCAGTTCGGCTTGTGGTACCTGCACGCGGCGGTGGTGGCCCGATCGCCGGTCGCGCACCGGGAGGTGGTGGAGATCTGGGAACTGGCGGAGCTCGGCTCCCGGGTGCGGCCACAGAGCTTGGCCGCCCGTGTCGCGATGAGCCTGGCGTACCTGCTCAACCAGCGGCCCGAGCAGGCGCGGTCGCTACTTCTCGACGTCCGGCCCGGTGTCGACCCGCCGGACCTGTGCGGCGTCGCGTCTCTCCTGCGGGCCATCGCCGAGTGCCACCTCGGCAACCGCGCCGACGCGGACGCCCACATCAGGGCGGCCGGCGGCGGCTACCCGCAACTGACACAGCTCGTTGCCACGATCCAGGCGGCGGATCCGATGCCCCCGCTGTTCGCCCCGGCACCGATGGCTGACACCTGACAGGTGCGGCGCCAACCACCGGCACGGGCGTACGTCAGCGGCCGGCGGAGCGGTTCCACGGCGAGCGCGGCAGCGTGGTGCCGGCCAGCGGTCGACGCGCGCGTCGGCGCTTGCGCCGGCCCGGGGTGCAGGGCGGGCGGCGAACGGTGTGCACCGGAGGGCCGGCGGGCCGGGGTTGCCGGCCGATCAGCCAGCACAGGAAGCGGGCCATCTGCGGCTCAGCCGACCGGAAGGCGCTGGGCGTCGGACTTGGCGATCTCGTACTGCGCCCCGCAGAACGTGCACTGCTGCGCGTACCGGGTGCGGATCGGGATGAGCGGAATGAAGAAGAGGGTGAACCTGGTCGACCGGCGGGTGATGACCTGCGCGGCGTGGTTGCCGCAGTGGCGGCAGACCTGCTGCACGACGCCGGACCGGTCGACCTTCGTACGCAGACCGAAGATGAAGAACATCGCCCGCCAGTACCCACTTGGCCCCGGGAAGTCACCCGATCCCACCGGCAGATCGTGCTCGATCCAGGATGTGGTGGCCTCCGGTGTCAACGAGGCCACCACATCCCTGATCGAGCACGATCAAGGCGCGACGGTCAGCTGGCGGGCTCGGGCTCCAGGCCGGGCACCTCGGTCGAGATCCAGATCGGCTGCCAGCCCGGCACCTCGTGGAAGCGGCGCAGCTCGGCCAGGCCGGACACCGACCCGCTCCAGGCAGCGTACGGGGGGTTGGTCTCGTCGAATCCGCTCTGCACGAAGGTGAGCGTGGTCCGGCCGTTGGACTCGGCCAGCTCCCAGTTCGTGACGCCTGTCGGTCCCCAGTCCACGGACATCTTCCGGCCCGGCTCCAGGTCGACGATCTTGGCCGCGTACCCGGTCTCGAAGCCGCCCATCGCGTACCGGCCGCCGACCCACGGCTCGATCCCGATGGGGTAGCCGAACCAGGCGCTGGCCTGCTCGGAGTCGGTAAGCGACTCCCACACCTTGTCCATGGGGGCGGCGATGACCAGCTCGCCGCGCAGGTCGGCGGAGGTGAAGTCGGTACGCGGCAGGAGCGGCCGACCCTCCAGGTGGGCGGCCAGGTTGGCGATGGACAGCGCCCAGAACGTCTGGAGCACGCCCCGGATGCTGGAACCGCTCATCGCCTCGGCGAAGTCGAAGTGGCTCTGGGTCAGCGTCAACACCGTGCTGTCCGTGCTCTCGGCGGTCAACTGGAGCTCGGTGGTGGTCTCCACCCCGTCGAGCAACCAGCCGAAGCGCAGCGTGTCGTCGTCGGCGTGCAGCAGGCGCTGGTGCGGGGCGTCACCCTCGGGCGTGTAGCGACCCCAGAACTCGTACCGCTGAGGCAGCTCGACCTCGGCGTGCTCGGCCAGCCAGAGTCGCAGCTCGGCCGGGTCGGTCAGGGCCTCGCGGACGCGCCCGACGGGCGCGGAGAGACGGGCCTGGACCTTCAACGCTTCACTCATTGTCGTTTCCTTTCGGATAGCAGGCGACGGCGAGCTTGAAGGCGTCTCCTTCACTGCCGCCGTAACGGGCGAACAGGTCCTGAAGTGCGGTTTGCAGGTCGTGCAGGAACTGCGGGCGCTGCTCCGCGGGCACCCGGATCTCCCCGGAGACCCCGATCGATGGCAGCTCGGGCGCGGCCCGGTCCAGGGCGGCGACGTCCGCCTGGACCTCCTCCATCAGGTCGAGCAGGTAGCCCAGGCTCAGCTCGTCGCGGGCCCGGCGCAGCCCGATCCGGCCGACCAGCCGCGGGGAGAGCCAGTAGGACCGGGCGGCGGCCTGGTAGATGCCTTCGGTGATGCCGCGGACCTTGCGCTCGTTGACCAGCTCGACCAGGCCGGCCGCGACGAGCTGCTTGACGTGGTAGTAGACGCGCTGCGGCGTCTGGTCGAGTCGGGCCGCGACCTCCGTGCAGGTGCGCGGTTCGGCGAGTTGCCGCAGCACCTCGACACGCTGCGGCTTGAGCAGGACTTCGGCCTGCTCGATCTGCTCCAGGTACAGGACGTCTCTCATGGCAAAATCAGTTTGTACGTACAAAATTCGTTTGTCAATCGCTTCGCGAGAAGCCGCGCCGACTTTCTCGACGCGGCTTCAGGCGGCGTTCAGTAGATGATCAGGGCAACCAGTCGGGTCGCAGCGGGTAGCCGTTCACACCGTCCGGGCCGTTGTGGGTGGCCAGCACCTGGTGCAGCTGGATGCCGTTGCGCTCGAAGGCCATCCGCGAGCCGGCCATGTAGAGGCCCCACACCCGGGCGGTCCCCGCGCCCACCTCCGCGACGCAGAAGTCCCAGTGCTCCACCAGGTTGCGACACCACGCGGCAAGCGTCAGCGCGTAGTGCTGGCGCAGGTTCTCCTCGTGGTGCACCTCCAGCCCGGCGTCGTGCACCTCGCTGATCAACCGACCCGGGCCGGCCAACTCGCCGTCCGGGAAGACGTACCGGTCGATGAACGCGCCCGAGCGGTGGGGCGCCCGGTTGTCGGCCCGCGTGATCGTGTGGTTCAGCAGCCGTCCACCCGTACGCAGCCGCGACCGCAGCGCCCCGAAGTAGGACGGGTAGTTGCGCACCCCGATGTGCTCGGTCAGACCGATCGAGGAGATGGCGTCGAACTGTTCCGCCGGCGCGTCCCGGTAGTCCAGGTGCCGCACCTCGGCCAGCTCGGTCAGCCCCTCCCGCTCGATCGCCGCCTGCGCCCACTGCGCCTGCGCCTTCGACAGGGTCACCCCGAGCGCCTTCACGCCGTACTCCCGCGCGGCGTGCCGGACCATGCCACCCCAGCCGCAGCCCACGTCGAGCAGCCGCATGCCCTTCTTGAGCGCCAGCTTGCCGGCGACCAGGTCGTACTTCGCCGCCTGGGCCTGCTCCAGCGTGTCGTCCGGGGACCGGTAGACCGCGCAGGTGTACGTCATCGACGGGCCGAGCACCTTCTCGTAGAAGGCGTTCGAGACGTCGTAGTGGTGCGAGATCGCGGTGCTGTCGCGCACCCGCGAGTGCCGCAGCCCGTTCATCACCCGCTTCCAGCGCGGCAGGGCCTCCTGCGGAGGGGCCGGCGGGGGCAGCAGCCGCTCCCAGCCCAGCCCGCGCGCCAGCGCCACCCCGTCGGCCACCGACGGTGGGCGCAGCCGCAACTCGTCCTTGAGCACCCGCAGCGCCTCGTACGGGTCACCCGGGTGCACCCCCTGCAACGCCAGGTCACCGCTGACGTAGGCCCGGGCCATGCCCAGGTCGCCGGGGGCGGTGAGCAGGTACGACAAACCCCGCTCGGAACGGATCGACAGGGTGATGCCGGCGTCGGCCGGGCCGACGGCGCTGCCGTCGTACCCGGTGATCCGCACCGGCAGCGGCCCGGCGGTGACCGCGCGGACGACGTCCGCCACGGTCGGACCGGTGCGCCGGCCCCCCGCCGGCGGGGTGGCGGGAACGCTCGCCGCCCCCTGGTCTCGATCGGTCAGGCTCATGCTCGTGCTACCGCCTTCTCGTACAGTCCCGTCAGCCGGTGGTCCGGGTCGTAGCGGTCCTTCACCGCGCGCCAGGTCTCGCCGCCATAGAGGCGATCGAAGGCGTCCCGGTCGTAGTACGCGTCGGAGTAGAGCGACTTGTGCCCGCCCGACTCCGACACCCTGCGTTCGATCGTGCGGTTGACGTCGCCGTCGGCGGCGCCGGGCGCGATCGGCACGCTCCCCCAGAAACCAATGTTGACGTAGTCCTGTCCCGCGTGGAGCGGATACAGCGGCCACGACCGCGCGGAACCGGGACCCTCCGGTTCGCGCAACCGCAACGGGCAGAGCCACACCGGGGTCATCCCCACGCTGTCCGCGAACCAGCGCAGGAAGTCGGCCGTGCGGTCCAGCGGGATCTCCACGTCCTGCACGACCCGCTCGCGGGCCGGCTGGCCGCGCAGCCGGTCGATCCGGGCCGCCACCTGGTGCCGGTGCTCGAGGCGGACCAGTCGGTGGTAGACGTCGCTGCGCCGGTAACGCGCCGGCCAGAGCCTGCGCACGACCGGGTGCTGCGCGCCGAACGCCGCCGAACACCAGAACCAGTCGGTGTCCCAGCGCCACAGATAGTCGTACGCGGTCAGCACGTCCCGGGTGCGCCGGCGCAGCGACCGGTAGTAGATCTCCTGGCCGGTGTAGTCGCTGGGCGGGTCGGCCGCGTCGGTGAAGGTGCCCAGGATCAGGTACGCCTCACCGGGGCTGAACATCACGCCGTCCATCACGTCGACCGGTTCGCCGGCCCAGGACCGGGTGGCGGTCACCTCGGCGATCGCGTCGGTGAGCGCCTCCAGTTGGGTGAACCGGATGTTGCGCAACGCCACGTACCGGCCGACCGGCTGCAGCTCGATGCGCAGCCGGGTGGCGTACCCGAGGCTGCCCAGCGAATTGGGGAACGCGGTGAACAGGTCGGCGTGCTCCCCGTCCGGCCGGGCGGTGACGATCTCGCCGGAGCCGGTGAGGATGTCCATCTCGCGTACCGACTCGTGGGGCAGGCCGTTGCGGAACGAGGTCGACTCGATCCCGAGGCCGGTCACCGCCCCACCCAGGGTGATGGTGCGCAGTTGCGGCACCACCAGGGGCATCAGCCCGTGCGGCAGCGTCGCGTCGACCAGGTCCTCGTACGTGCACATGCCCTGCACGTCGGCGGTCCGGGCGGTCGCGTCCACCGCGAGCACCCGGTTGAGGCCACTCACGTCGAGGCCCGGGGTCCGAGGAGCGGACCGGGGGCGGAACAGGTTGGAGGTGCGTTTGGCCAGCCGGACAGGCTCGCCCGTGGGCACCGCGGCGTACGACCGCCGCAGCGTGTCCACCGCTTCATCATGGTCAATGGGGTGATCCACACGCTCAGCGCGCATGTGATCACCTTACGCCCGGACCCCGAAAACGGTGGGATGTCGACGCCTGCTGTTTCCCGTCCGACGCCAACTTCGACGGTTACCGTGGCGGGCATGCCGTCGCCCGCGATCGCCGCCCTGGACTCCGCCGGACTGCCGTATCGGCTGGTCAGCCACGGTGCGGTCGGCAGCCTCGCGGAGGCCGCCGCGGCCCGGGGCGTGGCCGTCCCGGATGTGGTCAAGACCATCGTCGTCCGCCGGGGTGCCGACGATCACCTGTTCGTGCTCACCCCGGGCGACCGGGTCGTCTCCTGGCCCAAGCTGCGCGCCCTGCTCGGTGTGCAGCGCATCTCCATGCCGGACGCGGCGGGCGCCCTGGCCGCCACCGGGTACGAGCGCGGCACGATCACGCCGTTCGGCGCGAGCACCGCGTGGCCGGTGATCGCGGACAAGCGACTGCGCGGCCGGGAGATCACCCTCGGCGCGGGCGAGCGCGGTCTCGCCGTCGCGCTCGACGCCGACGCGGCGATCACCGCCCTCGGCGCGACTGTGGCCGACGTCACCGATCCGCAGCCCACCCGCTGATCGCACCGGGCTGGCTGCGGCCGGCCGGCGTGGCTGGGCTGGCCCCGGCCCGCCGTGGTGGGTGAGGATGGCCCGTATGTCCCTGCCCGAGGAACGCCCCGATCCCGCCGGCACCGTCTACGGCGGTCGGCGGAGAGCTCGTTCCGGGCCGCTGGCCGACCCGCTGCTGCGGGTGGCGTTGGCGGTCGGGCTGGTGGGCGTACTCCTCGGGTTGGTCTTCGCCACCGGCCTCCTCGACGGCGACGACGAAGCGGTGGTGCCCGCCGCGGTCACCGCGCCGTCCAGCGTGGCCGAGCCGACCATCCCGGCGGCCGAGCCGAGCCCGACCCCCTCGGTCGAGCCGTCGCCGACCCCGTCGGCCACCCCGGCCGTCCCGACCACCGGGCCCCGCGTGCTGCGGTCGCCCTCCGGGCTCTGCCTCGGGCTCGACGGTGACGGTGAGAAGGCGCAGGCCGAGTTGGCCGCCTGCACCGGCGGCCCGGAGCAGCAGTGGGTCGTCAACCCGATCGGAACGGACGCGGTGACGTTGACCAACGCCGCCCACGGGCAGTGCCTCGACGTCGAGGGCGGCAGCGGTGACGACGGGGCGACGGTGCAGCAGTTCCCGTGCCATGGTGAGGCCAACCAGCAGTGGCGGCTGAGCCCGACCGGCACCGGCCCGGTGCTGGTCGTCGCGGTGCACAGCGGCAAGTGCGCGCAGGCCGACGACGACGGCGCCGAGGTTGGGGACGAGATCCGGCAGCGGCCCTGCGACGGCCGGCCCGCCCAGCAGTGGACGCTGAGCTGACTCAGCCCCGGAAGCTCCACGCCCGGGGTGCGGTCGCGGCGACCAGGACGGCCTCCGGCACCGGCCGGCCCGGCCGTCGCCGCAGCAGCAACGACAGCCCGGCGGCGCCGATCGACAAGGCGCCGGCCACGTACCAGGCCAGCGCGTAGTCGCCGAGCCGGTCGCGGACCAGCCCCGCGCCGGTCGCCGCGATGGCCGCCCCGAACTGGTGCGCGGCGAACACCCAGCCGAACACCACCGCCCCGGCGCCGCCGAAGTACTCCCGGCACAGCGCGACCGTCGGCGGCACGGTGGCCACCCAGTCCAGGCCGTAGAAGACGATGAACACCAGGATGCTCGGCTCGGCCGTCCCCGCGAACAGGCTCGGCAACACCAGCAGCGACAACCCGCGCAGGGCGTAGTAGGCGCCGAGCAGCAACCGGCTGTCCACCCGGTCGGTGAGCCAGCCCGAGGCGATCGTGCCGACGATGTCGAAGAGCCCCACCAGCGCGAGCAGCCCGGCCGCCGTGGTCTCGGCCATGCCGTGGTCGTGCGCGGCCGGCACGAAGTGCGTACCGACGAGGCCGTTGGTGGTGGCGCCGCAGATCGCGAACCCGCCGGCCAGCAGCCAGAACGGCCGGGTCCGGGCCGCGGCGGCCAGCGCGCCCAGCGCCCGGGTCGCCGCGCCGCCGGTCGGCGGCGGCGCCGCGACGATCTCGGTCGCGCCGTAGGCGGGCAGGTCGAGATCCGCCGGGTGTTCGCGCAGCAGCCACACCACCAGGGGTACGACCGCCAGGGCGGCTCCGGCCACGACGAGCGCCGCCGTGCGCCACCCGTGGTCGCGCACCAGCACGGCGATCAGCGGCAGGAAGATCAGTTGGCCGGCCGCCCCGCCCGCGGTCAGCACCCCGGTGACGAGGCCCCGTCGTCGGACGAACCAGCGCCCGGTGACGGTCGCCACGAACGCCAGCGCCATCGAGCCGGTGCCCAGGCCGACGAGGACGCCCCAGCACAGCAGCAACTGCCAGCTCGCGGTCATGAAGACCGTCAGGCCACTGCCGGCGGCGACCAGCAGCAGCGCCACCGAGACCACCCGGCGGATGCCGAACCGGTCCATCAGCGCGGCGGCGAACGGCGCGGTGAGCCCGTAGAGGAGCAGGTTGACCGAGACCGCCGCGGAGATGGTGGCGAGCGGCCACCCGAACTCCGCGTGCAACGGGTGCAGCAGCACCGACGGGGTGGCGCGGAAGCCGGCCGCGCCGACCAGAGCCACGAAGGCAACGGCGGCGACGAGCCAGGCGGGGTGCAGGCGACGGTTCTTGGTCACGCTGATCAGTCTGGGTGGCGTCCTCGCTGGCGACGAGTGGCCGGAAAGCCATCAGGCGCAATAATCGGGCCATGAGCACTGGCCCGCACCGGATCGCCGTCCTCGCCCTCGACCAGGTCGTCGGCCTCGATCTGGGCACCCCGTCCCAGGTCTTCAGCACCGCCCGGGGCGCGGACGACGAGTACCGCTACGACGTGCGGGTGTGCACCCCGGGTGGGCGGCCGGTCCGCAGCACCGCCGGCTTCCAGGTGCTCCCCGACCATGGGCTGGAGCTGCTCGACACCGCCGACACGGTGATCGTCCCCGGCATCCACGACGGCGCCGCGCTGACCTCGGGCTGCATCGATCCGGAGGTGGCCGAGGCGCTGCGGTCGGCGTACGACCGGGGCGCCCGGATCATGTCGATCTGCACGGGGGCGTTCGTGCTGGCCGCGGCCGGCCTGCTCGACGGACGCCGGGCCACCACCCACTGGGCGTACGCCGAGCGGTTCCGCCGCCTGTACGACCGGGTGGACCTCGACCCGGACGTGCTCTTCATCGTCGACGACCGGGTGTTCACCTCGGCCGGAGTGGCCGCCGGCATCGACCTCTGCCTGCACGTCATCCGCCTCGACCATGGCAGCGAGGTCGCCAACCGGGCGGCCCGCCGCTGCGTGATGCCGCCATGGCGCGACGGTGGGCAGGCGCAGTACATCGAGCAGCCGGTGCCGAAGGCGACCGACACCAGCACGGCGGGCGCCCGGGAGTGGGCGCGGCAGCGACTGCACGAGCCGATCGCGCTGCGCGACCTGGCCGAGCAGGCGCGGATGAGCGTGCGCACCTTCACCCGACGCTTCCGCTCGGAGACCGGCCTGAGCCCGGCCCAGTGGCTGCTGCAACAGCGCACCGACCACGCGCGACTGCTGTTGGAGACGACCGACCTCTCCGTCGACCAGATCGCCCACCGCTGCGGCTTCGGCACGACGGCCGCGCTACGCCAGCAACTCCACCAACGCATCGGCGTGGCCCCGTCCACTTACCGCCGCACCTTCCACCCCCGCCCCGAGCTGGTCGACACGTCGCCCGCGGTCCGCACCCCGGTCTGATCGCCGCCGGCCCGGGCGCGGCGTCGGCTGCCGGCCGCTGTCGCCGCCGCTCTTCACCCAAAGACGACACGACGGTCCTGCGGGAGGCATCGCTGCGAGAAGCGGTATACCTGTGAGTCATAGAAATGACTCACAGGTATACCGCTCAGCAGACCGACACCCCGGGGAACGCCACCAACAGCCGACCGCGGGCCGGGCCGGGCCGACCGAGGCCGGGGCCGAGGCGGCTCAGGTGCGGAGCAGGTGCAGTTGGGCCTGGTGTTTGGGGAGGTGGACACGGGTGTGCAGGTCCAGGGTGCGGGACCAGGGCAGCGGCTCGTCGACGATGAGGTCGAAGCCCTCGCGGAGGTGCGTCTCGACCGGGGTCTCCGCTGCCAGGCCGAGCTGATCGACGAGCCCGCACAGCCGGTCGCTGGTGCCGTGCAGCAGCGCGGTCAGGCCACGCAGACCACCCTGCTCGGCGGCGAGCGCGTCGAGCTGCGGACGGTGGATGTCCTCTTCCATCTCGTAGTAGGCGAACGGCGACCCGGCCAGCAACGCCTCGGTGGCCTGGATCATCAGCTCGTCGTTGGCGACCAGATGCGCGACGATCTGCTCGGCGCTGAGCTGCCCCTCCGGAGCCGGACCGAACCCGCCAGCGTCCACCTCTGCGAACAGGGCGCCGTAAGCCCGCCGCAATCCCCCGCTCTCCATCCCCCCAGTCAACCCGCCCCACCGGGGGTTAGCGGCGGGATTGGCGGGAGCGAAGGTAGTCGCTGACCACGTACTCGCCCAGGTCGTCGGTGTCCGGGGTGAACATGCGGCCCCGGCTGCGCCGGGCCACCGCGTCGACGAAGCGGCGCAGACCCGGGTCGTCGCCGAGCATGAACAGGTTGAGGGTGGCGCCGTAACGGCTGAGCTTGTCCACCTCGCGGACGGTCGCCTCGATCGTCTCCGGCAGCGGCGGCCAGTGGAACAGCGCCTCACCGTCGTCCGGGTCCAGGTGGGCGGTCGGCTCCCCGTCGGTGACCACCAGGACCACCGGCTCGGCGTCCGGATGGCGGCGCAGGTGCCGAGCGGCCAGCCGCAGCGCGTGCTGAAGGTTCGTGCCCTGCTCCATGTCCGGCTCCACCGCCGCCAGCTCCTGCTGGGTGAGGGTCATCGCCTCCCGGCCGAAGCCCACGATCTGCAGGGCGTCCTGTGGGAAACGGGTCTCCATCAGGTGCGCCAACGCCAGCGCCGTCTGCTTCATCGGCCCCCAACGACCCTGCGAGATCATCGAGTACGACAGGTCGACGCAGAGCACCACCGCCGCAGAAGCCCGCTTCTCGGTCTCCACCACCTCGAAGTCGTCCACCGCGAGCTGAAGCGGAACTGTCGGACCAGCCCGGCGGACCGCCCGGGTCAGCGTGCGGACCACGTCCAACGGCTGCTCGTCGCCGTACTCCCAGGGGCGGGACGCGCCGCTGACCTCGCCGGCGGCGCCCGCCGAGCGCAGGTCGTGCTGGCCGCGCGGCCCGGCGGTCAGCTCGGCGAAGACCCGCCGCAGCGCGGTCCCACCGAGGCGGCGGAGCGCCTTCGGACTCAGCGTGAGCCCGTCCGCGTCCCGGCTCACCCAGCCCTGCCGGCGCAGCTCCCGCTCCAGCTCACGCAACCGGCGGACGTCGTCGGCGGCGTCGCGGCCCAGCGTCCGGGCCACCGCGTCGACGTCCACGTCGTCCAGCGTGGCCCCGGGGTGTTCCTGGTCGAGCTGGTCCAGCAGGTCGTCCAGCTCGCCGATCTCACCCAGTGCCCCGGCCGCGTCGGCGTAGTCCAGCGGCTGCTCGCCCCGGACCCGCTCGCCACGCCCCCACCGCAGATCCGGTCGCAGCGCCCGCAGGTTCGCGTCGAGCGCGGACAGCTCCCCGGCGAGACGGTCGCCGAGTGACTGCTGCATCAGGCCGGCCAGCTCGGCGCGCTGCCGCTCGGAGAGCGAGTTCATCAGCCGCTCACCGGCCGCCGAGCGACGGGCCAGCACGTCGATCAGCTCGTCAACCGTCTCCGGCCGCTCCGGAAAGAAGTCACCGTGCCGGCGCATGAACTCGGCGAACGCGTCGGTGGTGTCCTCCGCGCGGCCGTGCCGGGCCAGCAGGTCGTTCAGGTCCCGCATCATCTCGGCGAGTCGCTGTTGTGCCGCCGGATCGGCGGACGCGCGCACCGCGTCGCGCAGCCCGGCGAACCGCTGACCGAGTACGTCGTCGCGGAGCTGGTCGAGGATCTGCTGGTACGAGCGGCGGGCGGCCTCGCTGGCCCACTGGTAGCCGGACAACTCCTCGACCGCCCGGGCGGTGGAGCGGGGCAGGTTGTCCAGCACCGACTCGGCGAACCGCGCGCCGTCGTCGTCGCGGCCCCGCAGCTCGTCGCGCTCGGCGGCGAGGGCCTGGTCGAGCAGCGCCTGGGCTCGGGTCAACGCGCCGTCGAGATCGCCACGGCGCAACGCCTCGCGGCGCAGCCGTCGCGCTCGGGCGGCCAGGTCGTCGAGCCCGCCACGCCCCTGCGGGCCACGGCGCAGCAGGTCGCGCAGCGCCTCCCGCAGGCTGCCGCCGGCCAGCACCTCGGCGCCGACCGCGTCCACCGCCTCGCGCACGTCGTACGGGGGTGCGAGCGGGTCGGGCCCGCCGTTCCACTGCCCGTACCGGAACCGGTTGCCGGCCATAGTCAGCCCCGGCCGCCGTAGACGGTACGACCCGAGTCGGTCACGTCCTTGCCGAGCCGGCGGGTCAGATGCAGCCCCTCCAGCACGAACTCGACGGCGGCGGCGGCCTCCTCCGGGGTGGGCGCGTCGCCCAGACCGAGCCGGTCCAGCACCTTGGCCAGGCCGGGCACGGTGCCCACCTGGCGCAGCAGCTCGGTGGAGCCGACCAGCTCGCCGGTCTCGATCGCCGTCCCGTCCTCGACCAGGGCGGTGAACCCGGACAGGTCCAGGCCGGCCAGGTGGGCGCGGAACGTCTCGGCGGTGGCGGTCCGCAGCAGGTGGGCGAGGATCTCGATCTCCCGCCCCTCCTCGCCGCTCTCGAACTCCACCTTGCCGCGCAGCGTGCTGGTCACCGACACCGCGTCGCCGACCCGCGCCACCGCGGCCTCGGGCCGACCGTCCGGGTTGCCGGAGGCGGCGAGCAGGCCGGCGCGACGCAGCGCGGCACCGGCGACCGTCTCGGCGGCGGCGATCGCGAACCGGGCGGAGACGCCCGAGCGCGGGTCCACCGACGGGGACTCCCGCACCGCGCGGGCGAACCGGGCCAGCACCTCCAGCACGTGCTCCGGGACGGTGGCCACCAGGTCGGCCTCCTGGCGGATCAGCGCCAGCTCCAACTCCAGGTCGACCGGGTAGTGGGTACGGATCTCGGCGCCGAACCGGTCCTTGAGCGGGGTGATGATCCGGCCCCGGTTGGTGTAGTCCTCCGGGTTGGCGCTGGCCACCAGGAGCAGGTCCAGCGGCAGCCGCAGCTGGTAGCCGCGGACCTGGATGTCCCGCTCCTCCAGCACGTTGAGCAGCGCCACCTGGATCCGCTCGGCCAGGTCGGGCAGCTCGTTGACGGCGAAGATGCCCCGGTTGGTACGCGGCACCAACCCGAAGTGGATGGTCTCCGGGTCACCGAGGGTGCGTCCCTGGGCGATCCGGATCGGGTCGACGTCACCGATCAGGTCGCCGACGCTGGTGTCGGGGGTGGCGAGTTTCTCGCCGTAGCGCATCGAGCGGTGCAGCCAGCCGATCGGCAACTCGTCGCCGGCCTCGGCGACCTGGGCGACCGACGCGGGGGTGAGCGGGTGCATCGGGTGCTCGTTGAGCACCGAGCCGGGAATGACGGGGGTCCACTCGTCGAGCAGCCCGCCCAGCGCGCGGATCAGTCGGGTCTTGCCCTGGCCGCGCTCACCGAGCAGCACCATGTCGTGCCCGGCGAGCAGAGCCCGCTCGACCTCGGGCAGGACGCTGTCGTCGTAGCCGACGATGCCGGGGAAACGGGTCTCGCCGGAGCGCATCCGGGAGAGAAGGTTGTCGCGGAGTTCCTGCTTGACGGTGCGGTACTGGTGACCGGCCGCGCGCAGCGCGCCGAGCGTGCCGGGCAGGTCGGCCGGTGGAACCGGGATTACCGGGGTAGGCGCAGTCACCCGAGTAACGCTAGCTCACATTCGCGGGGGCACCCCGGGCATCGAGGGGCACCCCCGCTGCCACCCTCAGCCCCGGCCGCAGCGCCCGCAGGCCCCCCGGCGGCGCAGGTGGTACGCGTAGGTCGCCGCGGCGAGCGCCACGCCCCACAGCGGCCAGAGCAGCATCGGCGCCCCGGTCAGGCTGACGCCGCCGCCGGTGAGTTCCCAGAACCTGGGGTTGCTGAGCAGCCCCAGGCTGGCCGCGGTCACCGCGATGGCGACCAGGGTGGCCGGCACCACGGCCAGCAGCACCGGCACCCGGCGACCGGCGAGCCCGACCATCCAGCGCGGGAACCGCTCGCCCCAGCGCTGGACCAGCCCGAGGGTGAGGATCGCGCCGACGGTGGCGAACGCGCCCAGCCCGAACCCGGCCCAGACCAGCCCGCTGTCCTGCATCTCGGTCAGGAACTCGCGGGAGATGCCGAGCGGGATGCCGGCCGCCCAGGCGAACCGGGTCGACGCGTACGTCAGGGGAATCGCCGCCGCGATGCCGGCGGCCCACCGACCCCAGCGCGCGGCGGCGGCCGGGGTGGTCCACCCCCGGTCGGTGTCGTCCCGCCCGCAGCCGACGCAGGCCCCGGCGGTGCGGCGCTGCCAGACGAGCACCGTCCCGGCCAGCAGCAGCCCGCCGGCCAGCGCGGCGAACCGGCCGAACAGCGCCCAGTTGAAGATGTCGGAGTACTCGACCGGCGGCCAGCCGAAGGGCGCACCTACGATCAGGATCGGCAGGTAGCCGAGGACGATCAGCACCCGCGCGTCCGGGACGACCACGGCGAGTCCGAACGCCACCGCCCAGCCGTAGCCGGCGAGCAGCGCCCGCAGCGGACCGGGCGGGCGGACCGCCGGGCGGCTCATGGCCAGGGCGGCCACCGCGGCGGTGAGCAGGACGCCGGCGAAGAGCGGGGTGGCCAGGTCCACCGGCACCAGGCGCAGCAGGTTGACGTCGCCGCCGTGCGTGTCGTTCGCGCCGAACGGATAGCCGGCGCCGGTGAGTGTGCCAACCAGGGCGAGTACGCCCCACAGGCCGAGCCAACCGGCGGCCAGCGGGGCGAGCCGGTCCGGCCAGCGGGAGTCGGAACGGGGTCGGGATGCAGTGATCGTCGTCATGCTCTCAGCCTCGACCGACAGCCGGTCGAAGCCCTCCCGGCCGGCGGTGAACCCGCTCCCCCGGGTGGGGGACCGATCAGCCGGACGGGGTGACGAAGCCGGACTCGTAGGCGGCGATCACGGCCTGCGTGCGGTCCCGGACACCCAGCTTGGCCAGCACGTTGCCGACGTGCGTCTTGACCGTCTCCACCCCGACCACCAGGTGCGCGGCGATCTCCGGGTTGGACCGGCCGGTGGTCATCAGCCGCAGCACCTCGGCCTCCCGCTCGGTGAGCCGGGCGGCACGCAGTCGGTCGCCACCCGCCGGCCCGTACGCCCCGACAAGCTGGCGGATCGCGGCCGGGAAGAGCAGCGACTCGCCCGCCGCGACGACCCGGACCGCCTCGACCACCTCCGCCGGCCGGGCCCGTTTGAGCAGGAAGCCGGAGGCGCCGGCGCGCAGCGCCTCGTAGACGTACTCGTCGTTGGCGAACGTGGTGACCACCAGCACCCGGGGCGGGTCGGCGGAGGTGGCCAGCAGGTGCCGGGTGGCCTGAATGCCGTCGATGCCGGGCATCCGCACGTCCATCAGCACCACGTCCGGGCGGTGCCGGGCGACCAGGGGCGGCACCTCGGCGCCGTCGGCGGCCTCGGCGAGCACCCGCAGATCGGGTTGGGCGTCGATGATGGCCCGCAGCCCGACCCGGATCAACTCGTCGTCGTCGACGATCAGCACACCGGTGGTCATCGCACGTCCTCGTAGGGCAGGCGGGCCCGGATCAGCCAGCGGTCGCCGTCCGGCCCCACGGTGAGTCGGCCGCCGAGCAGCAGCACCCGTTCCCGCATGCCGTCCAGGCCCCGGCCGGACCGCCCCGTGTCGGCCCGGTCGGGGCGGCTCATCGTGTTGACCAGTTCCAGCTCCAGCGCGTCCGGCCGCAGGTCCAGGCGCAGTGTCACCGGCCCGTGGCCGTAGCGGGCGGCGTTGGTCAGTCCCTCCTGGACGATCCGGTAGCCCTCCCGGGAGACGATCGCGGGCAGTCGCGCCGGGTCGCCGACGCGCTGCGCGTGCACGGTCAGCCCGGCCGCGCGGGTGTCGGCGACCAGCCGGTCCAGGTCGGCGAGGGTACGTTGCGGCGCCACCGAGGGGCGGTCGCCGCCGGTCTCGCGGAGCAGCCCGAGCACGTGGTCCAGCTCGTCCATCGCGGTCCGCCCGGCCTCCTCGATCGCGGTGAGCGCCCGCCGGACGAACTCCGGATCGCTGTCGAGCACCTCGCGGGCCGCGCCGGCCTGGAGGGTGGCCACGGTCAGCGCGTGACCGACCGAGTCGTGCAGTTCCCGGGCCAGCCGGTTGCGTTCGGCCAGTCGGGTGGCCCGCGCCTCCAGCGCGGCGATCCGCTCGGCCTGCGCGGGGCCGAGCAGCACCGGCGCCATCGAGACGGCGAGCGCGCCGAGCCCGGCGACGGCGTAGCCGAGGCCGACCAGCAGGGCCACCCCGGTCAGCGTCAGCCAGCCGCTGTCCCGTCCGTCCAGCGGACCGAACCGCTCCTGGCTGGTCAGCTCGGCGCCCACACCGAACTGCTGGGCGATGAACGCCAGCGCCATCGGCAGGGCACCGAACAGCGCGATCATCACCAGCGCGCCGATGATGAGGTGCGTGGCGATCCAGAGCGCGCTGCGCAGGCGGCTCTCCCGGTCGCCGCGGCGCCCCGGCGCGGGGTCGGGCAGGTCGACGCCGAGCAGCGCCCGCGCGGCGGCGATCTCCAGTGCCCGGCTGCCGTCCAGCAGCAGCGGCACCACGGCGATCAGCGCCGCGATCAGCAGGAGGGCGTAGACCAGTGGGCGGGGGATCGTCGAGTCGGTGAGCAGTTGCGCGAAGGTCACCGCGAGGACCCCGTACGGCAGCGCCAGCACACCACCGAGCAGCAGGAACACGCCGCGTCGCCAGGTGCTGCCGGCCACCAGCGGGGCCAGTGCCGCGCGGAAGGTCATGCGGTCATTCTGCTGCCGTCACCCCGAGGTGCGACTCCCCCGCACCGGGGAGATCTCAGCGGTGGTCGGCGACGTACCCCTGGGGGTCCTTGTCGCGGAACCGCAGGTCGCGGCCGTTCTTGTGCTCGCCGTAGAAGGTCAACCAGCGCTGGCCCAGCTCGGCGCGCAGTTCGAAGCTGGCGTGCCGGCGGAAGTCGGGCAGCGCCTCGTCCTCCTCCTCGGCGAGGTGCTCGCTGTTCTCCCGGCGGGCCGTGCCGACGGCCTCCCACCAGGGCTTCGAGCCGACCGGGTGCAGCTTGGACTCGGCGATGGCGTCCCGGATCTTGTTGTGGTCGCCGATCGCGTCGGCGGTCTCGTCCTCGCCGTCGTCACCGTGCTTGACCAGGTGCGGGTAGAGGATCGCCTCCTCCGCCTCGGCGTGGATGTCCAGGTGCAGGGCGAGTGCCTCCCAGATGGCCAGCAACTCCTGCTCGTCGCGGGCGTCGTCGAGGCGGGCGAAGCCGCGCCGGAAGGAGGCGTGGTCGTCCAGGATCAGTGCGGTGATGTCGTCCACTGTGCTCATTTCTCCGTCGGGCCGGCGATCCGGTTACGCAGCATCCGGGGCAGCGCGGCGAGCCCGGTGACCGGGCGGAACCGCTTGGCGGCCTCGGCCAGGGCCGCGTACTCGTCGTCGGTGAGGTCGAGGTCGGCCGCCGCGGCGTTGCGTTCCATCTGCTCCACGCCTGACGCGCCGGGAATGGCAAGCACGTTTGGGTGACGCAGCAGGTACGCCAGCGCGATCTGGCTGGGGGTGGCGCCGTGTGCCTCGGCGACCTGGCGCAGCGTGTCGATCAGGACGGCGCCCCGCTCCAGGTTCTCCGGCAGGAAGTACGGGTTGGCGCGGCGGACCGCGCCGGTCGGCGGGTGCTTCGCGTCGTACCGGCCGGACAGGAAGCCCTGCGCCAGCGGGCTGTACGCGATGACGACCCGGCCGGTCTGCCGCGCGTACGGCAGCAGGTCCTGCTCGGGCGCGCGGTCCAGCATGCTGTAGCGGACCTGGTTGCTGAGCACCCGCCGGCCGAGTGCGGCCTCGGCGACCTGCCAGCGGCGCAGCCCGTAGTTGCTCACCCCCACCTCACCGACCAGCCCGACGTCCTGCAGGGCCCGCATGCCGCGCATGGTGGTGTGGTCGGCGACCAGCGGGTTGGGCTGGTGCACCTGGTAGAGGTCGATGCTGGTGACGCCGAGGCGGGCCGCCGAGGCGACCGCCCGCTGCTGCACCACCGCGGCCACCGGCAGCACGGGGAAGATCTTGCTGGCGACCACGACTGTGGGCCGGTCGTCGCCGAGCGCCGCGCCGAGGATCCGCTCACTGCGCCCGAACCCGTAGATCTCCGCGGTGTCGAAGACGGTCACGCCCAGCTCGACGGCCCGCCGGACGATCTGCGCGGCCCGCTGCTCGAAGTCGGGGCCGTAGCCCCACTCGCGGGAGCCGAACTGCCAGGTGCCGAGGCCGATCTTGGAGAGCGGTTTCGGGGTGTCGAGGGCGATGAACCGCATGGCCTCGAAACTACCCGGTTGTCCCGGTTTTCACGCCCGATCCCCGGCACCACCGGCCGGAGCTACGCTCATGATCGTGACCTACCTCGCCGCGGATGACCGCTACGACACCATGACCTACCGGCGCAGCGGACGCAGTGGCCTGCGGCTGCCCGTCGTCTCCCTCGGGCTCTGGCACAACTTCGGCCCGGACCGCCCATTCGACCGCCAGCGCGACATCGTGCGACGCGCCTTCGACCTGGGCGTCACCCACTTTGACCTGGCCAACAACTACGGCCCGCCGCCGGGTTCGGCCGAGGAGAACTTCGGCCGGCTGCTCGCCACGGACCTCAAGCCGTACCGGGACGAGCTGGTCATCTCCAGCAAGGCCGGCTACCTGATGTGGCCCGGCCCGTACGGCGAGTGGGGCTCGCGCAAGAACCTGATCTCCTCGCTGGACCAGTCGCTGGGCCGGATGGGCCTGGACTACGTCGACATCTTCTACTCGCACCGCTTCGACCCGGACACCCCCCTCGAAGAGACGATGGGTGCGTTGGACGCGATCGTCCGCTCCGGCAAGGCGCTGTACGTGGGCGTCTCGAACTACAACTCGGAGCAGACCGCGCGGGCCGCCGCGATCCTGCGCGAGCTGGGCACGCCGCTGCTGATCAACCAGCCGTCGTACTCGATGCTCAACCGCTGGACCGAGGCCGACCGCCTGCTCGACACGCTGGAGCAGGTCGGGGCCGGCTGCATCGCGTACAGCCCCCTCGCTCAGGGTCTGCTGACCGACCGCTACCTGGGTGGCATCCCGGCCGACTCGCGGGTGCGCACCAGCGTCTTCCTCAACGAGAGCGACCTCAGCGACGAGAAGATGGCCACCATCCGAGGGCTCGGCACGGTCGCCGAGCGGCGCGGCCAGTCCCTCGCGCAGCTCGCGCTGGCCTGGGCGCTGCGCGACCCACGGATGACCAGCCTCATCATCGGTGCGAGCAGCGTCGAGCAGTTGGAGACCAACATCGCCGCCGTGAACAACCTCGACTTCACCGCCGAGGAGTTGGCCGAGATCGACCGGCTGCTGAGCTGAGCGCCGTCGGGTCGAGCGGCGGGCCGGATCACCAGATCCGGCGCCGCCCGGCCCGATGGTTGCGGACCTCGCACTGCCGTCCCACCGGTGCCGCCGCGCCGCGTCGTCGCCGGCCCACGCCGACCAGCGCCAGGACCAGCACGACGGCCGCACCGGCCAGCACCGGCCACCGCCCGCCGAGGTCGGTCACCGACGCCACCGGCACGCCCGGGTCGGCCGCCGCCGCCACCGCCGCCGGGTCGGTGGCGGCCGGCTGGCTCGCGGCGGTACGCGGAGCAGCCGGGGCCGCCTTCGTCGCACTCTTCGTCGCGCCGCTTCGCGCCGTGCGGAACACGACATCCGAGCAGGAGTAGTAGGTGTCCGGGGTGTTCGAGTTCTGCCAGATCGTGTAGATCAGGTGCCGGCCGCTGCGGTCCGCCGGCAGCCGGCCCGCCAGCTGGTACGCCCCGCCCCGCACCGGCGGGTCGGTCCGGGTCAGAAACGGACGCGACTCCAAATCCGACCAGGTCAGCGGCTTGCGGGGGTCGTAGTCGGGCTTGGTGACGTAGAGCCGGAAGGTGCCCCGGTGCTCGATCGTCGTCCGGTATCGGAAGGTGAACGTCGCGCCCGTGGTCAACTCGGTGCTCGGCCAGTCGGTGCGGGGCAGGTCCAGCCCCCGGTACGCGGACAGCCCACCGCTGCACAACTCACCGTCCGGGATCCGTTCCCGGTCCCGACCGTTGATGGCCGCGACGCGTACGTTGTCCCATTCCCGTACCGCCGCGCCCGCCGCCACCGCCGCCCGACAGGCCGCACTGGCGGCGTGCCGGCCCTCGGGCCCACAGGCCGCCGCCCGGCTGATCGGGTCGGTGGGGGCGCCGTGCGCCCAGGCGGGCGCCGCGCCCAGCGGTGCGGCCGCCACCGCGACCAGCACAGCGGCGAGCACTCGACGCACGCTCATGGCTTGACCTCCCGCGCAGTGGTACGGACGCGGGACGCCAAAGGTTCGACCGCCCGGGGCCCGGGAATCGTCCGGCGGGCCTCGGCGTTTCGATAGGCGGTACGGATTTCAGGCCAGACCCCCAGGCCGAGGAGGCAGACATGAAGGTACGTAGCTCGTTGCGTGCGCTGAAGCAGAAGCCGGGTTCGGTGGTGGTCCGTCGTCGCGGCCGGGTGGTCGTGGTGAACCGCGCGAACCCGCAGTGGAAGAGCCGTCAGGGCTGATAACAGACTTATCGGATATACCTCCGCCGGGGCGGATGCGGCACGATTACCGCATCCGCCCCGGCGCTGCTTACTTGACGGCGTACGCGCGGATCACGGTCACCGTGGCGGTGTTTCCCGTGCGGTCGGTGGCGGTCACGCGCAGGGAGAGGTAGCCGGCTGCCGGGTTGGTGACCCGCAGCGTCCGTCGGTCGGCGCTGACCGAGGCGGACCGCCAGGTCTTCCCGTCGTCGACCGAGAACTGCGCGGTGAGCGTGCGGTTGGCGGTGGCCGCCGAGCCGGCCAGCGGCGTCACGGTGACCGGCACGGTGAAGGTGCCGGCCGGCGCGGCGTTGTTGCTGTCCAAGGACGGGCTGAACCGTACCGTGGACAGCGGCAGCCGCGTGTCGCCGTTCGCCGAGGAGAACGTCCACGCACCGCTGACCACGGTGCTCAGCCGGTGCGGCGCAGGACTGGTCGCGGACATCTCCAGCCGGTAGTCGCGTCGTTCCGCCGGCACCATGAACGTGCCGTCCAGGGATGCGGTCTCGCCGATCACGGCACCGCCGGCGTACAGGGCGGTCCGGGCGCTGTCCGTCAGGTATCGCTGGCCCCAGTGTCCGGCGCCCTCGCCGAACAACGGGATGCTGGCCTCGATCGTGTCGCCCTTGCGGAAGACGGTGTCAAGGTCGCCGTCGGCGACACCGGGATCCAGGGGCGCGAAGACGGCCCTGTTCCAGTCCTGCTGGTAGACCCGACCGGCCGTGAACGCCTGCGCCGGTCCGGCCGTCTGGCTGACCCGCTCCGGCCCGTACTCCGGGTCGGTCTGCACCTGCTGCTCGAAGGTGGTGCTCCACTGCACGCCGCCCTGCGTGCCGAGATATTCGGTGCGCTCGAACGGCAGCGAGAACGGCAGGCCGACGGTGCCGCCACTGACCGTGCCGACGACCGGCCAGTTGTACTTCGCGCCGGTGGCGCCGTCGGCCTCGCGGGCATAGTGAGCCTTCACCGTGGCCAGTTCGGCCGCGGTGACCTGCTTGTCGAAACCGGTGTAAAAGACCCCCTGGCGGGTGTACGAGGTTTCGTACGTGTAAGGGCTGTCGAGGAACCCTTCGGCGTCGTTCTTCCACCGGGCGAAGACGCTGGAAATCGAACTCTGGAACCCGGTCACCGCGGTCGCGGGGCCGATCTGGCCGACGTGCAGGTCGCCGGGCACCACGGATTCCGTCGTGAAGCCGGCATTCCGGCCCGTCCAGTACGCGTCGACCTTGGCCGTGGCCTGCCGGGCGTCCGCGCGAGGAACTCTGATGGTGACCGGACCGGCCTGGCGGGCGTCCAGCGTCACGGTCCTCGTGGCGTCGGCCACGAAGCTGGTCTGCACCAGCATGGTGGTGTCCGTCTCGCCGTAGACATTGCCGATCAGGCCGTACCTGCCCTTGGGCAGCCGCACCGTCTGCGCCTCCTCGCCGTCAAAGAGCTGGTACGACTGAGGGGTGTCCAGCCCGATGAGGAGGTCCCAGTAGTTGAGGTTCAGCAGCCCGTCCCGGCCGAGGTGGCGGAACGTGACGTCGTAGCTCTCCACCTCGCGCTCGACCGCCGTCGGGGTCTCGACCCGGACGTCGCCGGGGGCGGTGGCCACGACCCGGGCGCTCCGGATCCCGTCCGGACCCTCGCCGCGGGTGTCGGACGTGACGGTCGTCGTCGCGGTCCCGCCGGCCGGCACGGTCAGGCTGGTCGCGGCGACCGTGAAGGTGTCCGCGTCGCCGTCGACGGCCACGGTCAGGGTGACCGGCGTGGTTCCGCCGTTGCGGTAGGTGAGGGTCTTCGTGACCGGCGTGTCGTCGGTGTGCGGCCACTCCTGCTCGCCGAAGCTGACACTGCCCTCGTCCACCGAGATCGTCTGACGCACCGCCCGGGCAACGTCGAGCCGCCCGGCGCCCTGGGCGAACACGTCGATCCCCTCGCCCGGTTGCGCGGCGCCCATCAGCAGCGTCTTGCGCTGACGCGACGACCAGCCGGGGTGCTGCTGGGTGACGATGGCGGCCGCGCCGGCAACCATCGGTGCGGCCATCGACGTGCCCGACAGACTCGTGTACCGGTCGGAGACCGGGGCACCCGCATGTCCGGCGGCGGCCCGCGCCGCCACGATGCCCACACCGGGTGCGGTGATGTCCGGCTTGATCGCCCCGTCACCGAGGCGCGGACCACGGCTCGAGAAGCCGGCCAGGTGATCCTGGTCGTCGACCGCGCCGACCGCCAGTCCGGAGTCAGCGGCGGCCGGCGATCCGATCGTCCGACTGCCGAGCAAGCCTTGATTGCCGGCCGAGAGGACGAACAGCGTGCCGTATGCCGCGGTGAGGTCCTCAACCGCCTGCTCCAGCGGGTCGACCTCGGGGGAGTCGGGGCCGCTCAGGCTCATGTTGACCACCGGGGCCTTCTGGGCGGCCCACTGCATCCCGGCCAGGATCGCTGACTCGTCGCAGTAGTTGCCCTCGCACACCTTGCCCACGGCGAGCTTCGCGCCCGGCGCCACACCACGGTACTTGCCGCCTGAGGCGGCGCCGCTGCCGGCGATGATCGAAGCGACGTGCGTGCCGTGGCCGTCGATGTCGTCCGCCGCGGAACCCTCGAGGAAGTTCTCGTTCGCCACGATCCTGCCGGCGAAGTCCGGGTGTCCGGCGTCGATTCCGCTGTCGAGCACCGCCACCGTCACGCCGGTGCCGTCCAGGCCCTGCTGCCAGGCCGCCGGCACGCCGACCTGCGCCACGGCGGTGTCGAGGGCGAGCGTGCGCTTACCGTCCAACCAGACCTTGTCGACGCCCGGGCTCAGGGACCGGTCAGTGGCGGCACCCCGGGTCAACGAATTCCACAGGTCGGCCTTCTTGGCGCGCGACGCACGCACCGCCAGCATCCCCAGCCCAGAAATGTCACGACTCACTCGGGCGCTCGCATCGACTGCTGCCCGCGCGTTCGCGCTCTTCTCGTACGAGAGAAGCAGGGGCAGGTCCCGGTCGCCGGTGTAGCCGAACTCGGTCAGTGCCGTGAGGTCGAACAACCGCTTGTCCAGCCGACCCTGGCGCAGCAACG
Organism: Micromonospora sp. NPDC005237; assembly: GCF_040607775.1. NCBI lineage: Bacteria > Bacillati > Actinomycetota > Actinomycetes > Micromonosporales > Micromonosporaceae > Micromonospora > Micromonospora sp. NPDC005237. The sequence continues at coordinate 392,182 of NZ_JBEXHJ010000001.1, read as the reverse complement.
GCAGCGCGTCGACCGGGATCACGAGGCGGTGACCCTCGCTGGTCTGGTTCACGAAGCGGACTCCGGCACGACCGGGCGCGCGCTCGATGGCGGTGCCGCCCTGCGCGGAGACGACGACCCGGTCACCCGTGATCAGCGTGATGCTGACCGACTCCGACGCGCGACTCCCCTTCTGCGCGGGGGCCGGTGCCGCCTCGGCGCCGGCGGGCGTGGTGGCACCGAGTACCGCCGCGATGGTCCCGGCCAGCAGAGCGGCTGCGACGTTGCGTCTACGAATCACGAGTTCTTCACCGACAGGTCACACATGGGCTTTCCTCTCAGGACTCAAGGAGATGGTGAAACGCGAAAACGCCGGTCCGCTACGGATCGAGTCCGTAACGGACCGGCTCTCGGGCTCAGCTCACGACGGACCGGCAGTTCATCGGGGCGTCCTTGGGCACCAGGGCCCAGGCCACCTTCGCGTAGCCCTCGCCCTTGTGCACCGGGAAGACACTGAAGTACAGGACGCTGCCCTTCGGCATCTTCGACGGCGCGATCACCCACTCCGAGTCACCGGACACGCCGTCCTCGTCGACCCCGGGGATCCGCTCGAACGTCAGGACGTCCTTGATCTGGGGCAGTTCCCTGCCCTTTGGCGTACACAGGAGATCCGGCTTGACGACGGCCGGAACGCCGGCGTCGGCCAGCGCCTTCTCCAGCGCATCGGGATCGATCACCTGCTTGGACCTCAGGCGCAGCTGCACCGAGCCGTCCGCCTGCCTGACCACCGAGAACGCCGCCGGTTCCATGGCCGGCGCCGTGGCGTCACCCGCCGAGGCCGCCGGCGCCGCGGTGCCGCCGGCCGGTGACGAGCCGGAAGGGCCGAAGCCGATCGGCAGGGCCAGCGCGATGGCGGCCAGGGCGGCGAGTCCCCCACCGGCGGCCACACCGAACACGCCACGGTTACGCCGGCGGGCCCGGCCGCGCTTCTCGATCGCCTCGACCGGACGGTCCATCCGCACGCCGGAAAGAGTTTTTCTCATCGCGTTGAGCACCTCATCCTCGTTCATTTCGAGTCCTAACTGGTCACGGGCACGAATTGCGCCCGCAGGGTCGCTGTGGCGCGAGACAGGTGGACGGCTACGGTCCGCGGTGAGATGCCCAGTTCGTCGGCCACGGTGTTGGCGTCCAGGTCAAGCCAGACCCGCAACACGATCACTTCGCGTTGCCGTTTCGGCAGCCGACGAATGGCGCTCAGCATCGCCTGGTCGACGTCGTGAACGTCGTCATCCGGCCGGGGCAGGTCGTGGCCGTCGAAGGCGACCTCGCGCCGACGCCGCCGCCACCAGGACACCCGGACGTTGAGGGCGGTACGCACCACCCACGCCGTCGGTGCCGGATGCCGACTCACCTTCCGCCAGGATGCCCAGGCCCGCGCGAACGCCTCAGCGACCAGATCCTCCGCCAGCGCACGATCACCCGTACTGGCCAGTACGGCACGCAGGCAGTTGTCCCGGCAGCGCTGGTAGAAGTCCGCGAAGTCCTTCCGTTCTTGCTCCACACCTGGCACACGCATGAGCACCGTGATTCATTTACCGCAGCCGGAAAAAGATTTGCACGAGGTCCGTCGACGGGGCCCGGTGGTCGCGATGGTCCGCAGGCCCCGCAACACCGCCGCCTGACCGGCGCGCGGTGGAGCTGGTCGATGGCATCATGCCCTGGACTGAGCATGTTCATCGATTTCAGGGGGCGACGGTGCGCGGAGAAGACAGGTCAGCGACCCGACGGCGTACGCGCAGGTTCGTGGCCGGCGCGGTTGGGTGTTCGGTCGCTCGCTCTCCAGCGCCGGCACCCTCGGCACGGTGACAAGGCTCGGTGTCGGCGACTGGCCGAAGGTCACCCTGGACGACGACGGGGACGGCCTGGTCACGTGGAACGCCCGGGTAAAGCCGAACGCCCTGGCAGGGAATGATCCCCGCCAGGGCGTTTCGCAAGGGTGGAGCCGAGGGGACTCGAACCCCTGACCCCCACACTGCCAGTGTGGTGCGCTACCAGCTGCGCCACGGCCCCTTGCTGTCGTCCCGGTCGCCCGGGCACTGGGAAACTATACACAGACCGGCCGGCATGGTCATCTCGCGGGGGTCCCCGCCCAAGCGGGTCAGTTGAGGGCCACGTCCGGCGGGAAGTGGGCGACGGCGGCCATCATGCCGCCCTGCCGGCGCAGCACCATCGGCCACAGGTCGTCGGGGCGGTCGACGAAGGCGTCGCCGGGCAGAGCGTCCAGCAGGAACCAGGACCCGTCGGCGATCTCCTGCTCCAACTGCCCGCTGCCCCAGCCGGAGTAGCCGGCGAAGACCCGGATCCCGCCGATGCTCTCCCGCAGCTTCTCCGGGTCGACCGAGAGGTCGATCGTGCCGACCGCGCCGGAGACCTGGTGGAAGCCCTTGAGCCGGCGCAGCGGTTGCCGCATCCGGGCCAGGCAGATCGCCGAGTCGGGCTGCACCGGGCCGCCCTCGAAGAGCACCGCCGGGTGGCGGGCCAGGTCACTCCAGTCACCCAGCACCTCGGCGACCGGCACCTCGGTGGCCCGGTTCAGGACCACGCCGAGCGCGCCACCCGGCTCGTGGGCGACCAGCAGCACCACCGTACGGTCGAAGTTCGGGTCCTTGAGCGCCGGAGTCGCGACCAGCAGCCGCCCGGTCATCGACTCCATCGCTCGTCCGCCGATCGCCTGGCCCTCTCCCTGCATCTCACCTACCCGTCAACCGTGAGCCCGCACCGGGGATCCGTCATTCGCCGGATCCGCACGGTGCATCGGGATCAGCCGCGCTGTCAACGCCATGCCTGGCACCATAGCCTGCGTCCCCGGTGCTGGCTAAGGTCTGACCGGCGGGTGATCGGACAGTTGCGACGGAGGCTCCATGACACCGACGGCGGACCTCGCGGTGATCGGCGGCTCCGGCCTCTACGCCCTCCTCGACGGCACCCCTCATGAGCTGGCCACCCCTTACGGTCCACCCTCGGACGCGGTGACCATCGCGGAGGTGGCCGGGCGGCGGGTGGCGTTCCTGCCCCGGCACGGTTCCGACCACCGGTACCCGCCGCACCGGATCCCGTACCGGGCCAACATGTGGGCGCTGCGGTCCCTCGGCGTACGCCAGGTTTTGGCGCCGTGCGCGGTCGGTGGGCTGCGTCCGGAGCTGGGGCCGGGCACGTTCGTGGTGCCGGACCAGCTCATCGACCGCACCAGCGGGCGGGTGCAGACCTACTACGACGAGGGCGCGGTGCACGTGCCGTTCGCCGACCCGTACTGCTCGCGGGGCCGCCACGCCCTGCTCGCCGCAGCGGCCGGCCGGGACGTCACGGCTGTGGACGGCGGGACGGTGGTGGTGGTCGAGGGCCCGCGGTTCTCCACCCGTGCCGAGTCCCGCTGGTTCGCGTCGATCGGCGGCACTGTCGTGAACATGACTGGCCACCCGGAGGCGGTGCTCGCCCGGGAGATGGCGCTCTGCTACTCCTCCATCGCGTTGATCACCGACCTGGACGCCGGGGTGCAGGCGGGCGAGTCGGTGACCCAGGACGAGGTGTTCCGGGTCTTCGCGGCCAACACCGAGCGCCTGCGGGACGTGCTGCTCGACGCCGTGGCCGCGCTGCCCGCCGAGCAGGACTGCGCGTGCGGCCGGGCGCTGGACGGCATCAAACTGCCCTTCGCGCTGCCCTGACCTGCGCCGCACGCGGAACGGTGGGCGAGCCGGACCCCCGACGGCCGGGAAACGCCCGAAAGGTCCGTCACATCCCGATAGATTCGGCTGATCGGGAGGGCGGCCACGGTCGCCCCTGCGCGCGACACGGAGGCAGGTGACGATGGCAACGGTCCGGGACGCGACGTACGACGTGCTCCGCACCCTCGGCATGACCACCGTCTTCGGCAACCCCGGCTCCACCGAGGAACCGTTCCTGCGGGACTTCCCGGCCGACTTCCACTACGTCCACGCGCTGCAGGAGGCCACTGCGGTGGCGATGGCCGACGGGTACGCCCAGGCGGCCGGCAGGCCCGCGCACGTCAACCTGCACACCGCCCCGGGAATGGGCAACGGCATGGGCAACCTGGTCACCGCCTGGCACAACAAGACGCCCCTGATCGTCACCGCCGGCCAGCAGACCCGGGAGATGCTGCTGCTGGAGCCTCGGCTGACCAGCCGACGGGCGGTCGAGCTGCCCGAGCCGTACGTCAAGTGGAGCTACGAGCCGGTCCGCGCGCAGGACATTCCGGCGGCGCTGCTGCGGGCGTACGCGACCGCCGTGCAGCCGCCCGTCGGGCCGGTCTTCCTCTCCCTGCCGATGGACGACTGGGCCCGGCCCGCCGAGGCGCCTCCCGCGTCGCGCACGGTGGCGACCCGCTTCGGGCCGGATCCGCAGCGGTTGGAGACGTTCGCGCGGGTGTTGGCCGACAGCCGCGACCCGGTGCTGGTGTTCGGGCCCGGTGTGGACCGCTCCGGCAGTTGGCCGGCGGCCGTCGCCCTGGCCGAGCGGCTGGCCGCACCGGTCTGGTCGGCCCCCGCACCGGAACGGGCCGTGTTCCCGGAAGATCACCCGCAGTTCCGCGGGGTCCTGCCGTTCGCCATCGGGCCGCTGGCCGAAGCGCTGCGGGGGCACGACACCGTCCTGGTCGTCGGCGCCCCGGTGTTCCGCTACTACCCGCACGTCCCGGGCGACCACCTGCCCGAGGGCGCCCGCCTGCTGCACGTCACGGACGACCCGGACGAGGCCGCCCGAGCCCCGGTCGGGGACAGCCTGCTCGGCGACCCCGGGCTGACTCTCGCCGCGCTGCTCGACCTGGTTCCGGCCGCCAACCGACAGCCGCCGACGCCGCGGGCCGCTCCGGCGCCGCCGGAGGTCACCGTGCCGCTGAGCGCCGACGCGATGTTCGCCGCGCTGGCCGCGCACTGGCCGGCCGACGGCGTGCTGGTCCAGGAGTCACCGTCCAACCTGTCCGCACTGCGCCGCCATCTGCGCATCACCCGGCCGGCGTCGTACTTCACGATGGCCAGCGGCGGGCTCGGCTACGGCCTGCCGGCCGCGATCGGGGTGGCGCTGGCCGAGCGGGACACCGGGCGTCGCCGGCCGGTGGTGGCGGTGATCGGCGACGGCTCGTTCCACTACTCGGTGCAGGCGCTGTGGACCGCCGCGCGCCTGGCACTGCCCGTGGTGGTCCTCGTCCCGGTCAATCAGCAGTACGCGATCCTCAAGGCGTTCGCCGAGTTCAAGGACACTCCCGGAGTGCCCGGCCTGGACCTGCCAGGGCTGGACATCACCGCCATCGCGGCCGGCTACGGCTGCGCCACCGAGGTGGTGCAGACCCCCGACCAGCTCGGTGCCGCCCTCGCCACCGGGCTGCGCGCCGAGGGACCCACGGTGCTGCCGGTACCGATCAGCACCGACGTTCCCACGATCCTCTGACCGAGCCCGCGCGGGCGGTCAGCGGCAGAGGCCCGGCGGCCGTCACCGGGCGGCGATCGTCAGCGGTGCGCCGGTGAAGACGTCCAGCACCGGCCGCGCCCCCAGCGGGGCGGCCAGGGTGACGGTGACCGGCTCCAGCTTGAGCACGTCGGTGCAGACGCCGGTGGACCGGGTGACCGCGCCGCCGACCACGACCACGTCCGGCCGTTCCAACACCACCGGGGTGATGTCGGTGTCGCAGGCGCCGACTCCGAGCCGGGCGGTCAACCGTGCGCCGTCCACCGCCACCATGTCCTGGGCGGCCACCAGACCCTCCGGCAGTGGCTGGGTCGGCGTGGGCGCCGGGGGGACGGGCGTGACGGCCGTCGGCGCGACGGCGAGCTGGGCCACCGGGGTGGCCAGCTCCTCCACCGTGAACAACCAGGCCGGGACCTGCGCCTCACCTCGACTCGTGCGGACCGGCACGGCACCGAGGGTCACCCCGGTGACGGTCAGCGGAAGGCAGGCTGTCTCCGTCGTGCTGGTCGCCCAGCCGTCCGGCCCGGGCTCGACGGTGGGACCGCCGGGAGTCGGCAGCCCGGGCCGCTTCGGCCGCCCCGGGCAGGGCAGCGGGTCACCCCGGTCGAGCTGCCGGTACGCCTCGACCGCGCTGACCAGCGGCAGGGTCAACCGCCCGTCCGGGAACCGGATCTCGGCACCGACGCGGGTGGGCGGGATGGCGACCTGGGCGCGGTACCAGCCGGACCGGAAGGCCGTCTCGGTGTCCGGCGTGAAGCGCGGGTCGCCGGTGAGCACCGTCGGCCCCTGCAGGGGGACGTAGCCGTCACGCCAGCCGGGACCGGGCCGCCACGCCGCGGCGACCGCGCTGGCCCGCTGGTCGAAGGCGCGATGCGCCGTTGTGGTGGGTCCGGCGGCGGGCTCGGCGCCGGTCGCGGCGCAGCCCACCATGGACAACAGCGGCAGTACGAGCAGCAGAACCGGTCGACGCATGCCAGGTTCGACGGGACCGCCGCCGGGCGGGTTCCCGCCCCGGCTCAGGTCTCGCCGCCCAGATCCGTCTGGTACGCCTGCCAGAGCAGATTGGCACCACGCCGCCGATGCCGGGCCAGCGTCCGCAGCAGGTGCCCCGCCCGGCGGCGCAGTTCGTCGGGGCCGGCCTCGGACCGCTCGGCGACCCGCTGCACGGCCAGGATCGCGGCGACGATCGCGGTGTGCTCCCGGGTCAGCAGCCGGATCCCGTGGTCGAGGCGGGGTGAGTGGGTGAGCAGTTCCCGATAGAGGCCGGCCGGCCCTTCGGTGACCCGGACGTGCTCGGCGAAGCCCTGCCCGACCGGACGCAGGCGGAGCAGCACGATCTCCCGCCAGCGCGGCTCGGTCGTGGCGACCGCGACGGCACGGGCCAGGGCGTGCAGGTCGCCGGCGAGCCCGGCGGGCCCCGGCTCACCGGGGAGCCCGGCCGGATGCGTGCGGGCGGCGGACGGCCGGGAGGTGACTGACGGCTGCTGGACTCCACCGGTGACCATGGCACCTCCCGCGCGGGTCTGCTAACCCATACCGTGATGGTGAACCCGCCCGTTCGCCCTGTCCAGAGGCGTTTCCTGCTCATCCGTCCCACTGGTAACACCGGCCCCACCGGGACGTCGGACACCGCCGTCAGCGGGCCGCTCAGGCGTCCGCCAGACGCCGCAGATCGGCGGCGACGGCGCGGGCCTCGTCACTGGGCTCCGCACCGGGTCGACCTGCCGCGAACGCGTCGGCGAGCGCGCGCAGCTCGGACGGCGGCAGGACGGGCAGACCCATCCCCCGCAGCGGGATGGTGACCCGATGCCCACTGGCCCGATCGGTGACGACGATCCCCGGCGATCGACCCGCACGAGCCGACGGGTCGGCCCCCACCTCCCCATGGGAACGGGAGTCGACGCGGGCGATGGCGAGATCGACGGTACGACTGCGGATGGCGCCCCGCACCCGCACCCGGCTGCCGTCCAGCCAGGCGGCCGTACGCAGCACCCGCAGCACCAGGTAGACGCCGAGCAGGACGAACGGCAGCCCGCACAGCCCGAGGAACGGTCCGGGCCCTTCCGAGCCGCTCGTGGACTCCCGCAGCGCGGGCGGCAGCATTCCCGGCGGCAGATCGCGGGCCTCCTCGTAGGAAGCGAACCCGTCTCCCGGGCCGGTGAGGCGGCGCACCAGCCCGCCGGCGAGCAGGGGCACCAGCACGAACGCCGCACCGATCGCCGCGACGAGGACCCCCGTCACCACCGCGACCGTGCGCTGGCCGGCTGACGCGCCGACCGACAGGCGCAGCTGCTGGTTCGTCACAGCGGCAGCGTAGGCGGCGCCGACCCCCCGCAGTGCCCGGCGTCGGTGTCGCGGCGCGGCGGGCAACCCAGCGCGACGGGCAGCCCGCGCGACGGGCAGCCCAGCGCGGCGGCCCAGCGCGCGGTGATCCACTCCAGGTCGCCGATGTGGGGGTGTCCGGACGTCTGGACCCCCGCAGGTCGGCGATGTGGAGTGGATCAACCGCCTCGGCTTCCGAGGTCGCCCGGCGGATACGACGATGCGCCCCGGCCGGTGGGCCGGGGCGCATCGTTTCGAGGTGGTGGAGGTGCCGGGAATCGAACCCGGGTCCTTCGCCGGTTTGTCAGGGCTTCTCCGAGCGCAGCTCGCTGTGCCTCTACTCGGCCCCACCGCTCACGCGAGCAAGTTGGTGTGACGGGCCCAGTCGCTGATTGATCTCGCCGCACGGACCCCGCGACCGGGTCCGATTGGCCAGCCTTCTAGCTGATGCCGGCTACTGGGACGAAGGCGTTCCCAGGCCGACAGACTTAGCTACTCGCCTCAGGCGGCGAGAGCGAAGTCAGCGCGATTGTTCTTGGCGCTTATAAGTTTCCGACGACCGATTCTCGAGACGACGTCGGCTTCCTCGGCTCGCTTCCCCTGTCGCTGCGTACGAAGTCGAAACCAGTCACCCCCTCGACAGGCCGCCTTTGCGGCGGCACTGACAAGACTAACGCCTGCCGCAACGGGTTTCATCCCGAGCCCCGGGTCGGCGCGCCGACCCGGGCAAAAAGGATGAATCAGTCGCCCATTCCCTTGCCACGTCGACCGGACACCCGGGCGATCTCCCGGTCCGCGTCGCGCTTGGCGAGGTCCTGGCGCTTGTCGTATGACTTCTTGCCCTTGGCCAGGGCGATCTCGACCTTGGCCCAGCCGTCGGAGAAGTAGACCTGCAACGGGACGATGGTCAGACCACCCTCGCGGGTCTTGCCGACGAGCTTGTCGATCTCGCCCCGGTTGAGCAGCAGCTTGCGCGTACGCCGGGGCTCGTGGTTGGTCCAGGTGCCCTGGGTGTACTCCGGGATGTGCATCGCGTGCAGGTACAACTCGCCGTCGCGCTCCTGGGCGAACGCGTCGACCAGCGACGCCCGCCCGGCCCGCAGCGACTTGACCTCGGTGCCGGTCAGCGCCATGCCCGCCTCGTACGTGTCGAGGATCGCGTAGTCGTGGCGGGCCTTCTTGTTGGAGGCGACCACCTTGCGCCCCTTTTCCCGTGGCATCGGCGCCACCCCCTCTCCCGGAAACGTCCGTCGCCGGGCTCACCCCGGCCGGACAACCGATCATGCTACCCGAATGACAAGGACCCTCCCGCGCCGTTTATTCCGGCCGCGGGAGGGTCCCCGAGTGACGACGGGACGACCCGTACGCTGCCTAGACCCGCAGGTAGAAGCGCAGGGTGATCCATGCGGTGGCGGCGCTGACGAGGCCACCGACGCCGGCCATCAGCGGGAAGATGAACAGGATGTCACCCCAGCTGATCGGCGACAGCAGGCCCTGCAACGCCTTGAGCGACCCGTCGAAGAGCAGATACTTCGCCGCGACCAGGGCCACCAGGCCGAGCAGTGAGCCGATCAGGCCGGCCACCACGGCCTCCAGCACGAACGGCGCCTGGATGAACCAGTTGGACGCGCCGACCAGCTTCATGACCGCCACCTCACGCCGCTTGCTGTACGCGGCGACCTGGATGGTGTTGGCCACCAGGAGCAGTGCGGCGATGGCCATCACGATCGCGGCGGCCAGGGCGATGTTCTGGATCGCGGTGAGGACGTCGAAGATCTTGTCCAGCAGTCGACTCTGGTCGACGATCTCGTCGACACCCTCGGTGTCCTTGTACTGGTCGTAGATGTTCTTGTACTGCTCCGGGTTGTTCAGCTTGAGCCGGAACGACTCCGGCAGCTGGTCCGGCTTGACCGCGTTCACCAGGTCCGGCGCGTCCTGGTACATCTCCTGGAACTTCTTGTACGCCTCGTCCTTGTTGACGTAGATGACGTCCTTGACCAGGGGGTCGTTCTTCAGCTTGGCGTCCAGGTCGGTTCGCTGCTGCTCGCTCACCTCCTGACTCAGGAAGATCGAGACCTCGATGTTCTTGTAGTAGAGGTCCTTCATGTCGTCAACCTGGCGGTACATGAGACCGCTGGCGCCGAGCATGGTCAGCGAGACCGCCATCGTGATGATCATCGCGATGGTCATGGTCACGTTGCGCCACAGTCCGACCAGTACCTCGGACAGGACGTATTTCACGCGCATCGGGATTTCCTCCGGGTCTCCGGCATGAGGTGTTCGTCGTCAGGCTGCGCAGGGGCGGAGCGCCGGCTCACCCGTAGACGCCGCGGGCCTGGTCACGCACGATGCGACCGCTCTCGATCTCGATGACGCGGCGGCGCATCTGGTTCACGATGTTGGAGTCGTGGGTGACCATCACGACGGTCGTGCCGGTGCGGTTGATCCGGTCCAGCAGGCGCATGATCTCGATCGAGGTGTCCGGGTCCAGGTTTCCGGTGGGCTCGTCCGCCAGCAGGATCAGCGGACGGTTCACGAACGCCCGGGCGACGGCGACCCGCTGCTGCTCACCACCGGAGAGCTCGTGCGGATAGCGGTGCTCCTTGCCACCGAGCCCGACCAACTCCAGCACCTCCGGCACGACCCGGCGGGCAACCGCCTTGGTCTTGCCGATCACCTCAAGGGCGAACGCCACGTTCTCGTACGCGGTGCGGTTCGGCAGCAGCCGGAAGTCCTGGAAGACGCAGCCGATCGAACGCCGGAAGTGGGGTCGCTTCCAGGAGCGCATCGACGTGACGTCCTTGCTGTTGACGAGGACCCGCCCCTTGTTGGGGGTGACCTCGTGCAGCAGCATCTTGATGATTGTGGACTTGCCGGAGCCGGATGGACCGATGAAGAAGACGAACTCGCCCTTCTCGATCGAGACGGACACGTTGTCGAGCGAAGGCCGGGACGCCTTCGGGTACGTCTTCGTCACTTGCTCAAGCTGAATCACGGGTGGTGAGTCTACGCGGTGTAACAACTGAGCCAAGCCCCACGCCCCGCAGAAGCGGCGCGCGTCGTCGAATCAGGCCCTCACCTGGAGATCGACGAAGCGCTCCGCCCGCGAGTCGTCACGCACCGTCGCCGGCGAGCTGCCGCTGCTTACGCCAACGGATGCCGGCCTCGATGAAACCGTCCAACTCGCCGTCAAAGACCGCGCTCGGATTGCCGGTCTCCTGCTCGGTTCGGAGATCCTTCACCATCTGATACGGGTGCAGGACGTAGGAGCGCATCTGGTCGCCCCACGAACCGGCCGCGTTCTCCTTGAGGCCCTCCAGCTTGGCCTGCTCCTCCTGGCGCTTGCGCTCCAGCAGCCGGGCCTGGAGCACCCGCAGCGCGGAGGCCTTGTTCTGCAGCTGGGACTTCTCGTTCTGGCAGGTCACCACGATGCCGGTCGGGATGTGCGTGAGCCGGACCGCCGAGTCGGTGGTGTTGACGCTCTGCCCACCGGGCCCGGAGGAACGGTAGACGTCGACGCGTACCTCGTTCTCCGGGATGTCGATGTGGTCGGTCTGCTCGGTCACCGGCAGCACCTCCACGCCCGCGAAGCTGGTCTGCCGGCGGCCCTGGTTGTCGAACGGGCTGATCCGGACCAGCCGGTGGGTGCCCGACTCGACGCTGAGCGTGCCGTACGCGTAGGGCACCTTGACCGCGAAGGTGGCCGACTTCAGGCCCGCCTCCTCGGCGTACGAGGTCTCGTAGACCTCGGTCGGGTAGCCGTGCCGCTCGGCCCAGCGCAGGTACATCCGCAGCAGCATCTCGGCGAAGTCCGCCGCGTCCACGCCGCCGGCGCCGGCCCGGATGGCGACCAGCGCCTCCCGGGAGTCGTACTCGCCCGAGAGCAGGGTGCGGACCTCCATCTCCTGGATGGATTTGGTCAGGCCGGTGATCTCCGTCTCGACCTCGGTCAGCACGCCCGGGTCGGACTCGGCCTCGGCCAACTCCAGCAGCACCCGGGCGTCGTCGAGCTGGGAGCGCAGACTGCCCAGCTTGCTGATCTCGCCGTTGACGTACGACAGCTGCGAGGTCACCTGCTGCGCCTTGGCCTGGTCGTCCCACAGATCGGGGGCGGACGCCTCCTGCTCCAGGCGGGCCTTGTCCTCGTGCAGCCGGTCCAGATTGAGGACGGCCTCGATGTTGCGCAGGGTCGCGTCGAGTTCCTTGAGCTGTTCGGCGTAATCGGCAGCGGTCACGACAGACAAGCGTACTGTGCCGGGAGCAGCACAGCTCGTTCCGTGTCGGCGAACCCGCCGGAGATCACCCGACGGGGGCGGACTTCAGCCACGACAGGGCCGCCCGGTGGTAGGCGACGGCGAACTCCAGCGCGCTGGCGTCGTACGTCTCGCCGTCCCGTTTGGCGTTCTTGACCTGTTCGCGTACCTGAGCGAGGGCCTCGGTGTGGTATTCGTTGGCCGAGGCGTACAGGCTCTTGAGCTGGCTGGACGAGTGCAGGTTGCCGAAGGCCATCCGGAGCGCGATCGGGTTGCGGATGGTGTCCCGCCCCGGGTTCTCCGCCAGCCAGCGGGAAAATGTCCGTTTCCCGCTTGCGGTGAGCGCGTACGGCTGGCTCATACGTGGGCCCGGCTTGCCGAGCCGCACGTACCCCCGCTCGGCCAGCACCGGCAACTCGCGGTAGACCTGACTGCGGGTCATCGACCAGTAGGGCGCCAGTCGGCGCTCTGCGGCGGCCATCAACTGGCCGCCTGTCATGGGACCCTCGTGGAGCAGCCCGAGCAGGGCCGCCGCCGTGGGGTTGACTCCGGATTCCGCCATGGCCGTTACGCTGCCACTTTGCGCTGCCGGCGTCCAGGATTTGGCAGTTTGCCACCCGACAGGACTTCCTATGTGCACTGTCGGCGGCAGACTGTCCGTTGAGGACTATCGATGGATTGCGGCCCCTCGGCCGACCGCTGGCGGCGCTACGCACGCCGCCAGCGGGTCGCCGCAGGTCAGCCCATGTGGGGGTACGTGTGGTCGGTCGGCGGCACGAAGGTCTCTTTGATCGTCCGCGGCGAAACCCAGCGAACCAGGTTGAGCCAGGAGCCCGCCTTGTCGTTGGTGCCGCTGGCCCGCGCGCCGCCGAACGGCTGCTGCCCGACCACCGCGCCGGTCGGCTTGTCGTTGATGTAGAAGTTGCCGGCCGCGTAGCGCATGCGCTCGCCGACCGAATCGATCACCCGGCGGTCGGTGGCGAACACCGACCCCGTCAGCGCGTACGGGGCGATCGACTCGGCCTGCGTGACCACCTCGTCGAAGCGCGCGTCGTCGAACACGTGCACGCCCAGGATCGGCCCGAAGTACTCGGTGGTGAACGTCTCGTGGGCGGCGTCGGAGCACTCGAAGAGCGTCGGCCGGACGAAGTATCCGACCGAGTCGTCGGCCGTGCCGCCGGCGAGCACCCGGCAGGTGTCGTCACCGGCGATCAACTCCAGCGCCGCGGTGTGCCGGGCGAACGCCTTGTCGTCGATCACCGCGCCGCCGAAGTTGCTGAAGTCGGTGACGTCGCCGTAGGTCAGCGAGTCGGCGGTGGCGGCCAGGCGGTCCCGCAGGCCACCCTCCCAGAGCGAACGCGGCACGTACGCCCGTGAGGCCGCCGAGCACTTCTGGCCCTGGTACTCGTACGCGCCGCGGATCAGCGCGGTGTGCAGGGCGTCCACGTCGGCGCTGGTGTGCGCGACCACGAAGTCCTTGCCACCGGTCTCGCCCACCAGCCGCGGGTAGCCCCGGTAGCGGGAGATGTTGTCGCCGACGGTCCGCCACAACTGCTGGAAGACCTTGGTCGAGCCGGTGAAGTGGATGCCGGCCAGATCCGGGTCGGCGAGCACCACGTCGGAGACCTCCTCGCCCCGACCGGTGACCATGTTGATCACACCGGGCGGCAGGCCGGCGGCCTCGAACAGCCGCATGGTGAAGTGCGCGGCGAACTGCTGGGTGGGGCCCGGCTTCCAGATCACCGTGTTGCCCAGCAGCGCCGGCGCCGACGGCAGGTTGCCGGCGATGGCCGTGAAGTTGAACGGGGTGACCGCGTAGACGAACCCCTCCAGCGGGCGGTGGTCGAAGCGGTTCCAGACGCCCGGCGAGGACGCGGGCTGCTCCTCGAGCAGGCGGCGGGCGAAGTGCACGTTGAACCGGAGGAAGTCGATGAACTCGCAGGCGGCGTCGATCTCCGCCTGGATCGCGGTCTTCGACTGGCCGAGCATGGTGGCGGCGTTGAGGGTGTCCCGCCAGGGGCCGGCGAGCAGCTCGGCGGCGCGCAGGAAGATCGCGGCGCGCTCCTCGAACGGCAGCGCCCGCCACATCGGGGCGGCATCCTTGGCTGCCTTGATCGCGGCGCGGGCATCGTCGTGGGTGGCGTGTGCGGTCACGCCGAGCACGTGGGCGTGCTTGTGCGGCTGCACCACGTTGATCGGGTCGCCGGCCGCCATCCGCTGCTCGCCGCCGATGGTCATCGGCAGGTCGATGCGCTCGGCGGCCAGCTCGGTCAGCCGCCGCTGGAGCCGGTCCCGGTCTCCGCTGCCCGGCTCGTAGTTGCGAACCGGCTCGTTGCGCGGCTCGGGTACGGAGAACACGGCATCCATCAAGGCTCCTGGCGATCTCGACAGCGGTGGCGAAACCGGACCCGCGGGCACCGACCGGACGGCCGGACACCGGACGCCGCGCGGGAGGGCCGAGCAGCGGCGGGACCTCCCCCGATTGTTTCATGCGGGGGTGCTCGACTCACCTCCACCACCACCCGGTTGCTCAGGACCGGCTGCCCTTTCTCTCCTTACCGACGCGTCGTGGTGGGGCTGGGCGACCGCCCCAGCCCCTGACGTTGGTCGCCGTCCGTGGGGCCGTTGCGGTTTCTTCGGAGGTACGCCTCGATGCGCCGCCCGTTCTGCGGAGATGCAGCCGTGTCCCTGGGCAGTCTGATGCCACTCGACTTCGTCGGTGTGGCTCGGCTGCGCCGGCTCGGCGTACTCGTGGGGTGTGGCTGGTCCGGCAGGGGTCGCGGCGGTCCGCGTACCCTGAATGGTCGGTGACCTGGCGCCTCGAAGGGGAGACGATGACCAAGCAGCCCGGCCGCGTCCCAGCCGCGGAGTCGGACCAGCCGGCGGTCGACGCGGCCTCCCCCGGCGGCCGACCGGTGTTCGCGCCCGGCGCGGCCGTGCTCGCGCTGCTGGCGCTCGGCTGGCTGGCCGCCATGCTCTGGTCGACCCGGGAGGCCATCACCTCGGCGGCGGCCGGCATCACCGCGATCAGCCTCTCCGCCTTCGCCCTGCCCGGTGTGATCTCGGCCGCGCTGGTGGCCGGGGCCGCCACCGCCCTGGCCGGCGGCAACCTGCTGACCCGGCGGTACGGCGACGGGGCGACCCTGCGCTTCGTCGGTGCGATCGGCGCGGGCATGGTGGTCGGGCTGATCGCCGCGCTGGCGATCAACCTCACCTACTTCGACACCTCGACCACCAACGTGATCGCCGGGACCACGGCGGCCGCCGCGATCATCGGCGGGGCGATCGCCGGCGCGCGAACGGCCCCGGCGGTCGGTGCGGTGGTGACCGCCGCGCTGGGCGCGCTGGTCTTCGTGGTGGCGTTCAGTCGTGCCCGGGACCCGCTGTTCGACCTGTTCGGCGCGGGCGACAGCCAGCAGTCGCTTGTCGACGCGGCCAAGTGGGTGTCGCGCACCGAGTCGCTCATCGCCGGTCTGCTGGCCGGGCTGCTCGCCTTCGGCTACCTCACCTGGGCACGGCGGCGAGCCCTGCGGCGCGATCCGCAGACGCCCGCGCTGCGCTGGCCGGCCTACCTGCTCGCCGGCGCCGGGCCGGGCCTGCTCCTGCTGCTCGCCGAGGTGATCATCCGGATCGGCGGCCGGTCGCTGCTGGACCTGGCCAGCGCGCTCAGCGAGGCGGACGCGGTGGCGCAGACGTCGCTGGGCACCTCGCGGGTGGACAACGGCATCTGGATGCTCTTCGTGGGGGCGCTGACCGCGCTCATCGCGTTCGGCCGCACGCTCGGCCCGGCGCATACCGATGACGACCCGGCCGTGGTCGACGATTCCGGCACCACGCCGCCGGCAGCCGAGAACGAGACCAACGCCGGCACTGGCACTGGCGAGGGCGAGGACGAGGACGAGGCGGACACGACCGGTCACGAGGCCGTCGACGTCGACCCGGCTCGGGCCGACCCGGCCCGCTGACCGCTGCCGGCTGGCCTGATCGCTCCCTGCCCGCTGACCAGGGCCGGCCCGCCTGATCGCTGGCGGCTCGCCTGATCGCTGCCGGCCTACTGATCGCCGCCGGCTCAGTCGGTGGCGCGGAGCAGCAGGTCCAGCTCGGTCACGTCGTACCACTCCAGCTCGTGATCCTCGGCCCCGTCGACGGTGAACTGGGCGTCCGGGTCGCCGGCAGCGGCCTCGGCCACCACGTCGGCCGCGGCGGCGACCTCCTCGACGGCGTCCGCGCCGTCCACGTGGATCGCCGCGACCGCGCCCACCGGCACGGTGTCGGCCAACGTCACCAAGCTGGACCCCAGCTCACCATCGCCACGGCCGAGCGCGGCGGGCGGCAGGTCGACCGAGACGACCACGCGGCGGCGGGGCGCGGCCGGATCGGCCCTGAGCAGGTGCAGCGCGTCCTGGGCAGCCCGGGTGAACGCGACGTACTCCAACTCCTCCTCGTCACCCTCGGCGTACCACTCGCGCAGCGCGGGCGTCACCGCGTGCGCCCGGTCGGCGGTCAGCCCCTGCTCGCGCAGGCGGGCCAGCATGGGCACGGTCGCCGGCACGTACACCCGGACAAGCTCGTCGGTCACCGGTCGTCTCCCCGCTCGGTCCTGTGCCGGCGGCAGCCGGCACGGGCGCAGATCATGCCGCACGCCGTGACCGTCATACACCCCGCCTCCGGCCGGTGGAAGTTTCCCGCCGGTGTGTCCGGCGCCGGTTGGCCCGCCGCCGGGCCGGGGACGCTGGGCGGTGAGCCCTACCGATGGCAAACTGATGCAAACGACGTCAACCCCGGGAGTTTTCGTGGAGCCGAGGTTCCTGCTGCTCTCCGACGTGGCCGCCGAGCTGAACGTGTCGGACTCGCAGGTCTACCACATGGTCCGCAGCGGGGAACTGCCGGCAATCAAGATCGGCGGACGCGGTCAGTGGCGGGTCGAACGCGCCCGGCTGGAGGAGTACATCGCGCAGAAGTACGCCGAAACCGCCGACTGGGTACGCGGTAACCCCCTCGTCGACCGCGATCCGGAGTAGGTCCGGGCAGCGCCGCCCGACAGGCGTGCCACCTGCGGCCCCGACCCGCGTGATCCACTCCGTATCGCCGAAATGGGGCTGTCCGGCCCGCCGGGATACCGCGATGTCGGCGAACCCGAGTGGATCATGCCAGTGGGCGACGCGTCCGTCGCCGCAGGCATTGACCGATGCCGTTCTGTCGCGCAGAATCGAGTCAGTCGGAGGCAAACGAAGGCAAACGCAAGATCAAAGGGAGCAGCGATGAGCGAGCGGCGACCCGGTCCCTCCCGGCCACCTGTGCGCCTGCGCCCCGTCCCGCCCATCGATCCGCCGTACCCGGACGAGACGTACTGGCCGGGGCCGACCCACGGCCAGCTCGCCCTCGACCTGTTCGCCTCGACACGACCGGATCCGGTCCGGCCGGCGGAGCGTCGCGCGGCCCCACGCCGTACGCCTTCGCGGCCGGCCAGCCACCCGGGTGCGCCACTCCCACCGGCGACCGCCCCCGAGGCGACCCGGGCCGCACACCGCTTCGTCGGCACCTGCCTGGAGGTGGTCAACGGCTACCGCTCGCCGGCCCAGGTACGCCCGCTGCTCGACCCGGGTCGGGCCGTCGAACTGCTCACCGAACTCGCCCGGGCGACCGGGCGGGCCGGGCCGGCTCGCCGTCGGGCAACCCGGCCGGCTCTACGGCTGCTCCGGATGCGGGTGTGCGAGCCTCGGGAAGCCGCTGTGGAAGCGGCTGCCGTGGTGAGCGGCGCCGGTGGCCGGAGCTGGGCCATGGCGCTACGCCTGGAACACCGGCGAGGCCGCTGGCTGTGCACGGCCCTGCACGTCCTCTGACAACCCGCCGCTTGCTCTGCGTTGATCGACTCAACTTCCAGGAAGTCGCGGTATCAACCTGGCGCTGACACCCCGACTTCCAGGAAGCCGAGTTGATCTCCCGCCATCCCGCCATCCCGCCATCCCGCCATCCCGCCATCCCGCCGCAGGCCACGAGCCACGCGGCCACGGGCCACCCGGCCACGGGGGTCGGAGGACGGACGTGGCGGGATGCGGGGGTGGGGACGCCGATGGGCCCCGGCCTCGTCGGCCAGGGCCCATCGGGACGTGCGGTCGGTCAGTTGCCGCCGTTGGGGGCGCCGTGGCAGCGCTTGTACTTGCGGCCCGAGCCACACGGGCACGGCGCGTTGCGGGACGGGCCGTTGCCGGCGTCGGCCTGGTTGGGGACCGGACGTCGGGACCCGGCGGTCGGAAGCGTCGGGCCACGCAGCCCGGAGGCCGGCCGCTGCGGGGCCGACGGCGCGCTCCGCCCGGGGGCTGCCGGCGCACTCTGGACCGGCCGGCCCACACCGAGCGCCGGTGCCTGCTGCTGCTCCTGTTCGACGTTGACGGCGCCGGGGCTGGCTTCACCGTCGATGGTCGGAGCCGAATACTGCAGACCCTGCCGCTGCGGCGAGCGGTTGAGACCCTTGGCCCGGATCTCCACCGGCTTGTCGAGCAGCGTGACCTCTTCCGAGTCGGCGGCCGGCTCCGGCTCGTTGACCTGGACGTCCACGTTGTAGAGGAAGCCGACGGTCTCCTCCTTGATGCCCTCCATCATGGTGGCGAACATGTCGAAGCCCTCGCGCTGGTACTCCACCACCGGGTCGCGCTGGGCGTACGCCCGGAGGTTGATGCCCTCCTGGAGGTAGTCCATCTCGTAGAGGTGCTCGCGCCACTTGCGGTCGATGACCTGGAGCAGCACCATCCGCTCGAGCTGGCGCACCCCCTCGGTGCCGAGCTGCTCCTCGCGGCGGTCGTACGCGGCGTTCGCGTCCTCCTTGAGGCGGGCGACCAGGAAGTCGGCGTCCATGCCGGCCCGTGAACCGCCGGCCTCCTCCTCCAGCTCCTCGATCGTCACGCCGACCGGGTAGAGCTGCTTGAGGCTGGACCAGAGCTGCTCGAGGTCCCAGTCCTCGCCGTAGCCCTCGGAGGTGGCGCCCCGCACGTACGCCTCGACGGTGTCGTCGATCATGTTGCGGACCTGGTCGGAGAGGTCCTCACCGTTGAGCACCCGCAGCCGCTCGGCGTAGACGACCTGGCGCTGCTTGTTGAGCACCTCGTCGTACTTCAGAACGTTCTTGCGGATCTCGGCGTTCTGACCCTCGATCTGGGCCTGGGCGCTCTTGATCTGACGGGTGACCATCTTCGACTCGATGGGCACGTCCTCGGGGATGTTGAAGCGCTCCATCACCGCCTCGACCGCGCCGGCCCGGAAGCGTCGCATCAGCTCGTCCTGCAGGGACAGGTAGAAGCGGGACTCGCCCGGGTCGCCCTGCCGGCCGGCGCGACCGCGCAGCTGGTTGTCGATCCGCCGGGACTCGTGCCGCTCGGTGCCCAGCACGTACAGGCCACCGGCGGCGGCGACCTCGTCCGCCTCGGCGTCGCAGGCCTGCTTCCAGGTGGGCAGGACCTCCTCCATCGCCTTGGCGTAGTCCTCCTCGTTCTCCAGCGGGTCGAGACCGCGCTGGCGCAGCTCGTTCGCCGCGAGGAACTCGGGGTTGCCGCCGAGCAGGATGTCGGTGCCGCGGCCGGCCATGTTGGTGGCCACGGTGACCGCGCCCTTACGCCCGGCCTGGGCGACGATCTCGGCCTCCCGGGCGTGGAACTTGGCGTTCAGCACGTTGTGCGGGATGCCCCGGCGGCGCAGCAGCTGGGAGAGGATCTCGGAGTTTTCCACCGAGACGGTGCCGACCAGCACCGGCTGGCCCATCTGGTGCCGCTCGGCGATGTCCTCGATGACGGCGTTGAACTTGGCCTTCTCCGTCTTGTAGATGACGTCCGGCCGGTCCTCGCGAACCATCGGCCGGTGGGTCGGAATGCTCACGACGCCGACCTTGTAGACCTTGTTGAACTCGCTCGCCTCGGTCTGCGCCGTACCGGTCATCCCGGACAGCTTGTTGTAGAGGCGGAAGTAGTTCTGGAGGGTGATGGTGGCCAGGGTCTGGTTCTCCTGCTTGATCTCCACCCCCTCCTTGGCCTCGATCGCCTGGTGCATGCCCTCGTTGTAGCGACGGCCGTGCAGGATGCGCCCGGTGAACTCGTCGACGATCAGGACCTCACCGTCGCTGATGATGTAGTCCTTGTCGCGCTTGTAGAGCTCCTTGGCCTTGATGGCGTTGTTGAGGTAGCCGACCAGCGGGGTGTTCACCGACTCGTACAGGTTGTCGATGCCGAGCCGGTCCTCGACCTTGGCGACGCCGCGCTCGGTGACCGCGATGGTGCGCTTGGAGTGGTCGACCTCGTAGTCGCCCTCGCCGTCCGTGCCGGGCTGGAGCCGGGCCACGACGCCGGCGAACTCGCCGTACCAGCGGGCGGAGTGCTCGGCCGGGCCGGAGATGATCAGCGGGGTGCGCGCCTCGTCGATGAGGATGGAGTCGACCTCGTCGACCACCGCGAAGTTGTGCCCGCGCTGCACCAGCTCGTCCTTCGACCAGGCCATGTTGTCGCGCAGGTAGTCGAAGCCGAACTCGTTGTTGGTGCCGTACGTGATGTCGCACTCGTAGGCGGCCTTGTGCTCGCTGGCCGGCCGGTTGGGCAGCACCACACCGACGGTCAGCCCGAGGAACTCGTGCACGCGACCCATCCAGGCCGCGTCGCGCTGGGCGAGGTAGTCGTTGACGGTGACCACGTGCACGCCGTCGCCGGAGAGCGCGTTGAGGTAGACGGCCATGACCGAGGTCAGCGTCTTGCCCTCACCGGTCTTCATCTCGGCGATGTTGCCGAAGTGCAGCGCGGCGCCGCCCATCACCTGGACGTCGTACGGCCGCTGGCCGAGCACCCGGGCGGCCGCCTCGCGGGCCACCGCGAACGCCTCCGGCAGCAGGTCGTCGAGGGTCTCACCGTCGGCGAGCCGCTCCCGGAACTGCTCGGTCATACCGCGCAGTTCCTCGTCGGTGAGGTTGACGTAGTCGTCCTCGATCGAGCTGACGGCGGCGGCGATGGCCTTGAGCCGGCGCACCATGCGGCCCTCGCCCGCATTAAGGACCTTTTCCAGAATCGACACGGATCAACGCTCCCCTAGACAGTCTCGAACCATCGTAGGCGCTCCATCGGCGCGATGGTCACTGGTGGCGGCGGTCCACCCCGCCGAACCCGACATAATTCGCGCACGGGGTCCGCCCGGGACGTAATCCGGTTACGCCTTCGGCGAACGTTCCGGCACGATGCACGGGTGGAGCCTGTGGAGATCGTCGAGGACGGCGTGCTGCTGCGACCCTGGCGGGAGGCGGACGCCGACGGCGTACACCGCGCCTGCCAGGATCGGGACATTCAGCGTTGGACCACCGTACCGCGCCCATACCTTCGCGAACACGCCCGCGGTTTCGTCACGGAGCTGAGCGCGCAAGCCTGGGCGGACGGCACCGGGGCGCCGTTCGCGGTCTGCGACGCGGCCACCGGCGACCTGCTCGGCTCGTGCGGGCTGATCTCCATCGACCGTGCCGGCACCGGTGAGATCGGCTACTGGACGGCCCCGTGGGCGCGCGGCCGGGGCGTGACCGTCCGGGCCACCCGGGCGGTCGCCCGCTGGTCCTTCGAGAAGCTGGGGCTGCGCCGGCTGCTCTGGCAGGCCGAGGTGGGTAACCACGCCTCCCGGCTGGTCGCGCTCCGGGCCGGGTTCCGGATCGACGGCCGGCTGCGGCAGGCGAACCCGGCGCCGGACGGCGGCTCGGACGGCTGGATCGGCTCGCTGCTGCCCGGCGAGGTGCCCGAACCCGGATCGACCGGGCCGGCCGGCCCCGGCACCCTGGTCGCCCGCCGGGCCGCCGTCTTCGGCCGCCCACAGCCGACCCTGTTCGCCACCTCGGCGGCCGCTGAGCTGCGGCTGCGACCGATGGAGGAGCGCGATCTGGACGCCGTGGTGCAGACCTGCCGGGACCCGGAGACGATCCGGTGGACCACCGTTCCGGACCCGTACGACCGCTCCGACGCGCAGGGGTACCGGGGCTACGCCCAGGACGCCTGGGCCCGGGGGGACTCCGCCTGCTTCGTGATCGCCGACCCGGACGACCGGTACGTCGGCACTCTGGACCTGCGGCTCTCCCCCGCCGACCCGCTGCTCGCGGACGTGGGCTTCATGACCGCCCCGGCAGCCCGCGGGCGGGGTAACCTGCCGGCCGCCCTGATCGCGCTGAGCGCCTGGGGTTTCACCACGCTGGGACTGGCCCGGATCGAGTGGAAGGCGAACGTGGGCAACACCGCCTCCCGGCGGGCCGCCGAGAAGGCGGGCTTCACCTTCGAGGGGACCGCCCGGGGCGGGGTCCAGCACCGGGGCGAGCGGGTCGACACCTGGGTGGCCGCGCTGCTCGCCGGGGATCTGGCATGACCGGGGCACCGCCGGTCGTCGAGGCGCACGGGGTGCGGCTTCGGCCGTTTCGAGCCAGCGACATCGCGGACCTGGTCGAGGGCTGCGCGGACCCGCTCAGCCAGCGGTTCGTGTCCAGCATGCCGGCCCCGTACACCGAGGTCGACGCCCACTGGTGGGTCGAGGCCGGCGCACCGGCGGTCTGGGCCGGCGGCGGCGCCGCGTACGCCATCGCGGACCCGGCCACCGACCGGCTGCTCGGCGGGGCCGGGTTGAGCAACCCGGTGCCCGGCCGGAGTCAGGCGGAGATCGGCTACTGGCTGCGGCCTGCGGCGCGGGGGCGCGGGGTGGCCACGGCCGCGACCCGCGCGCTGAGCGAGCACGCCTTCGGCGCCGGGACGCTCCGGCTGGAGCTGCTCACCGAGCTGGAGAACGCGGCGAGCCAGCGGGTCGCGCTGGCCGCCGGCTTCCGGTACGAGGGCCTGCGTCGGTCGGCCGGGCAGCGCCGGGACGGCGGCCGGCACGATCTGCTGACCTGGGTACGCCTCGCCGACGATCCCCCCGGCCCGACCCCCCGGCTGCTGCCCGACCTGCCCGACGGGGTGCTCACCGATCAGGTGGTGGCGCTGCGTCGCCTCGCGCCGGACGACGCGGAGATGATGTACGGGCTGCACAGCCGGCCGGAGGTGGTCGCCAACCAGGCCCCGCCGGTGCCACCGACGCCCGAGGCGATCGAGCGGCGCTGCCGGCTCGCGGAGAGCGCATGGCTGACCGGCGACATCGCCCGGCTGCTGATCGTCGACGTGGCCACCGGCGAGCCGGCGGGCAGCTGCGGTCTGTCGTACACCGAGGTGACCAGTGGTGAGGCGTCGATCGGCTACGCGCTGCTCCCGCGCTGGCGGGGGCACGGCTATGCCACCCGGGCGGTCCGGCTGCTCGCCGACTGGGCGTTCGGCCTGGCCGGCATCGCCCGGCTGACCGCCGGCACCGTGCCGGAGAACACCGCCTCGCATCGCGTGCTGGAGCGGGTCGGCTTCCAGCGCGAGGCCCTGCTGCGCGGTCGCCTGCCCGGCCTGGCGGGTGCTCGCCTCGACGACCTGACGTTCGCCCTGCTGCCGGCCGACCTGCGCTGACGAGACACGGGGTTGTGGCGGTCGCCCACCACAACTCCGTGCTCGGCGCGGGTCAGGCCCGGCTCAGGTGTCGAGCGAGATGATGCCGTAGTCGTAGGCGTGGCGTCGGTAGACGACGCTGGGGCGGCCGGTCTCCTTGTCCTGGAACAGGTAGAAGTCGTGGCCGACCAGCTCCATCTGGAACAGGGCGTCGTCGATCGTCATCGGCTCCGCCGGGTGCACCTTCTCCCGGGCGATGTGCCACGGCTGGTCGTGCTCCTCCTCGACCCGCTCCGCCACGGCGGTGCCGGCGCGGGCGCCAGCGCCCGGCGCGGACAGCGGGGCGGCCACCAGATCCGTGACCGGCAGGTCGGCGGTGGCGGCGGCGACGGAGATCGGCGCGTGCCGACCACGGTGTACGCGGCGGCGGTCCGCCGCACGGCGTAGCCGGGTGTCGAGCTTCGCGATGGCGGCGTCGAGCGCGCTGTAGAAATCGTTCGTGCAGGCCTCGGCCCGAATCACGGGGCCCCGGGAAATGCAGGTGATCTCCACCCGCTGGCAGTGGTCGGCCTGGCGCGGATTGCGCTCGTGAAACAGCTCGACATCGACGCGGATAATCTTATGGTCGTAGCGTTCGACCTTTGCGAGTTTCTCGGCTACGTGTACCCGGTAATGGTCCGGCACTTCGACGTTGCGGCCCTTGACCACGATGTCCACGTGACCTCCCTTGTTCGGACGTCTTCGATCCGGTGGCCCGGCCGCGCGCCGTGGGGAGACCCGCTGGCGTCGACCGGTCAGTACGGCTACGCCTCCTCTCACCGCCGGGGGCGGGATGGAACGACCTCCTACCCCTGACAGCGAAACGCTAACTCCTGTTCGCCTGGCAGTCACCCCATGTTGCCAAGACCGCCCGGGATTTTTCGCACCTCATACACCAACGGGTGAAACGGAAACACGGTCGGTTACAACTGGTGCCTTTTCTCGGTCGCGGCGAGCACCGCAGCGACGCCCGGTGGCCGCCCGCTCGCGGTCAGCATCCGGGCCGCCGCGGCCAGGGTCACGCCGGTGGTGACGATGTCGTCCAGCAGCACCACGACGGGGGCGCCGCCCGCCCGGCGACGCCCAGCCGACGCGCCGGACCGGGGTCGGAACGCCGCCTCGGCCGCTGCGGCGCGGCCCGCGCTGTCCAGCGTCACCGAGTCCGGCCGGGGCAGCGCGCGCAGCGGACGGTGCACCCGCGCCGGCCAGCCGCCCCGGCGCAGCCGGCTCGCGCAGTGCCGGGCCAACCGGTCCAGGTGGTCGCCGTAGCGGGCGCGGGCCGCCGCGGCGGTGTCGGGCACGGGCACCAACTCCAGCGGGCGGATTCCGCCGACCGCCGCAACGACCACCTCGGCCAGCAGCGCGCCCAGCGGGCGGGCCAGACCGTGCCGGCCGTGCTCCTTGTACGCCAGCAGGGCCTCACGCAGCGGGCCGGCGTACGGGCCGAGGGCGACGCAGGGCGGCAGCCCCGCCGGGGCGGGAGTGGGGCGGACCGTCCGGGGACGCAGCAGGCCCAGCGCCGTCACGCAGGCGGGGCAGAAGCCGTGCCGCAGGACCGCGTGCCGCTCCCGGCAGCCGGCACAGTCCGCGGGCAGGACCAGGTCGGCGAGGTCCGCCCAGAGCCCCCGCACGGCGTCAGTAGAGGAAGAACGGGGCAGACGGGTTGCTCGGCCGGACCCCGGCCGGCGGCGCGGGGACGTCGCGCACACTCTCCGGCTCGATCCGTTCGAACGGGCTGCTGCGGTACGCCACCTTGTTCGCCTCGTACATGTACGCCCCGGTGGGCACGCGCACGCTGCGGTTGGTGGGGTACGCCGTCAGGTGGTTGACCTTGGCGCCCACGTCGGTGCGCAGCGGGGTCTCCAGCGCCCCGTCGACGCTGATCTCGTAGATCGCCGGCTGGCCGGCCGACCCGGCCACCACCAGCCGATCCTCGCCGATCCAGTCCACCGCGGTCAGACCGGTCAGCGAGGTGACCAGGGCCCGGGGCGGGCCGACGGACATCCCGCTCCCGGCGCCGTCCAGGTTGATCGCCGCGACGTAGAGCCGGCCGCCGGCGACCAACGCGACCCGCTGACCGTCCAGCGCGGCGGCGACCGCGGTGACCTGCGGCGAGGGCAGGTTCAGCGGCACCTCCGACATGCGGGCGGCCTCGTCGAAGCGGTAGAGGCGACCGTCGGCCACCACCAGCCCCTGCGCCGGGCGGGAGTCGACGGTACGCAGCCACACCGGGCGGCTGATCGAGGCGTACTCCGTGTCGCCGCGGTTGAGCGCGGCCACCGTGTCCGCGCCGGCGCCCACCGCGAGTCGCTGCCGGTCCTTGCCGCTGGTCACCACCATCGCGGCGAGGACCCGGTTGGCGCCCCGCGCGAGGCCGGCGGACACGATGTTGCGGTTGACCTCGGCCGCCAGGGGCACGACACCGCCGGGCTCGCCGACGAAGTCGAGCGGACGGATCGCGCCCTCGTAGACGCCGAACCGCTGCGGGCCCTCCCGCACCGGGTAGAGCGGCTGGGCCAGCCGGCGCTCGTTGAGGTCCTGTACGGGCTGTGAGTTGTTGCGGATCTTCAGCTCCAGCTCGCCCGGCAGGTCACCCAGCGACCAGGCGAGCTGCGTGATCACCTGGTCGACCCGGTTCTGGTCGTCGCCGGACATGTCCAGGTTGACCTCCCAGCGGTTGTTCGCGCCGGTGGCGTTGTTGATCAGCTCGGTGCCGTCGGGCAGACCGACGACGCCCGGCCGCAGCCAGTCGGACGGGCCGCCGACCAGCCAACGCACGACCTCGTTGACCCGGCGCTCGTCCGGCACCGCGAACGGCAGATACCGCTGGTCGGGCACCAGCCGGGTGCGGTCGGAGCTCCAGAAGTAGATCGACTCGTCCTGGTAGTACTGCTGCAGGGCGACGTCACTGAGCAGCAGCACGTTCGGCGGGTCGAGGACGTACTGGCCGGCGCGCTCGTCGTTGTCGGCGCCGCCGAGCGAGGCGCTGCGCAGCCGGAACTCGTACTCGGTCTCGGTCGCCACCGGCGGCGCCAGAGTGCCGTTGGTCCGCAGCACACCGATCTGCTGCACCGAGATCTTGACCGTGGTGGTCGAGTCGCTGTTGAAGGTGAAGACCGATTCCCGCAGCCGGACCACGGTCAGCGCGACCTCGCTACCCTTCTTGTCCTGCAGGCGGAGCCTGTGCTCCGGGGCGATGAACGCCTTCACCCGCTCGTACGCCCGGTCCGGCTCGCCGGCGGCGGCGGACAGGAAGTTACGCACGAACGCCTCGTTGTCGCTGCCGCTGGCCGTACGCGACGGGGGTTCGCTGCTTCGGCCGTTGCTCGACCCGGCCTCGGTCGCCGTGCCGGCCTTGCCGTCCACCCGCACGTCGGACGACGCCGGGATGCCGCAGCCCGCGCTGAGCAGCAGCGCCGCGCCGAGGGCGCCCAGCAGTGGTCGAGCCCTCACGAGCGCACCTCCGCCCGCTGGCCGCCCCCCGCTGGCGCGGGGCCGATCGCCAGCGCTCCACCGGTGCCCGGCCCGATGGCCAGCGGGCCGCCGTCGCGGGGGCCGCCGAACGGCAGCGCCGCGTCGGCGGGCACCAGCCGCAGCGGCGACGTGGTGAGCCGGTCACCGGCGCGGGCCGGCAGGGTGAGCCGGAACTGGGCGCCCTGCCCGGGCGCTCCCCAGGCTTCCAGCCAACCACCGTGCAGGCGGGCGTCCTCCAGGCTGATGGACAGACCCAGCCCGGTGCCGCCGGTCTGCCGGGCCCGGGACGGGTCCGCCCGCCAGAACCGGTTGAACACCAGCTTCTCCTCACCCACCTTCAGCCCCACCCCGTGGTCGCGGACCGTGATCGCCACCGCGGTGTCGTCGATGCCGAGGGTGATCAGCACCGGCCGGGCCTCGCCGTGCTCGACGGCGTTGCCGACCAGGTTGCGCAGCACCCGCTCAACCCGGCGGGGGTCGACCTCGGCGATCGCCGGCGTGCTCGGCAGGTCCAGTTCGATCTCCACGCCCACCCGCTCGGCCAGGCCGGTCAACCGGTCGACCACCCGGTGCACCACCGGCACCAGGTCGGTCGGCTCGGCGTCCAGCATGGCGAAGCCCGCGTCGAACCGGCTGATCTCCAACAGGTCGGTGAGCAGCTCCTCGAAACGGTCCAGCTCGGCCTGGAGCAGTTCGGCGCTGCGGGCCACCGCCGGGTCGAACTCGTCGCGCTCGGCGAAGATCAGGTCGGCGGCCATCCGGACCGTGGTCAACGGGGTCCGCAGCTCGTGCGAGACGTCGGAGGTGAACCGGCGCTGCAACCGGGACATCTCCTCCAGGCGCAGGATCTGCCGTTGCAGGTTGGTCGCCATCTGGTTGAACGAGGCGGCCAGCAGCGCGAGGTCGTCCTCGCCGTTGACCACCATCCGCTGGTCGAGAAGGCCGGCGGAGAGCCGCTGGGCGGTACGCGCGGCGACCCGGACCGGGTTGACCACCAGCCGGGTGACCAGGGCGGCGAGCAGACCCAGCAGGACCACCAGGGCGATGCCGGTGGCGACGACGGTGGCTCGGGCGTCCGCGGCGGTGGCGTCTTGGCGGGTCAGCGGCACCAGGTAGTAGAGCTCGATCTGCCCGAAGCGGGTCGGCACCGGCGAGCCGTAGACCAGGTACTTCGTCGGCTCGCCGGTGAGCCGACCGGTCTGGATCTGGCTGGCCACCTTGCCACTGGCGACCGCGGCTCGCAGCTCCTTGCTGAGCAGGGGCTGGACGTTGACCGCCGGCGCTGTGCGGGTCTGGATCACGGTCGGGTAGTCGGCGGCGGTGATGGCCACCACCACGCCACTGGTCTGCTGTGGGTCGCCGCCGGCCAGGTAGTTGACCGTGCCCTCGATGGTCTCCTGAAGCTGCGCCTCCTGCGGCTGACCGTAGAGGGAGACCTGCTTGGCCGCGTAGCCCGCGCCGCCCTTGACCCGCAACTGGACGTCGGTGCGGGCGTTGTCGAGCAGGATCGTCGTGATCTTGTCAGCGATCAGGTACGCGAAACCGCCCACCAGCAGGCTGGAGGCGACCAGCGTGATGGTCACCACCCGAACCTGGAGCGAGCGGCGCCAGGTCTGGTGCGCCCGGGCCACCAGCCGCGCGCCCCGGCCACTCAGCGCGCGCCACAGGTCCCGGCCGGCGTTGAGCCGGCGGGCTGCCGTGGTCTGGGGGTGCGGGGGCGGCGAGGTCGACACAGTGTGACCAGGCTATCCGGTGCCCGCCTTGTAGCCCACGCCCCGCACGGTGAGGATGATTTCCGGCCGCTCCGGATCTGGCTCGATCTTGGCGCGCAGCCGCTGCACGTGCACGTTGACCAGTCGGGTGTCGGCCGCGTGCCGATAACCCCAGACCTGCTCCAGCAGCACCTCGCGGGTGAAGACCTGACGCGGCTTGCGGGCGAGCGCGACCAGCAGGTCGAACTCCAACGGCGTCAGCTTCACCTCCTCGTCGTTGCGGCTCACGGTGTGGGCCGGCACGTCGATGGTGATCTGGTTGCCGGGCGGGCCGATGGTCAGCATCTCCGGCGCCACGTCCTCGCCACGGCGCAACCGGGCCCGCATCCGGGCCACCAGCTCCTTGGGCTTGAACGGCTTGACCACGTAGTCGTCGGCACCGGACTCCAGGCCGAGGACGACGTCCACGGTGTCGCTCTTGGCGGTCAGCATGACGATCGGCACGCCGGATTCGGCACGGATCGACCGCGCCACGTCGATACCACTCATTCCGGGCAACATGAGGTCAAGCAGGACGATATCCGGCCGACTGTCACGAAAGGCGGCCAACGCCCGCTCGCCATCGGCCACGAACGAGGGCAGGAAACCCTCACTGCGCAGCACGATGCCGAGCATCTCGGCGAGTGCGGGGTCGTCGTCGACCACCAGTACCCGGGCTCTCATGGGATTAATATTGCATCCCCGTTCAGTTCGGTGGGACCGGCGTCAGCCGGCACGGATAGTGCCGCCGGCAAACCAGTCACCGCGACCCGCGGCGGCGGCGCCACGTGGTGCGAGGTCCAGCGCAGGGATCGGTTCCCGGGCCGGCTGCCACCATGATCCCCCCTCGGCGCCGTCCGGCGCCACCGTAGCCCCGGCCGGCCGCGCTGTCGCCATCCGGACGACGGGTCGCCGTCGCGATCCGGCGGGCGCTCAGCCGAAGAGCGCGCGGCCCCAGTGGTCCCCACCGTCGCGCACTCCGGGCGGGCAGGCGAACAGGCCGCTGGAGACGTGCCGCAGATATTCGTTCATCACGTCATGGCGGGCCAACTGGGTCTGGATCGGCACGAACTGCCGGCGCGGGTCCCGCTGGTAGGCGATGAAGAAGAGGCCGGCGTCGAGCCGGCCGAGACCGTCCGAGCCGTCGACGAAGTTGTAGCCCCGCCGCAGCAGGTGCGCGCCGTTGTTCCGGCTCGGGTGGGCCAGGGCGACGTGGGCGTGCTCGGCGATCAGCGGCTTGCCGTCGTCCCCGCGTGCCGCGAAGTCCGGCTCGTCGAATTCCTTGCTGCGCCCGAGCGGGGCGCCGCTGCCCTTGGTCCGACCGACGATCTCCTCCTGCTCGGCCAGGGAGGTCCGGTCCCAGGTCTCCACGAGCATCCGGATCTTGCGGGTGACCAGGTACGACCCGCCGGTCATCCAGTCCGGCCCGTCGCCCGGCTGCACCCACAACTGGTCGCGGAGCAGGTCGGTCTCCTCGGCTTTGAGGTTGGCCGTGCCGTCCTTGAAGCCGAACAGGTTGCGGGCGGTCGCCTGGTCCCGGGACGTCGACGACGTACGGCCGAAGCCGAGCTGCGACCAGCGGACGCTGACCACCCCCATGCCGATCCGCGCCAGGTTGCGGATCGCGTGCACCGCCACCTGGGGGTCGTTGGCGCACGCCTGCACGCACAGGTCGCCACCGGAGATCGGGGCCTGCAACGCGTCACCGGGGAACCTGGGCAGCTCGGCCAGGGCGGCCGGCCGGCGGTCGGCGATGCCGAACCGGTCCCGTCCGTCGGCGTCGCGGAACAATGTCGGGCCGAAGCCGATGGTCAGGGTGAGCTGCGACGGCGGGAGGCCGAGCGCCTCACCGGTGTCGTCCGGCGGGGCCTCCGGCATGCCACCGACCGCGCCGAGCACCCCGGCGTCGCGGCCGGCAGTCATGCGCACGGCGGCGGCCGTCCACTCCTGGAGCATCTCGACCAGGCGGGCCCGGTCCTTGGTGATCACGTCGAAGGCGACGAAGTGCAGCCGATCCTGCGCCGGGGTGACGATGCCGGCCTGGTGCTCCCCGTGGAACGGGACCGCGCCCGCCGGGTGGTCGCTGGCCGCCGCCGGGCCACGGGAGTCGCCCACCAGCGCGCCCGCGCCGGCGGCCACCCCGGCGACTCCGGCCACTCCCGCGCCGGCGAGCGTGATGGCCCGTCGGCGCGTCAACCTGCTTGCGCTCATCGACTCGACTCTCCCTGCGTCCCGGTCACCGTGCGACGACTGCGGCGACCTTGCTGATCGGCTCGGCGAGCGCGTTGATGCCGTCGGAGAGCTCCTTGAGCTCAGCCTTGCTCAACGCGGTGTGCAGCTTCCACCCGTCGCCGTCGCGGTGCTTGCCGAGCTGCGCCTCGACGTTCGCGAACTCGGTGTCGAGCTGCTTGACCAGCTCCGGCGAGCGCTGCTCCAACGCGGGCCGGAGGGCGGACAGCGCCGCCTTGGAACCGTCCAGGTTGGCGGCGAAGTCCCACAGGTCGGTGTGCGAGTAGCGCTCCTCCTCGCCGGTGATCTTGCCGCTGGCGACCTCGTCGAGCAGCTCCTTCGCGCCGTTGGCGAGCTGGAGCGGGGAGAGCTTCTCGGCGTTGGCCTTCGCCACGACCTCCTTGACGTCGACCAGCAGCCGGTCCGCGATCGGGCCGTCCTTGCTGATGTCGCCGGACTGCCAGAGGTCCTTCTCGATCCGGTGGAAGCCGGTGAACTCCATCCCCTCCTCGATGACCTCCTCGCGGCCGTCGATCTTGGGGTCGAGGTCGCCGAAGATCTCGGCCACCGGCTCGATCCGCTCCCAGTAGGTGCGTGCGACCGGGTAGAGCGCCTTGGCCTTCGCCACGTCGCCGGCCTTCACCGCGGCGACGAACTCCTCGGTCTTCTCCAGCAGCGCGCCGGTCTGGCTCTTGACGTAGCGCTGGTAGTTGTCGGTGGCCCCGGCCAGGGCGGCGTCGGCGGTCAGCGGCTGCGCGGACCCGCTGACCTTGAGCGCGCCCCGGATGCCCTTGCCGCTCATCCCCGGCTTGCAGGCCGTCTCGTACGTGCCCGCCGGCAGCTCGACGTGCAGCTCGCGGCTCAGCCCGGGGGCGATGTTCTCCACCTCGCCCATCACCCGGTCGCCGGAGGCGTACACGTAGAACTCGGTGACCTTCGCGCCCGAGTTGGTGATCTTGAAGGTGGCGGTTCCGGCGCCGAGGTCGGTCGTGCCGACCTCGCAGGCGGTGTCGGTGGCCTTGACCACGATCGCGCCGCCGGCCGCGCCCGCCTCATCCTTCTTGGAGTCGGAGCACGCGGCGACGCCGGTCGTCGCCAGCACGCCGGCAGCGGCCAGCGCGAAGAATCGGGTGGTACGCATCTGGGCTGTCTCTCCTCGTGGGGTCAGGCACGCTGCGGCGTTGCTGCCGCGTCGGCCTCGGCCTCGGTGCCGGTGTCGGCCCCGCGCTCGGTGACGGTGGTGGTGCTCGTGGCGTCCGGAGACGTCGACTCGGCCGCCGACGCGGCGACGGCGGGCGCCGAGGCCGCGGGGGGTGCCGCCGCGGAGGGCGCGGCCGGCACCGCGGTGGCCGCGGCCGGTGCGGGGGTACGCCGGGTCGGGCGCAGGAAGAGCGCCAGGACCGGCACGGCGTACGCGATCCAGGCGATCGTCTCGAGCACGGTGGGCGCGGGGGTCACGTTGAACATCCCGGCCAGCAGCGCCGCGTACCAGGTGGTCGGGTCGAGCGTGCTGGTGATGTCGAAGGCCAGGTCATTGAGGCCGGGCAGGACACCGGATTCCTGGAAGTCGTGCACGCCGTACTTGAGGATGCCGGCGGCGACCAGGATCAGCAGGGCACCGGTCCAGGTGAAAAACTTGCTGAGGTTGATCCGCAGGGCGCTCGCGTACAGCAGCACGCCGAGCACCACGGCGGTGAGGATGCCGCCGATCAGCGCGAGCAGCGGCCCGCTATCGCCGGCCGCGCCCTGGGCGGCGGAGTAGAAGATCAGGGCGGTTTCGAGGCCCTCCCGGATCACCGCGAGGAAGGCCATCCCGGCGACGGCGAGCGACCCGACGGCCAGTGCCTCGGTGAGCTTGCCGCGCAGCTCGCCCGCGATGGTGCGGGCCGCCTTGCGCATCCAGAAAATCATCCAGGTGACGAACACCACGGCCGCGACGGAGGTGATGGCCTCGAACAGCTCGCGGTCCTCGGAGCGGGACAGCAGCGAGGTCGAGGTGTACTCGATGAGCCAGCCGAAGAGCACCGAGAGCGCCACGGCAAGGCCGACGCCCGCCCACACCTGCGGCAACCGGTCCCGGCGCTGCGACTTCACCAGGAAGGCGACCAGGATGCTGACCACCAGGGTCGCTTCCAGGCCTTCCCGCAGGCCGATCAGGTAGGTGGCGAACATCCTGGCTCCGTGTTCATTAGGCACGCCTCAGCTAACTTAGGGCAGCCATACCTTCCTCCAGTTCCGGGACCTCGTCAAGTCGTTCATGACAAGCTCACTCTCGCTGTGACCTGGTCTTCGGCGGCCGCCACGAACGGGTCACCGTCCGAGCGTGGGAGGATCCCTGCCGTGAAGGCTTTCCTGCCGTGGCTGGCGGTGCTCGCCGTGGTGCTGCTGCTCAGCGCGCTGCGCCTGCGGGCACTGGCCACCGTCGTGTCCCTGGGATGGCTGGCCTGGTGCGCGTGGACGTGGTTCCGCCCCAGCCGCCGCGACTCCCGCTCCGGCTGACGTCCCGTCCCGCCCTGGCGGGAACGACGAACCGGGCCGGCTGTGAAACAGCCGACCCGGTTCGGAGAGATGTCGATCAGTAGCGGTAGTGGTCCGGCTTGAACGGCCCCTCCTGCGAGACGCCCAGGTACGCGGCCTGCTCCTTGGTGAGCTTGCTCAGCTTGGCGCCGAGCGCGCCCAGGTGCAGGCGGGCCACCTTCTCGTCCAGGTGCTTGGGCAGCACGTAGACGCCGACCGGGTACTCCTCGGTCTTGGTGAACAGCTCGATCTGCGCGATCGTCTGGTTGGCGAACGAGTTCGACATCACGAAGCTCGGGTGCCCGGTCGCGTTGCCCAGGTTCAGCAGACGCCCCTCGGACAGCACGATGATGGCGTGCCCGTCGGCGAAGCGCCACAGGTCGACCTGCGGCTTGATGTTGATCCGCTCGACGTCCGAGCGCTTGGCCAGGCCGGCCATGTCGATCTCGTTGTCGAAGTGGCCGATGTTGCCGACGATGGCCTGGTGCTTCATCCGGGCCATGTGCTCGTTGGTGATGACGTCGAAGCAGCCGGTGGCGGTGATGAAGATGTCCGCCTGCTCGACCACGTCGTCCAGGGTCGCGACCTGGTAACCGTCCATCGCGGCCTGCAGGGCGCAGATCGGGTCGACCTCGGTCACCACGACCCGGGCGCCCTGGCCGCGCAGCGACTCGGCGCAGCCCTTGCCCACGTCGCCGTAGCCCATCACGACGGCCATCTTGCCGCCGATCAGCACGTCGGTGGCCCGGTTGAGGCCGTCGATCAGGGAGTGGCGGCAGCCGTACTTGTTGTCGAACTTGCTCTTGGTCACCGAGTCGTTGACGTTGATGGCCGGGAAGAGCAGCGTGCCCGCGCGGTGCATCTCGTAGAGGCGGTGCACGCCGGTGGTGGTCTCCTCGGTGACGCCCTTGATGCCGGCGGCGATCCGGGTCCAGCGCTGGCCGTCCTCGGCGAGCGAGCGGTGCAGCAGTTCGAGGATGACCCCGTACTCCTCGGAGTCG
This sequence comes from Micromonospora sp. NPDC005237, assembly GCF_040607775.1. Lineage (NCBI taxonomy): Bacteria > Bacillati > Actinomycetota > Actinomycetes > Micromonosporales > Micromonosporaceae > Micromonospora > Micromonospora sp. NPDC005237. The sequence continues at coordinate 357,680 of NZ_JBEXHJ010000001.1, read as the reverse complement.
GCGGACTCGACCGGCGGCACGACGCCGGCCTTCTCGAACTCCGCGCCCTTGTGGACCAGCAGGGTGGCGTCGCCGCCGTCGTCGAGGATCATGTTCGGGCCCTGCCCGTCCGGCCAGACGAGCACCTGCTCGGTGCACCACCAGTACTCCGGAAGGGTCTCGCCCTTCCAGGCGTACACCGGGACGCCGGCGGGGGCCTCGGGGGTGCCGTTCGGGCCGACGACGATCGCGGCGGCGGCGTGGTCCTGGGTGGAGAAGATGTTGCAGGACGCCCAGCGGACCTGCGCGCCGAGGGCGACCAGCGTCTCGATCAGGACGGCGGTCTGGATGGTCATGTGCAGCGAACCGGTGATCCGGGCGCCGGTGAGCGGCTGCGCCTCGGCGAACTCCCGCCGGATCGCCATCAGGCCGGGCATCTCGTGCTCGGCGAGCTGGATCTCCTTGCGCCCGAACTCGGCGAGCGACAGATCCGCCACCTTGAAGTCGCCCTCGGCGAGCGTGCTCGGCCGGGCCTCGGACGGCGTACCGCTGGCGGCCGCCGGGAGGGTGCTGGTCATGAAAGCTCCTGTCGAACGATGTCTGCGCCGATCCTCCACCTTACGCGCGCTGGCGACGGGCGCCGGGGGACGGGCTGCGGACAGCGCACGGGGCGGTCGGTGGTGGACAGACCCGCTGCCCACTTCCGCCCGCCCCGTGCATCCCCCCGGTTTGGTTCCCCGCACGTTGTCGGACCGTCGTCGCGATAACGCTGCGTACTCATAGAGTCACATTCAGCCAGGGGCGCGTCAAGCTATTCCGGGAAAGTCGGACTTGTGTCGGGCTCAGCGCAGCCCCGACGTCGCCACGTACGCCTCACCGTCGCCGCCGACCCGCAGCGGCTCACCGGACGCCGTGCCGATCGCCGCCTGGCCGGACGCCAGCGTCAGCGCGCCCGTCCCGTCGTCGACCGTGACCGAGCCCGCAGCGCAGAGCACCACCCGGGGGCCGGGCAGCGCCACGGTGACCTCCGGCACGGCCGCGCCGACCCGCACCCGGTGCAGCGCGAAGTCGTCCACCGGCACCGGCCAGCAGTCCACGCCCGGGGCGATCGGCTGCGCGGCACGTACCGGATCGTCGAGCACCTCGAAACGCAGCACCCGCAGCAGCTCGTCGACGTCCACCCGCTTCGGGGTCAGACCCCCGCGCAGCACGTTGTCGCTGGCCGCCATGATCTCCACGCCGCAGCCGCTCAGGTACGCGTGCAGGTTGCCCGCGGGCATCCAGATCGCCTCTCCCGGCACCAGCCGCAGGTGGTGCAGCAGCAGCGCCACCAGCACGCCCGGGTCGCCCGGATAGGCGGTCGCCAACCGGCGGGCCAACTCCGCGTCCGGGCCGTCGGCCGCCGACGCCAGGGCGGCACGCAGCAGCCCGTCGCGCTCGGCGACCGGCCAGCCGAGCAGTGTCCGCACGGCCGTGCGCAGCCCCGCCGGCCCGGCCCGCAGCGCGTCGACCACCGGCGCCAACGCCGGTACGCCGAACGCGGCGAGCGCCTCGGCCGACTCCACCGGATCCCGGAAGCCGCACAGCGCCTCGAACGGGGTGAGCGCGACCAGCAACTCCGGCTTGTGGTGCGGGTCGGAGTAGTTGCGCTCCCCCGCCGGCCGGCCCGCCTCCGCCGCGAAACCCACCCGGGCCTGCTCGGCGTCCGGGTGGGCCTGCAGGCTCAGCGGCGCGTCGGCGGCGAGGACCTTGAGCAGGAACGGCAGCCGGGTGCCGAACCGGTCGGTCACCCGCTGGCCCAGCCACTGCCCCGGCTCGTCGCGCACCAGGTCACAGAGGCTCACCCGCAGGCCGGCGCGCTCCACCCTGGCCGGGGCGCCCGGGTGGGCGCCCAGCCACAGCTCCGCCTCCGGGCCGGTGCTGGGCACCGGTCGACCCTGCAACATGGCGATGGCTGAGCGGGACCCCCAGGCGTAATCCCGGATCGGTCCGTACAGCGGTTCCACCGTCTCAGCCCCCGGGCCGCCCGACCGCCTCGCCCGACGCGTCCTCGGGCTGCGGTACGGCGGTGTCGGCGGCGGTGCCGGTGCCGGCCGCCGCGGCGGCGGCGCTGTAGATGTCCGGCTCCAGGTAGATCACCCGGGCGATCGGCACCGCGGTGCGGATTCGCGCCTCCACGGCGTTGATGCCACGGGCCACGTCGTGGGCGCTCTCGCAGGCCGGCACGCCGATCTTCGCGGCCACCATCAGCTCTTCCGGGCCCAGGTAGAGCGTCTTCATGTGGATGATCCGCTCCACCTCGGGGCCCTCGGTGATGGCCCGCTCGATGGCGGCCAGGTCCTGCTGCTCGGCGCCCTCACCGAGCAGCAGGCTCTTGGTCTCGATGGCCAGCACGATGGCGATGACCACCAGCAGGATGCCGATCATCGCGGTGCCGGCGGCGTCCCACCGGCCGTTGCCGGTGATCAGCGTCATGCCGACGCCGAAGAGCGCGAAGACCAGACCGACAAGCGCGCCGAAGTCCTCCAGGAGCACCACCGGCAGCTCCGGCGCCTTGGCCCGCCGGATGAAGCGCACCCAGGACTGGTTGCCCCGGATGTGGTTGGACTCCTTGATCGCCGTCCGGAAGGAGAACGACTCCATGGCGATCGCCGCCAGCAGCACCGCCACCGGAAGCCACTGCCACTCGGTGATGCCCTCCGCGTGCGACCACTTGTGGTACGCCTCGTAGAGGGCGAACAGGCCGCCGATGCTGAACAGCACGATCGACACGATGAACGCGTAGATGTAGCGCTCCCGGCCGTACCCGAACGGGTGTTCCGGGGTGGCCGCGCGCTTCGCCCGCTTCCCGCCGAGCAGCAGCAGACCCTGGTTACCGGAGTCGGCGACCGAGTGGACCGCCTCGGCCAGCATCGACGAGGACCCGGAGAGCAGGAACGCGATGAACTTGGTGACGGCGATGCCGACGTTGGCCAGCAGGGCGGCGACGATCGCCTTCGTCCCGCCGTTCGCGCTCACGCCGCCACTCCGCTTCGCGTCGTGGTGACGTACGTGACGCGCCGCCCCCTGCGTACGTTCACTGGTTCGACAGCTCCTTCATCTCGGTGATGGCCGGGACGGCCATCGGGTCCAATCCGTGTGCCAGAGCAAGGTAGATCGAGGCGAAGTCCGGTACGGCGATCAGGGAGGCAAGCCGCTCCAGAGCCGACCCACCCTCGGCGGTCACCACGTCGCAGCGCACACCACGGCGCTCCGCGAGGGTCTGCACCGCGTCCGCGCGGCGCTCCTCGACCGCGAGCGGCTCGTCCGTGTCGTCCTCGGCGTTGAGGCCGCCGTCGCGCAGCAGGACCAGCCGCAGCCGGGTGCCCTCGCCGTCGTCCTCCGCCGGGTCGGCGAAGATGTCCCGCTCCCCCTCGGCCAGGCCGCCGAAGACGCCGTCCAGCAGCCCGACCCGGCCCCGCCCGGCCTCGCCCAGCGCCCCGGTGACCACCGGGTAGCGGGCGTTGGCGGACAGGGTGTCGCCGAAGCGGCGGGCCGCCACGGTGGCCAGCGGGGACGAGCCCCACACGATCGGGATCGAGCCGGCCAGGCCCAGCGCCAGCGACTTGGCCGGGTTGACGAACGACTCGGCGGCGGAGCGGCAGCGGTCGGCGTCCGCGTCCAGCCGGGCCGCCGTCTCCGCCAGGTCCGCCTCGTTGACCTTCACCAACCCGAGCGAACGCGCGGCGAGCAGCACCGGCACGGTGAGCGCCCAGAGACTGGCCCGGGCCGGCGCGCGGCGCGGCACCGGGATGAACGGCGCGCGGGCCCGCTCGGCCACCGACTGCAACTGCGAGTCCGGGGCGCCCACCGCGACCAGCCGGGCACCGCGACGATGCGCGGCCTCGGCGGCGCCCAACGCCTCCGGGCTCCGACCGGACGCGCTCACCGCGATCACCACGTCGGCGGCGCCCACCCAACCGGGTACGCCCGCGCTGCGGTGCCCGATGATCGGAACCGGGCAGCGCGGCCCGGCGACCGTGGCCAGCACGTCACCGGTACGCCCGGCGGTGCCGATGCCGGCGATCACCACGGCCCGGGGACGCCCGTCGTCGGCGAGCACCGCCAGGTTCGCCTCGGCGGCCAACGCCGCGCTCTCGCGCACCTGGGCGCCGGCCGACGCGGTGTGCCGCAGCATGCCGCCCGGGTCGTGCTCGGCCAGCGCGTCCGGGTTGTCGAGCAGGGCCTCGTCGGCGTCACGACGCCCGCTGACCCCGGCCGTACCGTCGATCATGACTGCAGTCCGGGGCCGCCACGCGCCTCGTCGAGCAGCAGCACCGGCACGTCGTCGCGGACCTCGAAGATCCGGCCGCACTCCGTGCAGGTCAACGTCTGCGCCTCCGCGTCGTACGTGAGCGGGGCGTGGTGCGTGTCCGGGCAGGCAAGGATCTCGAGCAACTGCGGATCCAGGGCCATGGCGCGGCTCCTTCCACGAGTGCGGGGTCACCGGCGGCGGTGCCGACCGGCGCAGGCGATCTTATCGGCGAACGCGGCCGAGCACCTCGTCCCGCAGCGAGACCATCCGCTCGCGGGTGGGCGCCTCGACGTTGAGCCGCAGCAGCGGCTCCGTGTTGGAGGCACGCAGATTGAACCAGGCGCCGTCGGGGAAACGCAGCGTCAACCCGTCCATCTCGTCGGCCGTCGCGTCCGGGTACGCGGCACGCACCTCGGCCACCGCCGCGGCCTGGTCGGCGACCGTCGAGTTGATCTCGCCGGAGGCGATGTAGCGCTCGTACTCGCCGGCCAGCACGGACAGCGGCTGCGACTGCTCGCCCAGGGCGGCCAGGGTGTGCATCGCGGCGAGCATTCCGGTGTCGGCGAACCAGAAGTCCCGGAAGTAGTAGTGCGCGGAGTGCTCGCCGCCGAAGACCGCGTTGGTGCGGGCCATCTCCGCCTTGATGAAGGAGTGCCCGACCCGGGCAACCACCGGCTCCCCACCGTGCTCGCGGATGATCTCCGCGACCGCACTGGAGGTGATCAGACCGTGGATCACCGTGGAGCCCGGGTGCTTGGCCAGCTCACGCGCCGCGACCAGCGCGGTGATCGCCGACGGCGACACCGGCTCGCCGCGCTCGTCCACCACGAAGCACCGGTCGGCGTCCCCGTCGAAGGCCAGGCCGATGTCGGCCCCGTGCTCGACCACGGCACGCTGGAGGTCGACCAGGTTCGCCGGGTCCAGCGGGTTCGCCTCGTGGTTGGGGAAGCTGCCGTCTAGCTCGAAGTAGAGCGGCGCGATCTCCAACGGCAGGGGCGACAGGGCGGCGTCGCCGAGCACGGTGGGGACGGTGAAGCCACCCATCCCGTTGCCGGCGTCGACCACCACCTTCAGCGGCCGGATGCCGGAGAGGTCGACCAGCTTGCGCAGGTACGCGGCGTAGTCGGGAAGCAGGTCCCGCCGCTCGGCCGGGCGGGTCGGCTCACCCGCCGGGCGCGACGCCCCGGAGTCCAGCAGGGCCTGCGCCCGCTCCCGGATCTCCGCCAGCCCGCTGTCCTGGCCGATCGGCCGGGCGCCGGAGCGGCACATCTTGATGCCGTTGTACTGCGCCGGGTTGTGACTGGCGGTGAACATCGCGCCGGGCAGGTCGAGCGAGCCGGAGGCGAAGTAGAGCAGGTCGGTGGAGGCGAGCCCGATCTCGATCACCGAGCGGCCCTCGGCCCGCACCCCGGCGGCGAACGCGGCGGCCAGGCCGGGCGAACTGGCCCGCATGTCGTACCCGACGACAACCGCGTCGCCAGGCTCGTCACTGGCGTTGAGCAGCTGGGTGAAGGCGGCCCCGAGCGCCTCGGCGACCCGTTCGTCCCACTGGTCCGGCACCGTCCCTCGGACGTCGTACGCCTTCACGATCTGGGACAGATCAGACACTAGTTCCGCTCCTTGGCCGCAGGTTTCCAACGAACCTGAGCGTATCGGAGCGTCCGGGCCCGGCCCCGGTCAGCCGGGGAGCCGAGGCATGAACACGGTGTGATCGCCACCGTCGGGCGGCGTGGGCGGGTCACCGGGCAGCGGCCGGGCACCCGGACCAGCCGGAGCACCCGGCATCGGTTGCGTGGCGTCCGGAGTCGGCGGCACGGGTCGCGCCCCGTAGACCCCTCCGCCGGCGGGGCGGGGCGAAGGAACCTGGCCGGCGGTCGACGGCTGCTGGCCGTACACCGGGCCGGGTTGACCGGGCACGGCGGGTGACCCACCGCCGGAGCGGTAGGTGGTGCCACCGGGGTTGCCCGGCAGCGGGCCGGGCTCGTCGGACGGCGTGCGGTCCTGCCGGGAGCGGCGCACCAGCAGCACGATGAGCAGCAGGCCGACCGCCACCATCGCGATGCCGAAGAACATGATCGGCGAACCACCGCCGGACTCGGCGGCCACCGCGGTCACGCTGGGCGCGGCGGACGTCGGGCCCAGCGCGGCCGGGTTCACCACCTCGCCGGCCGCCGCGACCTCGGTGGGACTGGGGGTCGGGGTCGGCTTCTTCGACGGCGTCGGGGTGAGCGACGGGGAGAGCCGCCCGGTGACCTTCGCCGTGTCGGCGCCCTGCCCCAACTGCTGGCCGGCAGCGGTCAGAGCCACACCGGTCACGTAGAGCTGGCCGCCCGGCGCGTCGGCGGCGAACGCCACCCGGTACCGCACGGTGATGCCCTTGCCCTTGCACAGGGTCGGCTTCGCCGGTGCGGTCTGCCCGGTCTCCACGTTGCCGTCACCGCCGCCGACGGCCACCGGAACCCAGTGCCCGCCCGCGTTCACCTGGACCGCCACCTGGCTCGGCTGGAGACCCTCAAGGCGCAGACCCAGGGCGGTACGCAGCAGGACGCAGCCGCCGGAGCGCTTGCGCACCGCGACGTTCACCCCCTGGGCCGAACCCCCGGCGGCGAAGCTGCTGGCCGACCCCACACGGACCGAGTCCTCGTCGGCCAGCGCGGGTGACGCACCGAGCATCACCAGGCCGACCAGCAGACCGCAGACCGTCGCGAGCCGTGCCGCGCGTCGACGCACCGTCATGATCACCTCACCGTTCTCCCCGGGTGGGGTCCGCGGCCAGGCTACTACCGGCCTACCCCCGCCACCGGTCATAGAGCGGCCCGCATGTGTTCGGCGTTACGGTTTACGACCGGCCCGGCGGCCACCGAGCCTTGATCCACTCGGTATCGGCGATGTCGGGGTGTCCCACGGCCTCGGACACCCCGATATCGCCGATGTCGAGTCGATCACGCTCGGCGATCTCCGTCGGCAGGGCCGAGGGCTCCACCGCCCGATTCGTCCAGGTTGGAGCGTGTGATCCCGGCGAGGGCGTCGCGGCAGAGCCGGTCGGCGGTACGGGTCGTCTCGGGGAGGCGGTAGCGCGGAGTCAACGCGAGCACCTGCGCGGTCGCGTTGTCCAGGCTCATCCGGTGCCCGACGCTCACGAAGACCGGCTTCACCCCGTCCCGGGTCCGTAGCACCCGGCCCACGACCTCACCCCCGTCGCGCAGCGCCGACCAGGCACCCCGCTCGGCGGCCGGTGGATCCCACTCGCCGACCAGCGGCGTCTTGCCCACGCCGATCGCAGGCAGGCCGGTGACCACCCCGAGGTGACAGGCGAGCCCGAACCGGCGCGGATGGGCCACGCCGTGCCCGTCACAGACAAGCAGGTCCGGGCTGGTCGTCAGCGTGTCCAGCGCGGCGAGCAGAGCCGGCAGCTCGCGGAAGGCGAACAGCCCCGGCACGTAACCGAACGAAGGCCGGCCCACACTGACCGCCGAATCCACCACCGCCAACGTCCGGGCGTCCAGCACGGTCACGGCCGCCGCGAGGAGGTCGCCGCTCTCGGCGTACGCGACGTCCAGGCCGGCCACCGTCGCGGGCGCGGCCGGACCCGGCCCGACCAGGTCGACGAGCGGCCGCAACTCCTCCTGTACGGCCACCGCCTCCGCCTCGCTGCGCGGCACGTACACCAGGTCCGGCGTTGATCCACCAGACATCAGCGCCCACCCTTGATCCACACCGGCCCCCGGCCTTGATCCACTCGGTTTCGGCGATATCGCGGTATCCCACGTCCTCGGACACCCCCATATCGGCGATGTCGAGTCGATCACGCTCGGCGAAGCCCGTCGGCGAGGGCGTCGGTCACCTCGTCGGCTACTTGTCCTACTCGTGATCAGGCAAGTTTCAGCTCGTCGCGGGCCTCCTGCACCCACCGGGCAACACCGTGCGCACCGCTGCCGGCCGCGAGCTCGGCCGCCTCGTCGAGCAGCTCGCGGGCGGCATCCCGGTCACCGTCGGTCGCCGCCAGGTCCGCCAGACCGATCAGGTTCGCCGCGACCCCCGGCGTGAAGGACAGCTCCCGGCGCAGCCGGGTCGACTCCGCCAGCAACTCCCGCGCCGCGTCGACCCGACCGGCGGCCTGCTCACCGAAGCAGAGGTGCCGCAGCACGTACGACAGGGTCAGCTCGTCGCCCGCCTCGGTCGCCAGCTCACGCGCCCGCGCGAAGGCCGGGTCGGCGGTCGCCTGGTCCTGGCGGATCACCTGGTGGACCGTGCCCACCCAGAACAGCGACTCCCCCTCGCCACGAGCGTCACCCAGCTCGCGGTAGAGCTGCGCCGCCCGCTCGAAGAGCCGCAGCTCGGCCGCGTCCTCCGCACCGGTCTCCAGGAAGCGGGCATGCAGGAGCCGGCCCCGGGCCAGAGCCGTGTCCGCCTCCAACGCCACGAGATCCCGCTCCGCCTCGTCCAACGACGTCGCGTCGCCGCCGAAGACCGCCTGCTCATAGCGCTCCTGCGCCCGCGTCAACCGGATGTCGGACCCTTCGGCCATCACTGACCCACCCTTCCGTCGATGCGCTCGCGCAGGAGATCGGCGTGGCCATTGTGCCGCGCATACTCCTCGATCATGTGCACCAGCAGCCGACGAAGCACGATGACGTTGCCGTCCCGCTGCCGTCCCTGCACTCCCAGATCCGCTGCCTCGGCGACGAAGCGCTCGGAGAACTCGACCTCCGTACGCCAGGTGAGGTACGCCTCGTCCACCACAACCGGATCGGCCACCGCGCCGTCGAAGTCGCCGTCGGGATCGTCGTCCGAGCAGTACAGCTTGGGCGCGACCTGGCCGGCCATGGTCCTGCGGAACCAACCACGCTCCACTTCGGCCAGATGTCGGATCAGCCCGAGCAGCGACATCGTCGACGGCGGCACCGCCCGCCGGGCCAACTGCTCGGCGTTCAGGCCGTCACACTTGAGTTCGAACGTGAGGCGCTGGTCACGCAGGTACTCGACGAGCACCGTCCGCTCGTCGGCGAAGTTGCCATCCGAGCGCGGGTCGTCGTCCGGATGAACGAACAGGTACGACCAACCGAAGGTCCGCGTGGGTTCGCCGTCGGAGGTCGTCGCCTCGGCGCGTGAGTCAGCCATACGACGACTCTTGTCGATAACCGTCCACCTCGGCAACCGCCGCGCGCCCGTCAGCCTGCGCCGACGGCACCGTGGGTCACGTCGCCAACTCGGGGTCGGCACCCGGATCGCCGGCTGCGCGAAGCTGCTCCTCGAACATCACGAACGTCCGCTGGCGAATCCCCCGGATCAGAGCCTGTTCCTTCGGAGTCAACGGTCGCCCTTCCGCCTCCGCCACATCCCGGAGTGCCTGCACGGTCTCGTAGAGGGCGAAGATCGGACCTTCGCCGACCAGATAGTGCGCCCGGAAACGCTCAACTTCCTGCACGAACTCTTCCGCAGTTTGGCGAAATACCTCTCCTCCGACGTCGAAGACAATCTCGCCAAAGAGGTCATTATTTTCCTGCCAACCCCCGGTGTCGATGGATACCCGCCATACCCTGGCACCGCCGTCGGACGTCTCCACGATCTTCACTGGCGACTGGTAATAGAGGTAGTAAGCCGGGAGCACCAGACCTGGCATGTGCGCCATCAAGCGTTCCCCTCGTAGGCCGACAGCAGTGCCTCCCAGAACAACTGTTGCTCGCGGCGGAGGATGCCATCTGCGATCGCGCTCTCGCGACTGTTCATGGCTCGACCCTCGGCCCGGGCCAGGGCGTCCACGTCACGGCGCACCTCATACAGCGCATGCTCCCAGACCGCCACCGCGTCGAGCGCGGCCAGGTGCAGGCGGAACTCGGCGAGATGGCCGTCCCGGGTCCGCAGTACGAGTTGTACGTCCCGGTAGCCGCTGTCCTGGGGAGACATGAACCGGTCCTGACAACGCACGATCACGACGTCAGGATGGTCGCGTATTCGTCCGAGCGCCGCGTAGAGGTCGTCGGGCCTGCGAAATTCGACCTTGGCGGCCGCGAGATCGAACAACTTGGACGCGTCGCCCTGGTACTTGTTCACCTTGTCCTCGGCTCGGCGGCGGTCCTTGGGTTGGGAGCGCCAGCCGGGCTCACCGACACGACGGTCACCAACCTGGGCGAGCGACATCGCCAACTGATTCAGCTCCACCTGAGCGACAGCAGCCGCCAAGTAGAGGTCGTCCAGGTAACGCTCGCGGTAGGACCGGTCACCTCGTTGACGCCTGTCGAATCCTGGCTGAGTCGGCGGATCGCCGGGCACCTGAATACTCGCGCTGATCCGTCGCTGCTCGTCGGTCAGAGGTGTCGGCTGCGGCTGGGATGCCCTCCGGTCGGCCGCAGCCGGACCTGCCGTCTCCTGCTGGGCGATGTCGTCGAGCACGTCGGCGAGGGCATCGATGGCCTGTTGGTGGCTCGCCAGGTGATGCAACGTCAACGGCCGCGCCGTCAGTGACGTCGCCAACTCGGGGCTGGCCAGGATGATCCGCGCCAGGTCCGGCGCCTGCGCCAGTTGCCGGGCCAACGTCTCGGCCAGCTTCGGCTCGCTGGCGGGTGGCTCTCGCAGGGCGGTATCCAGCATGTCGCGGACCCGGGCATCCGTGAGTAGCCGCGACACGTCCTGCGCGGCCGCGTCGTCGAGGCTGGGCACCAGCCGCCGCAGGGTCGGTGGATCCACCGCCCTCGCGAACTCACCCGGGCTCACCCCGGCCGAGAAGACCTCGTCCAGACTGTCGGCCAGCGCGAGCACCTCAGCCGGGTCGCGGCCCGCCGTCGGCCTGTCCGCAGCCGGACCGGGCGACCCACTCGGGGCACCCGCCACCGAGCCCGGCCCGTCGAGCAGCAGGTACATCCGGTTGATGTACGGGTCGCCATGGCCGCCGTCGTCGTACGCCGGTGGGTGGGTCGGCAGGTCGGGACGTTCACTGAACCGGCCTCGGGGCAGCCCGCCGAGTGGCATCGGCCGGCCGTCCCCGCCCAGCACGAGTGCGTCGATGCCGACCACGTCGGGGTAGAGCGGCCGGTCCCGCACGAGGCCGGTCTGCGGGTCGACGTAGAGGACCGTGCCGTTCTGGTTGAGCGCCACCCAGGCGTGCGAGCCGCCGCCCGCCCACTCGGTGATCAGGAACGCGTAGCTGCCGTGGCCTCCCAGCAGCAGTTGGTCCTGCAGATTGGCGTACCCCCGGTCGGCGGCCTGCCGCGCCTGCGCCGGGTGTGCCCGTTGGTCGGATGGCGAGGCGAGGACGCGTAGGAAACGTCCGCCGGTCACGTCCTCCACCCGGCCCGGGCCACCCGCCTCACCGCGGATCGGGCGTCGGGTGTCGCCGTCCAGGTAGCCGTCGAAGGTGCGCGGCGCGGACACCCGCGGCCGCCCGTGCACCCAGGTCTCGAACAGCGACAGGGTGCAGTCCAGGCAGTTGATGCCCCGGGTGGCGTCGGCCTGGGGGCCGCCGTCGTTCAGGAGGCGGAACCAGCCGCCCCGACGGGGGTCGGCGGTACGCAGGACAGCGCCGTCGAGGTCGCGGGGCATCTGCCGTTCGACGTCGACCTGGTGCAGGGCGAGCGGCGGCCGGAGCCCGCCCGGCTGCCCGTACGGCCGGGAGTCGTCGATCGGCGGGGGTACGTCGTCGCCGGTGAGCCGGGACGGGCCGGCGGTCTCCACCGCGCCGAGCGCGAGCGCGCCCACGTCGCTGTTGGCGTGTGCGAAAGCGCCGTCGGCGAGGTCCACGACCGCCGGCGCCCTGATGCCCGCCAGCACGTCGTCGGCCAGGTCACGCCATTGGGCGTACGCGCGTGTCTCGTCGTTCGCCGCCCGCTGCCAGCCGTCGGCCCACTGCCGGTGCCCCGCCTGGTGCAACTGTCGGGCGTAGTTCGCGTACTCGACAGCCCTGCGGTCGTGCTCCGCGGCGCGGGTCCGCAGGCGGGCGGCCTCCGCCTGCCGGCGATTGTTCTCGAACCCGGTCCGCTGCGACTCGTAGTGGCCCTGGTAGCGCCGCCGCTCGGCGGCCTCCGCCTCGGCCACCCACCGAGCGGCGTACCCGTCGCTCTCGGTCACGGACACCGACGGGTCGCCGAACGCGAGCACGTCGACGGGAACCGAGGCCCGGCCGCGAGCCCGTTGACGGGGTACGCGGGCCGGCGCGGGCGCCTCCCGCGTCGAGAACCGCGTGGGTACGGCGTGCCGGCCCACCGCCGCACCGGTGACCGCGCCACCGCCGGTCTCGGTCACGCCCCCACCGGGCCTGCCGGCGGCATCGGGCGTCGTACCGGCCACCGGGCCGGTGGACGTGAACGGAAACGCCGTTCCGGGGGCGACGGTCGACGCGGGACCGGCGGACGCGACCGGCGTCGCCAGCCCCACGGTGCTCGCCGCCGCCGACGGGGAAAGGCCCCCCGCTAACGGGCCGGTCGACAGCGGCACCGAAGCCGACGACGGCGGGGTCGACGGAGGCACGGAGGCCGACGGCAGGGTCGACGGGGGCACGGAAGCCGGCGACGGGCCGGTCGACGGGGGCACGGCAACCGTGCCGTTGGTGCCCGGGGCGACCGCACCCGAGGCGATCCCCGGCGACGCGCCGACCGCCGGCCCAGCACCCGCCACCGGCCCGCCGTTCGGGTCAACGGCGCCGGCCACGGGCGCGGTGACCGCCGAGAGCAGGGGATCCGCCGCGACAGCAGGAAGCCCCGGGGCCGCGACGGCAGAGAGCGTGGGATCCGCCGCGACAGCGGAGAGCGCCGGACTCGTGCCGTGCCCAACGCCCGACGACGTCGCGTCGGGTGCCGCCGGCACCGGCGAGCCGACAACGTCCGCCCCCGCCTGCTGGGCGACATCCGCCACCGGATACCCCGGGGAGGACGCAGCCCCAGACAGCGGCCCCAGGGCTGAAGACGACGCAGACGCAGGCGAGGACGCCGCGAGTTCCGGGGGCGAGGCATCCAGCGGAGGCGCGGTGGGGATCGGAAGGGACGGGCCGGTGAAGGACGCTCCGGCGAGGGCGTTGGCCTGCGCGTGCAGCCGGGCCTGCAGGGCGTGGTCGGTCTGCCCGGTCGCCGATCCGGTGGCCCCGGACGCGGCGGCGCGTACCGCGTCCTCCACCGAGGTCAGGCCCTGCCCGGTGGCGATGCTGGCGGCGCTCTCGGCGAACATCTCGCCGGTCATCTCCCGACCCAGGTGCTCGCCGATGCGCGCCGCGCGGCCGGTCGCGTGACGGCCCAGGCCGGCCAGTGGCGCGACCGCTCCCCCGGCGAGCCCGCCGACCGCCGACGCGCCCAGGTCGGTCAGGTCCACGCCGTGCGCCCGGCCCGTGGAGTTCTGGTACGCCTGGGTGGCCAGGCTGATCCCGGACTCCTCGGCCGCCTCCTCCAGCCCCTCCCGGGTGGCTCGCTTGGCGAGGCCGCGCACGCCACCCTTGGCGACCTCCTTGGCGGCGCGCTCGCCGGCCTCCTTGAGCCCCCGCCGCAGCGCCTTGCTCGCCAGTTGGCCCATCAGACGCTTGAAGATCTGCTGGATCAGCAGCCGGGTGGCGGTGATGGCCGCGCCGGCGGCCGGGGATGCGGCACCCGCGGTGAGCAGCGCCGCCACCGCCACCGAGAGCAGCTCGATGACGAGGATGCCCAGCTCGATCCAGACTTCGAGCTTGGCGCCCTCGATGTCGCAGCCGCACTCCTCGACCAGGCGACCCAGATCGGCGGTGACCGCGAGGAGCACCGGCAGGGGCGCGTCAGCACCCTCGGCGATCCCACGCCAGGCCGCCTCGAACGCGGCGTCGACGGCTCCGACACCGCCGTATCCGCTGCGTACCTCGGTGGCGGCCGCTGCGGCGTCGGCGTGCGGACCGGCGAGGACGCCGGCGACCGCGTACCACCGGTCGGCGACGTCCCAGACGGCCCGTTCGTTGCCCTCGGGCCACTGCACGCCGACCGCCCAGTCGAGGGCCTCGTAGATCCAGCCGGGAACGTCCCAGGGCGCGTAGTCGAGCGGGTGCGGGATCGGGCTGGGCAGCACGCTCATCCGGATCGACCCGCCGTCAGCGCTGGTCGGCGGCCCGGTCGAGCCGGGCGGCGCTGCTCTGGTCGGTCTGCACGCTCGCGTCGACGGCGCTGACCACGTCGGCGCCCAGCTCGGTGAGCCGCTGCCCGACGCCCGCCCAGGCGCGCAGCACGGTCTGCTCGATGCCGCGGTAGCTGCGCTCGAACGCGGCGCCGATGTCGTCGCGCCCCCACGGGCGGGCGCCGCTGGCGGCCTCGATCTCGCCGCCCTCCGCTGCCCGGCTGGCCGTCACCGCCTCGCCGGACAGGGCCAGGTCGGCGCCACCGCGCCGCGCGCGGGACGCGTCGAGCCAGAGCTGGCCGTCGGTCATGCCGGCCCCTCGCCGCGGCCGAGCACGGCGTCCGCGCGGCCGAGCAACGCGCCGAAATCGCCGGTACGCAGGAACTCCGCCGAGCCGGTGCCGGCCGGCATGGTCTCGGCGACCAGGTCCTGGGTGGCCTGGGTGGCGGCGGCCACGGCGGCGTGGACCGTTTCGGTGACTTTCCGGCTCAGCGCCTCCGCGTCGCGGTCCCGGTAGATCGCCGGGGCCAGGACGACCTCGACCAGCTGACCCTGCGCGCCGACGGTCGCCGTGACGTGGCCGTCCGGCGAGCGCCGGGTCACCCGCAGTTGGGCGAGCCGCGCCTGCAGAGTGTCCAAACCGGACCTGAGCTGCTGATACTGGCCGTACACGTCGTCGAATCGGGCCCGTAGCTCGCGATTGGCGTCCCGGTCCACGCGTTCGCTCACCGCCGCTCCTCCCGTCACCGTCGGTAGGGAAGACCATACCGGCCGCCATCGATTCGTGTAGTCCGGTAGTTTCGATGTGTGATCGACCGTCAGCAGGCCGAGCAGCTCGCGTCCGCGTGGGCGCGCCGGGATTCGCAGCGCCTCGGCCACGAGTGCACCCCGGTGGTCGACGAGTTCGACCTCGGCTTCGTCGTCACCTCGATCGTGTCGAGCGAGGTGCGGGCGATCCCCGGCGATCTGCCGACGACCGTCATCGACAGGCGGACCGGAAAGATCACCACCTGGCCCCGCGTGCCCACCGAGGTGGTGGCGGACCTGTACCGACGCAGTCAGCCCAGCGGGCCGACGGCGCCCCGCACCGTCGACGCGTCGAGCCTGCTGATCCGGGAGATCCGTCGCGCGCCGACGCCGAACACGGTGGCACACCTGACCCTCGACGGTCGCATCTGGACGGCCCAGGGCACGAAGGGCGCCGTCGCGCTGAACCACCACCCGCTCGTCCGCAGCTACCTGGACGAGCGGCCTCCGGGCGAGCTGGTCCGCGGCGCCGAGTGTCACGCCGAGCTGATCGTGGTCTCCGACGTGCTGCACGAGTACGACCACCGCCGGGCCGCCGAGGGCATCGAGCCGATGGGGCGGGCCGAGGCGGCAGCCCTGCTGGAGGCGGCGCGCTTCGAGATCTTCCGGATCCGCGAGCCGGGTGACCCGGCCGGTGGCGCCGCGGAGCGACCCTGCGACTCGTGCACCTCTTTCCTGGTGAGCGCCAACGTTCTACCGGAGTCGGCGCGGGCCTACACCGAGACGTGGCTCGCACCGGCGGAGCCGGACCCGGACCCGGGCCGCTTTCCGCCCGAGGTGGCCAACGCGCTGGTGGCGGCGGGCTGGCGACCGCACATCGGTGACCAGATCATGGCCGCCGCCGGCGTGCGGGACGTCACCGCCGTGCCGGGGGCCGTCCACCAGCACGAGGTCTTTCCCGCCGCCGTGGAGGCGCTGACCGCGTTCCCCAGCCTGGTCGGCGCGCGGCGGGGCCCGGGCGCGCAGGTGTGGATCTCGCGCTTCGACATCCGCCCGCACACCATCGCGCACACCGCCGACACCCTCGCGGACTTCGGCGCGGTGCTCGGCGTGCGACTCTTCCCGATCGGCACCGAGCAGCAGGACAGCATCCTCGCCGTCGACGAGCGCGGCCGGGTCTTCGCCCTCGACCAGGCCGGCGAGTGGTTCCTCGGCGACACCATCGACGCCGCGCTCACCACGTTGCTGCTCGGCCGCGCCCCCGCCCGGGTCGGCGACGACGGCGCCTGGCCTGCGGACCCGAGCTAGAGCGCCAGCCCGGTCAGCACCATGACCCGCACCTCGGTGTAGTCGTCCATCGCGCTGCGTAGCCCCTCCCGACCGACGCCGCTGCCCTTCACCCCGCCGTACGGCATCTGGTCGGCCCGGTACGACGGCACGTCGCCGACGATCACGCCGCCCACCTCCAGGACCCGCGCGGCGGAGAAGGCCACGTCCAGGCGCCGGGTGAACACGCCGGCCTGCAACCCGTACGCCGAGTCGTTGACCGCGGCGAACGCGGCCTGGTCGTCGGCGACCGGGGTGACCACCAGCACCGGCCCGAACACCTCCTCGGCGACGACCTTGGCATCGGCGGGCACACCGGTGAGCACGGTCGGGGGGTACGTCGCGCCGTCCCGCACGCCGCCCACCTCGACGGTGGCGCCGGCCCCGACAGCCTCGGCCACCCACGTCTCGACCCGGCGGGCCGCCTCCTCGGACACCATCGGCCCGACGTCGGTCAGCTCCGAGGCGGGATCTCCGGTGCGCAGGGCGCGGACCGCCGCGACCAGCCGGGGCAGGAAGTCGGCATGCAGCGCGTGGTGCACGTACACGCGTTGCACGGCGATGCACGACTGGCCGGCCTGGTAGTTGGCGAAGGTGGCGATGCGCTGCGCGGCGAAGTCCAGGTCCTCGTCCGACGTCCAGTCCGCGCAGATCACCGCTGCCGCGTTGCCGCCCAGCTCCAGCGTCACGTGCTTCTCCGGGACCTGCCGGCGGATGGCCGCGCCGACCGGCCCCGACCCGGTGAACGACACGACCGGCAGCCGGGGGTCGGCGACCAGTTCGGCGGCGCGGTCGTTGGGCAGCGGCAGCACCGAGAACATGCCGGCGGGGAGGTCGGTCTCGGCCAGCAGCTCGCCGAGCAGCAGCGCGGACAGCGGCGTGGCCGGGGCCGGCTTGACGATGATCGGCGCACCGACCGCGATGGCCGGCGCGACCTTGTGCGCGACCAGGTTGAGCGGGAAGTTGAACGGCGCGATGCCGAGCACCGGCCCTCTCGGCACCCGCCGGACCAGGGCGATCCGCCCGCTGGCGGCCGGGTCGGTGTCGAGGCGTTGCAGCTCACCGGAGAAGCGCCGGGCCTCCTCGGCGGCCCACCGGAAGGTGGACACCGCCCGCCCGACCTCGGCGCGCGCCCACTTCACCGGCTTGCCGTTCTCGGCGGTGATCAGCGTCGCGACCTCGTCGGCGCGCTCCGCGAGCCGCCGCGACACGTGGTCCAGGGCCGCCGCCCGGGCGTGCGCGGGCAGGGCCGCGGCCTGCGCGGCCACACCGGCCGCCGCCGCGACGGCGGCGTCGACCTGGTCGCGGGTGGCAAAGGTGGTACGCCCCACCGTGCGGCCGTCGTACGGATGGTGAACGGTCAGCTCGCCCTCACCGGAGGCGGGACGGGAGGCGACGAAGAAGTCTGCGGGCTCCACGCCGTGCAGCGTAGACGAGACAACCGCCGACGGAAACAGTCGCCGTATCCCTTGTCTGCCGCGAATTCAGTAGCGAAGATGGCAGGAAGATTGCGATAACCTCCGCACACCGCATCCCCGGCCCCCCTCGGAGTGATCCCGTCATGAGTGACCAGCAGCAGCTGCGCAACTTCGTCAACGGCTCCTACGTCGAACCGGCCGACGGCGGGTACGCCGATCTGGTCGACCCCTGCACCGGCGAGGTGTTCGCCCAGGCGCCGGTCTCCGGGGCCGCCGACGTCGACGCGGCGATGACCGCCGCCGCCACCGCGTTCGAGAGCTGGCGGGAGGTCACCCCGGCCGAGCGGCAGAGGGCGATGCTCAGGCTCGCCGACGCCGTGGAGGCCCGCGCGGCCGAACTGGTGGACGCCGAGGTCCGCAACACCGGCAAGCCGCGCCAGCTCACCGCCGAGGAGGAGCTGCCGCCGGCGGTGGACCAGTTCCGGTTCTTCGCCGGGGCAGCCCGCCTGCTGGAGGGGCGGTCCGCCGGCGAGTACCTGGCGGGGCACACCTCGTACGTGCGGCGCGAGCCGATCGGTGTCTGCGCCCAGGTGACCCCGTGGAACTACCCGCTGATGATGGCGGTGTGGAAGATCGCCCCGGCCCTCGCCGCCGGCAACACGGTGGTGCTGAAGCCGTCGGACACCACGCCGGTGTCGACGCTGCTGCTCGCCGAGATCGCCGCCGAGTTCTTCCCGCCGGGGGTGTTCAACGTGGTCTGCGGCGACCGGGACACCGGTCGTACCCTCGTGTCGCACCCGACTCCGCAGCTCGTGTCGATCACCGGCTCGACGCGCGCGGGCATGGAGGTGGCCGCCGCAGCGGCCCCCGACCTGAAGCGGACCCACCTGGAGCTGGGCGGCAAGGCCCCGGTGGTGATCTTCGACGACGCGGACGTGGCGGCGGCGGCCGAGGCCATCGCGCTGGGCGGCTACTTCAACGCCGGTCAGGACTGCACGGCGGCGACCCGCGTGCTGGCCGGGCCGGGCATTTACGACGACTTCGTGGCGGCGCTGGCCGAGCAGGCCCGCAACACGAAGACCGGCGCACCGGACGACGCGGACGTGCTCTACGGCCCGCTGAACAACGCCAACCAGCTCGCCCGGGTCAGCGGCTTCGTGGACCGGCTGCCCGACCACGCGGCGATCCAGACCGGCGGCTCCCGGCAGGGTGAGCGTGGCTACTTCTACGCGCCGACGGTGGTGTCCGGGCTGCGCCAGGCCGACGAGATCATCCAGGACGAGGTGTTCGGGCCGGTCATCACCGTGCAGCGCTTCTCCGACGAGGACGAGGCGGTGCGCTGGGCCAACGGCGTCGACTACGGCCTGTCGGCCTCGGTCTGGACGCGGGACCACGGCCGGGCGATGCGGATGACCCGGCGGCTGGACTTCGGCTGCGTCTGGGTGAACACGCACATCCCGTTCGTCTCCGAGATGCCGCACGGCGGCTTCAAGCACTCGGGGCACGGCAAGGACCTCTCGGTCTACAGCCTGGAGGACTACACCCGGATCAAGCACGTCATGCACAACATCGAGGGCTGAGGCGATGACATCCTCCGAAGAACTGCACAAGCGGCGCGGTGGTGCCGTCGCCCGGGGCGTGGGCAGTGTCATTTCGTCCTACGTGGACTCCGCGTCGGGCGGCACGCTCACCGACGTTGACGGGCGGGAGTGGATCGACTTCGCCGCCGGCATCGCCGTCACCAGCGTCGGCAACTCCGCGCCGAGGGTGGTCGAGGCGGTACGCGCACAGGTGGAACGGTTCACCCACACCTGCTTCATGGTCGCGCCGTACGAGTCGTACGTGGCGGTGTGCGAGCAGCTCAACGCGCTGACACCGGGCGGGTTCGAGAAGCGCTCGGCCCTGTTCAACTCCGGGGCCGAGGCGGTGGAGAACGCCGTCAAGATCGCCCGGCACGCCACCGGGCGACCGGCGGTGGTGGTGTTCGACCACGCGTACCACGGCCGGACCAACCTGACCATGGCGTTGACCGCGAAGAACATGCCGTACAAGCACCGGTTCGGGCCGTTCGCCGGGGAGATCTACCGGGTGCCGATGTCGTACCCGCTGCGCGACGGCGGCCTCTCCGGCGCCGAGGCGGCCGCGCGGGCCATCGAGATGGTCGAGAAGCAGGTCGGCGCCGAGAACGTCGCCGCGCTGCTCATCGAGCCGATCCAGGGCGAGGGCGGCTTCGTGGTGCCCGCGCCCGGTTTCCTGCCGGCGCTGCGAGCCTGGGCGACAGCGGCTGGCGTGGTGTTCGTCGCCGACGAGATCCAGACCGGCTTCTGCCGTACCGGCGACTGGTTCGCCTGCCAGCACGAGGGCGTCGAACCGGACCTGGTCGCCCTGGCCAAGAGCATCGCGGGTGGCCTGCCCCTCGCGGCGGTGACCGGTCGGGCCGAGCTGATGGACGCGGTGCACGTCGGCGGGCTCGGCGGCACGTACGGCGGCAACCCGATCGCCTGCGCCGCCGCGCTGGCCACCATCGAGACCATGCACGAGCTGGACCTGGCGGGCGCGGCCCGTCGGATCGAGTCCGTGCTGGCCCCCCGGCTCCGCGCCATCGCCGAGCGGGACCCCCGCATCGCCGAGGTACGCGGGCGCGGCGCGATGCTCGCCGTGGAGCTGGTGCAGCCCGGCACCCTCGTCCCCGACCCGACCGCCACGGCGGCCATCTCGGCCGCGTGCCACGCCGCCGGCCTGCTCACCCTGACCTGCGGCACGTACGGCAACGTGCTGCGCTTCCTGCCCCCGTTGGTGATCTCCGACGAGCAGCTGACCAGAGGTGCCGACATCCTCGACGCCGCCTTCGGCTGACCGAGGGAAGGGCCCCTTCCCGAGAAGGGGCCCTTCCGCACGGCAGGGTCAGCGAAGCACCTCGACGGTGTTGCGGCGGACCAGATTCTTGCCCGGCTCGCGGATCTGGTCCATCGCGGCGGTGTTGAGCAGCACGCAGCTGCCCGACGGGCCGGTCACCGTGACCGTGGTGACCTTGTTGTTGTCCAGGTTGGTCACCCGCAGCCGGGTGCCCACCGGGAACTGCCCGCTGGTCGCCGCCGGCGCGGCATTCTCGGCGAAAAAGGTGATCGCCCCCGAGCAGGCCGAGCGGGGAGCCGGGCCGGGCGCTCCGGGAGACGCTGCGCCGGGTCGGACCGTGCCGGCGGCCGGCGGCGCGGCGGGCGGCGCGGCCTCGCCGTCGAGCCGTTGCACCACGTTGCGGCGGATCACGTTCTTGCCCGGCTCCCGCACCAGCTCCATCGCGGCGGCGTTGAGCAGCACACAACTGCCCGACGGGCCGGTCACCGTCACCGTGGCCGCCCGGTTGTTGTCCAGATTGGTCACCCGCAGCCGCGTGCCCACCGGGAACCGGTCACTGGTCGCCGCCGGGGCCCCGCCCTCGGCCGAGAAGGTGACCGAGCCCGAGCAGACGGACTGCTGCGCGGGTGCGGTGTCGGCGAACCCGAACCCGGTCCCCACCGCCACTCCCGCCGCGGCGAGCACCGCCACGGTCGCCGCCAGCACGTGCTTGCGCTGCACCCTCATCGCCGTCACTCCCGTCCTCGGTGTGTTCTTCACCGCGTGGTACGGACGGGAGGGACCTACCGTTCAGCCGACACGGGCACCGATCGCCGTGGCGGCCAGTTCGACGGGTCCGCACCTGGTGTGGTTGGCGATCGAGGGTGAGCTGCGTCACGATGGGGGCCGAGGAGGTCGCCCCATGGCTGACCCGTGGCTCGCCCTGGAATTCGGCGTCGATCCGGCCGAGCGGATCGCGCAGGTCGGCGCGGCCCACGAGGCGTTCCTCGCCGCCGGCGCCGCGCCGCACCGGGTGCGGGAGGTGGTACGCCGGTCGTGGGAACGGTCCGCCCGACTCGACCCGGAGGCCACTCCGCCGGTCGACCTGACCGACGACGCGCTGGCGAGCTACCGGGCCGCGCATCCGCTGGCCCGGGTGCTGCCGCTCTTCCGGGACCTGCTCGGCGGCATCGCCCAGGACGGCGCGCACCTGATGGCGGTCTGCGACGCGTACGGGCGGCTGCTCTGGGTGGAGGGCCACCCGGGGGTGCGCCGGCACGCCGAGCGGATGAACTTCGTGCCCGGCGCCCTGTGGGACGAGAGGCACGCCGGCACCAACGCCCCCGGCACCGCACTGGCCGTCGACCACAGCGTGCAGATCTTCGCCACCGAGCACTTCATCCGGCCGGTGCAGCGCTGGACCTGCGCGGCGGCGCCGATCCACGACCCGGCCACCGGGCGACTGCTCGGCGCGGTCGACATCACCGGCGGCGACCACCTGGCCAACCCGCACAGCCTGGCGCTGGTCCGGGCCACCGCCCGGGCCGCCGAGGCGCAGCTCGCCACCGACCGACCGGTGGAGCCCGGCGTCGTCACCGTGACCGCGCTCGGCCGCGACGAGGCGGAACTGCGGGTCGACGGGCGGCGCATCCGGCTGGGCCGCCGGCACAGCGAGCTGCTGGTGCTGCTGCTGCACCATCCCGAGGGGCGCACCGGCGAACAGCTCGGCCTCGACGTGTACGGAGACGACCGGCTCCTGCCGGTCACCCTGCGCGCGGAGCTGTCCCGGTTGCGCCGGGTGCTCGGCCCCGAGCTGCTCGACTCCCGCCCGTACCGGCTGCACGGCACCGTCCGCGCCGACTTCACCACGGTCGCCGACCGGTTGGACCAGGGCGATCCGGCGGGCGCGCTCGACGCGTACTCCGGGCCGTTGCTGCCCGGGTCGGACGCGCCGGGAGTCACGCGACTGCGCCGGCTCATCGACGGCCAGCTCCGCGCGGCCGTGCTGGCCGCCGCGGACCCGGCGCTGCTCGCGGCGTGGACCGCGACGCCCGCCGGCGCCGACGACCTGACCGCGTGGCAGGCCCTGGCGCGGGCGTTGCCGGTGGGCGCGGCCCGCCGGCCGCTCGCGCTCGCCCGCATCCACCAGCTCGCCACGGAGTACGACCTACCACGCGCAACGTTGCTGCAACGTCCCCGAAACTAGCCTCGCCGCCGACACCGCACCACGACGGCGGAGGTAACCATGACGCGCTACGACGCGCCCACCCACTGGCAGTCCCGTTACGACCACTTCATCGGCGGCGAGTACGTCAAGCCGCACGGCGGTGGCTACTTCGAGAACCCGACCCCGGTCACCGGGCAGACCTTCACCGAGGTGGCCCGGGGCACCGCCGCGGACGTGGAGAAGGCCCTGGACGCCGCGCACGGCGCCGCCGACGCCTGGGGGCGCACCTCGGTGGCCGAGCGGGCGCTGATCCTCAATCGCATCGCGGACCGGATGCAGGACAACCTGGAGTCGCTGGCCATCGCCGAGACCTGGGAGAACGGCAAGCCGATCCGCGAAACGCTGGCTGCCGACATCCCACTGGCGATCGATCACTTCCGCTACTTCGCCGGGGCGATCCGGGCGCAGGAGGGCTCGCTCGGCGAGATCGACGACGACACCGTCGCGTACCACTTCCACGAGCCGCTCGGCGTGGTCGGGCAGATCATCCCGTGGAACTTCCCGATCCTGATGGCCACCTGGAAGCTGGCGCCCGCGCTGGCCGCCGGCAACGCCGTGGTGCTCAAGCCGGCCGAGCAGACCCCGGCCTCGATCCACTACTGGCTGTCGCTGGTGGCGGACCTGCTGCCGCCGGGCGTGCTCAACATCGTCAACGGCTTCGGCGTGGAGGCCGGCAAGCCGCTGGCGTCCTCGCCACGGGTGGCCAAGGTGGCGTTCACCGGTGAGACCACCACCGGGCGGCTGATCATGCAGTACGCCAGTGAGAACATCAAGCCGGTCACCCTGGAGCTGGGCGGCAAGAGCCCGAACATCTTCTTCGACGACGTCAGCGCGTCCCGTGATGACTTCTTCGACAAGGCGCTCGAGGGCTTCACCATGTTCGCCCTCAACCAGGGCGAGGTCTGCACCTGCCCGTCGCGGGCGCTGATCCAGCAGGGCCACTACTCGGACTTCCTCGCCGCGGCGGTGGAGCGGACCGGCCGGATCGTGCAGGGCCACCCGCTGGACACCGACACGATGGTCGGCGCGCAGGCCTCCAACGACCAGCTGGAAAAGATCCTGTCCTACCTGGACATCGGCCGCCAGGAGGGTGCGAAGGTGCTCACCGGTGGATCCCGGGCGGAGTTGGGCGGCGAGTTGTCGGGCGGGTACTACGTCCAGCCGACGATCTTCGAGGGCGACAACTCGATGCGGGTCTTTCAGGAGGAGATCTTCGGACCGGTGGTCTCGGTGACCTCCTTCGCCGACCTCGACGACGCCGTGAAGACCGCGAACGACACCCTGTACGGGCTGGGCGCGGGCGTCTGGACCCGGGACATGAACACCGCGTACCGGGCGGGGCGGGCGATCCAGGCCGGGCGGGTGTGGACCAACTGCTACCACGCGTACCCGGCGTACGCCGCGTTCGGCGGGTACAAGCAGTCCGGCATCGGCCGGGAGAACCACAAGATGATGCTGGAGCACTACCAGCAGACCAAGAACCTGCTGGTCAGCTACTCGACCCAGAAGCTCGGCTTCTTCTGATGTCCGTCGTCTCCGTGACTCCCGCGGCGGCCGATCTGATCCGGTCGCTGCGGGAGCGGCACGGGCCGCTGATGTTCCACCAGTCCGGCGGCTGCTGCGACGGCAGTGCCCCGATGTGCTACCCGGCAGGCGAGTTCCGCACCGGATCGTCCGATGTCCTGCTCGCCTCGCTCGCCGTGGACGGTGTGCCGGAGCCGGTCGAGTTCTGGATGTCGTCGGCCCAGTGGGAGTTGTGGAAACACACGAGGCTCACCGTCGACGTGGTCCCGGGCCGAGGCAGCGGCTTCTCCCTGGAGGCCCCCGACGGTCTCCGCTTCCTCATCCGCTCCCGCCTCGCCGCCTAGGTCACTCGCGACCGGTGCGTGTGGGCCGCCCCCGCCCCGTCGATCATGGAGTTGTGGTGGGCAGCAAGGGATGCTTTACACCTTTCGTCAGCCACCACAACTCCATGATCGGCCCTGGGGAGCGTGGGGCGGGGAGGGGGTTAGGGGTGGAGGAGGGGGACCAGGGTTTTGATGATGTGGTTGGGGCGGCGGTAGAGGTCCAGGTCCGTGAAGTGGCGGATTTTCCAGCCGTTTGCGGCTAGCCAGTTCGATCGGGAACGATCATGCCGGAGACGGTCGCGGTCCAAATGGGACGATCCGTCATACTCGACGCCGACCTTGCGGCGCCGGTAACCGAGGTCGAGGCGGTAGAGCGGCACTCCATGACCGTCCGGGACCCAGACCTGTGGCTCCGGCGGTGGCAGGCCGCCATCTATCAACACCAGGCGAAGCTGACTCTCCTGCCGGCACTCCGCCCGCGGGTCGGCGCGTGGCACGAGTTCACGCGCCTGGCAGACGCCACGGAGGCGTTTGTGCCGAGCGACCTCCGCCCTGAGTTCCTCGGATCGGCAGGCACCCACGCGAAGGCACAGGTCCAGCAGCGGCATCGCGTCCATTCGGCGCAGTGACCGGGCTAGGTCGACCGCGCAACGGGCGGCCGGGGCACAGGGCACTCCGCCCAGCAGCACCGTATCGCGTACCGGCAGCACCGCCTCGTGGGCGACGACTCCCCGCATCTGCGGGACGTTCTCGCCGGCCGGCACAATGATGTGCACGTCGAAACTGCGGACGTCGCCGAAGCCGTGCAACTGTGCACCGGTATGGAAGCCGACGACGGCAGTCTCAGGCAACCGCCGAAAGATCGCCGGCAGTCGCGCGGCTGGGTCGGGCGAGGGCGTGTAGACGCTCCGCGTCAACCGGTGCAGGCGGGACAGCCCAACCAGCCTGCGCACCTGCTCCCGACTGAGGCCGGCGGCGAGTAACTCCGCGTATCGATACTGATCCTGTGCCATGCGGCAGAGACTGCCGCGCCCCGCCCCAGGCATTCCGCCCCGACCCAGGAATCTGTGGATACCCGAGCGCCCTGTGCACAACCCCCAAACAAAGCCCACCCGTGCTATGCGCATCGACCTCCACCACAGCGTTGATCAAGGAGTTGTGGTGCCGGACAGAACTCCTGAACCATCGTCTACCGGGCACCACAACTCCATGATCGACTCGGTTCAGGGCACGCGGGGCAGGGCTGACGCGGCGCGGTTAGTCGCAGCCGTAGCCGTCGTTGTCGCGGTCGAGGTCGTAGATGTCGGTGCCGATGACCTTGACCGGGCCGCGAACGTAGGCGGGGCCGTTGCCGCTGCCTGGCAGGCAGTCGACGTCGCTGGCGATCGGGACGCAGGGGCTGTAGTTCGGGTCGCACTTCGCCTGCGCGGCCTTCTTGGTGCCGACGGCGACGACCTGGGTCACCGGCTGCTTCGTCACAACGGATTTCACCAGCTTCCGGGCCGTCCGCACCCCGTCCGTGGTGGTCACCTCGTACGGCAGTGTCTTCGTACCGTTGACGCCCTTGGTTCGGACGACCCGCTTGCCCTCGGCCAGGGAGGAGTCCTTCACGGTCCGCTCGGCGTACCGGATCGTGGCCCGCTCCGTCACGGTCGTCACCTGCACCACCGGCGCGGCGCTGGACGGGCTCGGCGAGACCGACGCGGTGGAGGGTGCGGCGACCGGCGACACCTCCTGCGCGGGGGCCTCCTCGGTCGGCTCGGCGGGTGCCGCCACGATGGGCTGCTGCGGTTGCTCGGCCGCGGTGCCGGTGCGGGTGGGCTCCGGTTCGCCGGCCAGGGCGCTGACAATCGCGGTGCCGGCGCAGCAGAGCAGCAGGAACGACAGGGCCACCGAGCCGAGGATGACGGCGACGCGGCTGGCGGGACTGGCCCGGCGGAACCAGCTCTGGGCGGCGGGCAGGCGGGGCCCAGGGCCGAACGGCGGCACGTGCGGCGGGCCAGGATTCGGCGGTGGTTGCATCGTCACGTCGATGAGTGTCGTCGCAAACACTGCGTGCAATATCCACCATCGCGCTCGTGACCGGCGACGGGACGACAGGTCAGGCAACCACTTGGCCGGACCGGGCACGGCTGATCGTGCCGCGCATTCAGGCAGCAAATCCGCGAATCACCAATTATTGGCCACGATAACGACCGCTCCACAGAGGAGGTCCGGGTCCGGCGTCGACGTGTCGAGTTGCCGTCAATGCGCTGGTCAGCGGGCGTCCAGGAGGGGTTGGTGGGGGTTCCACGGTGACCCGCCCGCGGCGTCGCGCCGGCGTCGGGCGATCGCCGACAGCGCCTCCAGGACCACGCGGTTGCCCAGGTAGGCGGTGATGTCGGCGTGGTCGTACGGCGGCGCGACCTCGACCACGTCCACCCCGACCACCGGCAGCTCGTAGCAGACCCGGCGGACCGCGTCGAGCAGTTGCCGGGAGGTCAGGCCGCCCGGTTCGGGGGTGCCGGTGCCGGGGGCCATCCCGGGATCGACGACGTCCACGTCGACGGAGAGGAAGACCCCCTCGCACTCGTCGACCGCGATCGTGAACGCCTCGGTGAGGCACGTGTCCAGCCCGCGGGCGACCAGCTCGGTCATCTCGTACGAGCGCATCCGCTGCTCGGCCATCCAGGACAGGATGTCCGGGCCGGGCCAGTAGCCGCGCAGCCCGATCTGGAGGAACCGGTCGCCGCGTACCGCGCCAGACTCGATGAGGCGACGCATCGGCTGGCCGTGCCCGTGCAGCGAGCCGAACTCGATCTCGCCGGTGTCCGCGTGCGCGTCGAAGTGCACGAGCGACACCCGACCGTGCCCGTGCTGGCGGGCCACGCCGGTCGCGTCGGGCAGCGCGATGGAGTGGTCCCCGCCGAGCACGATCGGGATGGCGCCGGAGGACGACACTGCGTAGACGGCCGCCTCCAGAGCGGCCAGTGACCGTTCGATGTCGCCGGAGAACATCTCGACGTCGCCGGCGTCGTACACCCGGAGGTCGCGCAGCGCGTCGACGCGCAGCGCGAGGGACGGGCGGGAGCCGTCGTGGGCCAGGTAGCACGCCTGGCGAATCGCCGACGGCCCGAACCGGGTGCCGGGCCGGTGCGAGGTGCCGCCGTCAAAGGGTGCGCCGACGATGACGATGTCGGCGTCCGCGTACGACGACGGATCGTCGAGTGCGCACCGGTCCACCCCGAGGAAGGTGATGTCCGGCCCGTACATGGCACCGTAGCGGCTCATCGCTCCTCCATCCCCCAGGGCGAGCCGTAGCTGCTCAGCAGGTCGAGGAAGGGCACCGGGGGCAGGGCCTCCGGGCCGAGCACGCCGACGCCGGACCACGCGCCGGTGGCGAGCAGTTCCAGCGCCACCACCGGGTTGACCGCGGTCTGCCAGACGACCGCCTGGTGGCCGTACTCGCGCATCGACCACTCGTTGTCGACCACGTGGTAGAGGTACACCTCCCGGGGCTGCCCGTCCGGGCCCAGGCCACGCACCCAGGTGCCGGCGCAGGTCTTGCCGCGCATCCGGTCGCCGAGGGTGGCCGGGTCGGGCAGGCAGGCCGCGACCACGTCCCGCGGCGACACCTGCACGCCGCGCACGCTGACCGGCGTCGTCGAGTCCAGGCCGAGCTTGTGCAGCGTCTTCAGCACGTCGATGAACTCGTCGCCGAGGCCGTACTTGAAGGTGACCCGCTTCGCCTTCACCCAGCGCGGGATCAGCAGCACCTCCTCGTGCTCGACGTTGACGCACTCGACCGGGCCGATCCCCTCCGGGAAGTCGAAGACCTCCGGCTCGCTGAACGGCTCGGTGGTGTACCAGCCGCGGTCGGCCTCCCAGACCACGGGCGGGTTGAGACACTCCTCGATCGTGGTCCAGATGGAGAACGAGGGCGCGAAGTCGTAGCCGTCGACGGTCAGGTTCGCCCCGTCCCGGACGCCGATCTCGTCGATCTCGCTGAACAGCTCGTCGGCGGCGTACCGGGCGAAGATGTCGGACAGGCCGGGCTCGATGCCGATGCCGCCGAGCGCCAGCCGGCCGGCCGCCGCCCACCGGTCGGCGACGGCGAACTGGTCGTCGCCGAGCTTCACCCCGGTCTCGGCGTAGGGGCGGGACGGGTGCGGGTGGGACAGCGACATCGCCATGTCGAGGTAGTCCGCGCCGGCCGCGAACGCGCCGTCGAAGATGGGCATGACGAAGCGCGGGTCGACGGCGTTGAGCACGTGGGTGATCCGGTGCTCCCGGCACAGCGCGGTGACCGCGTCGGCCGAGGAGGCGTCCACCTGGGCGGCGACGAAACGGTCGCCGTGCCCGGCCACCGCGCGGGCGGCGCGGTCCGGGTCATGGTCGGCGACCACCATCGTCTCGAAGAAGGAGCGTCGGGCGGCGATGGCTACGGCGGCGGAGCCGACGCCACCGGCGCCGACGAGCAGGACACGCATCAGGAATCAAACCCCAAACCAAGACGATCGAGAGTACGGAGCCACAGGTCGCGACGGCCCTCACGCGCATCGGCGCGGGCCATCGACCGGCGGGTGAGATTGATGCCGACCGCGCGGACGGGTTCCGGCGGGAACGGCAGGGGCTTGCGGCGGACCAGATCGAGCCGGGTCAGCGGGGTGTCCCCGCCGGCCAGCAGGTCGAGCAGCACCCGGGCCGAGAAGCGGGTGGCGCCGACGCCGAGGCCGGTGTAGCCGGCCGCGTACGCCAGTCGACCGCCGAACGCGGTCCCGTAGAACGGGCAGAACCGGGTGCAGGTGTCGATGACGCCGCCCCAGCGGTGGCTGAAGCGCACGTCGGCGAGCTGCGGGAACGTGGTGAAGAAGTGGTTGGCGAGAGCGGTGAAGGTGGCCGGGCGCTGCTCCAGCTTCGGGGCGACCCGGTTGCCGTAGTGGTAGACGGCGTCGTAGCCGCCGAAGAGGATCCGCCCGTCGCGGGTGATCCGGTAGTAGTGGAACTGGTTGCCGGTGTCGGCCAGGCCCTGGCGGTTGCGCCAGCCGATCGCGTCGCGCTGCGCCGGGCTGAGCGGCTCGGTCATCAGCACGTGGTCGTAGACGGGCACCACGTACGCGCGCAGCCGGCGCAGCAGCGGCGGAAACGCGTTGGTGGCCAGCACGACCCGGCGGGCGCGTACCGAGCCGGGCGCGTTGTCCAGCCCGCCGGCGGTCGCCGCGCGCAGGGCCGGGCCGTCGGCGCGCAGCCCGGTGACCCGGGTGTGCTCGTGCACGCGTACGCCGAGGTCGACGCAGGCGCGGCGCAGACCCCACGCCAGCTTCGCCGGGTCCACCATGGCGACCCGGTCGGCGTCGACCATGCCACCCAGGTACGTCGGCGAGTTCACCTCGGCACGCACCTCGTCGGTGTCGAGCAGCCGCACCCGGTGGCCGTACCGGCGGGCCAGCTCGGCGTCGGCGGCCAACCCGTCGAGCTGGTACGGCTCGACGGCGACGGCCAGTTCGCCGGTGCGCTCGAAGTCGCAGTCGATGTCGAACTCCGCGACGGTGGCGGCGATCGCGTCCAGGTTGGCGCGGCCGAGGCGTTCCAGCTCGCCGATCTCACCGGGGAACCGGTCGACGCCGTTGGCCAGGCCGTGGGTGAGCGAGGCGGCACAGAACCCGCCGTTGCGCCCGGAGGCGGCCCACCCGCAGGTCCCGGCGTCGACGAGCAGCACGTCACGGTCCGGCTCGGCCCGCTTGGCCTCCAGGGCGGCCCAGAGCCCGCCGTACCCGCCGCCGATCACCAGCAGGTCGGCGGTCTGCGCGCCGGTGAGCGGCGGCAGCGGGTCGGGGCGCTCCGGGCGGTCCAGCCAGTACGGCACGGGCGCCGCGTCGGCCAGCGCCCGGCCGGTATGCGGGAGGGTCATGACGGCGGCCCGGTCGGGCGGACCGCATCCGGGGCGGTCATGACGAGCGACGCGCCTGCGGCACCGGGCCGGCCAGCAGCGCGGCGCGGCGAGCACGCCGCCCGCGCAGCGAGCTGAGCCCGACCAGCAGCAGCGCGATGGCGAACATCGCGGTGCCGATGACGTTGACCTGCGGCGGGATGCCCCGCTGGGCGGCGCCCCAGACGTACATGGGGAACGTGACTGTCGTGCCGGCGTTGAAGTTCGTGATGATGAAGTCGTCGAAGCTCAACGAGAACGCCAGCAGCGCGGCGGACACGATGCCGGGAAGCACCAGCGGCAGGGTGATCCGCCGGAAGGTCTGCCACTCGTTGGCGTAGAGGTCCATGGCGGTCTCCTCCAGCCGCCGGTCCATGCCGGCGAGCCGCGCCTTGACCGTCACCACCACGAACGACACGCAGAACATCACGTGCGCGATGACGATGGTCCAGAAGCCCTGCGGCACCCCGGCCGAGACGAACAGGGCCAGCAGCGACGTGCCCATCACCAGCTCCGGGGTGGCCATCGGCAGGAAGATCAGCACGTTGATGCCGGACCGGCCGCGGAAGCGGTGCCGGACCAGCGCGAACGCCATCAGGGTGCCGAGCACTGTGGCGACCACCGTGGCGATGAAACCGATCTGCACGCTGCGCACGACCGCGTCGCACATGTCGGAGGTGGCGCAGGGCTGCCGCCAGTTGTCCAGCGTGAACTCGTTGAAGTCGTACGACAGGCGGCTCGACGGGCGGTTGAACGACAGCCCGGCCACCACCAGGATCGGCAGCGCGAGGTAGCCGAGCACCAGCAGCGCCACGATCATCACCCAGCGATCGGCCAGCCAACGGGAGACCCGCATCAGAGCACCTCCTCCGTGCCGGCCCTGCGCAGGTAGCCGAAGACCACCGCGAGGATCGCCGCCATCAGCAGGAACGACAGCGCGGCGCCCTGCGGGTAGTCCAGCCGGACCAGGAACGCCGAGTCGATGACGTTGCCGATCATGTATTCGTTCGGGGTGCCGAGCAGTTCGGCGTTGATGTAGTCGCCGCTGGCCGGGATGAAGAACAGCAGCGTGCCGGCGACCAGGCCGGGCATGGACAACGGCAGGGTCACCCGGCGGAACGCCTGGACGCCGCTCGCGTACAGGTCGCTCGCCGCCTCCAACAGCCGGGGGTCCAGCCGCTCCAGGCTCGCGTACAGCGGCAGCACCAGAAAGGGCAGGAAGTTGTACGTCAGGCCGAGCACCACAGCGAACGGCGTGGCCAACAGCCGGCCGTCCGGCGCGAGCAGGTGCACGTCACGCAGCAGGCCGACCAGCGCGCCGTTGTCCGACAGGATCGTCTTCCAGGCCAGCGTGCGGACCAGGAAGCTGGTGAACATCGGCGCGACCACGCACACCAGCAGCAGGTTCTTCCACCGGCCGGCCTTCTGCGCGATGGCGTACGCCAGCGGGTAGCCGAGCAGCAGCGCCAGCACCAGGGCCAGCCCGGCGTAGCCGAACGAGCGCAGCAGCTGCGGCCAGTACGCCTGCACGACGTCCGGGTAGTTGCCGAACGCCCACGTCATCGCGTACCCGGTGGAGAGCGAGCCGCTGGGGTCGTAGAGGCTCGCCGCGGCGAGTTGCAGCAGCGGCACGCCGAAGAACACCAGCAGCCAGACCGCGCCGGGCAGCAGCAACAGGTACGGCAGGAGCCGGAACCGCCCGGACCGAGCGGCCGGTGGCGGCGGCAGCTGCCCCGGTTTGGTGGGGGCCAGGAGGGTCATGACGACGCGCCCACCGGCTCGTCGAGCACCGGCGTGGTCCGGTCGGTGTCGGCGGCGTCGCGGGCCAGCAGGAACGCGTGGCGCGGATCCCAGTACGCCACGGCCTCGCTGCCCACCGGCACCCGCGCCTCCGCGCCGTTGTTCGCCACGAAGACCGACAGCTCGGTGCCCCAACCGGTGCGCAGCAGGTACTGCGTGCTGACCCCCACGTAGGAGGCGTCGGTGACCACCCCGGTGACCAGTTGGTGTCCTTGGGGGACCTGGTCGGCGGAGCCGACCAGATGCAGCTTCTCCGGGCGTACCCCCAGGTGGACCGGACCCCGGTCGGCGCGCGACCGGCCGGCGGGCACCGAGAAGCGCGCGCCGTGCGCCGTCACCGCGACCTCGCCGCCGCTCGTGCCGGCGGCCTCGCCGGCGAGCAGGTTGGACTGGCCGAGGAAGTTCGCCACGAACGCGGTGGCCGGGAACTCGTAGAGGTCGGCCGGGGCGCCCTGCTGCTCGATCCGGCCGGCGTTCATCACCGCGACGGTGTCGGCCATGGTCATGGCCTCCTCCTGGTCGTGGGTGACGTGCACGAAGGTGATGCCGACCTCGGTCTGGATGCGCTTCAGCTCGATCTGCATCTGCCGGCGCAGCTTGAGGTCGAGCGCGCCCAGCGGCTCGTCGAGCAGCAGCACCTGCGGCTGGTTGATCAGAGCGCGGGCAAGCGCGACCCGCTGCTGCTGGCCACCGGAGAGCTGCGCCGGGCGGCGCGGGCCGAAGCCGTCGAGCTGCACCAGCGACAGCATCCGCCGGACCTGGTCGTCGACCGAGCGGATGCCGCGCCGCCGCAGCCCGAAGGCCACGTTCTCGAAGATGGTGAGGTGCGGAAAGAGCGCGTAGCTCTGGAAGACCGTGTTGACCGGCCGCTTGTACGGCCGCAGCCGGGCGATGTCGGTGTCGCCGAGCAGCACCTGGCCGCTGGTCGGCTCCTCCAGCCCGGCGATCATCCGCAGGGTGGTGGTCTTGCCGCAGCCGGACGCGCCGAGCAGCGCGAAGAACGAGCCCTGCGGGATCGTCAGGCTGAGGTCGTCGACGGCGGTGAAGATGCCGAACCGCTTGGTGAGGTCGGCCAGGCGCAGATCGCCGGCGGGTGTCTCGCGTGTCATCCCCGTCACGCCCCGATGACCTGCTGGAACTTGCCCTCGTACTCCTTCTCCTGCTTTTCGTCCAGGGCCATGAACACCTTGGACTTCGCCAGCAGCGTTTCGTCGGGGAAGATCAGCGGGTTGGCGGCCAGCTCCGGGTCGATCTTCTCCATCTCGGCCTGGGCGCCCTTGACCGGGCAGATGTAGTTGACGTACGCGGCGAGCTTCGCCGCGGCCGCCGGCTCGTAGTAGTAGTTGATCAGCGCTTCGGCGTTGCCCTTGTGGGTGGCCTTGTTCGGGACCATCATGTTGTCGCTGAACAGCATCACGCCGGAGTCCGGGGCGACGAACTGCACCTTCTCGTTCTCACTGGAGAGCTGGATGACGTCCCCGGACCAGCCGATGCACGCGGCGATGTCGCCCTTGGCCAGGTCGGGTGCGTAGTCGTTGCCGGTGAACTTGCGGATCTGCCCGGAGTCGACGGCCTTCTTGAGCTTGTTGAGCGCGTCGTCGAACTGGGCGGCGGTGAAGTTCGACGGGTCGTGCCCGTTCGAGCCGAGCAGTAGGCCCATGGTGTCGCGCATCTCGCTGAGCGCCGTCACCTTGCCCTTGAGGTCGGGGCGGGTCAGCAGCTCGTCGACGGTCCGCAGCTCCTTGGTGACGCTGCCGTTGTACGCCAACCCGGCCAGGCCGGACTGCCACGGGATCGAGATCCGGTTCTCGGTGTCGAACGAGCGGTTGAGCAGCGACGGCAACAGGTTCGCCTGGACGTTCGGGATCTTCGCCACGTCGAGCTTCTGGATCCAGCCGAGCCGGATCATCCGCGCGGCCATCCAGTCGGTCAACACAATGATGTCCCGGTCGGTGCTCTGGCAGGCGGCCAGCTGGTTCTGCACCTTGCCGAAGAACTCGTTGTTGTCGTTGATGTCCTCGGTGTAGGTGACCTGGATGCCGGTCTTCGTGATGAACTCGTCCAGGCTCGGCCGCTTGGACTCGTCCTTCTCGTCGACGTCCATGTACTGCGGCCAGTTGGAGAAGGCAAGCTTCTTCTCGGTGCCGGACAGGTCTTCGCTGACGCAGCCGGCCTCGGTCTGCTGGGCGCCCTTGGTGCCGCAGCCGGCGAGGCTGCCGCCCGCAGCGAGCAGGGCGGCCGATCCGAGAGTGCCGGTGAGCAGTCCACGCCGGGAGAGGGGCCGGAGGGGAGTACGCATGACGACTCCTAGGGGTCATCGTCGGCGGGCGGGACGGGGGAGGCGCGCGCCGGCGGGAATGTCGGGAGGCTCAAGTACCAGGGACGACTGATCCTGACATGAGAGACCCTCTCTCACAAGGGATTCCGTTGCGGGGTTAGCGATGCACGACGAAATACGCCAGACTGCGCGGGGACACACGCACGACATCACGATTCGGGACATGGGGAGCGCACGATGACGAACCGGCAGCACGAGAACGGCAACGGCGGTCGACGCGTCGCCGTACGTGAAGGTGCCAGTCACGCTCTGCTGGACGACGTGGCCAAGCAGATCATCGAACAGCTCCAGGAGGATGGCCGACGGCCGTACGCGACGATCGGCAAGGCGGTCGGCCTCTCCGAGGCGGCGGTCCGCCAGCGGGTCCAGCGGCTCCTCGACTCGGGCGTCATGCAGATCGTCGCGGTGACCGATCCGCTCCAGCTCGGCTTCCCCCGCCAGGCGATGATCGGGCTGCGTACCGACGGCGACCTGGAGGCGGTGGCCGACCGGCTGGCCGAGCTGGACGAGGTCGACTACGTGGTCATCACCGCCGGGTCGTTCGACCTGCTCACCGAGGTGGTCTGCCGCAACGACGACCACCTGCTGGAGATCCTGCAA
Source organism: Micromonospora sp. NPDC005237 (assembly GCF_040607775.1). NCBI lineage: Bacteria > Bacillati > Actinomycetota > Actinomycetes > Micromonosporales > Micromonosporaceae > Micromonospora > Micromonospora sp. NPDC005237. The sequence continues at coordinate 322,302 of NZ_JBEXHJ010000001.1, read as the reverse complement.
CGGCTGCGCGCGGTGCCCGGCGTGCTCGCCACCGAGGCGTTCGTGTACCTCAAACTCCGCAAGCAGACCTACACCTGGGGTACGGCCTGACGCGCTTTTGATGGCGCTTGATCGACTCGGGGCTTGATCGACTCGGCTTTCAGGAAGTCGGGGTGTCCCTGCCGCTCCGATACCCCGGTTTCCGTGAACCCGAGTGGATCAGCGTGCCGTTGCCCGGACTGCGTCGACGAACGACGTCCAGGCGGTCGGCGCGAAGGTCAGGGTGCCACCGTCGCGGTCCTTGCTGTCGCGCACCAGCACCCGACCGGGCAAGTTGTCGGCCACCTCGACGCAGTCGCCACCGTTGTTGCTGCTACGGGTCGCAGTGCGCCAGCGCGCGTCGGTCATGTCCATGTCGCAGCCACTTCCCTGATCAGCTCGATCGACTGACGTTGGGGCAACGCCTCACCGGTGACGCTCTCCCACCTGCGTCCCAGGTTAGCGACGTCGAGAGGATCGGTCACGATCTGACCGCGGAGCTGGTTGTCGAGATACGCCAATTCGGTCCCGTCGGGCAGCCTGCCCAGCACGAAGGGGCCGGCCAACCCGGTGTGCCATGGGTTCTCGGCGGGAATGACCCGGACCTGCACGTGCTCCCACTCCCCCGCCGAGGCGAGGTGCCGGAGCTGCCCGGCCATCACCGAGCCGTCGCCGACCGGCCGGCGGAGCACCACCTCGTCGAGCACCGCGACGAGCTGGGGTGGGGCGTCGCGGCGAAGCACCGCCTGGCGGTCGATGCGGCTGGCCACGATCTGGTCCACTTCGGAGGGCGGGACCAGTCCGCCGGTGTTCAGGATCGCGCGGGCGTACCCCTCGGTCTGGAGCAGGCCCGGCACGAGCAGCGGCTGGTAGGAGCGGATCGAGGTGGCGTCCTGTTCCAGCTCGGCCCACGGTCGGAACCACGGCAGGTATCGACGGCGGAACGGCTCCGGCCAGAGATCGGCCGCGTCCCGGCGCAGGACCTCGGCCACCGCGATCCGGGTACGCGGATGCGGGATGTGCCCCGCGGCGAGCCACCGCGCCGCCGTCTTCGGGTGGACGTCGACCTTCTCGGCCAGCGACTCGACCGTCTCCCCTGCCACGGCCATCGCCACCCGCAACGCCTCGTTCGCCACCGGATCCTCCCGCCCGCCGGGTGCACACTGCGGCGCACGATAGCCACGCTGCGTGTCGCTGTCCGCCGCCTACCGGCGTGTTGCGGTGGACGTGTTGACGCGCATCCAGAACGCTCCGCAACTGCCCCCAGGGCGCCCCACCCCCGTCCCGGCTGCTCGACCCGTTGCTCCACTCCTCTGATCGACTCACTTGATCCACTCGACATCGCCGATATCGCGGTATCAACTCCGCCCCGACACCGCGACATCGGCGATACGGAGTGGATCGTGGCCGGCGAGCCGGGCCGGCAGGGCATCGCTCGCGTCCTTTGCTCTGCTTCAACCGGCGCAACACCCCGCGTCCGGATACCGGACGTGCACTGTTGCGTCCGTTGAAGCAGAGCGAAGGAGGCCGACCAGGGGTCAGCGGGCAGCCCGGCGCGCCCGCCGGGCACGACGAGCAGGGCCGACGCCCGTGCGGATTCCGTCGCGGCTAGGGCAATTTCTCGCCGAATCCGTCGTCCTTAGGCTTAGGCACTACCGATCACACTTGCTTTCCTGGGTCGTGCTGTGCGATAACCGTTGGCAGAGCGGCCGGCTTCACCCCTTTGACCGGCCCGACGACCGATGGGGCTGACATGGCCAACGCCACCGACCACCTCTGGATGCACTTCACCCGGATGGCGAGCTACTCCGCCGGCGAGGTGCCGACCATCGTGCGCGGCGAGGGCGCGTACGTGTGGGACGCGCAGGGCCGCCGCTACCTCGACGGGCTCGCCGGGCTGTTCGTCGTCAACGCCGGTCACGGCCGCACCGAGCTGGCCGAGGCCGCCGCCAAGCAGGCCGGTGAGCTGGCGTACTTCCCGCTGTGGTCGTACGCGCACCCGAAGGCCGTCGAGCTGGCCGAGAAGATCGCCTCGCTCACCCCGGGCGACCTCAACCGGGTCTTCTTCACCACCGGCGGCTCGGAGGCCGTCGAGGCGGCGTGGAAGCTGGCCCGGGCCTACTTCAAGCGCACCGGTCAGCCCAACAAGCACAAGGTGGTCAGCCGCTACATCGCCTACCACGGCACCTCGATGGGCGCGCTGTCGATCACCGGCCTGCCCGGCATCAAGAGCGACTTCGAGCCGCTGGTGCCCGGTGGGATCAAGGTGCCGAACACCAACTTCTACCGGGCGCCCGAGCACGGCGACGACGCCGAGGCGTTCGGCCGCTGGGCCGCCGACGAGATCGGCCGGGCCATCGAGCGCGAGGGGCCGGACACCGTGGCCGCGGTCTTCCTGGAGCCCGTGCAGAACTCCGGCGGCTGCTTCCCACCCCCGCCCGGCTACTTCGAGCGGGTCCGGGAGATCTGCGACGCGTACGACGTGCTGCTCGTCTCCGACGAGGTGATCTGTTCCTGGGGTCGGCTCGGCGAGTACTTCGGCGCCGTGCGCTACGGCTACCAGCCGGACATCATCACCACCGCCAAGGGCATCACCTCGGGGTACGCCCCGCTCGGCGCGATGATCGCCAGCGACCGGCTGATGGAACCGTTCCTCACCGAGACCGGGATGTTCGCCCACGGGGTGACGTTCGGCGGACACCCCGTGTCCTGCGCGGTGGCCCTGGCCAACCTGGAGGTCTTCGCCCGCGAGGATCTCGTCGGGCACGTACGGGCCAACGAGGACGCGTTCCGCGCCACCCTGGAGAAGCTGCACGACCTGCCGATCGTCGGCGACGTGCGGGGCGACGGCTACTTCTACGGCATCGAGCTGGTCAAGGACAAGACGACCCGGGAGACGTTCGACGAGGCCGAGTCGGAGCGGCTGCTGCGCGGCTTCCTGTCGACCGCGCTGTTCCAGGCCGGTCTCTACTGCCGGGCCGACGACCGGGGCGACCCCGTCATCCAGCTCGCCCCGCCGCTGATCGCCGAGCAGCAGCACTTCGACGAGATCGAGCAGATCCTCCGCACGGTGCTGACCGAGGCGTGGTCGCGGCTCTGACCATGGGCTACGAGAATCTGTCGTACTGGCTGTCCAGCCTGGACGAGCCGCTCACGCCGCGGCCGGCGCTGCCCGGCGACACGGACGCCGACGTGGTGATCGTGGGCGCCGGCTACACCGGGCTGTGGACGGCGTACCACCTGGCCCAGGCCGATCCGACGCTGCGGGTCGTCGTCCTGGAGCGGGAGATCGCGGGGTACGGGGCGTCGGGGCGCAACGGCGGCTGGTGCTCGGCGCTCTTTCCCACGTCACTGACCGGGCTGACCCGCCGGCACGGCCGCGACGCGGCTGTCGCCATGCAGCGGGCAATGCACGACACCGTCCGTGCGGTGGGCAGGGTGGTCGCGGCCGAGGGCATCGACTGCGACTGGGCCGACGGCGGCACCGTCACGCTCGCCCGCACCGGCCCGCAGCTCGCCCGGGCCCGGGCCGCCGTGGACGAGGCCCGCGCGTTCGGCTTCGGCGCGGACCACCTGGCGCTCCTCGACGCCGACGAGGCCGCGGCCCGGTGCGGCGCCGAGGGGGTACGCGGTGGGACGTACACCCCGCACTGCGCGGTCGTGCACCCGGCGAAGCTGGTGCGTGGTCTGGCGCGGGCGGTGGAGCGACTCGGGGTGCGGATCCACGAGCAGACCACGGTGACCGCGATCCGGTCCGGCGCGGCGGTCACCGCGTCGGGGACGGTGCGGGCGTCGGTGGTGGTACGGGCCACCGAGGGGTACACGCCAATGCTGCCCGGCCTGCGACGCACGGTGGCGCCGGTGTACTCACTGATGGTGGCCACCGAACCGCTGCCGGCGCAGACCTGGGAGCGGATCGGCCTGGCGGATCGGGAGACGTTCTCCGACCACCGACACGTGATCATCTACGGCCAGCGGACGGCGGACGGTCGGCTGGCCTTCGGCGGGCGCGGTGCTCCGTACCATTTCGGGTCCCGGGTCTCTCCCGGCCAGGACCGGGAGCCACGGGTCTTCGCGGCGCTGCGGCGGACGCTGGGTGAACTGTTCCCGGTGCTCGGGCCGGACGTTCCGGTGACCCACACCTGGGGTGGCCCGCTCGGGGTGACCCGGGACTGGGCAGCCTCGGTCGGATTCGACCGGGCCAGCGGGTTGGCCTGGGCGGGCGGCTACGTCGGGGACGGGGTGGGTTCCAGCAACCTCGCCGGCCGCACCCTGGCCGACCTGATCCGCGGCGAGCGCAGCGAGCTGACCAGCCTGCCCTGGGTCAACCACCGCTCGCCCCGCTGGGAGCCGGAACCGTTGCGCTGGCTGGCGATGAACACGGCTCTGCGCGTCATGACCAGCGCCGACGCCAAGGAGATCCGAACCAACCGCCCCTCCCACCGCGCCAAAACCCTCTCCCGCCTCCTGGGGCACTGACCGCGCTGGGCGGGCCGGGTGGGGGGTTAGTGGTTTGGGGGGATTACTCGGAGGTGGCCTCGGCGGCCCGTCTGGTGGGGGCCTTCCGGGTGGGCCTGGTCGTGCTCCGGGGGGCGGGGGGCCGGGCGGGCGGCCTCGCGAACCGCCTCGGCCAGCGCCACCAGGTCGTCCGTGGTGGGCGGGGGCGGCTCGAACTCACCCTCGTGCCGCACCACGTCCCAGCCGCGCGGCGCGGTGAGGCTGCGGGCGTGCTGCTCACACAGGTCGTACGTGTGCGGCTCGGCGAACGCCGCCAACGGGCCCACCACGGCGGTCGACTCGTTGTAGACATAGGTCAATGTGGCGACCGCTTGCCGGGGACAGCCGTTACGGGAGCAGCGCCGTGGTGACCTCACGGCGGCAGGGTATCTCCATTACCGGGTCCGGCGCATCGCTTCGCGTTGCGACACGCCCGTCGCGGTGATCACAATTCCCGGTTCGGGTCGCGCCGCGCCAGAGGAGTGCCGCTGCCGCTGGCCGGCCCGGCACGGGGACTACCCTTTGCGTCATGACGAGCCCGGAACACCGCCGCCCCGGCCCCGGCCGGCGGGCGCACCGCGACCGGCACGGGCGTGGCCTGCGCGGGCGTCTGGTGCCGGCGACCGTGCCGTTGGCGCGGACCAAGGCCGAGGTCTTCGACGATCTGGTGTTGGACACCGTCGAGACGTTGGAGCGGCGGTTCGCCAAGGAGCTGGCCGGTGTCGAGTTCGCCGTCGAGGACGTCCCACCGGATCTGAACGTCTACGACTCCGACGTGCTGGAGGACGGCGAGGTGCCGCTGGCCCGGCTGCTGCCCGGCCGCCCCGGCCGCCAGGAGGTGCCGCCGCGCATCGTGTTGTACCGGCGACCGCTGGAGTTCCGCGCCATGGACCGCGAGGATCTCGCCGACCTCGTCCACGACGTGATCATCGAACAGGTGGCGAACCTGCTCGGGGTCGACCCGGACGAGCTTGCCTGAGCCGTACGCGCCCGTACGACGGCTGAGCCGGGCGGCCCCCACCGCCCCGACCCTGCACCGCTCAGGCGGCCCGCCGCTTCAACTTGCGCCGCTCCCGCTCGGAGAGCCCACCCCAGATGCCGAACCGCTCGTCATGGCCGAGAGCGTATTCGAGGCATTCGGTCTTGACCTCGCAGCGCGAGCAGATTCGCTTCGCCTCGCGGGTCGAGCCGCCCTTCTCGGGAAAGAACGCCTCGGGGTCGGTCTGCGAGCACAGGGCCCGCTCCTGCCACTCCGGCGCGTTTCCGAGCAGGTCGGCCACCTCAAGCTGGCCGTCCATCAAATGCCTCCTTGTCGCGCACCGGCGTCATCGCCGCTGCAACCCCCCACGCGAAAGGCGTGTTTGTTCGTCCGGTCCCTTTTGTTGCGTTCCGTGCGAACAACCCCATTCAAATTACACGCGTGTAATGCGTGCGCCGTCAAGCCAAACTTGATAATGGAGTCGCCCTCCCGACACCCCTGGTCGGCCACCAGGACCGTCCCAGCCTCGCAACCTGCCCTATCGATTCAGACCCCGGCCGAGTAACGCCCTCTCCGGCGAGTTGCCCGACTTTTCTGCCGTGGCGCTCCCCCCGACGGGCCACCGCCGGGAGAGCACCAGCCCCCTCTCGCAAAGCTGATCTTGGTGGGGGACAGGTTAACGCGGCGCGGCGCAGACCGCCCGTCGAGCCGTGGACAGCACTCGCACCCCGCCCACATTGTGGATGGGGTGCGAGTGAAAAGTGGCGCTTCGAGGTCAGCCGGCGGCCCCAAAACCGCTGCTGGGCCACACGAACTCGGCTATCCCTCCACCATGGACAGAAACGACGCCCGAGGACGTGTCCTCGTCCCACCAGACGGTATACAGACCGGCGGGCAGATCGGGATAGACCGCACTGTGGAACGACCCGTCCCGCACCCGGCGCTCCCGTACCGCCGAGTGGACCCGCCGATCATCGCCGCGGCTGATCTCGATCTCCCGGCCGTGCAACTCCCGACCGGTGTAGACGATCAGGGCACCGGTGTCACCACCCAGTTCGAGGACGACACTCCCCGTCTCCGACGGCCCGTACGTGTGCTCGTGCATCCGCTGCTCCCCTGCCGAAGATCAGGACGACGCCGGCGGGTTGTTGAACCCGTCGTACGGCGTACCGAGGTAGGGGAAGCTCGCGAGGAACGGGGCCGTCACGTCGGCGGCGCTCAACCCGGGGGTGACCGCGGCGGCCGCCGCGTCCGGGCGGAACGTCTTGTCGACCAGCGGGACGGTCACCCCGGCGATCGCCCGCAGCGCGATGCTGACCACGTCGTCGCCGACCCGCCGCCCGTTGGGGAAGCCGGCCAGGTCGCCGCCGAGCACCCCGAACCGGTCCGGCCGTTTGGTGGGCGCGATCGCCGTGTTCAGCCGCAGCATGTCGGCCTGCACGTCACCGGTCGCGTTGGTGAAGCCGTCGATCAGCCCAGCCGGTACGCCGGTGAGCAGGATCGCCACCAGGTCGGCCCGGGCCTTCTTCGACTTGTTGAGCTTGTCCAGGTTGGGAAAGACGTCCGGGTAGAGGGCCGGCAGCAGCGCGGCCAACTCGGGCCGCTCGACGAACTGCGCGAACCGCTTGTCCTCCGACGGTGGCAGCGAGTTCCACAGGTCCTTCTTGGACATCGGCACGATGACCTCGTTGAACAGCGGATTGCCCAGCCGGGAGACCTGGGTGAACGGGCCGGTGGAGGTGTCCTGCGCGACCCGGTCGCCGAGCACCCGGACCTGCCGGCGCGACGCCGACGTCCACACACCGAGCACCGACGCCTGGTCGGCCGCGCCGTACCGGCTGGCGCGGCGGCGCACCTGCTTCAGCGGCACCTGCACGGCGAGGCTGTGCACGTTCATCCGGTCGGTGGCGTTGACCGGCTCCCCCTCGGCCTTGAAGATCTTCTTCCCGGCGACGTGCAGCTGCTGGAACGGCCGCAGCGTGCCGAGGTCGAAGATCGCCCCCAGGTCGACGAAGAAGCCGTCCGCGCGCTGGCCGGCGAAGACCCGCTCCCCGGTCGACAGGGTGTAGGTGGCCTGCCGGACGAGGTCGGCGTACTTCGGGGTGGACAGCGGGCCGACGTTGCACGGCGGGCAGGGCAGCTTGTGCGCGAGCCGGTGCTCCCGGCCGTCGGTCACCCGGGTCAGGCTGTAGAACTGCCGGCGGTTCCAGTTCTTGCTGTCCAGCGAGTCGATCGGCCCGGTGTTGTAGAGGAAGCTGTTCGGGTTGGTGATCTCGGTGGTGAACTCGAACCGGTAGGTGACGTCGGGCTGGCCGTCACCGTCGTTGTCGATGTGGATCTCGTAGCGCACGTCGTCGCCGAACTCGAAGAAGTTCGGCCCCCCGGACGGGAGCTGCAAGGGCACGTAGTTGGCGATCAACGTGACCGTGTCGGCCTTGTCGGGGCTGACGAACGCGTAAAGGTCGGAGCTGTCGGCGACCGGATCCTTGGCAATCTCCGGAGCCTCGCGGTGGGAAGACATGGCGGACCAACCTCACTGGGCGGGGACTGATGGCGGGCGGAGCGTGCGGGTCAGCGCCGGGCTGCGCGCCGCAGTCGGTCCGCCAGGCCGCGGTCGCGTACCTCGATCCGGGATTCACCGACGAAGACGTCCATCGTTCCGGACGCGGCGTCGCGCAGGTGCACGACGATCGGTTCGTCGTCCCGACCCGCCGCGCCCGGCGCGTTCTGCGCGGCCGACAGACCCGGCACGGTGAGTGCGGCGGCGCCGAGGGTGGCGCTGGCCGCGGCGGTCAACGTCTGCCGGCGGGTCAGTCGCGGCCAGGGCCGCTTCCGCTGATCACTGGTCATGGGCAACCTTTCCGGCGGCGGCGCGTACGCGCCCGCGGTGACGGACGGGTCCGGTGCCGTCGAGGTGACGCCGCCGGGCCCCTGAGGGAACACCGGCGGCGGTCCTCGCCGCGACCGCCGCCGGCACCGCTTGGTACGGCCGACGGCGGGAAAAGGTTCGACTTCAGCGCGGAGCGTGACCGTACGCAGTCGATCGCTTGCGCGCCGGACGACCGGCGGCCTTCGCGATGGCCCGCAACTGCTCCTCGGTACGCGCCGACCCGTTGCCGGAGCCGGCCATCCGGGAGATGGTCTCCTCCATCAGCGTGCCGCCCAGGTCGTTGCAGCCACCCTGGAGCATCGCCACGGTGCCCTCGTCGCCGAGCTTCACCCAGGAACACTGGATGTTGTCGATCCGGCCGTGCAGCAGCAGCCGCGACATGGCGTGCACCACGCGGTTCTCCCGCCAGGTCGGCCCCGGGCGGGCGATGCCGGCCAGGTAGATCGGTGCGTTGGTGTGCACGAACGGCAGCGCCACGAACTCGGTGAATCCGCCGGTACGGTCCTGCACGCCGGCCAGCACCCGGAAGTGCGCCAGCCACTGTCCGGGGTGGTCGACGTGGCCGTACATCATGGTGGAGCTGGACCGGATGCCCAGCTCGTGGGCCGTGCTGACGACCTCGACCCAGGCGGCGGCCGGCAGTTTGCCCTTGGTGAGCACCCAGCGCACGTCGTCGTCGAGGATCTCGGCGGCGGTGCCCGGGATGGTGTCCAGCCCCGCCTCGCGCAGCTGGGTCAGCCATTCGCGCACCGGCACACCGGCCTTCGCGGCGGCGGTGACGATCTCCATCGGGGAGAACGCGTGCACGTGCATCTCCGGCACGCGGGCCTTGATCGCGCGCACGATGTCGGCGTACCCGGTGACCGGCATCTTCGGGTCGATGCCGCCCTGGAGGCACACCTCGCTGGCACCGGCCGCCCACGCCTGCTCGGCCCGGTCGGCGACCTGGTCGACGGAGAGCCGGTACGCGTCGGCGTCCCGCTCACGCTGGGCGAACGCGCAGAACCGGCAGCCCACGTAGCAGACGTTGCTGAAGTTGATGTTGCGGTTGACCACGTAGGTGACGTCGTCGCCGACCGCGTCGCGGCGTACGTCGTCGGCGAGCCGACACAGCTCGTCCAGCGCCGGCCCGTCCGCGCCGAACAGCGCCAGCGCCGCGTCGGTGTGCCGGGGATCGAGCAGGGCCGCCGGGTCGTCGGCCGCCAGCCGCAGCCCGGCCGCCAGGTCACGGTCCGCACCACTGCCGGCCAGCGCCGGGGGTACGCCCGCTCGCTGCGCCGCCGCCTCGGGGGTGACCTTGCCGGCGACCTCGGACCAGTCGCCGTAGACGCTGTCGAAGTCGCCGCGCCGGTCGTCGGTGCGGCCGGTGGTGTCGATGGTGGCGTGCAGGTCGGTGCGCCCGCCGAACGTCTCCTCCGGCTCCTGCCAGGGGCGCCCCTGCGGGAGGGCCGACTCGACCGCCATGCCGGTCGCCGGGTCGGCGAGGGCGTTCACGTGCGGCAGCAGCCGCGGGTCGAGCCACGGGTCACCGGCGCGCACGTACTCCGGGTAGATCGTCAACCGCTCCCGCAGCGTGAACCCGGCCAGCTCGGTGTGCCGGGCCAACTCCTCGATCTGCGGCCACGGGCGTTCCGGGTTGACGTGGTCCGGGGTGAGCGGGGAGACGCCTCCCCAGTCGTCGATGCCGGCGCGCAGCAGCAGAGCGTACTCGCCGGCGATGAGGTTCGGCGGGGCCTGGATGCGGGCCTTCGGGCCGAGCAGCAGTCGGGCCACCGCCACCGTGGCGGCCAGGTCGTGCAGTTCCGCGTCGGGCATGCCGCGCATCGCCGTGTCCGGCTTGGCGCGGAAGTTCTGCACGATCACCTCCTGGAGGTGGCCGTACTCCCGGTGCGCGCGGCGGATCGCGAACAGCGCGTCCACCCGCTCGGCCGGGGTCTCCCCGATGCCGATGAGGATGCCGGTGGTGAACGGCACCCCCACCCGGCCCGCGTCGTCGAGCACTCGCAGCCGGACCGCCGGCTCCTTGTCCGGCGAGCCGTAGTGCGGGCCGCCCGGCTCGGACCACAGGCGGGTCGCGGTGGTCTCCAGCATCATGCCCATGCTCGGGGCGACGGGCTTGAGCCGTTGCAGCTCCGACCAGGACAGCACGCCCGGGTTGAGGTGCGGCAGCAGGCCCGTCTCCTCCAGCACGGCCACCGCGCAGGCGCGCAGATAGTCCAGAGTGGAGTCGTAGCCGCGCTCGTCGAGCCAGCTCCGGGCCGCCGGCCAGCGCTCCTCCGGCCGGTCACCGAGGGTGAACAGGGCCTCCTTGCAGCCCTGGGCGGCGCCCTCCCGGGCGATGGCCAGCACCTCGTCGCGGTCCAGGAACGGCGCCGGCAGCCGGTGCGGCACGGTGGCGAACGTGCAGTAGTGGCAACGGTCCCGGCAGAGCCGGGTCAGCGGAATGAAGACCTTCTTCGAGTACGTGACCACGCCCGGCCGCCCGGCGTCACGCAGCCCGGCGTCGCGGATCCCACCGGCGGTCCGGAGCAGCTCGTCGAGCGCGTCGCCACGGGCGGCGAGCAGCGCGGTCGCCTCGTCGACGTCGAGCGCGCGCCCGGTCGCGGCCCGGCCCAGGGCCCGCCGCACGCTCGCCTCGCTCGGACCGGAGTGGGTGCGATCAACCATCCACTCAGCCTATGCGCAGCGCGAGCCCGAGCCACCAGACCCAGCCCGCAGCGTGGGAAACCGCACGCCATGATCACTTGATTCGTCGGTGGAGGGGGCGGGCACCACCTGCGGCTCCTTTGCTCTGCTTCAACCTACGCAACACCGCGCGTCCGATATTCGGACGCCGGGCGTTGCCTCGGTTGAAGCAGAGCAAAGGAGGACCCGAACATCACCAGCCCGGAGGGCTGGCGGCTCAGCGGGGCTGGTCGGGGTGCTCGCCCGGGTTGATGTGTTGGGTGCGGTCGGCGTCGGGGTCGGCCGGGCGCGGGATGGCCTGGGTGGGGTCGGCGGAGGCCGGCTCGGCGGACTGGCGCGGGATCGTCTGGGTCGGGTCGGCCGACGGCGGCTGCCCGAACGGCGGCGCGGGCGGCGCCGACTGCGGGGCCGGGTTGGCCGGGGGCGCGGACTGCGGGAACGGCGGCGCGGACTGCGGAGCGGCCTGGAACGGCGGCGTGGACTGCGGGGCGGCCTGGAACGGCGGGGCGGACTGCGGGTGCGGCGGCGCGGACTGCGGAGCCTGGAACGGCGGGGACGGCTGGCCGTACTGGCCGGGGAACTGCGCCGGCGGGTAACCGCCCGGCTGGCCGGCCTGCGGGTATCCGCCCGGCTGGCCGGGAGCGGGCCATCCGCCGTGCGGCTGGCCACCGGGCTGACCCGGAGCCGGCCAACCGCCCTGCTGCTGCGGCCAACCCGGCTGCGGCTGGCCGTAGACGCCCGGCTGCGGCTTCGGCTTGGGCACGTAGTAGAACGCCCGCCAGATCGTGAAGACCACCCAGGCGGCCACCGCGAAGATCACCAGCCAGGCGAACCGGGTGAGGAGGCCGAGCAACGCGTCGAGGATCTCGGCCTCGGCGAGGCGGCCCACCGTCCAGATCAGCATGGTGAGGGTGCCGAGCACCGCGCTGACCGCGTACTCACCCAGCGCCACCTGCGTGATCAGCTTCGCCTTCGGCAGCACCGGCGCGACGTGGGTGGCCAGCAGGACGGCCAGCAGCGGCAGCGCCACCGACTCCACCCCGATGAACGAGAAGAACTGATCGCCAGCTCGGTCGGTGAAACCGCGGTAGTCGTTCGGGGTGAGCAGCCGGAGCAGCCCCACGAAGAGGAACACGGCGTTGGCGCCGAGCAGGGCGAGCGCACCCAGTTCGCGCAGTGGCTTGGTCAGCTGGCGGGCCTGCGTCGCGTCGGCGGACGCGGGCTCGGCGGGGCTGGTCACGAACTCCCCCTCGGGGCATGGACGGACAGGGCGCACGTGAGCCTAGTCTCCCCGGCCACCGGCGGACCGGAGGCGTCGCGTACGCGAGGATGGTCGACATGCGCATCGTGGTTCTGGCCGGCGGCATCGGCGGCGCCCGGTTCCTGCTCGGCGTCCGGGCGTACGCCCGCGAGGTCGGCGCCGAGGTGACCGCCGTGGTCAACGTCGGCGACGACCTGTGGCTGCACGGGTTGAAGATCTGTCCCGACCTGGACAGCGTCATGTACACCCTCGGCGGCGGCGCCGACCCCGAGCGGGGCTGGGGCCGGGTCGGCGAGAGCTGGACGGTCAAGGAGGAGCTGGCCGCGTACGGGGCGGAGCCGACCTGGTTCGGCCTTGGCGACAAGGACATCGCCACCCACCTGGTGCGCAGCACCATGCTCAACGGCGGCTACCCGCTGAGCGCGGTCACCGAGGCGTTGTCGACCCGGTGGCAGCCCGGCGTACGCCTGCTGCCGGCGACCGACGACCGGCTGGAGACCCACGCGGTCGTCGACGGTGACGAGGGCCAGCGGGCGATCCACTTCCAGGAGTGGTGGGTGCGGTACCGGGCCGACATCCCCACCCACCGTTTCGTCTTCGTCGGCGCGGAGACGGCGACGCCGGCACCCGGGGTGCGGGAGGCGATCGGCGCGGCCGACCTGGTGTTGATCGCGCCGAGCAACCCGGTGGTGAGCATCGCGCCGGTGCTGGCCGTACCGGGGATGCGCGAGGCGGTGACCGACGGCCCGGCGCCGGTGGTGGGTGTCTCGCCGATCATCGGCGGCGCCCCGGTCCGGGGAATGGCCGACCGCTGTCTCGCCGTGCTCGGGGTCGAGTGCAGCGCGGCCGGGGTGGGCCGGCTCTACGGCCCTCGGGCGGCGGGTGGGCTGCTGGACGGCTGGCTGGTGGACGAGGAGGACGCCGACACGCTGGTGCCGGAGGTGACGGTCCGCGCGATGCCGCTGCGGATGACCGACGAGGCGGCGACGGCGGCGATGGTCCGCGCCGCGGTGGAGTTGACGTGAGGCTGGAGATCCTGCCGGTGCTGGGCATCGGCCATGTGACCGAGGGTGACGACCTGGCGGCGCTGATCGCCACCGCCGCGCCATGGCTGCGCGACGGCGACGTGCTGGTGGTGACCAGCAAGATCGTCTCGAAGGCGGAGGGGCGGCTGGTCGACGTCCCGGCGGACGGGCCGGAGCGGCTCGCCGCGCGCGAGGAGGTGCTGGCCGGCGAGACCGCCCGGGTGGTGGCCAGCCGGGGGCCGACCCGGATCGTGCAGACCCACCACGGCTTCGTGATGGCCTCCGCCGGGATCGACGCGTCGAACGTCGACAAGACCCGGCTGGTGCTGTTGCCGGTGGATCCGGACGCGTCGGCCCGGGAGCTGCGCGCCGCGCTCCGGGAACGGTACGACCTGGATGTCGCCGTGATCATTAGCGACACCATGGGCCGGCCCTGGCGCAACGGGCTGACCGACGTGGCGCTCGGGGTGGCCGGGATGCCGGCCATCCGCGACCATCGGGGCGAGGTGGACCCGTACGGCAACGAGCTGCAACTGACCCAGATGGCGGTGGTGGACGAGCTGGCGGGCGCCGGTGAGTTGATCAAGGGCAAGTGTGACCAGGTCCCCGTCGCCGTGGTGCGCGGCTACCTCGCGGCCACCCGCGCGGACGACTCCGACGGCGCGCGGGCGCTCATCCGTGATGCCGCGCAGGACCTGTTCTCGCTGGGCACCGCTGAGGCTCGGGCGTCCGGGCTGGCCGAGGCCGCGACCCTCGCCGAGGCGATCGGCCCCGAGCCGGCCGACCCGGCCGCGGTGCGACGGGCGCTCGACGCGGTCGCCGAGGTGGTCACCCCCGGCACGGTCTTCACCCTCGTCGACGAGGCGGAGGTACGCGCCGGCCTGGTCGCCGAGGTGCCGGGCTGGCCGGCCAACGCCAGCGCGCTGGTGCTCGGCACCGCGCCGGCGCCGGTCGACCCGATGGACCTGGTCCGATTCGGCGCCGACCTGCACCGGCTGCGCGTCGCCCTGACCGCCGAGGGTGTCCGGTCGACGCTGCTGCCTCCGCCGGCCGGCAGCCCGGCCAGCGCCGCACTCGCCCTGTGACCCCACGGCCGGGCCAGACTCACGCGTCCAGGACGGCCCGGCCCAGCGGGGTCAGCGTGTGCAGCACGGTGTTGCGGTCGCGGTGACTGACGAGCAGGCCGGCGTTGCGCAGCACGGTGGCGTGCTGGCTGGCCGCCGCCGGTGAGATGTTGAGCCGGCGGGCCACCTCGCCCGTGGTGCAGCCGTCGTGGCTGGCCTCCAGCACCGCCGCCCTGGTCCGGCCGAGCAGCGCGGCCAGCGAGTCGCGGCCGGCGCTCGACGCGGCCAACGCGTCGCCGTCGGTCGCGGCGATCCCGCCCAGCCGGTCCACCGGATAGACCAGCACCGGCGGCAGCGCCGGGTCGAGCAGGGCGACCGGGGTGCCCGCGCAGAAGAACGACGGCACCAACAGCAGCCCTCGACCGTCCAGGTGCAGCTCCCGGCTGTGCGGGTAGTCGCGCACCTCCAGCACCCCGCTGTCCCAGCGCATGCGCGGGCGAAGGCTGGCCAACAGCCCTTCGACGCCGCCGTCGAGCAGGGCCCGCGCGCGGAGGGTGCGGTCCGCCGCCACCGCCGACTGGATCCGGCTCCAGTACGGGCCGATCGCGAGCGACCGGTACTGCTCCATGGACTCCGCGAGGTGGCGCAGCATCGCCCCGTCACCGCGGGCCAGCGCGGTGGCGGAGGCCGGCAGTTGGTTCTCGGCGGCCAGCAGGTTCAGATCCCGCTGGAGCAGCTGGGTCGGCGTGCTGCGAACCGCTTCCAGCCCCGCCTCGAAACCCTCGACGCTGGCGTACGGGGTGAGGAAGTCGGGGAAGTAGCCGCGCGGCGGGTTCAGGGCGAAGAGCAGTCGGAGCTGGTCGGAGGCGGCGTCCTGGCGCAGACCGCGAGTCACGGTGCGCCGCCAGGTCGACGTCAACGGATCGCGGTTGCGGCCCTGCAACACGTGCAGGCTGAGGACCAGCTCCCAGACCGGGTCGGCCGCCGGCGCCACCCGGGTCCGGAGAATGTCCTCGCCGGAAAAGTGGATCTTCAGCATGGAGCGCTCCCGTGTCGCCGGCAGAGGGATGCCGGGCGACCGTTCGACTCTACCCGGCCGGCAGTTATCTCCATCTTTAAGCCTGGGCTGAAAAACCTCGACGTCCCCGGGGCCGGTTAGGCATGCTTCCAGTGCCCGAGCACGGCACCGACACGTCATGGACGTAACCGGCGCCGGGGCACCGGGGACCGGGGAGGGACCGGTGATCGGGCGGCACCACGAGGGTCTGCGGCCCTTGCTCCGCAGAGGTGCCGTCCGGTCATCCCATCGCTGCGGAAACGCCTGCCCCGCTCAGCCGACCCAGAGCGCGACCCGATGGTCCTCGTCCGTGACGTAGAACGGCCGTCCGTCCAGCTCGGCCAGCCCCTCGACGTGGTGAAACGGCGCCAGGTCGGCCACCGGCTCCCCGACCAGTCGGCACGAGTCGCCCGTCCGCCCCGCCGGGAACCGGAACCGCACGTGCCGGGACGTGACCGCGCCCCCGCCCGGATGGTCGTCGAGCAGCACCGACCCCTTGCCCAGCGCGTCGATCGAGCCGATCACTGCCGCGTACCCGCCGTCCGGCGTCGGCGCGATCGCCCGGAAGCCGGTCAGCTCGCCCGGCGGGGTCACCCCGGTCACCGCGTACGCCCCCAGCGCCCGGGGCCACACCGGCTCCGCGGCGAACATGCCCGGCACCCCGGACACCTCCACCAGGATCGGCTCGCCGGCCTCGGTGACCGGAAAACGCAACCCGAGCAGCACCGTGCCGGCCGGGGTGAAGGCCGCGGCCTCCACGTTCAACGGCAGGTCGTCCGGGGCCAGCCGACTCACCCAACTCTTCGCCCGACTGGTCCCCCGCGCCAGCGTCTCCACGATGAACCGGTCGCGCACCCGCTTCCCGGGCGGCAGCAGGGTCAGCGGGGACGCGGCGAGGGCGTCGTTCACCGCGCGGTGCAGCCGGAACCGGTTGCGCACCACGTGCACCGGCAGCGGGCCGGCCGCCGCGTCGTCCTCGCGGAACCGGGCCACGAACGCCCGACGGGGGCGCAGCGGGCCCGCCTTCGAGCCGAAGTGGGAGCCGAAGACGTACACCCAGCCGTCGTGGTGGGCGAGCGCCTCACCGTCCTCGGTCCGGCCGTTCTCGACCCCGGCGTCCGCCGTGACGTGCCGGGCCGTCCACTCACCGTCGTCCAACTCCAGCAGCAGGGCCAGGCAGCGCTCCACCGGGCCCTCGTCCAGCACCGTCCAGAAACCCCGCCGAGCACCGTACGACCGCAGCAGCGCGGACGATCGCACCGGCAGCAGATCGCTTGCCTCGTTGCCGGCCACCACGAATTCGACGAGTCGCAGGGTCACCGCGCCAGCGTACGGAGGGCACGCTCGTACAGTGACGGGGTGCCTGACACCGCGCTCACCGGACCCGCCGTCGACCCCACCGATCCCGCGTCGTACGCGACGCTGCACGCCGACGCCGTCGCGCTGCTGCAGGGCTGGCAGCCGACCAGCCCGGCGGCGGCCGACGCGCGGGACCGGACCCTCGCGCTGCTCGCCGCCGGCCCGGTCGCGATGAGCCGGCAGCACCGCCCCGGCCATGTCACCGCGAGCGCGCTGGTGCTGGACCCGACCGGCGCACGGGTGCTGCTCTGCCTGCACGCCAAGTTCGGCCGCTGGGTGCAGCTCGGCGGACACTGCGAACCGGTCGACCAGACCCTGGTCGGAGCCGCGCTGCGCGAGGCCACCGAGGAGTCCGGCATCGACGGCCTGCGCATCGATCCGGTGCCGATCGACATCGACGTGCACGAGGTGCTCTGCCAGGGCGGGTCGCGCCACTACGACGTCCGGTTCGCCGTGGTCGCCCCGCCCGGCGCCGTCGAGCAGGTCAGCGACGAGGCCGAGGAGCTGGGATGGTTCCCGCCCGATCGGCTGCCCGAGCCGCTGGCCGGCGGGACGGCGCAACTGGTCGAGCCGGCCCTCGCGGCCCTCAGACGTAGCCCTCTTCGCCCCGCTCCTTCAGCTCGTCGACGAGGAGCTTGACGTCCTGGGCCCGTTCACGCGGGCAGACCAGCACCGCGTCCGGAGTGTCCACCACGATCAGGTCGCGCACACCGAGGACCGCCACCAACCGGCCCGACTGCGGCACCACCACCAGATTGGCGGTGTCCCGCAGGAGCACGCCCGGCTTGGCGTCGGTGCCGAGCACCACGTTGCCCGCGTCGTCGGCGGGCAGCACGTCACCCAGGGTGTGGAAGTCACCGACGTCGTTCCAGCCAAAATCGCCCGGCACCGTGGCGACCCGACCCGCGGTGGCCGCGCCCTCCATCACCGCGTAGTCGACGGAGATCTTCGGCAGCGTCGGCCAGACCGTGCCGAGCACGTCGTCCTGCTCAGGGGTGCCCCAGGCGGTGGCGATCGCGGTGACCCCCGCGTGCAGCGCGGGCTGCTGGCGGGCCAACTCGGCGAGGAACACGTCCACCCGCCAGACGAACATGCTCGCGTTCCACAGGTGCCGGCCCGAGCGGACGTACGCCTCGGCGACCTCGGCGGCCGGCTTCTCCTTGAACTCGGCCACCTGGCGCCACGGCGTGCCCTCGGTCTCGTCGCCGGTCTCCAGGTAGCCGTAGCCGGTCTCCGGCCGGGTCGGGGTGATCCCGACCGTCATCAGCATGCCCTGCTCGGCCCCCCGGACCGCCTCCCGCACCGTGCGCACCCAGCTGTCCGGGTCGCGGATCAGGTGGTCGGCCGCGAAGCTCCCCATGACCGCGTCCGGGTCACGCTGCGCGATCACCGCCGCGGCCAGCGCGATCGCCGCGCAGGAATCCCGGGGGGACGGCTCGACCAGGATGTTCTCCTCCGGCAGCCCGGTCAGCTGTCGGGCGACCGCCGCGACGTGCGCGGCGCCGGTGACCACGAGGGTCCGATCCGGTGTGGTCAGCGGCGCGAGCCGCTCCACGGTCGCCTGGAGCAACGAGGCGCTGGTACCGGTCAGCGGGTGGAGGAACTTGGGGTGGCCGGCGCGGGACAACGGCCACAACCTTGTGCCGCTGCCACCTGCCGGGATGACCGCATAAAGCATCCGCACATCATGCCCGACGCATCCGCCCGCAGTGGCACGGGTCACCACGAGAGGCCCGAAGGGTTACGACCGGGCGCGACTCCAGGCGGCGATGTGCACCTCGGCGCTGGACTCCCAGGTGAACTCCTTGGCTCGGTCGAAGCCCGCCTTCGCCAGCGACAACCGGCGCTGCTCGTCGTCGAGCAGGGCGGCCAGGTCGGTGGCGATCTGGCCCGGGTCCTCCGAGGTGTACGCCACGGCGTCGCCGCCCACCTCAGGCAGCGAGAGCCGGGGGGTGGTCAGCACCGGGGCGGCGCACGCCATCGCCTCCAGGATCGGCAGGCCGAACCCCTCGCCGTACGACGGGTATGCCGCGACCAGCGCGCCACCGAGGAAGCCGGGCAGGTCGGCGTAGCGCAGGTAGCCGGGGCGCAGCAGCCGCAGGTGGGACGGGACCTCGGCCACCGCCCGGTCGATGTCGTCGTCGTGCCCCTGCCCACCGGCGATCACCAGGGCCGGCGGGTCGACCCGGTCGGCCACCGCGCGGGCCCAGCCGCGGATCAGGTTGGGCACGTTCTTGCGCGGCTCCTTGGCGCCGAGGAAGGCCACGTACGTGCTGTTGCCCAGCCCCAGCCGGGCGCGCACGCGGGCCTTCTCCTCCTCGCTGGGCGCGTGGAAGGCGTCGTGGTCGACACCGTGGTAGGCCACGTCGATACGGGTCGGGTCGGCGTCGAGCAGCCGGATCAGCTCGTCCCGGGTGGCCTTGCTGGGCACGATCACCCGGTTGGCGCGGCGCATCGAGGTCTTGATGGCGCTGCGGAAGAACGTGCGGCGGGACTTGTCGTAGTGCTCCGGCTCGGTGAAGAACGTCGCGTCGTGCACGGTGACCGTGACGGGGCACCCGGCCCGCAGCGGGCAGGTGTAGAAAGGCGAGTGCAGCACGTGCGCGCCGACCTGCTGGGCGAGCAGCGGCAGGCCGGTCTGCTCCCAGGCGAGCCGGGCCGGGCGGTGCGCCACGGCGGCCGGAGCGGGGATGATCTCCGCGCCGGGCAGCATCCGGGTGTAACGCTCCAGGTCGGTGCGGAGGCTCACCACGGCCAACTCCACCCCCGACCCGCACACCTTGCCGAGGGCACCGAGCAGACCGTCGACGTATCGACCGACGCCACCACGGTCGGCGGGGACACTCGTGGCGTCGATGAGCACGCGGGGCGGGCGACCGGCGGTCACGGGGCGACTCCTTGAGGGTGGGTCTGTGGGGAACAACACTCCGGGGTAAAGCCTACGCCGGAGTACGGGGCCGACGCTGACTGCGACCCGACGGTACGCCGACTTGTCATCGTCATCGAGTACGGGCGGCGGAGGCGTATCGTTCGCGCCGATGGCCGACAACATTGCCCGGGTGTTCGCCGACGCGATCGCGACCGACCCGACCCGACCGCTGCTGACCTGGTACGACGACTCCACCGGCGACCGCACCGAACTCTCCGGCGCGACCCTGGCGAACTGGGTGTCGAAGACCGCCAACCTCCTCGTCGACGAGGTCGGCCTCGCGCCGGGCACAGCGGCCGGCGTGCTGCTCCCCCCGCACTGGCAGACCGCCGCCGTCCTGCTGGGCTGCTGGTCAGCCAAGGTGACCGTCGCCGACACCCCGGGCGCGGTGGACGTTCTCTTCGCCGCCGCCGACCGGCTCGACGAAGCACAGTCCTGGCCCGCCGACGAGCGGTACGCCCTGGGCCTCGCCCCGCTCGCCGTCCCGCTGCGGCAGGTGCCGCCCGGCTTCGCCGACTACGTGGTCGAGGTACGCGGGCACGGCGACCACTTCACCCCGCAGTCCGGTCCCGGCCCCGCCGACGCGCACCTGCTGGCCCGCGCCGAGGCCCGCGCCGACGAGCTGGGCATCGAGCGTGGGGCACGTGTCCTGGTCGACGCCAGCCGCTACCCGGATCCGGTCGACTGGCTCCTGGCCCCGCTGACCCGGGCCGCCACAGTCGTCCTGTGCGCCAACCTGGCCCCGGCCAACCTCCCCACCCGCCTGACCACGGAGAAGGTCACGCACGCTCTCCCGTGACCCACCCGCCGGCGCCCCGGTGGCGCGGCAGCGCGGCACCACGGGGATCCCCGTGGTGGGCGCCCGGCACGGCCAAGGGCCGGTGGGTACGCGTCCGTCCTTTGCTCTGCTTCAACCGGCGCAACAGAAAGCGGCCCGGACTGTTGCGTCCGCGTAAGCAGAGCAAAGGACGCGTATGCCGGGGCACACCCCAGTCACCACCATGCGCTCCGACGGGGCGGAGACGAGTCGCCACGCGGCCAACTGTCAGGCGGGCGTCCTGTTCGCAGGGCGGCGTTGGGCCAGGGCGGCGAACGCGGTAAGCGACTCCGGGTTCACCAGCGCGCCCTTGGCCGCGGCCTGGTCGACCGGGGTGCCGGTGAGGATCTTCTTGACCGGCACCTCCAGCTTCTTCGCCGAGAGGGTGCGGGGCACGGCGCGTACCTGGTGGATCTCGTCGGGCACGTGCCGGGGTGAGAGGGCGGTCCGCAGCTCGCGGCAGATCTTCTTCCGCAGCGCGTCGTCCAGCGTCAGCCCGTCGGCCAGCACCACGAAGAGCAGCAGTTCACCGGCGCCGCCCTCGTCGTCCTCCAGGTGCACCACCACCGAGTCGACGACCTCGTCGAGGCCCTCGACCACCGAGTAGAACTCGGCGGTGCCGAGCCGCACCCCGCCACGGTTGAGGGTGGCGTCGGAGCGCCCGGTGATCACGCAGCCGCCCCGGGAGTTGATGGTGATCCAGTCACCGTGCCGCCAGACGCCCGGGTAGACGGAGAAGTACGCCTCGGCGTAGCGGGTGCCGTCCGGGTCGTTCCAGAAGCCCACCGGCATGCTCGGCATCGGCTCGGTGATCACCAGCTCGCCCAGCTCGCCGATCACCGGGGTGCCGTCGGCCGAGCGGGCCTCCACCTTGGCGCCCAGCGCGCGGCAGGCGATCTCACCGGCGTACACCGGCAGCAGCGGCACCCCGCCGACGAAGCCCGTGCACACGTCGGTGCCGCCCGACAGCGACTGGAGCTGCACCTGGTCGCCGACGGTGTCGTACACCCAATGAAAGCCCTCGGCGGGCAGCGGCGCACCGGTGGAACCGACACCGCGCAGCGCGGACAGGTCGGCGACCTCGCGGGGCACCAGGCCGGCCTTGCGGCAGGCCAGCAGGAACGGCGCCGAGGTGCCGAAGTACGTGGTGTTGGTCTCGGCCGCCAGCCGCCACAGCGCGCCGAGGTCGGGCTCGGCCGGCTGGCCGGGCTCCGCCCGGACCCCCGGGTTGCCGTCGAACAGCACGATGGCCGCGCCCACCGCCGGCCCGGAGACCAGGAAGTTCCACATCATCCAGCCGGTGGTGGTGAACCAGAAGAAGCGGTCGGCCGGGCCGAGGTCGTGGTGCAGGGCGAGCATCTTCAGGTGTTCCAGCAGGATGCCGCCGTGGCCGTGCACGATCGGCTTCGGCAGGCCGGTGGTGCCCGAGGAGTAGAGCACGTACAGCGGGTGGTCGAACGGCACCGGCGTGAACGTCGACGGCTCGTCGGTGGGCGCGGCCAGCTCCGCCCAGCTCAGTGCGCCCTCGGGCGCGGAGCCCGTCGGGTCGAGGTAGCCGATGCTCACGGTGTGGCGCAGCGACGGCAGGGCCGCCCGGATCGCGGCGACCTCGGCGCGGCGGTCCACCGGCTTGTCGCCGTAGCGGTAGCCGTCCACGGCGACCAGCACGGTCGGCTCGATCTGCTGCCACCGGTCGGTGACGCTGCGCGTGCCGAACTCCGGCGCGCAGGACGAGAAGATGGCCCCCAGGCTGGCGGTGGCCAGCAGCAGGACGTACGTCTCGGGAATGTTGGGGGCGTACGCCGCCACCCGGTCCCCGGCGGTGACGCCGAGGCGGCGCAGACCAGCAGACACCCGGCGGACCTGCTCGCGCAGCTCCCCGGCGGTGAGGGTGACCGGCCCCCGGGTCTGGCCGTGCGCGATGACCACGGGGTCGTCGTCGGCGCGGCCCGGCATCCGCAGCACGTTCTCGGCGTAGTTGAGGGTGGCGCCCGGGAACCAGCGGGCCCCGGGCATCCCCCGCTCGGCCAGAGTGGCGGTCGGCGGGGTGTGCGCGATCACCTCGAAGTGGTCCCAGATCGAGCGCCAGAACGCGTCCAGGTCGGTGACCGACCACCGCCACAGCGCGTCGTAGTCGGCGAAGTCCAGCCCGCGGTGCTCGCGCAGCCAGCGCAGGTAGTCGCCGATCCGGGACCGCTCCAGCACGTCCGCCGGCGGCGTCCACAGCACGTCACCCACTGCTCCACCCTCCCCTGGCCCCGCACGACACTGTGAATGGGCCGTGGCGCCATCTTGCCCTACCTCGAAGCGCCATTCTGCGCACCGGGTACGCCGATCGACGCGTGCCCGGCCCACACTCCAGCCCACCCACCCATGTGGTTCAGCCCGCCCGGTGCGCCTGGATGGCCCGGCGGCGGGCCAGGCGGTGTGCACGCCGGATCTCGGCCTCCCGGTACCGGCGCTCGTCCTCCGGCGTCTCCGGCAGCACCGGACGGACCATGCGCGGCGCACCGCCGACGTCCACCCCGACGAAGACCAGGTACGCCGTGGCCACCCGCACCGGCGCGTCCTCGGCCGAGTCCCACCGCTCGGCGACCACCCGCACGCCCACCTCCATCGACGTCTGCCCGGTCCAGTTCACCTGGGCGTGCGCGTGCACCAGGTCACCGACCCGCACGGCCTCGGAGAAGACGATCTCGTCGATCGCCGCGGTGACCGCCGTTCCGCCGCTGTGCCGGGCGGCGGCGGCGCCCGCCACGTCGTCGACGAACTTCATCAGGACCCCGCCGTGGACGGTTCCGTAGAGGTTCACGTCCACCGCAGTCATGATCTTGCTGAGGGTGACGCGCGAGTACGACGTCGGCTTGCCGGTCGGAGCGGCGGAGAGGTGCTCGGTCATGCCGGAAACGGTACGGTGCGCGGATGCGACATCTCTGGAGCTTCCTCGCCGGGTTGGTGGTGGCACCCATCACGTGGGCGCTTGTCACACTCGGGCAGGACGGGTCGAGCCGGACGGTCGACCGCTGGGTGGAGATCGGCACCTTCAACACCGCCAACCTGATCGAGCCGGCCGTGTACCTCGGTGTCGGCGGTGTCCTGCTCGGGCTGCTCGGCACACTGCGCTTCTCACCGGCGGGCCCGCTGGTGGCCGGGCTGCTGCTGGTCACCCCGTACGTCGGGATGTTCGTGGCGCCGTTCGAGGTGCGCGACGCGATCCCGCAGGGGTGGAAGGTGTTCGGTGACCCGCTGCCGCTGGCGCTGCCGGTGCAGAACGGCACGCTCTTCCTGATCGGCCTGCTGCTGCTCATGGCGACGTTCAGCGGTCAACGCTGGCGGCAGTGGCCGCAGGCCGCCACCGCGCCGGCCCTGACGCCGGCGCCGGCCGACGGCCCGCGCGGCGACGACTTCACCCTCACCGACTGGCCGTCGCCCGAGCCCGCGGAGCGCGACACCGCCCCGCTGACCCTGGGTTACCCGGCCGATCCGACGCCGACCGAGCCGCTGCCCCGCCGGGTGGGCGGCGAATCGCCGTGGTCCGCCCCGCCGCGCGGCCAGTCGCGCCCCGAGGACACCACCGAGATCCGTTGATCGTCGGGCGGGCCGGCAGGCCCGGCCCGCCCGACCAGACCCGCTGCGCGAGGGGCGCGAGTCGCGCTAGTGCACGGCGACGGCCAGGTCCGGGTCGACCGCGCCGAGGGTGGCGCGGGGCACGACCAGGACCATGACCGCCAGCGCCGCGGCCATGCCGCCCGCGATGACGATCGCCATCGGTACGCTCCCCGTGCCGAACAGGCCGGCCAGGGGCGCCGACAACGCGCCGACGCCGAACTGCACGGCCCCGAGCAGCGCCGCGGCTGTGCCGGCGGCCTCGCTGTGCCGGCTCATGGCCAGCGCCGGAGCGTTCGGCAGGGCCAGGCCCGCCGCGGCCAGCACGAGCCACAGCGACGCGAGCAGGGTGCCAAGGCCACCGACGCCGGTGGCGGCGAACACGACCAGCAGCAGCCCGGCGGCCGTTCCGGCGATCAGCGCGCTGATGAGGATCTGCTGCGGGGTGTAGCGCCGCAGCAGCCGGATGTTGAACTGGGTGGCGCCGATCAGGCCGACGGCACCGGCCCCGAAGGCCAGGCCGAACTGCTGCTCGTCGAGGCCGTACTCCCGCTGGAGCACGAAGGACGACCCGGAGACGTACGCGAACAGCGACGCCATGGCCAGCCCGGCGACGAGCACCAGGCCGACGAAGGCCCGGTCGTTGAGCAGCCCCCGGTAGTCGCGCAGGGTCGCCGCCACTCCGCCGTGCCGGCGGCGTGCCACCGCGAGGGTCTCCGGAAGCTGCAACGCCGCGATGACGATCAGCAACGCGCCCAGCACGGCCAGCGCCGCGAAGACGCCCCGCCACTCGGTCCAGCGCAGCAGCCCGCTGCCCAGCGTCGGCGCGAGGATCGGCGCCAGCCCCATGACCAGCATCAACCGGGAGAAGATCCGCGCGAACGAGGCGCCGCTGAACAGGTCGCGGACGACGGCCGTGGCGACCACGGTGGCGGCCGCCACGCCGAGGCCCTGCAGGACGCGCAGCACGCCGAGCACGGCGATGTTGGGCGCGAAGACGCACAGCACGGAGGCCACGATGTGCACGGCGAGCCCGGCGAGCAGCGGCAGACGCCGCCCGACCACGTCGGAGAGCGGCCCGATCAGCAACTGGCCCAGCGCGAGGCCGAGCAGCGTGCCGGTCAGCGTCAACTGCACGGCCGTCTCGGTGGTCTGCAGGCCGGCCGTGATGGCGGGCAGCGCCGGCAGGTACATGTCGATGGTCAGGGGGCCGATCGCGATCAACGCGCCGAGCACCAGCACGAGCCGCGCCCGCTGGCGGTTGGTCATCAGGTCGCCGGGCAGCACATCCTGCTCGGGGGCGGTCTTCTCCACCAGCTGCTTCATCATCTCGATCTCTCTGCGGAGGGTCGTGCGTCGTGGGGCGAGCGGTGGGGGATCGTGTTCGGTGATTCTCACTTGGCGACAACGTCGCAGACCCCTGTGACATCGCCACTGTGTGGGGGCTCACGCAGACGACGACAGCCCCACCGCCGGCGGGCGGTGGGGCTGTCGGGGTCGATCAGGCGGCGGTCAGACGACGCCGGCCAGCAACTGCCGGGCCATGACGATGCGCTGCACCTGGTTGGTGCCCTCGTAGATCTGGGTGATCTTGGCGTCACGCATCATCCGCTCGACCGGGTAGTCGCGGGTGTAGCCGTAGCCGCCGAGCAGCTGCACCGCGTCGGTGGTGATCTCCATGGCGGCGTCGGAGGCGAAGCACTTGGCCGCCGCGCCGAAGTAGGTCAGGTCGGCGTCGCCCCGCTCGGACTTGCCGGCGGCGGCGTACGTGAGCTGCCGCGCCGCCTCCAGCTTCATGCCCATGTCGGCGAGCATGAACTGGATGCCCTGGAACTCGGCGACCGCCTTGCCGAACTGGCGGCGCTCGGCCACGTACCCCTTGGCGTAGTCGAGCGCGCCCTGCGCGATCCCGACGGCCTGCGCGGCGATGGTGACCCGGGTGTGGTCCAGGGTCTTCATGGCGGTGGCGAAGCCGGTGCCCTCGGCGCCGATCATCCGGTCGGCGGGGATCCGCACGTTGTCCAGGTAGACCTCGCGGGTCGGCGAGCCCTTGATGCCGAGCTTCTTCTCCGGAGCGCCGAAGCTCACCCCGGCGTCGGACTTCTCGACCACGAAGGCCGAGATGCCCCGGGAGCGGGCGGCGGGGTCGGTGACGGCGAAGACGGTGTAGAACTCGGAGACGCCGGCGTTGGTGATCCACCGCTTCACGCCGTTGAGCACCCAGTGATCCCCGTCACGCACCGCCCGGGTCGTCATCGACGCCGCGTCGCTGCCCGCCTCCGGCTCGGAGAGGCAGTACGAGAACATGGCGTCGCCCGCCGCGACCGGGGTCAGGTAGCGGCGCTTGAGCTCCTCGGAACCGGACAGCAGCAGCGGCATCGTGCCGAGCTTGTTCACCGCCGGGATCAGCGACGAGGACGCGCAGGCGCGCGCCACCTCCTCGATCACGATGGCGGTGGCCAGCGCGTCCGCGCCCGCGCCGCCGTACTCCTCGGGGATGTGCGGCGCGTGGAAATCGGCTGCCCGCAGCGCGTCGTAGGACGCCTTCGGGAACTCCCCGGTCTCGTCGGCCTCGGCGGCGTGCGGAGCCACCTTGGCGGCACAGACCTCACGGACCGCCTGCCGGATCGCCTCATGCTCCTCGGGCAACCGGTAGACGTCGAACGACTCCCCTGCGGCCATGTCGGCCCCTCCCCTTCACCGCTATCATGCGCAGTCTGTGGCCTCCCCTGACCGCCGACCGCGCAGACTGAAGGATAGCGACTGCAGTTCAGGTGATGTTACCGGCGCGTAGGTATGGGCATGACGGAGCACCCGCGCCGCTGGGCGATGATGGAAGGCAGACAGTTGAGCCACCCCTCCGGTGCCCGGCCAGGCGCCGCAGCAGAATGCGACGCGACGACGCGCCGCCAGTGCGAGCGGAGAAGACAGGCGTGACGATCCCCTACCCCACCATCCAGCCGACCCCCGCCATCGCCGCGGTGACGCCGCCCTCGGGCGCGCCTCGGCCGCGGGTGACGTTCCTGGGGACCGGCTACCTCGGTGCGACGTACGCCATCTGCTACGCGGAACTCGGCTACGAGGTGCTCGGGTTCGACGTCGACGCGGACAAGATCGCGATGTTGAACGCCGGCGAGGTGCCGATCCACGAGCCCGGCCTGGACGAGCTGCTCAAGCGCAACCTGGCCGCCGGTCGGCTGCGGTTCTCGACCGACATCGCCGAGACCGCCGAGTTCGGCGACGTGCACTTCATCTGCGTCGGCACCCCGCAGCGGGCCGACGGGATGGGCGCCGACCTGTCGTACGTCGAGGCGTCGGTGACCAGCCTCGCCCAGCACCTGACCCGCAAGGCGCTGATCGTCGGCAAGTCCACCGTGCCGGTGGGCACCGCCGACTGGGTCGAGCAGCTGGTCGGCAAGCACACCCCCGGCGACCTGGGCGTCGAGGTGGCGTGGAGCCCCGAGTTCCTCCAGGAGGGCTTCGCCGTCGACGACGTGCTGCGCCCCAACCGGATCGTGGTCGGCGTGAAGAGCGAGTGGGCCAACGGCATGCTCTACGCCGCGCACAAGGGCGTCTTCGACCTGGCCGCCACCGAGGACCGCGAGGTGCCCCTGGTGGTCACCGACTTCGCGACGGCCGAGCTGGTCAAGGTCGCGGCTAACGCGTTCCTGGCCACGAAGATCTCCTTCATCAACGCCATGGCCGAGGTCTGCGAGGCCAGCGGCGGCGACGTCACCCAGCTGGCCCGCGCGATCGGGTACGACCCCCGGATCGGCAACCGGTTCCTCCAGGCCGGCCTCGGCTTCGGTGGCGCCTGCCTGCCGAAGGACATCCGCGCCTTCCAGGCCCGCGCGCAGGAGCTGGGCGCCGGCGAGGCGCTGCGCTTCCTGCACGAGGTCGACCTGATCAACCTGCGCCGCCGGACCCGCGTGCTCCAGCTCGCGGCGGACCTGCTCGGCCGCCGCTCCGGGCCGGCCGGCCCGGACTTCTCCGGCACCCGGATCGCCGTGCTGGGCGCGACCTTCAAGCCCAACACCGACGACGTCCGCGACGCCCCGGCGCTCGCCGTCGCCGCGCTCCTGCAGAAGGCCGGCGCCGACGTGCACGTGTACGACCCGCAAGGCACCGAGAACGCCCGCCGCGCGGTGCCCGAGCTGACCTACGAGGCCGGCATCAACGAGGCGGTCGCCGGCGCCGACCTGGTCTGCGTCCTCACCGAATGGGCGGACTTCCGCAACGCCGACCCGGTCGCCCTGGGCGAGCTGGTCGGCGGCCGCAAGGTCGTCGACGGGCGCAACTGTCTCGACTCGGCACTGTGGACCCAGGCCGGCTGGGAGTACCGGGGCATGGGCCGCCCCTGAGGGTTCGCCACTCACCGGCCGGTCGCGAAGCACTCTGCGCGGCCGGCCGGTGATGTTGTTTGCCCCGGACCCGCCGACAAGTGTCGAAATCCGCGCCAGCTTTGGGCATGCTGCGACAGTGGGAGTCCACAGTGCGGGTGGAGGGGTGTCGTGGCGACCTTTCAATGCTCCTCGTGCGGTCGGGAGATCAAGCCGGCCGTACGCTGCCCGCACTGCGGGGCCGACCAGCCCCAGTGGGTCGAACATCTGGCGGACATCGAGCGCTCGATCGCGGAGATGAAGGCACGCGACGCCGCCATCGCCAGCGAACAGCGGCAGATCGCCGCCAAGATGCAGGCCGCGCTCTTCCAACGGGACATCCTCGCCCACGCCGGTGAGGAGCGGATCAAGCAGGCCACCCGGCCCCGCCGGGTGCTGCGCCGCCGCCCCGGTCGCCGCCCGCCGACGGCCACCACCGGCGCGCCGCCGCCCCGGGTTCCGCGCCAGGGCACGCCGCACGTCCCGGACGATCCGCCGCCGCCCCCGCCCCCGGGGTCCTGGCTGGACGCCGACGACCCCGAGCACCCGCCGGAGGCGTCCTCGCGGGAGGTGCAGAACATCCCTCTCGGGCTGGGCGCGCTGCTGCTCGCCGTGGCCGCGGTGGTCTTCGCCGCCGTGGCGACGAGCTCGATGGACGCGCTGGCCCGCCTCGGCGTCCTGCTGGTCGCCACGGTGTTGATGCTGCTCGCACCGCCGGCGCTGGCCCGGCGCGGGCTCACCTCCACCGCGGAGACGATCTCGGCGGTGGGTCTGCTGCTCGTGCCGCTGGCCGGGTACGCGCTGTGGGCGGTGGACCGGATCGGCGACGGCGTCACCTCCGGCGCCGTCTTCGCCGGATTGATCTTCGCGGCCACCGCCGCCGTGTCCGTCGGGTACGCCGCCTGGACCGGGCTGCGCGCGCCCCGCTTCGCGACAGTGGTCGCCGCGCAGCCGGTGCTGCCGCTGCTCGCGTACGACCGGATCACCGGGCCGGGCGGCTGGGCGCTGGTGCTGACCCTGGTGGCCCTCCTCGACCTCTGGCTGGCCCGCTCCCCGATCGTGGTGGAGCGCCCCGTCCGGCAGGACCTGCCGGACGCGGCCACCGGATCGGCGGCGCCCCGGCAACGTGCCGCCGAGGCGCGACCGGAGGCCGACCCGGAGGAGGCCGGCGAGCTGATCGACGCGGGCGCGGGCACCGTCGACGCCCGGCCCGCCCGCGCGGTTCCCGGGCTGCGCGAGCTGACCTGGTCGCTGCACGCGGTGGCCGTCGCGGTCGCCCTGGCGTACGCGGTCACCGCCCTGCTGCGGGCAGAGGCCGTACCGACGGCGACCGGTGCCGGACTGGTGCTCCTGCTGGCCGCCGCCGTCGGGCTGGCCGGCGCGCTGGTGCTGCGCCGCCCACCGCTGCCGGACGTGGCGGCCGGCATCCTCACCCTGGCCGTGATCGGCGCGTTCGGCCGGATCGTCTCCGTGGCCCTGCCCGGCCAGGCGTTGCTGCTGATCGCGGCGGTGATCACGGTGACCGGGCTGGCGGTACGCGCGGTCCCCGAGACCGCCCGACGCGGCCCGCAGATCGCCTCGGCGGTCGCCCTCACCGTCAGCGGACTGGTGGTCGCCGGAGGAGCACTGCGCGCCGGGGTCGCCCCGGTCCGGGCGGCACTGCCCGCGTGGAGCGCCGACCTGGACAGGTACCCGGCCGAGCTGGCCGCCGCCGTCGGCCCGACCACGTGGCAACTCGCCGCCGCCGCGTTCCTGCTCACCATCGCCGCGGTGCTGGCCCTGCCGCCGGAGATCCGCCGCGAGTTCGCGGTCGCCGGGGCCGCGCTGACGGCGCTCGCCGTACCGGCGTCGTTCGGGCTCGGCTGGGCCTCGGCGCCCTGGCCGATGGTGGTCACCGCGATCGGGATCGGGGTCATCGGCCTCTCCGCGCGTACCACCCGGGCCGCCCTGGCCCACGCGGCCGGCGCCGCCGTGGTGGGCCTGTTCGGCGCGGGCGCCGGCCTGTCCCGTCCGGCGCTCACCGCCGCGGTCCTGCTCACCCTCTTCGCGGCCGGCGCGCTGGTCGCGCTGGCGCCCCGGGTCCGGATCGCGTCGGCCGCCGCCGACACCGTCACGGACTGGGCCGCCGGAGGGGCGGCCTTCGCGCTGCCCGGAGCGGTGGCCGCGTTCGTGGCCGCGACCATGCCCGTCGATGAGACCCCCACCCCGGCCAGCCTCCGCGAGGCGACCGTCCCGGTGCTGGCGGCGAGCTTCCTGGCCGTCTGTGTGACCCTCGGGTACGCCGCCATGGTGCAGGTGTCCCAGCGGCGCATCCCGGCGCCCCTGTCGGTCGGCACCGGGCTGGGCGCGCTCGTCGTCACCGCCGCCGCCTTCGGCGCACCCGGTGCGACGGTCGCCGACGCCTGGGTCGGGGCGCTGCTGCTGGTCGCCGCGGTGCTGCTCTTCCTGGCCCCGTCGATCGACGCCGGCCGCCGCTCGGACCTCACCCTGGACGGGTCGGACCTGGCCGCCGCGGCGGTGACCACCGCCCTGATCGCCACGATGGTGCGGATCGCCGCGGTCCTCGCTCCGGGTGGGCAACTGGCGGTGGCCGCCGGCCTGGTCCTGGTGGTGGCCGTGGGCGCCCGTGCCATGCCCGAGGAGTGGCGACGCGGCCCGATCCTCGGCATCGCCGTCGGCGGCCTGCTCATCGGCGTGCTCGCCGGCTGGACGGCGCTGCGCGGTGGGGTCGGTGTGCTGGCCACCCCCGGGCCGATCTGGGACGGCGACCTGAGCGGCTGGCCGGCCGCGCCGACCGGCGGCGCGACCTGGCAGGCGCCGATCGCGCTGGTGCTGTTGGCCGTCGCCGCCGGCCTCCTGCTCCCGCCGCCCTGGCGGTGGGACGCGTCCGGCGTGGCCGTGGTGCTCGCCACGATCGGCGCACCGGCCGCGTTCGACCTGCCCTGGTGGTCGCCGGTGCTCGTCGGGGCCATGGTCGCCACCGTCTACGGGATGGCGGCGGTGGCCAGCGAGGAGGCTCGGGCCGGGCTGTCCCGGGCCACCGTGGCCGGGGTGGTCGCGCTGCACGGGGCCGGTGCCGGCCTGGTTCGCCCATGGACCACCGCGCTGGCGCTGGGCAGCATCGCGCTGATCGGCATCGTGGTGGCCGCGCTGGCGCGCGTCCTGGCCGGGCCGCAGGTGACCGACCTGGAGACCGAGGGCATGCCGCCGCACCTGGCGCAGATCGGTGGCGCGGCGGCCGGCGCCGCGCTGCTCGCGCTGCCCGGCGCGGTGGCGGCGCTGGCCGTCGAGTTCCAGCACTCGGCACAGGTGGTGCTGACCGCCGCGCTGGCCGCGTCCAGCCTCGGTCTGGCCGGCGTCGCCGCGGTACGCCGGCACGTTCCGCAGTACCTGCCCTGGGTCAGCGTGGCCGTGGTCGGCGGTGCCAGCATCAGCGCGCTCGCCGCCATCCCCACCGGGCTCCCGGCCGGGGTCTACGCGGCCGCCGCCGCGTTGCTCGGTGTCCTCGCCGAGCTGATCCGCGCGGCGACCGTGCCGCCCACCGGTTCCGCCCAGCCGGTCCGCCGCTGGGCGGTGCTCCTCGACGGTGCGCTGCGGCGACTGCCGGACGACCCGGACCGGCGGCGGTGGCGGGTCAGCCCCTCCGCCGGGGCGCTCGCGGCCGCCGCGTTGCCGACCGCCCTGGCGGTCGCGTCGATCGCGCCCGCCCTGGTCGTCGCCCTCGTCGAGCCACACCGCACATTGAGCCGGATCTGGCAGGGTCCGCCGCCGGAGCTGCTCACGCCGCCGGCGGACGTGGTCAACCCGACCCACGTGCTGACCGCGCTGCTGCTCACCGCGACGGCGGCCCTGGCCGCTACCGGGTTCAGCGGCGGACGGCGGTCCCGTGCCGTACCGGTGGTGCTACCCGGCGCTGCCGTCACGCTGCTGATCGCGCCCATCGCGCTGGGCAGTGGGTGGCCGGCGAGCACGCTCGCCGCGCTCTCCGTCTTCACCATCTCCATGCTCGGCCTCGCCCTGACCCCGCCACCGCCCCTCGTCGAGCCGGCCCGTTCGCTGCGGCTGGCCCGGGTGCTGGTCTTCGCCATCGGCCTCGCCGCCGGTGGGGCCGGCCTGGCCGGCAGCCTGGCCGACCGGCAACTGACCCTGTTCACCCTCGGGGGCGCGGTCGGCGTGGGCGTGGTGGCGGCCCTGTTCGGCACCACCCAGCGGGCGCGCATCCTCGGCTGGCTCTTCGCCTCGCTGATGGCCCAGCTCTTCGTGCTCACCGCCGGCCTGATCGTCGGGCTGGCAGCGGTCTGGTCCGCGTTCGGGGTGCTCGCCGTCGGAGCGGTCCTGCAGGTGTTCGCCGCGACCCTGCCCCGACTGCGCCGCCCGGAGGCGCAGCGCGAGGCCGCCACCGTGCAGTGGAGCGGGTACGCGGCGGCCCTGATCGCGCTGGCGCTCGCCTTCGACTCCCCCCGGCACATCGCCGCCCTGCTGGCCGCCTGGGGAGCGGTCCTCGGCGTGGCGGCGACCCGTCCCGGCCGACGGCCGGTGGAACGCCGAATCCTCTTCTGGGCGGTGGTGTTCTGCGAGATCACCGCCTGGTGGATCCTGATGCGCGTCGCCGACGTGGCGCTGCCCGAGGCGTACACGCTGCCGTTCGCCGCGCTGGCCCTGCTGGTCGGCGTGCTCGAACTACGGCACCGACCGGATCTGAGCAGCTGGGTGGCGTACGGGCCGGCGTTGGTCGCCGCGTTCCTGCCGACGCTGGCGATCGTGCTGGCCACCGATTCCAGCACGTTGCGGCAGATGCTGCTGCTGCTCGGTGCGGTGGCGGTGCTGATCTTCGGCTCGTCCAGCCGGCAGCAGGCCCCGGTGATCGTCGGCGCGTCGGTCACCGCGATCGCCGCGATCCACGCGCTGTTCAGCCTCGGCCCGTGGCTGGCGCTGATCCCCGTGGGGCTCATGCTGCTCGTCCTCGGGGCCAGCAACGAACGCCGCCGCCGCGCCCAGGAACGCCTCCAGACCGCGCTACGCGGCATGAGATGAAACGGAGGGTCACGGCGGCGTGGGTGGGTGGAGACGGTGAGTGGGCCGGGTTCGTGCGCCGGTCACCGTCACCCGGCCGGGTTGGCCGCAGGGGTTACGGGAGGGTGGCTTGGAGGGCTGCGTCCTTGGTCTTGATGAGCTGCTCCAGGTCCCGCTGGTACGTCGCCATCCGGGCGCGCAGGGTCTCGTCGGAGGCGCCGAGGATCCGGACGGCCAGCAGGCCGGCGTTGCGGGCGTTACCGATCGACACGGTGGCCACCGGAATCCCCGCCGGCATCTGCACGATGGACAGCAACGAGTCCATACCGTCGAGGTGCTTCAACGGCACCGGCACGCCGATCACCGGCAGCGGCGTCACCGAGGCGACCATGCCCGGCAGGGCGGCGGCGCCACCGGCACCGGCGATGATCACCTTGAGCCCCCGGTCGGCGGCGTCGCGACCATAGTCGATCATCGCGACCGGCGTCCGGTGTGCCGAGATGACCCGCACCTCGTAGGACACCTCGAAGTCGTCCAGCACCTCGGCGGCGGCCCGCATCGTGGGCCAGTCCGAGTCGCTACCCATGATCAGTCCGACCGTGGTCACCGGGGTCCTCCTTGGTTCGCGGCCGCCCCGGTCACTCATGCCCCATGCGCAGCCAGCGTGCGGCCCGCGCCGCCCGCGCCCGTACGTCGTCCAGGTCGTCGCCGAGCACCGTGACGTGCCCGATCTTGCGGCCGGGGCGTACCTGCTTGCCGTAGAGGTGCACCTTGGCCCCCGGCTCGGCGGCGAAGAGGTGGTGCAGCCGCTCGTCGATCGACATTCCGCCCGGCTCGCCGCCGAGGACGTTCGCCATCACGACCACCGGCGCGGTCAGCGCGGTGTCACCCATCGGGTAGTCCAGCACCGCCCGCAGGTGCTGCTCGAACTGCGAGGTCCGGGCGCCCTCAATGGTCCAGTGCCCCGAGTTGTGCGGGCGCATGGCCAGCTCATTGACCACGATTGCCGGCCGGCCCGCGTCGTCGCGCACCTCGAACAGCTCCACGGCCAGCAGGCCGACCACGCCGAGTGCGGTGGCCAGGTCGATGGCGAGCTGCTGAGCGGCGACGGCCAACTCCTCGTCCAGGCCGGGCGCCGGGGCCAGCACCTCGACGTTGATGCCGTCGCGCTGGACCGTCTCGACGACCGGGTACGCGGCCACCTGCCCGAACGGCGAGCGGGCCACCTGCACGGCGAGTTCGCGACGCAGCGGCACCCGCTCCTCGACGATCAGCCGGGTGCCTCCGGCGAGCAGCGTGGTCGCCAGCTCGGTGGCCTGGGTGGCGTCGTCCACCATCCAGACACCCCGACCGTCGTAGCCGCCCCGGGCCGCCTTGAGCACCACCGGCCAGCCGACCTGCTCACCGAAGCCGACCAGGTCGGCGGGCTCGCTGACCGGCCGCCACACCGGGTTGGGAGCGCCCAGCTCGGTGAGGCGTTCCCGCATCACCCGCTTGTCCTGGGCGTGCAGCAACGCGTCCGCCGGCGGGTACAGGGTCACCCCTTCGGCCGCCAGGGTGCGGATGTGCTCGTTGGGCACGTGCTCGTGGTCGAAGGTGACCACGTCACAGCCCTTGGCGAAGGTGCGCAGGGCGGCCAGATCGGTGTGGTCGCCGTACTGGACGTCGGCGGCGACCAGCGCCGCGCCGTCGTCGGGGGCGCTCGCGAGCACACGCAGTGACTGGCCGAGGGCGATCGCGGCCTGGTGGGTCATCCGGGCCAACTGGCCGCCACCCACCATGCCGACAACAGGCAGACCGGTACGGGAATCCATAGCGCGGCCAGCCTATCCGGGCGGCCGCCGTGCCGATCCGCAGGGCCGGTGACCCACCTCGACAACGCCGCGCCGACCGCCCGGTGCGCGGCGCCGGCAACTACCGGGCGCTACAACTCAACCCAGCTCGGCGACCAGGTCCTCGACCGAGGTGACCGGTCGCTGGCAGACGAAACCCCGGCAGACGTACGCGGCGGACCGTCCGTCGACCAGCGGCCGGTCGGCGAGCAGCGGCACCCCGGGCTGGTCCGGGCGACCGGCGACCACCACCGCTCCGGGCGGGGCGTGCCGCCGAGCCGCGGCCACCAGCGGATCGCCGGCCGGGTCGTCGGTCGCCACAGCGATCTCGTACGGCCCGGAGAGCAGCGCCTCGCCGACCATGGCCGCGTACCCGGCGAACCGGGCGTGTCGCCCGACGATCGGCGCCACGGTGGCGAGCGCGGTCTCGGCGGCCTCCCGATAGTGCGTCTCCCCGGTCAGCGCGGCGTACGACACGAGGCCGGCGATCAGCGCCGACCGACCCGACGGGGTGGCGTTGTCGGTCGGGTCGGCCGGCCGGGCGACCAGCCGCTCCGCGTCGTCGGCCGTGTCGTAGTACGCGCCCCCGGGCGCGGCGAAGTGCTCCAGCGCGGTGTCCAGCAGTTGACCGGCCAGGCTGAGCCAGCGACCCTCGCCGGTGAGCTGGTGCAGCGCGCAGAACGCCTCGGCCACGCAGCCGTAGTCCTCCAGCACCCCGGCCGGCTCGCCGACCCTGCCGTCGCGCGAGACCCGGCGCAGCCGGCCGCCGACCAGGTGCACGGTGGCCAGGTGCTCGGCGGCGTCACGCATCGCGCCGTCGGCGACGATGGTGACGCCCTCCATCAGGTTGGCGTCCTCGTCCTGCGGCGACGCGTACAGCGCGGCGACCTGGAGGAACTCGGCGATCGCGGTGATCGCCAGCCCGTTCCAGGCGGCCACCACCTTGTCGTCGCGGGACGGCTGGGGCCGGGTGTCGCGGGCCGCGAGCAACTGCCCGACCACCCGCTGCCAGCGGGCCCGGATCTCGGGCGCGACGTCGTCGACGTCCCGGGCGAGCCGGAGCACGCTCATGCCGTGCTCGAACGTGCCAGCCTCGGTCACCGTGAACAGGTCGGCGGCCCACCGGCCGTCCTCGTCGCCGAGCGCCTCGACGAGCTGCGCCGGCGTCCAGGCGTAGGTGAGCCCCTCGACGCCCTCGGTGTCGGCGTCCAGCGCGGACGCGAACCCCTCCCCCGGCCGGTGCAGCTCGTCGGCGAGAAACCGGGCCGTGTCCCGGGCGACCCGACGGGCCAGCGGGTCGCCGGTCAGCCGCCAGAGCTGCGTGTAGACGCGCAGCAGCAGCGCGTTGTCGTAGAGCATCTTTTCGAAGTGCGGCACCGTCCAGTGCGCGTCCACCGAGTAGCGGGCGAAGCCGCCGGCCAGCTGGTCGTAGATGCCGCCCCGGGCCATCGCCTCGGCGGTGTGCCGGACGATCTCCAGGCTGCGCGGGTCGCCGGTGCGCTGGTGGTGGCGCAGCAGGAAGAGCAGGTTCATGTGCGGCGGAAACTTCGGGGCGCCCCCGAAACCGCCGTTCGTCGCGTCGTACTCACTCGCGAGGTTGGCGGCCGCGGCATCGAGCAGCGGGGCGTCCAGCGGGGCGGTGGGGCCACCCACGGCCTG
This sequence comes from Micromonospora sp. NPDC005237, assembly GCF_040607775.1. Lineage (NCBI taxonomy): Bacteria > Bacillati > Actinomycetota > Actinomycetes > Micromonosporales > Micromonosporaceae > Micromonospora > Micromonospora sp. NPDC005237. The sequence continues at coordinate 285,232 of NZ_JBEXHJ010000001.1, read as the reverse complement.
TGCGCCGCCGATCGCCTCGACCACGGCGGCACCCTGGCGCAGCACCTCGTCCCGCTGGTCCTTCCAGGCGGTGGTGACCGACTGGAGCAGGCGGGTGAAGTTGGCGCGCGGGAAGTAGGTGCCGCAGAAGAACGGGGTGCCGTCCGAGGTGGCGAAGACCGTCATCGGCCAGCCGCCCTGCCCGGTCATCGCCTGGGTGGCGGTCATGTAGACGGCGTCGACGTCGGGGCGCTCCTCACGGTCCACCTTGATCGACACGAAGTTGTCGTTCAGCAGGGCGCCGACCTGTTCGTTCTCGAACGACTCGTGCGCCATGACGTGGCACCAGTGGCAGGCCGCGTAGCCGACCGAGATGAGCACCGGGACGTCCCGTCGCTTCGCCTCGGCGAATGCCTCGTCGCACCAGGGCCACCAGTCGACCGGGTTGTCGGCGTGCTGGAGCAGGTACGGGCTGGTGGCGTCGGCGAGTCGGTTCACCCGACGACCATAACCACCCCGGCCGGGACGCGCCGGGCGGTCAGGAGGCGCCGTCGGCGCGTAGCCGGAAGACGTTCGACTCGGCCGAGTCGCGCAGCGACCCGAGCACCGCGCCGATCTTGTCCGCCGGCATCGGCTTGAAGAAGTGGTAGCCCTGCGCCGACGTGCAGCCCAGCTCGGCCAGGGCCAGCCGCTGCTCGGCCGTCTCCACGCCTTCGGCGACCACCCGCAGCCCCAGCTCGTGGGCGAGCCCGACGGTGGTCCGGACGATCGCCGCGGCCTCCGGCGAGTCGGTCATCCGGATCACGAACGAGCGGTCCACCTTCAACTCGTCCACGGCGATCCGGGTGAGGAAGGTCAACGAGGAGAAGCCGGTGCCGAAGTCGTCCACCGCGAGCTGCACACCCATCGACCGGAGCGTGGCGAGCACCTCGTCGATGATCTCCAGCTCGCTCATCACCACCGTCTCGGTGATCTCCAGGACCAGCCGGTGCGGCGGCACCTGATGTCGGCGCAGCGCGTCGGCGATCTCCGCCGGCAGGCGCGGGTCGAGCAGACTGCGCGCGGAGAGGTTGACCGAGATCGGGACGTCCAGCCCCTCGCGGGCCCAACCGGCGGCGACGCCGAGCGCCTTGTCCAGCACGTAGCGGGTGAAGGTGCCGAGCTGCTCGCTGTTTTCCACCGGGCGGATGAAGTCGGCCGGGTTCAGCCAGCCACGGCGGGGGTGCTGCCAGCGGATCAGCGCCTCCACCCCGGTGGGCGCGCCGGTGGCCAGGTCGACCGCCGGCTGCAACGCCAGCACCAACTGGTCGTCGACCTTCAGCGCCTCGCGCAGCTCGGCCAGCAGTGCCAACTGGTCGGTGCTGGCCGCGTCCCGGGTGCTGTCGTACGCGGCGACGCTGCCGCCGCCCTCCTTGGCCTGGTACATCGCGATGTCCGCGCGGCGCAGCAGCTCGGTCAGGTCGGCGGTGCCGGCGTCGGCGACCACCACCCCGACGGAGACCTCGATGGACATCCGCACCCCGGCCACCTCGGTCGGTGCGGCCAGCCGCTCGGCGATCTCGCGAGCCTGCCGCAGAGCGTGCGCCATCGGCGCGGCCCGGTCGCCGAGCACGGGGACCGAGGTGAGCAGCAGCGCGAACTCGTCGCCGCCGAGCCGGCCGAGCAGGTCACCGGGGCGGGCCAGCGCGCTGAGCCGGTTGGCGGTCAGCCGCAGCAACTGGTCGCCGGCCGCGTGCCCGAGGGTGTCGTTGACTTCCTTGAACTGGTTGATGTCCAGCAGCAGCAGCGCAACCGGGTGGTCGTGGGCGAGCTGCCGCAGCGACTGGTCGCCCTTGCCGAGCATCGCCGTACGGTTCGCCAGCCCGGTGAGCGGGTCGTGCACCGCCTCGTACGACGATCGGGCGGTGACCAGCCGCAGCTCGCGATGGGTCGCGGCGTCGTGCAGGGCGGCGGCGAGCGCGTCGCCGAAGGCCGCCACCGCGTCCCGTTCCCGGGTCGCGGGTGGAGCGGAGCGCGGGAACCGGACCCGTAGCTGGCCGACCGGCGCGGTGCCCACCGACAGGGGACGGACCAACTCGTACTCGTCGGGCTCCGACCGGTCCGGAGGGCTCACCTCCCGGTCGAGCAGCTGACCGCCGGCGTCTCCCCGGTAGCGACGCCACCTGCCGTCGGCCCGGGCCACGTCGACGTCGACCAACTCGGCGTTGAACAGCGCCAGCGCGCCGGTCACCGCCGCGCTGGCCACGCCCCGCTCGTCGAGCTGGTTGAGGGCCGCGGTGGCCTCGGCGAAGGCACGCCACGTCCGGCGTTCCTGGTCCGCGCGCAGCCGGTAGCGGTAGGTCTGTTGCAGCAGCCAGAGCAATGGCGGGAGCAGCAGCAACCAGCGCGGATCCAGTTCCAGCAGCGCGACCACGACCAGGCCGACCGCCACGTTGCCCACGAACATCAGCAGCTTGCCGCGCAGCGCGGCGAGCAGCGGCGGCCCGATGGGCAGCCCGTGCCGCAGACCCAGCGTCACGCCACCGAGCCACGCGGTCACCAGGAGGTAGGTCACCGAACCGGCGATCACGGCCAGCGCCAGCATCGGCGTCGGCGAGGCGAGCAGCGGATGCCCCAGGGCGGTGGTCACGGTCACGGCCAGCGCCGACGCGGCAGTCAGCGACGCGGCGATCCGGACGATCTCCAGCGGCGGGCGACGGTCGCTGTGCAGCGACAGCGCCGTCCAGGCCAGCCCGGTGCCGAGCAGGGTGGCCGACGGCAGCCAGCCGGCCGGCGCGAGGTAGAGGCAGACGATCAGGGCGGCCTCGCCCCAGGTGATGCTGACCATGCCGGCGGAGGTGCGGAAGCGAAGCCGGGCGAGCTGGGCCACGGCGAGGACGGCGACGGCGATGCCGAAGCGGGCCGGAGCACCAAGAGGATCATCGGACGGCAGCCCGGCCGGAAGGGTCAGACCGACCACGGCGGCGGCCAGAGCCGTCACCGTCACCGCAGCCGTCAGCACGAGCAGCCGGGCTGGCATGCCGTGCACCCCGAGACGGTCGAACGGGTCGCCGCCCGTGCCGGAGGTCATCGACCTCCCCCGTCAGCCGACCGACCGACGGTACGGCGGGCGGCCGGTGCTGTGACGGTCATCGGCGCCCCCTTCCGCGCACGGCTCGGGGACTTTTGGTCCCCCCGGCGGAAGGCTAAGCCAAACCGGGTGGTCGCAACAGGGGTCCACCACCCGGTTCGGCGTGAATCATGCGCGGACTACCCGTTCCGCTGCTGCTGGTGCCCATTGGGAGCGCGCGTGGATGAATCATGCGCGCTGGTCCCGTCTGTCGGATCGACGACTGAAGCGTCGGCCCTGGTCGCATCGGTCGGCCGCCCCTGCTGGGGAAACCGGTCGGGCAGACGCCGCAGCCGGGCGTTCATGTTACGGATCAGCAGGATGGTCGCGGCGGACAGCAGCAGGATGAGGAAGAGGCCCATCGGTCCGGCCAGACCACCCGTGCGGGTGTCACCGAAGTTGTTCTCCGCGAGCACCTGGGCAGCGGTCAGCATGGCGTTCCTCCGTTGTGCGACTGCCTACCAGGGTAGCCCCGGCCGGAATCAACCCGCGTGCGCCGTCTCCCGCACTCCGGCGAAGAGGTCGGACTCGGGCAGCGGGCTGTCCACCACGGTGCGCGCCAGCTCGAAATCCTCCGTCGGCCAGGCACGCTGCTGCAGCTCCATGGGCACGTGGAACCAGAAGCCGTCCGGGTCGACCTGGGTGGCGTGGGCGCGCAGCGCGTCGTCCCGGACGGGGAAGTATTCGGCGCAGTCCACCCGGGTGGTGATGCGGGGGCCCTTGTCCGGACGCTCGTCCCAGCGCTTGAGCCAATCCTCGTACGGCGACTCGGCGCCGGTGGCGAGCATGGCCTCGTGCAGGGCCATGATCCTGGCCTTGGAGAAACCGATGTCGTAGTAGAGCTTCAGCGGCTGCCAGGGGGCACCCAGCTCCGGGTAGCGCTCCGGGTCCCCGGCGGCCTCGAACGCGGCCACGCTCACCTTGTGGCACATGATGTGGTCGGGGTGCGGGTAGCCACCCTCCTCGTCGTACGTGGTCACCACGTGCGGACGGAACTCACGCATCAGGCGCACCAGCGGGCCGGCCGCCACCTCGACGTCCTGGAGCGCGAAGCAGCCCTCGGGCAGCGGCGGCAGCGGGTCACCCTCGGGCAGGCCGGAGTCGACGAACCCGAGCCAGGCCTGGTCGACGCCGAGGATCGCCCGCGCGGCGTCCATCTCGGCGCGCCGGATCTCCGCGATGTTGGCCCAGACGTCGGGCCGGTCGAGCTTGGGGTTGAGCACGCTGCCGCGCTCACCACCGGTGCACGTCACCACCAGCACGTCCACCCCCTGGGCGACGTACTTCGCCATCGTCGCCGCACCCTTGCTCGACTCGTCGTCCGGGTGCGCGTGGACGGCCATGAGACGCAGCTGCTCTGCCAACTTCGGCGCTCCTCGTCTGTGCCGGCCGGTGGACCCGACCGGGCTCGACCGGCTGACCTGCCGGGACCCTCCTCGCCCCGCTGCCGGTCGGCACCGCGGGGCCCGACCTGCCATTCCTGCCGTTTGGCCGGGCTGGGAGGATGGACTTCTGCCATTCTTGCCGATGCCGCCGACAACAACGCCAGGAGATACCCGCCGGTGACCGAGACGCACGCCACAATTTCACCGGGCACGCCGGTTTTCCCCGCCGGCCGCTACGGTCGCCGCCGGGCGCCCGGCGGGGGCCGCCGCCGTACGCTGCTGGCCGCGCTGGTCCTCCTGGTGCTGGTGACGGTGCTGAGCCTGATCTCGCTACGGCTCTACCGGCAGTACGGCGACCCGGTCTACGACGCTCAGGTGATCACGTACACCGACATCACGGACAGCCAGGTGGTCGTCGACTTCCGGGTGACCGTGCCGTCGGGCGGCTCGGCGGTCTGTGTGCTGCGCGCCCGGGACCGCGCCGGCGTCGAGGTGGCCCGCGAAGAGGTCACGGTGAGCGCCGCACCCGGCGACCGGCACGTCACCACCCGGCACCGTCTGAGCACCTCCGCCCGACCGTTCATCGGCGAGGTGCTGCGCTGCCGGCCTCCTGCCTGAGCTGCGCAGACGTCACTCCGCAACGCCTGCGGGCAACCCGTCGCGGCGCGTCGACCGCGAGTGCTGGAGGCGGACACCGGCGGTGATCGCCGCCACGCTGTGTCGTACCGCACTGGTAACTTGGTAGTTCACCTGTCAGCCAGCCACGCACAACTGAGGAGAACGCCTGTGTCCACTGGCAACGAGGCGCCCGCCACCTGGCTGTCCCAGGACGCGTACGACCGCCTCCAGGCCGAGCTCGACGAGCACATCGCCAACCGGCCGGCGATCGCAGCCGAGATCAACGCTCGGCGCGAGGAGGGCGACCTGCGCGAGAACGGCGGCTACCACGCCGCCCGCGAGGAGCAGGGCAAGGCCGAGGGTCGCATCCGCTACCTGCAGGAACTGCTGCGCACCGCCAAGGTCGGCGAGGCCCCGACGGCCGACGCGGTGTCGCCCGGCATGGTCGTGACGATCTACTTCGACGACGACGCCGACGACACCGAGACCTTCCTGCTCGGCTCACGGGAGATCGCCGCCACCACCGACCTCACCGTCTACAGCCCCGAGTCGGCGCTCGGTAAGGCGATCCTGGGTGGCCGCTCCGGGCAGACCTGCACCTACACGGCCCCGAGTGGCGCCGACATCAAGGTGACCGTGGTCAGTTTCGAGCCGTTCTCCGGCTGAGCGTCACGCGGCTCTGCGCCGCGGTCGCCGAGCGGCTTTTCAGGGCACAGGGCACCTGAGCGCCGTCTGACGTGTGCCGCCGCCGAGGCGTGACACCCACCCGTGTCACGCCTCGGCGGCGAAGACCACCTGGTAACCACTGGCCCGCAAGGCGCTGATCAGCGTGTCGGAGTGCTCCACACCACGGGTCTCCACCGACAGCGCCACCTCCACCTCCCCGAGGCCCAGGTGCGGATTGGCCCGCTGGTGTTCCACGTCCACCACGTTGGCCCGGTGCTCGGCGATCTGGCTGAGCAGCGACGCGAGTTGCCCCGGCCGGTCCGAGCAGCGCACGGTCACCCGCAGGTAGCGACCCGCGGCGGCCAGCCCGTGCTCGATCACCCGCATCATCAGCAGGGGGTCGATGTTGCCGCCGGAGAGCACCGCGACCACGGGCGTCTCCACCTCCACCACGCCGGCCAGGAGCGCGGCCACGCCGACCGCCCCGGCCGGCTCGACGACCTGCTTGCCCCGCTCCAACAGCATCAGCAGGGCCCGGGAGATGTCCTCCTCGGTCACCGTGACGATCTCGTCGACGAGCTTGCGGACATGGTTGAACGTGATCTCCCCCGGTCGCCCGACCGCGATGCCGTCCGCGATGGTGGCGAAGGCGGGCAGCCGGACCGGTTCCCCGGCCACCAGGGAGGGCGGGAAGGCCGCCGCGCCGGCCGCCTGCACGCCGATGATGCGGACGTCCGGCCGCAGTGCCTTGGCGGCCACCGCCATGCCCGAGATCAGGCCACCGCCGCCCACCCCGGTGATGATCGTCCGCACGTCCGGGCACTGTTCGAGGATCTCCAACGCCACCGTGCCCTGCCCGGCGATCACGTCCCGGTGGTCGAACGGGTGGATGAGCACCGCGCCGGTGCGCTCGGCGTACGTCTGCGCCGCCACCAGCGACTCGTCGACCGTGTTGCCGGCCAGCTCGACCTGCGCGCCGTACCCCTTGGTGGCGGCGACCTTCGGCAGCGGCGCGTTGACCGGCATGAAGACCGTCGCGTGCGTGCCGACCAGCCCGGCGGCGAGAGCCACTCCCTGGGCGTGGTTACCGGCGCTCGCCGCGACCACGCCGCGTTCGCGCTCGGCCGCCGACAGCCGGGAGATCCGCACGTACGCGCCGCGCACCTTGTACGAGCCGGCGCGCTGCACGTTCTCGCACTTGAGCCAGGTCGGTCCGCCCAGTGCCGCGCTCAGTGGCCGGCAGGGCTCCAGCGGGGTGGTCCGGACGACGTCGGCGAGCAGTTTCCGCGCAGCCCGTACGTCGTCGAGGCCGACCAGTTCCGTCATGCCCCCGATCGTGCCATCCGGCCCCGGCGTCCCCTGCGGCGACACCGGGTTGATCCACTCGACATCCCCGATGTCGCGGTATCAACCGCGCCCGGACACCGCCACATCAGCGATCCCGAGTGGATCACGGTGTCGGCGCGGCCTCCGGTGCGGCAGGGCCCGCGGGGGCCGCCGGGGCCGCGGCAGGACCCGCCGGGGCCGCGGCAGGAGCCTCTGGCGGGGCAGGGGCCGCCGGGGTCGCCATCGTCGGAGCCGGACCGGCCGAGGGCGGAGCGGACGCGGGCCACACCGGCGCCGCCGGCCACACCGGCGCCCCCGGCCAGACCGGGGCGGTCGGCCACACCGGGGCGGCGCGGGCGATCCGGGCCTCCTGCGCGGCGGAGATCCGGTGGATCAGCAGGATCAGCGTCACCGCGGCGATTGCGCAGCCCAGCGCGGGCAGCGTGTTGCGGAGCAGGGAGTCCCGGTAGTAGTCGACGTACGCCTGGTAGCCGGCGTCGGTGAACGGGGTCTCCGGCAGCCGGTTGTACGCCTGCTCGTCCACGCGGCTGCGCACCCGATCGCCGACGCTGAACACCAGCCAGGCGCACCACCAGACGACCACGAGGGTCGGGGTGAACCGCCGCCAGAGGCTGTCCCGCGCCACGCCCGCCACCACCCGGGCCGGCACCACGAAGTTCGCGAAGGGCACCAGCCAGCCGGCGATCGCCCAGCCGGCCCCCAGCGTTGGCAGGGCGCCGGGGAAGGCGTCGGTGTTCTTCCGCGCCCGCCACGTCCAGATGATCACCAGTACGGCAGCGGTGAGGTGCGCCACCACCATGGGCAGCGACAGCAGCCCTCCGACGATCGCCGCGCCGAGCAGCAGGTCCACGTCGTCGTTGGCCCTGGCCTGCCGGGCCATCGCCATCCCGATCAGCGGAGACAGCGCCACCACCAGGTAGAGCAGGGCGGTCGCGCCGACGGCGATGTTCGCCGCCAGGCCGATCCCGCGTACGCGGTAGGTCGGCAGACCCGGCGTGACGGCGGGCTGGCCCAGCGGCGTGTAGCAGCGCTGGCAGTCGTTGTGCTCGGGGGACGTGGGGTCCCCGCAGGTCTGGCAGCGCATTGGTGTCCCCCGGGTCCGCGCGACGTTGCGCGCACACGGTAGACGATCATGCGGCGGCCGGCGACCCCGTTCCGACGAGGGGATAACCGGGGGCGTGACGCGACCACGGGGCGGCCATCTCGAACTGACCGGCCACGCCGAGCAGCAGCAGTTCCGAGCCGGGCGGGCCGACGATCTGCACGGCGACCGGCAGGCCGTCGGGCCGGCGGCCCACCGGCACCACGATCGCCGGCAGGCCGGCGATGTTCCACGGTGCGGCGTACGGGGCGTACCGGATGTTGGCCGACATGTTCGCCCGCCAGGACCGCTCGGACCAGCGCCCGGCCTCCGGCGGCGCGCTGGCCAGCGCGGGGGTGAGCAGCAGGTCGACCGAGTGGTCGGTGAAGAAGTCGACCGACCGCTGCCGCCAGGCGGCCCGGTCGGCCTCCCGGACGTAACCGCGACGCTGCGCCCACTCGCCCAGCGCGACGTGCCGCCGGGTGCGGCGCTGCAGGCCGCGTCGGTCCAGCCCGGCGGCCCGGACGTCGGTGGCGGCCGCGGCGAACCAGGTGGCGATGCCCTGCAGGCCCAGGGCCGTGGGGTAGACCGGATCGGCGGGTACGGTGTCGTGCCCGGCGGCGGCGAGCAGCCGGCCGGCGGTGGCCACCGCGTCCCGGTTGGGCGCGTCCGGGGAGACGCCGCGCACCGGGGAGCGCAGTGACACACCCACCCGCAGCCGCTGCGGCGGGACCAGCTTCTCCGCTCGCCGGCCGGCGAGCACCGAGAAGCCGACCGCAGCGTCCGCGACGGTGCTGGTCAACATGCCGTGCTCGGTGAGACCGAACCAGTCGTCCGCGCCGAGCTGGCAGGGCACCACGCCCCGGCCGGGCTTGAGACCGACCAGGCCGCAGCAGGCCGCCGGGATCCGGATCGAGCCGAGCCCGTCGTTGCCGTGCGCGATCGGCACCAGACCGGCGGCGACCGCGGCGGCGGCGCCGCCCGAAGAGCCACCGGGGGTACGCGTGTTGTCCCACGGGTTGCGGGTCACCGCGCTGTCGTCGTCGGTGAGTGCCCACAGCCCCAGCTCCGGCATCCGGGTGACTCCGAGAATCACCGCGCCCGCGCCGCGCAGCCGACGCACCACCTCGTGGTCGGCCTCCGCGACGTCGGTCCGCACGGCTGCCGACCCGTTCCAGGTGGGCAGGCCGGCGACCGGGGTGTTCTCCTTGACCGCCACCGGCACCCCGGCCAGGGGGAGGTTGGCCAGGTCCTCCTGCTCGTCGACCTTCTCGGCCTCGGTGATCGCCTCGCCGCCGCGAACGGCGCGGAAAGCCGCCAGCTCGCGGTCGGCCGAGGCGATGTACTCCAGGTGGTCGGCGACGACCTGGGTGGCCGAGACGTCACCCCTGCGTACGCCCCGGGCGATCTGCTTGGCGGTCGCCCCGACCCAGGTCGACATGATGTCCTGCACGGCCATCCTCCCCAGCGGTCAGCCCAGCGCCTGCTCCAGATCGGCGAGCAGGTCGTCGACCGTCTCGATGCCGACAGACAGTCGCACGAGATCGCCGGGAACTTCAAGCGGCGAGCCGGCAGCACTTGCGTGTGTCATCCGGCCCGGGTGCTCGATCAGGGATTCCACGCCGCCGAGCGACTCGGCGAGCACGAAGAGCTTCGTGCGGTTGCAGATCTGGACGGCGTGGTCCTCACCGCCGGAGGCGCGGAACGAGATCATGCCGCCGAACCGACGCATCTGCTTCGCGGCCACCTCGTGACCAGGGTGCGAGGGCAGCCCGGGGTAGATCACCTCGGCCACCTGGGCGTGCCCGTCCAGGTACGCGGCGAGCCGCTCGGCGTTGTCGCAGTGCCGGTCCATGCGTACCCCGAGGGTCTTGATGCCGCGCAGTGTGAGCCAGGCGTCGAACGGGCCGTTGATCGCGCCCATCGCGTTCTGGTGGTAGCGCAGCTCCTCGCCGAGCCCGGCGTCGGCGACGACGAGCGCGCCACCGACCACGTCGGAGTGCCCACCGATGTACTTGGTGGTGGAGTGCACCACCACGTCCGCGCCGAAGGCGATCGGCTGCTGGAGGTACGGCGAGGCGAAGGTGTTGTCGACAACCAGCAGCGCGCCCGCGTCGTGCGCCACGGCGGCCAGGGCGGCGATGTCGGCGATGCCGAGCAGCGGGTTCGTCGGCGTCTCCACCCAGACGATCTTCGTCCGACCGTGCTGCACGGCGGCCCGGACCGCGGCCGCGTCGGAGACCTTGGCGGGGGTGAACTCCAGGCCCCAGCGCTGGGCCACCCGGGCGAAGAGCCGGTAGGTGCCGCCGTACGCGTCGTCCGGGATGATCACGTGGTCGCCCGGCTGGCAGACGGCCCGCAGCAGGGTGTCCTCCGCGGCCAGGCCGCTGGCGAAGGCGAGGCCCACCGGCCCGCCCTCCAGCGCGGCCAGGCACTCCTGGAGGGCGTCGCGGGTCGGGTTGCCGGAGCGGCTGTACTCGTAGCCGAGCCGGGGCGCGCCGACGGCGTCCTGGGCGTACGTGCTGGTCTGGTAGATCGGCGGGATCACCGCGCCGGTGCGGGCCTCAGGGTCCTGACCGGCGTGAATGGCGAGCGTCTCGAAGCCGTGACTCATTCTGGTGAGGCTAGTGCCCCCGTCCGGCGGGCTGGAACGGAACCCGCGCTCCGGGTGGGGACGGGCCTGTCCGGCCCGGCCCCCACGTGCCGGCCAGGGGGCGGCGGGCCGGTCAGCCGGCGACATAGCCTGGGGCGATGAGCGGGTGCGTGTTCTGCGGGATCGTGTCGGGTGACGTGCCGGCGTTCCGGGTCGCCGACGAGCCGGACGGGGTGGCATTTCTGGACACCCGGCCGGTGTTCAAGGGGCACGTGCTGGTGGTGCCCCGGGCGCACCTGGTGACCCTGGCCGAGCTTCCGGCCGACCTGCTGCCCGGCTACTTCGCGCTGGTCCAGCGGCTGGCGGTGGCGGTGGAGGCCGCTCTGGGGGCGGGTGGGACGTTCGTGGCGGTGAACAACAAGGTGTCCCAGTCCGTCCCGCACCTGCACACCCACGTGGTGCCGCGAACCAAGGGCGACGGGCTGCGGGGTTTCTTCTGGCCGCGCACCCGGTACGCCGACGACACCGACGCACAGACCTACGCCGACCGGATCGCCGCCGGCCTGGGTGGCGGGGCCTGAGTCACAGTGGCACGGGTAAGGAAGAAAGACCCACCGGTGTTACACGCTGGGAGAGGTACGAGAGGAGTCCCACCGTGTTCCTGCGCCGTATGAACGCCGAGATGATTTCGCCCGAGCAGGCCCTGCCGGGCCGGCCGATCGCCATGCCGGTCGCCGACCGCCACGAGGTGCTGGGCACCCCGCTGAAGGGCCCGTTCCCGGAGGGTCTCCAGGTCGCCGTCTTCGGCATGGGCTGTTTCTGGGGTGCCGAGCGGCTGTTCTGGACGCTGCCCGGCGTCTACACCACCTCCGCCGGCTACGCGGGCGGCATCACCAAGAACCCGACGTACGAGGAGACGTGCTCCGGCCGGACCGGGCACGCCGAGGTCGTCCAGGTGGTGTACGACCCCAGCAAGATCACGTATGAGGACCTGCTGAAGGTCTTCTGGGAGAACCACGACCCGACCCAGGGCATGCGCCAGGGCAACGACGTGGGCACCCAGTACCGGTCGGCGATCTACACGACCAATGACGAGCAGCGGGCCATCGCGGAGTCGTCCCGGGACGCCTTCCAGCCGATCGTGAGCCGGGCCGGCAAGGGTGAGATCACCACCGAGATCGCCCCGCTCGGCAGCTACTACTTCGCCGAGGACTACCACCAGCAGTACCTCGCCCCGACCAAGAACCCGAACGGGTACTGCAACCACGGCCCGAACGGGCTGAGCTGCCCGGTCGGCGTGGCGCGTACCGCTGGCTGACCCACCTGCTTGAGCGCGATGCCCGGCCGCCGACGAGGTGGCCGGGCATTCCCGTCTGGCCCTGTGATCGAAATCCGTTGCCGCGCCCGGCGAGAACTCGATAACGTGGCCGTACACGTGAAAGGAGGTGGTCCAGACTTGTATAGCAATCGGACTCGTGAGGTGGCTGTCAGCTAGCCGCTGTCCTCGACAGTGATCCGTCCGCCGCGAGGCGGGCAACCAGTACGACCGTCGAGACCGTGTGGCAGCGGTGCGGCGAATCCACGACAGCCACCCGACCCCCGGGGTGCCGGCCAAGTCCAGCCGGCCCGCGCGACAGCGCGGAGCGCCCCGGGGGTCGCTCCATATCTGTGGGAGATCAGCGTGTCGATGCGCGAGCTGGTGATTCTCGGGACGGCCAGCCAGGCCCCCACCCGGCAGCGCAACCACAACGGGTACGTGCTGCGCTGGGACGACGAGGTGATCCTCTTCGACCCGGGCGAGGGCAGCCAGCGGCAGCTCCTGCACACCACGGTCACCGCGACCGACCTGACCCGGATCTGCGTCACGCACTTCCACGGCGACCACTGCCTCGGCCTGCCCGGCACCATCCAGCGACTCTCGCTGGACCGGGTGTCGCATCCGGTCGCCGTGCACTTCCCGGCGGGCGGCGCCGAGTACTTCGCCCGACTGCGGCACGCCACCTCCTTCTACGAGACCGCCGAGCTGGCGGTCACCCCGATCGAGACCGACGGTCAACGGATCGCCCTGAGCTGCGGCACGCTGGAGGCCCGCCGGCTGCGGCACCCGATCGAGACGTACGGCTATCGGCTGGTCGAGCCGGACGGCTGCCGGATGCTGCCGGAGAAGCTGGCCGCGTACGGCATCGCCGGTCCGGCCGTCGGCGCGCTGATCCGCGACGGGCACCTGGACCTCGACGGTCGTCGCGTCACCCGCGACGAGGTGAGCGTGCCCCGGCCGGGGCAGCGGTTCGCCTTCGTGATGGACACCGGCCTGTGCGACGGGGTGTACGCCCTGGCCGAGCACGCCGACCTGCTGGTCATCGAGTCGACCTTCCTGGAGTCGGAGGCCGCGCTCGCCGCCGAGGTCGGCCACCTGACCGCGGCGCAGGCCGCGCGGGTGGCGACCGAATCGGGGGTACGCACGCTGGTGCTCACGCACTTCTCGCAGCGTTACCCCGACCCCCGCCGGTTCTTCGACGAGGCCCGCGGGCATTTCGACGGCGACCTGGTCATCGCCGAGGATCTGACCACCGTGCAGGTCCCGCCGCGCCGGGTAGCCTCGGCCGGATGACCGTCACGCTCCGCCCCGCCACCGACGACGACCTGATGGGGATCGGCGCCCTGCACCAACGCTCCCGGGTGGCCGCTTACTCGTCGTTCCTGCCGGCGGAGGCGCTGGCCGAGCCGACCGGGGAGGCGATGGGACGGTACTGGACCGAGCGGTGGGCCTGGGAGCGCGACAACCACCGGCTGACCGTGGCGGAACGCGTCGGCGTGCTGGTCGGCTTCAGCTACGTGGGCCCGGACGACGAGGACGACCCGGCGACCGGACTGCTCAACGCGATCCACCTGGACCCGGCCGAGCAGGGGCGGGGCACCGGCCGCGCGTTGATGGTGGACGCTTTGGACGCCATGCGGGCGCGGGGCTGGCAGCGGGCGGTGCTCTGGGTGCTCCGCGACAACGCCCACGCCCGCGCCTTCTACGAGCGCGGCGGCTGGACCCCGACGGGAGCGGAACGCGAGGAACACATGGGCACCGCCCCCGCGCCCCAGCTCCGCTACACCCGCCCCCTCTGACGCCCTGCTGCCCGACGATCGTGCGTTTCGTGGGGCGCTCGCCCACGTGCGGTTCGTGCGGCGTCCACCCCGCCCCGCCCTGCCTCACGGCCTTTGCTCTGCTTCAACATACGCAACACCGAGTGTCCGGTAATCGGACACTCGGTGTTGCGTGGAGTGAAGCAGAGCAAAGGACCGGCAGAGGTGCCCGTGCCGCCCCGGAGGCGAGCATGCGGACAGGCGGGGGCGAGAACTAGTGGGCGCCGAGGTGAGCCAGGAGGTCCTGGCGGGTCAGGACGCCCTTGGGCTTGCCGTCGACCAGGACCAGCGCGGCGTCGGACTTCTCCAGCAGGCCGACGGCCTCGCTCACCGGCTGGCCGCCACCGATCATCGGCAACGGGTCGCCCATGTGCCGCTCGATGGTGTCGTGCAGGTGGGCCTGACCGGTGAACAGCGCGTCGAGCAGATCCCGCTCGGCGATCGAGCCGGCGACCTCACCGGTCACCACCGGCGGCTCGGCCTTGAGCACCGGCAGCTGCGAGACGCCGTACTCACGCATGTAGTCGATCGCGTCCCGGACCGTCTCGGTCGGGTGCACGTGCACCAGCTCGGGCAGGCCGCCCGGCTTGCTGGCCAGCGCGTCGGCCACCGTCGGCTCGTGGCCGGAGTTGTCCAGGAAGCCGTACCGGGCCATCCACGAGTCGTTGAAGATCTTGGAGAGGTAGCCGCGACCGCCGTCGGGCAGCAGCACCACCACGACGTCGTCCGGGCCGGCCTTGCGGGCCACCTCCAACGCGGCGACCACGGCCATCCCGCAGGAGCCCCCGACCAGCAGGCCCTCCTCGCGGGCCAGCCGCCGGGTCATCTCGAAGGACGCCTTGTCGGAGACCTCGACGATCTCGTCGGCCACACCCCGGTCGTACGTCTCCGGCCAGAAGTCCTCGCCGACGCCCTCCACCAGGTACGGCCGGCCGGTGCCGCCGGAGTAGACCGAGCCCTCCGGGTCGGCCCCGATGACCCGCACCCGCCCCTCGGACGCCTCCTTCAGATACTGCCCGATGCCGGAGATCGTCCCGCCGGTGCCGACGCCCGCCACGAAGTGCGTGAGCCGGCCCTCGGTCTGCTTCCACAGCTCCGGGCCGGTCGTCTCGTAGTGCGAGCGCGGGTTCGCCGGGTTGCTGTACTGGTCGGGCTTCCACGCGCCGGGAATCTCGCGGGTCAGCCGGTCGGAGACGTTGTAGTACGAGCGCGGGTCCTCCGGCGCGACGGCGGTCGGGCAGACCACCACCTCGGCGCCGTACGCCCGCAGCACGTCCTGCTTGTCCTGACTGACCTTGTCCGGGCAGACGAAGACGCACTTGTAGCCCTTGAGCTGGGCCACCAGGGCGAGCCCGACGCCGGTGTTGCCGCTGGTCGGCTCGACGATCGTGCCGCCGGGCCGCAGCAGGCCCGCCGCCTCGGCGTCCTCGACCATGCGCAGCGCGATCCGGTCCTTGACCGAGCCGCCCGGGTTGACGTACTCGACCTTGGCGAGCACGGTGGCCTGGATGCCCTCGGTGACGTTGCGCAGGCGGACCAGCGGGGTGTTGCCGATCATGTCGACGACGTTGTCGTAGTACTGCACGGTGTGCCCTTCGTTGCGGCGCCGGCGACGGCGGCCGGGCAGACGTATCCTCGCCGACCAGCGTACGTGCCGTCAGGGCACCAGCCCCCCGGGGATGACCGAGCTGCGTCGGGCCTCCCATTCGAGGAAACGGTCGGTCTCGGCGAGCACGCTGCCGGCCAGCCAGGTGATCATCACCGCGTCGTCGGCCAGCCCGAAGATCGCCAGTGGGATCTCCGGCAGCAGGTCGATGGGCGAGACGATGTACGCCGTGGCCGCCGTCATCAGGGCCAGCCGGAGGCCACCGTCGTACTCCCCCCGGGTCGTGGCCCGGATCATCCGGGGCAGCGCCGCCAGTCGGCTGCCCAGCGAGGGCCCGCCGCGCGCCCCCGCCGCCAGTGCCCGCGCCAGGGCCGTGAACGCCGCGCTGCGCTTCAGTGTCTTCCCCATCGTCGCGCTCCTCTCCGCCGGATCAGCGTGGCGGGTCGGCGCAAGTCGGCCGGCCTCCACCGGACAGGTACCCCGTCTCGTCGGTTTCCAGGCACTCCCGAGCCGGGACGACGACAGCGGCGTGTCGGGCCGGCGCGATAATGTCGGCATATGGGGGTCGCTGGTTCTGTCGTACCCGTTGGTCCGCGCTGGCGGCAGGCCTGGCGGATCGCCCGGCTGGCGGCTATCGGGACGGGCGCGACCGCGGCGGCCGCGATGGCGACCGGCGGGGTGCTGCTCGGCCAGGCCCGCCAGGCCCGGCGCACCATCCCGATGGCCGAGGCCCCGCCGCCGCGCTGCGACGGGATGTACGGCGCGAAGTTCCCCGGCCCCCCGCTCACCATGGTCGTGCTCGGTGACTCGTCGGCGGCCGGCTACGGGGTGCACCGCCGCCGGGAGACACCGGGGGCGCTGCTCGCCACCGGGCTGTCCCGGCGTTTGCACCGGCCGGTCCTGGTGCGCCGTTTCGCGGTGGTCGGCGCCATCTCCGCAGCGCTCCGGCACCAGGTGGAGGCGGCGTTGGAGTGCGCGCCGGACATCGCGGTGATCCTGATCGGCGGCAACGACATCACCAACCGCACGCCGCGCGGCCTGGCGGTGCGCTACCTGGTCGAGGCGGTCCACGCGCTGCGCGACGCCGGTTGCGAGGTGGTCGTTGGCACCTGCCCCGACCTCGGCGCGATCCGGCCGATCCAGCCACCGCTGCGCTGGCTGGCGCACCGGTGGAGTCGCCAGCTCGCCGCCGCCCAGACGGTGGCGGTGGTCGAGGCGGGCGGCTCGACGGTGTCCCTCGGCGACCTGCTCGGCCCACGGTTCGCCGCCGAACCGCACCGAATGTTCGCCTGGGACCGGTTCCACCCCTCCGCCGAGGGGTACGCGATGGCCGCCGCCGCTCTGCTGCCGACGATGCTCTCGGCGCTCGGCTCCGGGCCGGAGCGACGGGCCACACTGGCGCGGGGCGAGGGCGTACGGTCGCTGCCAAAGGCCGCGCAGGAGGCGGCCCGGCACGCCGGCACCGAGGTCAGCGGCACCCAGGTCCGGGGCCGCGACCGAGGACCGGCCGGCCGGTGGGCGCAGCTGCGTCGCCGGGCGTTCTTCGGTGTCAACACGGTGCCGCAGTCCGGCTCCGCGACGGACACCTCGACAGTGGAGGGACTGGCATGAACGAGCGCAGCGAGCGGGGCGTGACCGCCGGTCTTCCCGGCCGCCTGGGTCGGGCGGCGGCGCTGTCGCTGCTCGCCGGCACGGTGGGCGGCGCCGCCGTCCTGGCCGGTGAGGCGTTCGTCGCCCGGCACCGGCGCTACGCCGAGCCGGAGCTTGGGCTGGCGTTGCGGGCGACGATCGGCCGGGCCGACGCCGCGCCGCTGCGGCTGGTGCTGCTCGGTGACTCGTCGGCGTTGGGCGTGGGCGTCGACCGCCTCGAGGACACCATCGGCGGACAGTTGGCCAACCTGCTCGCCGAGGGCCCGACCGGCCGCCGGGTGCACCTGTCCAGCGTCGGCGTCTCCGGGTCCCGCTCGACGGACCTGGCCACCCAGGTCGCCCGGGCCCTGCTCGGCGAGCGGCCCGACGTGGCGCTGATCCTGATCGGCGCGAACGACGCCACCGGGCTGCGCCGGCCCGCCGACGCGTCCGCCTATCTCGGGGCGGCGGTGCACCGGCTGCGGGAGGCGCGCGTCGAGGTGGTGGTGGGCACCTGCCCCGACCTCGGCGCCGTACGCGCCATCGCGCCGCCGCTGCGTCAGCTGGTCGGCTGGTCCGGGCGGCGGATGGCCCGCGCGCAGACCACCGCGGTGTTGGAGGCGGGCGGTGCGGTGGTCGACCTGGCCACCGAGACCGGGCCGGTCTTCCGGGCCGACGCGGGGACGCTCTGCCACGACGGCTTCCACCCGTCCGCCGACGGCTACCGGGTGTGGGCGCACGCCCTGCTGCCGGCCGTCGCGGCCGCGGCGGCGGTCGCCTCCCGGCGCTAGAGCACGCCCGGCCGGGGTGACATTTCCCGCCGCGCCTGCTTCTTCCGTGCCATGTTACCGGCGGGTTAACGTTGGCTCATGCCGATTGAGTCGTCCCGCGACGCCGTCATCGTCGCTACCGCCCGCTCCCCCATCGGCCGGGCGCACAAGGGGTCCCTGCGCGATGTCCGCTCCGACGACCTCGCCGCGACCATCGTCCAGGCCGCGCTGGACAAGATCCCCGAACTCGACCCGACCACCATCGACGACATCTACCTCGGGTGCGGCCTGCCCGGCGGTGAGCAGGGCTTCAACATGGCCCGCGTGGTGGCCACCCTGCTCGGTCTGGACACCGTTCCCGGCGCCACGCTGACCCGCTACTGCGCCTCCTCGCTGCAGACCACCCGGATGGCGCTGCACGCGATCCGCGCCGGCGAGGGCGACGTGTTCGTCTCCGCCGGTGTCGAAATGGTCTCCCGCTACGCCCGCGGCAGCTCCGACGGGCTGCCTCCCGAGGCGCAGGCCCTCGTCGGCGGCGGCTGGGAGAACCCGCGCTTCGCGGCGGCCGCTGAGCGCTCGAAGCGCCGCGCGCAGGGCGGCGCCGAGGTCTGGACCGACCCGCGCGAGGCCGGTGAGCTGCCGGACATCTACCTGACCATGGGGCAGACCGCGGAGAACCTCGCCCAGGTGTACGACGTGACCCGCGCCGACATGGACGAGTTCGGTGTGCGCAGTCAGAACCTCGCCGAGAAGGCCATCGCCGACGGCTTCTGGGCCCGGGAGATCACCCCGGTCACCACGCCGGACGGCACCGTGGTGAGCACCGACGACGGCCCCCGCGCAGGCGTCACCCTGGATGCGGTGGCCGGCCTGAAGCCGGTGTTCCGTCCGGACGGGCGGATCACCGCGGGCAACTGCTGCCCGCTCAACGACGGCGCCGCCGCCGTCGTCGTGATGAGCGCCCAGCGGGCCGAGGAGCTGGGCCTGACCCCGCTGGCCCGGATCGTCTCCACCGGCGTGACCGCGCTGTCGCCGGAGATCATGGGTCTCGGACCGGTCGAGGCGTCCCGGCAGGCGCTGCGCCGGGCCGGCATGACCATCGACGACGTCGACCTGGTCGAGATCAACGAGGCGTTCGCCGCCCAGGTGATCCCCTCCTACCGGCAGTTGGGCATCCCGGAGGAGAAGCTGAACGTCATGGGCGGCGCGATCGCGGTCGGCCACCCGTTCGGCATGACCGGCGCCCGGATCACCGGCACCCTGCTCAACGCGCTGGAGTGGCACGACAAGACCATCGGTCTGGAGACCATGTGCGTCGGCGGCGGCCAGGGCATGGCCATGGTGCTCGAACGCCTGAGCTGACCCGACGTCAGAGCGCGCCGCGGGTCGCCGTCACCTCGGCGGCGGCCCGCGCCAGCGCCTCGGCGTCGGCCCCGGCGGCCAGCAGGTCAGCCGTCACCACCCGCAACTGGTCGGGTAGGGCCAGGTCGTTGTCCAGCCGGGGCACGGTCCGGCGGGGCTGTCCCTCGGCGTCGGCGGCCAGATTGGCGATCTCCTGCACCAACCGGTGCATCAGGTCGGCGCGGGGCACGTTGCCGGTGGTCGCGGCCGCCGCCCAGCGCGGCTGCTCCCAGTGCCCGACCTGGCGGACCAGCAACTGCACGGCCCGCTCCAACTCCGCTGCGCTCATCGCCGCCGAGTCTACGGCCGGCGCCGACCCCGACATTCCGGGCCACTCAGCGGCGCAGGTAGCTGAGCAGCCGTAGCAGCTGCCAGTAGAGGAAGACCAGGCCGGTGAGCAGGCCGAACGCGCTCAGCCACGCGTACCGGCGGGGTCGGCCGTCGCGCACCGAGCGCTCGACGAGGTCGAAGTCGAGGATGAAGCTGAACGCACCGGCGATGATCGCCACGACCGAGAAGGCGTACGGCAACCAGCCGACCTCCCCGCTGACGCTGTAGACCGCCAGCCCCGGCCGTCCGGAGATCAGGTACGACACCAGGTTGACCACGCTGAGCACGGCGATACCGAGCAGCGTGCCGATCACCAGGCGGGCCAGCCGGGGCGTCGCGCGGATCACCCGGGCCCGGTACAGCGCCGCCATGCCGA
Organism: Micromonospora sp. NPDC005237; assembly: GCF_040607775.1. Lineage (NCBI taxonomy): Bacteria > Bacillati > Actinomycetota > Actinomycetes > Micromonosporales > Micromonosporaceae > Micromonospora > Micromonospora sp. NPDC005237. The sequence continues at coordinate 265,207 of NZ_JBEXHJ010000001.1, read as the reverse complement.
GGAAGACGCCGAAGGTGCCGGCCACCGCCTGCACCACGATCCCGGGGTAGACCTGCTGGAAGGTCCGGCTGGCGACCCCCAGCAGCAGCCCCTGGAGCACCGCATAGCCGATGATCGGCACCGGGTTGGTGATCCCCCGCAGCGAGATGACCAGGACCAGCACGATCGAGGCCAGGGCGCTGCCGGCCAGGGCCGCCCCCAACCACACCGCGTCGGGCACCACCGCCCAGGACACCGCGGCGGCCGCGCCGGTGAGCAGGAGCAATCCGACGGTACGCACCACCACGTCGTCGACGGTCATCGGCTCGACGTCGCGGGAGCTGACCACCCGGGACTCCAACCGGCCGGTCTCGTCCAGCCGGTTGAGCACCGGGTTGTTGCTGCGCACCGTCGCCTCCTTCGCCCGCGTACCCCTCGCAGTCACTCTGCCCCGGACGGCCCGGCGGCGGCGGCGAAACGGCGCGGACGACGGCGCCCGCCCCCGCGAGAGCGGGAGCGGGCGCCGGTCAGCGGGACGGACGAGATCAGTCGTCGCCCTGGAAGTAGCTCAGCAGGCGCAGGATCTCGATGTAGAGCCAGACCAGGCTGACCAGGATGCCGAACGCGGCCACCCAGGAGTAGCGCTGGGGCAGGCCCATCCGGACGCCGTCCTCGATCTCCTTGAAGCTGAGCACGAAGCTCAGCGACGCGACCACGATGCAGACGAGGCTGAAGCCGATGGCGAGCGGGCTGCCGTCACGCAGACCCGTGTTGATGCCGAACAGCGCCAGCACCAGGTTGATCAGCATGACCGCGGCAAGGCCGATGATCACCGAAGTCATGACCTTGACGAAGACCGGGGTGGCCCGGATGATCTTCGCCTTGTAGATCATCGTCATCACGAAGAAGATGCCGAAGCTGGCCACGGCGGCCTGGAGCACGATGCCGTCGTAGGCGGACTCGAACGCCTTGCTGACCATGCCGACGAAGACACCTTCGACGACCGCGTACGCGATGACGAGCGCCGGGTTGGCCATCCGGGAGAACGAAATGATCAGGCCGAGCACCAGGCCGACGACCGCCGCGCCGATCCAGGCGGTGCCGACCAGCGCGTCGGGCACGAGCACCCAGGCTGCCGCGGCGGTGATGCCGAGGATGCCGAACAGCGCGACCGTCTTGACGACCACGTCGTCGACGGTCATCGGTGCCACGGCGGGCGGTGCGGCCGGGTAGCCGGCCTGGGACGGGTACTGCTGCGGAATGCCGGGCTGTCCGTACGGCCCGGCCGGTGCGTACCCGGCGGAGCGCTCCCGCTCGGCCGCCTGGCCGAGCCGGGCGAGCACCGGGTTCGAGGTCTTCACTGTCTGGCCTCCCTCAGGGGGTCGTTTGCACGTGAACGTGCACCCCAAGAGTAAACTGCCCGGCCCACTCCTGGTGATCACGATGGGAACGCGGACGCCGTGGCGGCTGGGTGCCCGGGGCGGGGGTCGAACCCGCACGCCTTTCGGCAGCCGCTTTTAAGGCGGCCGTGTCTGCCGTTCCACCACCCGGGCGGGTGGCACCCGCGCGCCGACACGCACGGTGCAGTGTCACCGTAGCCGGTCCGCGGCGACCCGGCGTACCCCGCCGGGCTGGCCACATTAGGGTCGATGCCGTGAGCAGCGCAGCCCCAACGGCCCCCGACGCCGCCCCTGACCAGGTCTTCCGTCTCGACGATCAGGTCAGCCGCCGACCCCGGGCCGTCCGGCTGCTGGCCGCCGTCCGCCGCCACCGGGCGGATCTGCTGATCGCGGTGGTCTGGGTGGCGCTCGCCGGCTGGCTGACCCACGGCCTGTGGCCCGACCCGGGTGGGCGGACGTTGGCGCTCAACCCCGAGGACCAGACGCTCTACGAATGGTTCCTGGCGGTCGACGCGAGGGCGCTGCTCGGCGACTTCCACCTGCTCACCGACCGGCTCAACGCCCCGGACGGCGTCAACCTGATGGCCAACACCACTGTCATCGCGCTCGGCGTCGTCTGCGCGCCGATCACCCTCCTGCTCGGCGCGCCCACCACCTTCGCGCTGCTCGCCGCCGCCAACCTGGCCGGCACCGCCCTCGCCTGGTACCTGCTGTTCCACCGGACGCTGCGCGCCCACCGCCTCGCCGCCGCGCTCGGCGGCGGGTTGTGCGGCTTCGGCCCGGGCATGATCTCGCAGTCCAACAGCCACCTGCACATGACGGCGCAGTGGCTGGTGCCGGTGATCGTCTGGCTGGTGCTCCGGCTGCTCCGCGCGTCCGACCCCGGCCCCACGACACCCGACGCGACGGGCCGCGCCCGATCGGTCGGCCCGGACCGACGACGGATGATCAGCTCCGCTGCCGGGCTGGCCGCGGCCGTCACCGCGCAGGTCTTCATCGGCGAGGAGGTCCTCTTCCTCTGCGCCGTCACACTGCTGGTGATGGCGATCAGCTACACCGTCGCGGACCGGGACCTCGCCCGGCGCGCTCTGCCCGGATTCGCCGGCGGGCTGGCGATCGCCGCCGGCCTGGCGCTGCTGGTGCTCGGCTACCCACTGTGGTTCCAGTTCGCCGGGCCGCAGGGCGTCGCCGACGGGATGTTCAGCCCGGCCTACTTCTCGGCCGACCTCAGCAGCTGGTGGGCGGTCTCCCCGTTGTCGGTCGCCGGCAGCGACGAGGCGTCCCGGCTGACCACCGGCCCCGCCGAATACAACACCTTCCTCGGCTGGCCGCTGCTGCTGGTCACCGCCGCCTGCGCGGTCTGGGCCGGCCGGCGCCGGCTGGTGCTCGCCTGCGTGGTGGCGGCGCTGGTGATGGGCGCGCTCTCCCTCGGCCCGGAGGTGGTGCTCGGCGGCACCCGCACCGCGCTGCCCGGCCCGTACGCCCTGCTGGCCGGGTTGCCGGTGGTGGACGGCGCGCTGCCGATGCGGTTCGGCCTGGCGCTGCTCCCGATCGTGGCGACGGTGCTCGTCGTGGCCGTCGACCGGGCACTGCGCGGCACCGGCCGGGCGCGGCGGCTGGTGCCGCTCGCCGTCATCGCAGCCCTGCTGCCGATCTTCCCGACCCCACTGCCGACCGCCGAGCGGCCCGCCGTGCCGGAGTTCATCACCGGCGGGCACTGGCGGCAGTGCGTCCGCCCGGGCGGGGTGCTGGTCCCGGTGCCACTGCCCACCCCCAAGGAACCGTGGCCGATGCGCTGGGCAGCCGCCGCCGACGCCGGGTTCGGCCTGCCCGAGGGGTTCTTCATCGGCCCGTACGGGCGCGGTGGCACCGCCGCCATGGGCACCTTCAAGCAGCCCACCTCGGCTTTGCTGGCCGACGTCGCCCGCCGCGGCGACCAGCCGGCCATCGGCGACGAGCAGCGCCGGCAGGCCGCCCGGGACGTCGACTTCTGGGGCGCGTCCTGCGTGGCGCTGGCCGACGACGCGCCGCACGCCGACAGCCTGCGGGCGACCCTGGAGCAGTTGTACGGCCCGGCCACCCGCATCGCCGACGCCTGGATCTGGCGGGTCTGACGCCGAGTATCGCGAAAGGGCCCCTCCTGAGCAGGAGGGGCCCTTTCGTCCAGTTTGCTCAGACGGGCGGCGCGCCCACCGGCTGGGATGCCTCGACGAACTCCTCGCGCGGGTCGTGCAGCTGGCCCAAGGCGACGACCTCACGCTTGAGGAAGAACGCCAGCGACCAGTCCACCACCACCCGGACCTTGCGGTTGAACGAGGGGATCCGGCTCATGTGGTACGTCCGGTGCATGAACCAGGCCGGCCAGCCGGTCATCTTGATGCCGTACACCTGGGCGACGCCCTTGTGCAGGCCGAGGCTGGCGACGCTGCCGGCGTGCTTGTGCTTGTAGTTGACCGGCTCGCGGCCGCGGATCACCGCGACGATGTTGTCGGCCATCCGCGCCGCCTGACGCACCGCGTGCTGCGCGCTCGGCGAGCAGAAGTTGCCCGGTTCCTTGGTCAGGTCCGGCACGGCGGCGCAGTCACCCGCGCTCCACGCGCCCTCGATGACCCGGTCACCGTCGACCACCTGGAGGGTGGGAATGCAGGTGACCCGCCGGCGCTCGTCACGCGGGAAGTCCGTCGCGTCAAGCATCGGCGACGGCTTCACGCCGGCCGTCCAGACGATCGTGTCGGACCGGAAGCTGTCCCCGTCGGAGAGCTTGACCACCCCGTCGACGCAGGACTCCAGGCGGGTGTCCAGCCGGATGTCCATGTTGCGCTTCATGAGCTGCTGCACCGTGTAGGCGCCCATGTCCCGGTCGACCTCGGGCAGCACCCGCTGGGTGGCCTCGACGAGCACCCAGCGCATGTCCTCCGGCTTCAGCTCCGGGTAGTAGCGCAGGGCATCCCGGGCCATGTCCTCCATCTCGGCGAGCGCCTCGATGCCCGCGTAACCGCCACCGACGAACGTGAAGGTCAGCGCCGAGCGGCGCACCTCCGCATCCGGGGTCACGGCCGCGACGTCCAGCCGGTCCAACACGTGGTTGCGGAGGTAGATCGCCTCACCGATGGTCTTGAACCCGATGCCCTGTTCGTGCAGGCCCGGAATCGGCAGCGTCCGGGACACCGAACCCGGCGCGACGATCACGTGGTCGTACGCGATCTCCCGGGCCGGGCCGACGATCGGCTGCACGGTGGCCACCTTGCGGTCGTGCTCGACCCGCGTGACCGTTCCCGCCACCACCTTGCACCGGCGCAGCTCCCGGCGCAGCGGCACCACGGAGTGCCGGGGGGAGATGTTCCCCGCCGCGGCCTCGGGCAGGAACGGCTGGTAGGTCATGTGGGGCTGGGGGTCCACGACGATGACCTCAGCCTCACGGGAGCTGAGCTTCTTTGACAGGCGCAGGGCCGCGTAGAGACCGACGTGCCCGGCACCCACCACAAGGATCCGCTTCGGATTCACGTCATCTATCTTTCCCCGCCGGGCTCAGGTAATCCCGCTCGCGCCCCCCATCTGTGACGGAACACAACCCCTGTGACCTGCATAACTCTGTCGCCTCAGGGGTTCACCTACGCCGCAGCAGCCAACCCAGCAACGCGACGAGACCCACCGCCACCACCAGCCCCAGCACGGTGACCCACTGATGACCGGCCTCCCCGCCCAGGCCCGCCGCCTGCAACAGCAGCACCCCCAGCACGGCCGTACCCAACAGCACCGCCGCCACCCGCAGCAACCACCGGGTGACCAGCTCCGGATCCACCATCGCGTCGTACGGCAGCAGCGCCGCCAGCGCGCACAGGGAGTGCCCCAGGTACAACAGCGCAGCGACGGCGAGCAGCCGCCACAACGCCACCGGTCGGCCGTATCCGTCGGTGGCGAGCAGCCAGCCGCCGGCCATGACCAGCGCCACGAAGGTCGGCCACAGCCGCCGCGGACCCACCGCGGGCAGCAGCGCCGCCACCGCCAGGAGCAGCAGCGGCCGACCGGTCAACACCTCGGCGGGAAACGCCAGCGCCAGCCCGGCCAGCGCGGTGACGAAGATCGCGGCCCGGACCATCAGCGGAACGGCACTGATCCGTGCAACAGCATCCTGAGCAGCCCGCACCCGCCCGGTGATCGCGTCGATCATCTGCCCACACCCTCGATCCTCACCGGGAACCGACCCTTGGGGCCGTCGCCAGCCGCGCCACGTCCCGCAGCACCTGGTCCAGGCTGCCCGCGCCGGCCCAGCGCACGACGGGCACGCCGTGCTCCCGGAGCTGCCCGATCATGGTTTCCCGGTCCAGCCGCCACAGGCGGTACGCCACCTCGGCCCAACCCCGATCCTTCGGCGGCGTCAGGTTGGCCGGCAGCGTGTCGACCGCCACCACGAACCGGCCGGAGCGGGCCAGCCGCGCCAGCATCTGCGCCGACCGCTCGTCCAGCAGCGGGGTGAGGACCACCACCAACGCGTCCGAGGAGAGCTGCTGCGGGCCGAAGACCTGGTCGTACGGTTCGTGCTGGGACGCTTCGGCGCGCACGTCGAGCAGCCACTCCAGGACGGTCAGGTACTGCCGGCGGCCGGCGGCCGCGCGTAACCGGCGGGCACCCGGCCCGTACTCCACAAGCGACACCCGGTCGCCCCGGTGCAGGTAGTGCTCGGCGATCGCCGCGGTGGCCCGCACTGTGGTGTCCAGCACCGAGGCGGAGCCGTCCACGCCGCCGGAGCGCCCCGCCTCGGCGAGCACGTCGAGCAGCACCACCACCTCGGCGTCCCGGTCGGAGAGGGTGGCCGCCACGTGCAACTGCCGGGCGCGCAGCGACACCCGCCAGTCGACGCGGCGGAGCCGGTCGCCGGGGGCGAAGATCCGTACGCCGGCCAGCTCGCCGCCCTCACCGGGCCGGCGGGAGTGGTGCGCGCCGACCAGGCCGGCGGCGCGGGGCATCGCCTCCACCGCCTCGAACGGTTCGGTGCGCGGATAGACCCGCACCCCGACCGGCTCGGTGAACACCGCTCGGGAGACCAGCAGGCCACCCGCCGTGGCGACCCGCGCGCCGGCCGGACCGACCGGGTGCCGGCCCCAGCGCAGAGCCCGGCCGGCCAACTCGAGGTCCACCGCCGCCGCGGCGGGCACTGAGGTCACGAACGGCCGATCGGCGACGGAGCGGCCGGTGCGGGCGGACGCGCCGGCAGCAGGCGGGGCGTCGGCGGGCGGGGCGTCGTCGGCCGGGCCGGTGCCGGCGAAACCGGCACGGGTGATCCGCAACCACGGCGAGACCCGGGACCGCAACACCACGAGGTCGTAGTCGACCGCGTCCGGGTTGCCGACACTGACCGCGGCCGACACCTCGCCACCCTCGACGAGCGGTCCGTCGTCCCCGGCGGTGATCCAGACCTGCGGCAGCGTCGTGGGCCGGCGGCGCAGCGCGTACGCGGTGCCCAGCGCGAACGGGGCCGCCAGCACGACGAGATCGACCCGCCCCAGCAGGACCCCCGCCACCAGCAACAGGCCGGCGAGCAGCACCGCGCGGCCGAGCGCCGGGGTGGGCGCCCAGCCGGCGGCCGACTCCGGCTCGGTGGATCGCGGCGCGGGCGCGGTCGGGCCGGTCATCAGCGCCGGAGCCCGCCGGCGGCGTAGCTGGGCAGCGCACCGCTGGCCGGGGCGGGCGTGGCCTCCAACACCTCACCCACCACGAAGGCCGGGTCGACGCGGCGCAGCCACATCTCCGGGCGCAGGGTGATCCGGTGGGCCAGGGCGGGCGCCGCCACTTCCTTGACGTCCTCCGGCACCACGTAGTCCCGGCCGCCGAACACCGCGCGCACCCGGGCCAGCAGCAGCAGCGCCAACGAGCCACGCGGCGAGGCGCCGACCAGCACCGACGGATGTTCCCGGGTGGCCGCGGTCAGCGACACGATGTACCGGCCGATGGAGTCCTCCACCACCACGTCCTCCAGGGCGGCCTGCATCGCCCGCAGGGTGGCGGCGTCGACGACCGGTTTGATGTCCGCCTCCTCGCGGCGGCGGCCCATCCGACGGCGCAGCACCTCCCACTCCTCCTCGTGCTCCGGATAGCCGAAGGAGACCCGCAGCAGGAACCGGTCCAGCTGCGCCTCGGGCAGCGGGTAGGTCCCCTCGTACTCGATCGGGTTGGCGGTGGCCAGCACGTGGAACGGCTCGTCCAGCTTGTACGTCACGCCCTCCACCGAGACCTGCTTCTCCTGCATCGCCTCCAGCAGCGCGGACTGGGTCTTCGGCGGCGTCCGGTTGATCTCGTCGGCGAGGAGCAGGTTGGTGAAGACCGGCCCGGCGCGGAAGGTGAAGTCGCCGTTGCGCTGGTCGTAGAGGAAGGAGCCGGTGACGTCGGCGGGGAGCAGGTCCGGGGTGAACTGGAGCCGGCGGAAGTCCAACCCGAGCGCCTGGGCGAAGGAGCGCGCGGTGAGCGTCTTACCCAGGCCGGGCAGATCCTCCAGGAGCACGTGCCCACCGGCCAGGATCCCGGCGAGGACCAGCTCCAACGCGTCCCGCTTGCCGACCACGACGGTGCCGACCGCGTCCAGGACGGCCCGGGCCAGGCGACCGACCTCGGCGGCGGGCATGCTCCGGTCCACGTCGTTCATGAGATCTTCTCCAGTTCGGCGACGATCACCGCGAGATCGCGCGGCGACGGGGGGCGGCGGGGCGGGGATTCCAGGAACGTCCACAACCGATCGCCCAGCAGGGCACGGGCACGGGTCGGATCCGACTCGCGGGTCACGGCGTGCTTCAGGCGCAGCCGCTCGTCGGCCAGTTCCGCGAGCCGGGGCAGGATGACCCCGGTGAAGCGTTCGGGTCGCGTCGTGGACCAGTCCAGCGGGAGTTCCCAGCCGTTGATGGCGGCGCGCAGCGCGTCCCGGGCACCCCAGTTCCAGGTGCCGTCGTCGTCGTACTGGTGAAGCGGAGGACGGGACCTCGCCGCCGGTGGCGGCGCGAGCGCGGCAGCGACCCGGCGCACCGCGGACACCGCGAACACACCGGCCACCAGGATCACCAGCGACACCTGCAGACCGACCGCCCGCAGACCGACGACCAGCACGGCGACCAGGGCGGCGTTGCCGGCCAGAGCCCGGAAGACGCGCCCGGCGCGGCCACCCCGCTCACGCTCGGCCTGCCTCGGCCGCTCCTCCTCGAAGGTGAGCAGGTCGTCGATGCTGGCACTGCCGCTCACCGTCGCACCGTCCCCAGCCCGTTCACGACGGCACCTCGGAAGCGCCAGTCGTCACGATGGTGAGTTCACCGCGTAGCCGCCGCAGCGCGGCGCGGGCCTGGTCGCGGGTGCCCTCGTCGACCTCACGCGTGGCGTACCGGGCCTCGCGGTAGACGTGCGCGAACTCGGCCAGCACGTCGGCGCTGACGATCGCCGGGACCCCGGTCGACGGGTCACCCCGCAGCAGCCGGGTGACCAGGTCGGTCGGGGTGTCGCCGGGATGCCGGGGCACACCGGCCGCGGCGGCGGCCTCCTCGAGGCGTACCCAGCAGGCGATCACCGCGACGCGGGGATCGGTGGCCTGGTCGTCCAGCTCCACCAGGCCGGCGTCCAGGGCGGCGACCACTTCGCGGGCGGTGCCCTCGGCCGTACGCCGGGCCCGCTGCGCCGGCAGCGCCCGCGAGGTGCGGCGCAGCGCGCCACGGAGCAGGAGCCAGCTGAGATAACCCAGCACCGCGAGGATGGCCAGCCCGAGCAGAGCCATCGCCACGGTGGCGATCCACTGCGGGATGTGCGCCTGGGTGGCCTCGCCGGCGTCCCTCGGCTCGACCGGGATCGACGGCGGCGGCGACGGCATATCCGTCGGGTACTCGGGCACCCAGGGGACGTTCTCCGCGGCCGGCGGGATCTGACTGGCGCCGATCGACGAGTGCGCCGAGGCCAGTGCGGCGGCCGCGAGCAGCGCCGCCACCGCACCCACCGGCCACCACCGGCGCAGCAGGCCGAGCACCGGGCGGACCACACCCGACCCGGCGACCGGGGACGGCGTGGGCGGGCGCGTTCCGTTCGTCATCGCCACCACCCCACGCGTTCTCAGTCCACTTCGGCCAGCTGCTTGGCCCGGCCGAAGACATCGTCCAACATCCCCGGTGTCAGCCGCCCGGTGAAGGTGTTCTGCTGGCTGACGTGGTAGCAACCGAGCAACTCCGGCACGGCCGCGCCGGACCAGTGTGCCCCATGACCGAACGCCGGTCGCGGGCTGGGCGGGCGCTGCCCGTACACCTGGCGCAGCACCGGCCACCACGCGGCCCAGGCGAACGCGCCCAGCGCGACCACGACGCGCAGGGTGGGCCGGATCAGCGTGACCTCGCGGTGCAGCCAGGGCGCGCAGGTGTCCCGCTCGTCCGGGGTTGGTTTGTTGTCCGGCGGGGCGCAGCGGACGGCCGAGAAGATGCGGGTGTCGCGCAGCGCCAGCCCGTCGTCAGCGGCGACGCTGGTCGGCTGGTTCGCCAGCCCGGCCCGGTGCAGGGCCGCGAAGAGCACGTCGCCCGAACGATCGCCGGTGAAGATCCGGCCGGTGCGGTTGCCACCGTGCGCGGCGGGCGCGAGCCCGAGGATGGCGATCCGCGCGTCGGCGGGGCCGAAGCCCGGCACCGGTCGACCCCAGTACTCCTGGTCGCGGAAGGCGGCCCGCCGGGTGCGGGCCACCTCCTCCCGCCACCGGACCAGCCGTGGACAGGCGAAACAGTCACTGACCGCCGCGTCGAGGTCGGCCAGGTCCGTCGCCCGCGCGGCGCGGGCGACGACCTGGTCGGGCGTACGCGGCTCAGCCAAGCTTGGCCCGGAAGAGTTCGAGGGTACGGGCCCAGGCGCTGGCGGCGGATCGCTGGTCGAACGCCTCCGGCCGGTCGTCGTTGAAGAACGCGTGCGAGGTGCCCGGGTAGTCGTAGAGCTGGCAGGTGCCGCCGGCCTCCTCGATGGCCCGGCGTGCGGTCTGCACACCCTCGGCGGCCGAGGTGCCGTCCTCTTCGGAGCAGTGGATGACGGCCGTCTTGCCGGCGTAGTCGACCCAGTCGGGGCGCATCGACTCCCAGGGCAGCACGGGATAGAAGCCGGCGGTGGCGACGATCCGCTCGGAGAGGGTCGCCGACCAGAGGGCGAGGCTGCCACCGGCGCAGAAGCCGACGGCGCCGACCTTGCCGGTTACCTCCGGCCGCCCCGCGAGGTAGTCGGCGGCGCTGGCGATGTCCTTCGCCGCCTCGTCCATCCGCATCGCCAGCAGCAGACGCTGCGCTTCGTCCGGCTCGCTGGTGGTCTCACCGTGGTAGAAGTCCGGGGCGAGGGCGACGAAGCCGGCCTCGGCGAACCGGTCCGCGACCGACCGGATGTGCGGGACTAGACCCCACCGCTCCTGGATGACGATGACGGCGGGGCTGGCCGTGCCGCTGGCGGGTATCGCGAGATACCCCTCGCTCGTACCCCCGTTGCTGCGGTAGCTCACCATGTCGCCCATCGGCCGTCCTCCTAGCGGTCAGTCATCGTTGGCTGGTCGCCCAGTGGTCCTACGTGCCGGTAGCCTGCCATGCCGCGCCTCCGCCGGGAAGACGCCGGAACAGTGGCATTCACCTCCTGTTCGCCGGACGGTGACCGGGGTATGCCGACGGCGGCGGGGAACGCTCCCCCGCCGCCGTCATCGGTCTCTCAGCTCGGTCTGACCTTTTCGGTCAGGCCTTTTCGGTCAGGCCTTCTTGGTCAGGCAGAGCACGTAGCCCTTCTTGCCCGACTCAATGCTGGAGAAGACGTACCCGTCCTGGCCTTCCTTGAAGAACTCGTTGCAGGTGGTGTCGGCCTTGGCCTGGGCCTCGGTCTGCCCGTCGATCCGACCGACCACGTTGTACGCGGCGTCGGTGGAGGTGCACTCGACGACCTTGGCGCCGTCGACCTTCTGCTGCTTGTCGCCCTTGATCTCGGGCAGTTCCGCGATGCAGTCGCCGGCCTTGGCGTCGGCCGTCTCGTCCTTGTTCAGGAAGTTGCCGATCGCCGCGCCGAGACCGAACTTCAGGCCGGCGACGACGAGAAACACGACGATCGCGCCGATGATGCCCAGCGCCTTCTTCCCACCGGACTTCTTCGCCTCCGGCTCGGCCGGGGGCGGCGTCTCGACACCCGGCTGGGCGGGCGTCTCGACGGCCGGCTGCTGCGGCGCGGCGTCGGACGCGGGGGGCGGTGCGACCTGCTCTGACACGGGGGTTCCTTCCGAGGGGTGGATGAGCAGACGACACCGTAACGATCATTGATTTCCGGTGTCGTCCCGCTCGCCTCGTCCGTTCAGCTATTTCCCAGCATCGTGTGCATGATCTGGTTCACATCACCCGTCAGCTCGTCGCGGTCGGGCTCGGGTCGCCACTCGGCGTGGCACTCGGCGTCACACTCGGGCTCGCCGTGGTCGGCGCCTGGGTCGGAACCGACGGGGTCTCGCTCGGCGTCGACGTGCCGGTCGGCTGCGGCCCGCTCGTCGGCCGGCCGGGCATGCCCGGGCCTCGCGGCCCGAAGGGCGCCTGGTCCGGGCAGTACGGGTAGGCCCGCAGCAGCGGATTGCCGTAGGCCGCGGCCGGGTCGGCGCAGTCCGGATAGCCGAGTCGGATGGGGTTGCCGTTCTCGTCGAAGAGCCGGGCGTTCTCCACCAGGCGACCCTCGCTGTCGTAGACGAAGACGTCCCTGATCCGGTCGTACGGGTTGTCGACAGACGTCGGGTCGTAGCCGTAGTCGCCGTAGCGCATCCGGTTCTCGGCCTGCATCAGGGCCGAGAGCGCGAACACCACAAGCACCGCGCTGCCGACCTGCAAGGCGGACCTCGGCCAGCGGCTCAATTGACCGGATCGGCGACCGAGCCAGATCGAGGCGAGCACGAAACCGACGAGCATGATCAGGCCGGCCAGCAGCTCCCCACCGAACCGGGGCAGCAGACCGAAACTCCCACCCGTGGTGATCACGGTGACCAGCATCGCCGCCAGATAGCCGCGCGCTACCCACCAACCCGGGCGCAGCAGACGGAGGAAGTCGCTGGCCGTCGCGTACCCCAGGGGTGGGCCGAGCCGGGTGTCGATCGCGCGCAGCCGGCCGCGGAGCCGGACCACGACGGTGGCGACCCGCTGGTCGAGGTTGCGCCCACCGCCCACGCCGACGCCGGCAGCGGCGCGCAGCTCGGCGGCGTACGTCTCCGGCTCACCCAGCCGCTCGACGAGGGTGCCCTCGGCCTCGGCGGCGACCTCGGTGAGATGGTCGGCGAGATCCTCGGTCAGCTCGGTGAGCCGGTCGGGCGGCAGGTCGGCCAGAGCGGCCCGGACCCGCGCCACGTAGTCGGTGATCTCCTGCTCCGTGACGGTCATGCCGCCAGCCCCCGATCGTCGAGCAGAGTGTCCATTGTGGTGGCGAACGAGCGCCAGAGCTTGCCGGAGCGGGTCAACTGGTCACGCCCGGCGGCGTTGAGTGAGTAGTACTTACGGTGCGGGCCGGTCTCGCTCGGCACGACGTAGGTGGTGAGCAGGCCGGCGGCGAAGAGGCGGCGCAGCGTGCCGTAGACCGAGGCGTCGCCGATCTCCTCCAGGCCGGCCTCGCGGAGCCGGCGCAGGATGTCGTAACCGTAGCCGTCCTCCTCCTTCAGGACGGCCAGGACGGCCAGATCGAGCACGCCCTTCAACAACTGTGTGGTGTCCACGCATTGCACACTAGTGCGCAATGCGAAGTAGCGTCAACGATTCCGGCCCTCGCCGCGCCGAGCGGGACCCGGGCGCTTGATCCACTCCAGGTCGGCGATGTGGGGGCATCCGCCCGACGGGACACCGCAATATCGCCGACATTGAATCGATCACCGAGACAGCGGGGGTCCATCCCGGCCTGCGGGATCAGTCGGCACAACGCCCAGGGTGGTCGGGGCGGACTCGGACCCCCTGGCGGTCCAGCCCACGAACCTGGCGAACAGGTCGGCCGGGGATGGCGCCGGGTTCGGATTGAGCTTGATCAGATCTGCGGTGGCCTCAAACAACAGGCCAGCCATGTAGATGCTCAGGCCGACCCGGTCACGTCGGTACTCCATGGTCAACAACAGCCGCGCCGGCTGACATGGCCAAGCGGCAGCGCACACCCGGCACAGCCACAGAGGTCGCATCGGCAGATGTGGGCGCATCGCCCGACGCTGGCGGTCGTGAACTGGGGAAACGTTGGACGCTGCCATTACTTAAGGGTGATCGCATCGTAGCCCCTAGTCAAGGCCCTAGTAGGGTGTTGCCCAACTAGGGCCTTGACTAGTAGGGGCATGTCTAGCCTCCGAGGAATGGGCCGGAATCTCATGGGTGCATACGAGATTCGGATGCGGCTGGGCGTCAGCAGGCAGCGCGTGGAGCAGCTCATGAAGCGTCCCGACTGGCCGGAGCCGTATGAAGCGTTGGCCACGGGGCGAATCTGGCGCACCGAGGACATCGAGGCTTGGATCCGCGTGCACCGCCCTAATCTGGACGACGAAGACTGAAGAACGGCCCTACTCAGGCCGCTTACTGCCTGAAGGCGACGCCAAGCGCTTAGATCAACACGAGATCGCCGATATCGGGGTGTCCAAGTGTCCCGGATACCGCGATATCGGCGATGCGGAGTCGATCAAGGCCGCGGGTGGCCTACTGGAGGCTCCAGGCGATGCCGTCCAGGATGTCGTGCTCCGAGGCGACCACCGAGGGCATCCCGGCCCGCTCCATGATCACGCGGAGCACGAGCGCGCCCGCCGCGATCACGTCGGCCCGGCCCGGGTGCATCACCGGAATCTCCAGCCGCTGCGCGCTGGTCCGCGAAAGCAGATCCTCGGTCACCTGGGCCACCGCCTCGTACGACACCCGGGCGTGGTGGATGCGCTCCGGGTCGTACTCCCGCAGGCCCTGAGCGATGGCGACCACTGTGGTGACCGAACCGGCGAGGCCGACCAGGGTGGCCGCCTCGCGGCCGGGCACCGCCGCGAGCGCCCGGTCCACCACGGCGGCGATGTCGGCCTGCGCGGCGGCGATCTGCTCGGCCGTCGGCGGGTCGCCCGCCAGGTGCCGCTCGGTCATCCGGACGCAGCCGATGTCCACGGAGATCGCCGACCGCACGCCGGCCGCCCGGTCACCGACCACGAACTCGGTGGAGCCACCGCCGATGTCGACGACCAGGAACGGCTCCAACGCGTCGGCGGGCAGGCCGCGCACCGCACCGGTGAACGACAGCCGGGCCTCCTCGTCGCCGCTGACCACCTCGGGCGGCACCCCGAGGGTGCGCTGCACCATCTCCGTGAACTCGGCGGCGTTGGCAGCGTCGCGGGAGGCCGAGGTGGCGCACATCCGCACCCGCTGGGCGCCCAACTTCTCGATGTCGGCGGCGTACGACGCCAGCGCCACCCGCGTCCGCTCGATCGCCTCCGGCGCCAGCCGCCCCGTCCGGTCCACGCCCTGCCCGAGCCGGACGATCTCCATCCGCCGGGTCACGTCGGTCAGCGGGGCCTGCGGCCCGGCCGACTCGTCGGGCAGGTCGGCGACCAGCAGTCGGATCGAGTTGGTCCCGCAGTCGATGGCCGCCACACGCGTCGTCACCCGGCAACCCTACGACAACCGGCGACCCGCGCCGCTCACAGGCGCAGCAGCATCCGGGTGTTGCCCAGCGTGTTCGGCTTGACCCGCTCCAGGTCCAGGAACTGCGCGACACCCTCGTCGTACGAGCGCAGCAGTTGCTCGTAGACCGGCTGCGGCACCGGAGCGCCGTCGATCTCGCGGAACCCGAACGAGCCGAAGAAGCGGGTCTCGAAGGTGAGCGCGAAGATCCGCGCGACGCCCAACTCCCGGGCCGCGTCGATCAGCTCACTCACCAGCCGGTGCCCGATCCGCCGGCCCCGGCAGGACGGGTCGACGGCCACCGTGCGGATCTCGGCCAGGTCCTCCCACATCACGTGCAACGCCCCGCAGCCCACCACGACGCCGTCGTCGGGCCGGACCGCCACGCGGAACTCCTGCACGTCCTCGTAGAGGGTGACGGTGGCCTTGCTCAGCAGCCGCCGGTCGTCGGTGTACGTGTCGACCAACCGGCGGATGCCCCGTACGTCCCCGGTGCGGGCTGGCCGCACCAGGATCTGCCCCTCGGTCTGGGCTGTCATTCGGCCGGGGGGACGTCGACGCACGGGCCGCTCGTCCACCAGGGCTCGACCAGCGCCAACGTCTCGTCACCGAACGGGTTCACGCCGGGGCCGGCGCCCAGGGCGTGACCGAGGTGCACGTGCAGGCACTTCACCCGGCCCGGCATCCCACCGGCGGAGATGCCCGCGATCTCCGGCACCTCGCCAATCGCCTCCCGGCGGGCCAGGTAGTCCTCGTGCGCGGTGCGGTAGTGGGCCGCCAGCTCGGGATCCGTCGTCAGCCGGTCGGCCATCTCCCGCATCAGCCCGGCCGACTCCAGCCGGCTGCACGCCGCGGTGGCCCGGGGGCAGGTCAGGTAGTACAGCGTCGGGAACGGGGTGCCGTCGGCGAGGCGGGGCGTCGTCTCCACCACGTCGGGCAGGCCGCACGGGCAGCGGTGGGCCACCGCCCGGGTGCCCCGGGGCGTCCGGCCGAGCTGCGCCGCCACCGCGGCCAGGTCGGCCTCGGTGGCCGGCTCCCGCTGCGGCAGGGGTACGGAATCCGCCGCCGACTCCGGCGGTGGTGCGACAGTCACGGTGCTCGTCTCTCCTGGTGTGCTGGTCGGTGGTTCACTTGCCCGGCTGCTGGCTGTCCGCCGCCCGCACACTCGACCAGAGCGTGTCGTACCAGGTCGTCGGACCGGCCGGGGCGCCCGAGCCGGGCGACTTGCCGGCGTCGCGGGCAGCGCCCTCCGGGTCGTTCAGCACCACCATCATCTTCTCGCCCGGCCGGCCCATGAAGAACCGCTCCCGAACCTGCGTCGTGATGTACTCGTCGTCCTTCCACTTCGCGGCCTCGGCGGCGAGCTTGGCGATCTCGGCCTCCTGCGCCGCCTGGGCGGCCTCCATCCGCTCGATGTCGGCCTGCTGGTCCAGGTAGACGCGCACGGGATAGGTGTACGCGAGGGCGAGCGCGATCAGCACCGCGCACAGCACGGTGGCCCGGCCGGTGAAGCGACGGGGATGGGGTGCGGCGAGCCGCTTCACGGCGCCGCCGGCGGCGGTACGCCGAGCGGCGGCCGGACGGTTCGCCGAGCGCACGCCCTCGGCGCCCCGGACCGCGCCCGGCGCCCGGCCGGCGGCGCCGCGCGGTTCGGCGCGTACGCCGGCGTCCCGGAGCGACCCACGGGTGGCCCGGCCAGCACCCGGCCGGCCGGACTGACCCGGTCGACGGGCGGGACGTTGACCACCCGGTGTGCGGCGCTGCATCGTCACACCCCTCCCCCGAGGCTCCATGCGTTACAGAGATTGCCGGAAGCCCCGCGGTGGGGCTTCCCGACCACGTCTCAGGCCGAACGGTAGCGCGGGAACGCGCCGGCGCCCGCGTAGCGCGCCGCGTCGGCCAGCTCCTCCTCGATCCGGAGCAGCTGGTTGTACTTCGCGACCCGGTCCGAGCGGGCCGGCGCGCCGGTCTTGATCTGGCCGCAGCCCGTCGCCACCGCCAGGTCGGCGATGGTGGTGTCCTCGGTCTCGCCGGAGCGGTGGCTCATCATGCACTTGAAGCCGGCCCGGTGGGCCAGGTCCACCGCGTCCAGGGTCTCGGTCAGCGAACCGATCTGGTTGACCTTGACGAGGACGGCGTTGGCCGCCTTCTCCGCGATGCCGCGGGCGATGCGCTGCGGGTTGGTCACGAACAGGTCGTCGCCGACGATCTGCACCCGGTCGCCGATCGACGCGGTCAGCGTCTGCCAGCCCGTCCAGTCGTCCTCCGCCAGCGGGTCCTCGATCGACACGATCGGGTACGCGTCGGCGAGCTTGGTGTAGTAGGTGCTCATCTCCTCGGCGGACTTCGCGGCGCCCTCGAAGGTGTAGGTGCCGTTGTCGAAGAATTCCGTGGCCGCCACGTCGAGGGCGAACACGATGTCGGTGCCGAGCCGGTAACCGGCCTTCTCGACCGCCTCGGCGATCAGGTCCAGGGCGGCCGCGTTGGTGGGCAGATTCGGCGCGAAGCCACCCTCGTCACCGAGCCCGGTCGACAGGCCCTTCTTCTTCAGCACCGACTTCAGCGCGTGGTAGACCTCCGCGCCCGAGCGCAGCGCCTCGCGGAAGGTGGGCGCACCGATCGGCGCGACCATGAACTCCTGGATGTCGACGTTGGAGTCGGCGTGCGCGCCACCGTTGAGGATGTTCATCATCGGCACCGGCAGCAGGTGCGCGTTCGGGCCGCCCAGGTAGCGGAAGAGGCTCAGCTCGGCGCTGCCGGCAGCCGCCTTCGCCACCGCCAGGGAGACCCCGAGGATGGCGTTCGCGCCCAGCTCCGACTTGCTGTCGGTGCCGTCGATGTCGAGCATCTTCTGGTCGATGAGCCGCTGCTCGCTGGCCTCGTACCCGATGATCTGGTCGACGATCCTGTCTTCGACGTTGGAGACCGCCTTCTCCACGCCCTTGCCCTGGTAGCGGTCGGCGTCACCGTCGCGCAGCTCGATCGCCTCGAACGCGCCGGTGGAGGCGCCGGAGGGCACTGCGGCGCGGGCCACCGTGCCGTCGTCCAGGCCGACCTCGACCTCGACCGTCGGGTTGCCCCGCGAGTCGAGAATCTCCCGGGCGACGATTCCCTCGATGGTTGCCACTGAGTCGCTCCTCGTTGTTGTGATCCGGTCCGTGGGTGGGCCGCGACGGTGCGGCTGAGGCAGGTGTTGAACGCAGCGTATCGGGCGGCGGGATCGGGCACGGCGTCGCCCGCGCACCCGAGTCGCCCCGCACTGACGGACATTCCCGGATTTCCGGGCGTCAACCGGCAACGGGTTTGCGCTGCGCCGACTTGATCCACCAGGCTGGTCGTCATGCCCGCCGCCTCGACCACCCTCCGCATGCTCGCCGTGTCGGTCATCGCGTCGCTCACGGTCACCGGCTGTCAGACATACGAGGACGCCGGACGCGCCATGGGTCGCTCGGATCTCGTCAACGACCTCGCCGCCCGCCTGGACCGGGCGCTGGAGTTGACCTACTCGGCCAACTACCAACTGCCCGGCGGCCAGACCGCCGCGATCGTGCAGGCGCAGGATCCGGCCCGCTCCGCGTACACCTACCCGGGTGGGCGGCTCACCGTCACGCCGGACGCCGTCACCCGCTGCACGGCGACCGGCGGTCGGATGGCGTGCACGCTCGTGGCGCCACCCACCCCGGGCAGCAAGCCCACCGTGGCGCTCTTCACCGAGGCGAACCGGCAGGGCCTCGTCACCCCGCCGGTGGTGGTCGGGCTGCTGACCGCCGCCGCACTCGACCCGCAGGCGGTGATCAAGCAGAGCGACACCACAGTCGCCGGGCATCACGCCGCGTGCGTCGAGGTGCAGCGCTCGGACGGCGACTTCAGCGCCTGTGTGACCACCGAGGGCGTGCTCGGCAACTTCCTCGGCGCGGTCGACGGCAAACCGATGGAGCTGGCGTTGAGCAGCTACTCCGAGACGGTGGAGACGAACGCCTTCGACCCGCCCGCCGGAGCCGGCGTGGTGGACCGTCGGCCGGGCGGCTCCTGACCGGCTCGACCGAGCCGGGTCAGACGCCCAGCAGGGTGCGCAGGTGGCGCGGGGGCGGGCAGTCCTGGGCGAGCATCGCGTCGTGCCAGTCGCGCACCGACACCCCGTCCGGGCGGGCTGCGGCGATCTCGGCCATCTCGCTGTACCCGACGAAGTAGGTGGAGAGCTGCGTCGAGGTGAGCAGCGACCGGCGCCACTTGCCGGCCGCCTCGCCTTCCTCCTGGAAGCCGCGCCCGGTCATGAGCGCCATCGCCTCGGCCTCGGGCAGCTCCTCGGCGTGCACCAACTGGTCGAGCAGCGCATTGATGGTCATCCGGAGCTGCATCTTGAGCTGCTGCAACCGCACCGGCAGGCCACCGAAGCCGAGCCCGGCCATCAGCTCCTCGGCGTACACCGCCCATCCCTCGACGAACGGACCGGAGCGGGCCAGCGCCCGCACCCTCGTGCCGCCGACGTGCCGCCGGGCGTGGGCGAGCTGGAGGAAGTGGCCGGGCATCGCCTCGTGCACGGTGAGGTTGCGGACCATGTGGTCGTTGTATTCGCGGTAGAAGGAGTCCACGCGCAGCGCCGACCAGTCCGCCGGGGTGGGCGCGATGCAGTAGAAGGTTGGCAGGGCGGCGGTCTCCAGCGGGCCGGGCGCGTCGCAGTAGGCCACCGCGACCCCCCGGGCGAACTCCGGCATCTCCTGGATCACGCACCGGTCGTCGACCACTGTCACCAGGTCGTGCAGGCGGACGAAGTCGGTCGCCTCGTCCAGGGTCACGCCGGCCAGCTCGACGATTGTCGAGTCGTCCGGGTGCTCGGCGGCGAGCACGTCCAGCGCCCGGCGTACCGTCGCGTCGTCGGCCGGCCCGCCGACCAGCTCGACGGCCGCCGCACGGATCTCCGCGGTGACCCGGTCCAGGTTGGCCCAGGCGCGGCGCTGGATCTCGGCGGCTCCCAGCTCGGTGTCGAGGGTGTGCCAGAGCCGCGCCTCCCAGCGGCGGCGGCCCAGTCGCGGGTCGCGGCCGGGGCCCGCGTCGGCGGCCAGGCCGACGCGCAGCCAGGCGACGAACTCCTCCAGCGCGGCGATCGCGGCGGTGGCCGCCGGCTCGACCTTGTCGAGGCTGCCCGGCGCCTGGGCGATCAGCGGCGGCAGCTCGTCGCGGATCAGAGCGGCCGTGCCGGTGAACTGCCCGACCGCCGTCTCGGCGTGGATCCGCGGCATGTCCCGCAGCGTCGCGCGGGCGGTGGCGAGGGCATCCGGTACGGCGGCGAGCCGGCCGGCCAACTGCGTCAACCGCACCTCGGCCGGGGCGTACGGACGGGCCAGCAGCGGGTGCAGCAGCGGACCGGGGTTGTGGTGCAGCGGATCCCACTCGTGCGACCGGATCTCGGTCAGCTCGAACAGCTCCCGGTCCACGAAGGAGGTGAGCAGCGCGTGATCCACCTGCTCGTCGACGTCCAGCGAGTCGGGGTCCAGTTCGGACAGCGCGTTCGCCGCGTCGGAGAGCATCACCCGATCGGCGGCCAGCGCGTCGGCGGACAGATCCGGAAGCCGGTCGTCGAACCGATGATCCCCGGCCGAGGTGGCGACCCCCGGCCGCGACTCCAGCAGAGCCTCAACAACCCGCTCCGCGAGTACCCCAAACTCCTCCACCGGCCCCACCCTACCCAGCCCCCCGCGCCCACCTCGGTGATCAAGAGGTTTGGGTCGGATCCGAGCCGGATCCTGACGCGAACCTCTTGATCAACGCGGGTCGACGGGTGGGGGTGGGGGTGGGGGTGCGGGCTGGGTTTCGGCGGCTCGGACGGCTTGGGCGTACGCCAGGGTGACCCGGCGGAGGGCCGCTTCGGGGTCGATACCCGCCTCGCGGGCCGCGACGACGGTTGCCAGCAGGCTCGCGCCCAGTCTCGCTTCGGCGTCCACCTGCGTGGCGGCCAGCGGAGGTGGGACCTCGATGCCGTTGCGGGTGGCGCGTTCCAGGATCTGCGCGGCCAGGGCCAGGGCGGGTTGGCTCAGCGCCACACCGTCCAGGACGGAATCGCGCGCCTTCTCGACCCGCTTGATCCGCTCCCAGTTGGCGGTGATCTCCTCCAGCGTGCCCGCCTCGGCGCCGGCGAAGACGTGCGGATTGCGCCGGATCATCTTGTCGACCAGGCCACCCGCCACGTCGTCGATGGTCCACCGCTCGCCCTCGGGCAGCTCCTCCGCGAGCCGGGCGTGCAGGACCACCTGCAGCAGCACGTCGCCCAACTCCTCACGTAACGAGTCGGTGTCGTCCGCGACCATCGCGTCGTACGCCTCGTAGCTCTCCTCCAGCAGGTAGCCCGCGAGGCTGCGGTGCGTCTGCGCCCGTTTCCACGGGTCGCCGCCCGGCGAGGCCAGCCGGTCCAGTACGGCCACCGCGTCGAGCAGCCGGGCCCCCGGCGGGTCCCACGAGCCGTACATCAGCTCCAACTCGGCAAGCCCCGGCTCCCGGGCCAGCCGCAGACCCAGCTCCCGGGCCAGGGCCTCGTCGCCGGCCGGGCCGGCCAACCAGACCGCCGTGCCGTGCGCCGCGACCGTGTCGAGCAGCGGCTGCGTCGCCGGGCCGTCCACGATCCTCACCTCGGCGCCCGCCTGACGCACGGCCGTGGTCAACTCGCTCTCCGCGCCGGCCAGGACCGGATGCTGGCGTACGACGTCCCAGGCGGCCGAGGTCAGCAGGCCGGCCGGCAACCGGGGTGAGGTGACCAGCAGGACGATCCGTGCCGTCATGCTCAGCTGGCCGTGCCCTCGGCGTCCGGGTTCGCGCTCGACGGCACCGCGTCCGGGGTGGAGACGTCGGTGACAGTTCCGGAGCCCGCCTCGCCCAGCGGCACGCTCACCGCGGGAGCGTTGCCCTCGAAGGTCAGCACCGGGAACTCCAGCGGCCGGTACCGGGGGTTGACGGTCACGTCGTGGCTCTCGACCGCCTCGACCAGCGACCTGCGGGTCGCGAGCGCGGCGCGCAACTGGTCGCGCGACTGCTCGCCGTCGAGCTGACGGGCGGCGTCCTCGTCGCTCACGTTGGCCGGGATCTTGGCGGCCTTGCGACCCGCCGCGACCACGTCGGCCAACTCCTTGTCGGTCGGGGCGACCGCCTCGCCGGAGGGCACCCCGGACAGGCAGGTGTAGAGCTCGGCGACCGAGCGCACGTACCGGGTGTCGGGCGAGAGCCCGAACTGCTGGGCGGCCTGCTCGGGCGACACCTGGGCGCGCGGCTGGTAGTTCTTCTCCTTGGACACCCGCCCGCACACCTCGCCGAGCACCAGCACGCTGGCCACCTCGGCCGGGCCGGGCAGCCGCGGCTGCGCAGCGGCGGACGGGTCCTCCGCGGGGGGCGTCGGGTTCTTCGCCCGCAGGTCGTCCAGCATGGCGGTCACCGCATCCTGGGTGATGCGGTGATCCCCGACGTAGGCGGCGACACCGGGCTCGGCACGGCAACCGGAGAGGGCGACGATGCCGACCGCCACGGTGGCGACGGCGACAAGACGGCGAGCACGCATGACCGTCACTCTCTCACGCCATCACCGGGCGCTGTGACGCCCCCCACCTCCACCCGCGCGCTCGGGCGCGCGCTTCCGTCGTACCGGCACGTGCCGGTACGACGGAAGCGCCGTGCTCACCCGGCCGCGGCGACCAGCGGGGCGGGGGCGCCCAGCACGTCGGAGAGCAGTTGCGCGCACCACTCGAGCAGCGCCTGGTCACGCAGCGGCTCGCCGCCGATCCGACGGGTGGTCGGTCGGGGCACGCTTACCTGGTCGGTGGCCTGCTTGTAGACGGCGTCCGGGTGGTAGCGCTTGAGCCGCATCTGCTTCGAGTCGGGCAGCGGCAGCGGCCCGAACCGGATGTGCTTGCCCTGCATGGTCACGTCGCTCAGGCCGTACCGGCGGGCCAGCAGGCGGAACCGGGCCACCGCCACCAGGTTCTGCACCGGGGCCGGCGGCTCGCCGTACCGGTCGGTCATCTCGGCGACGACCTCGCGCAGACGCTCCTCGTCGCGTGCCTCGGCGAGCTTGCGGTACATCTCCAGGCGCAGCCGCTCCACACTCACGTAGTCGTGCGGCAGGTGGGCGTCGATCGGCAGGTCGATCTTGACGTCGGCCTCCTCCTCCGGCCGCTCACCCTTGAACGCGGAGACGGCCTCGCCGACCATGCGCACGTACAGGTCGAAGCCGACGCCCTCGATGTGCCCCGACTGCTCGCCGCCGAGCAGGTTGCCGGCGCCCCGGATCTCCAGGTCCTTCATGGCCACGTACATGCCGGCGCCCAGCTCGGTGTGCTGCGCGATGGTGGCCAGCCGCTCGTGGGCGTGCTCGGTGAGCGGCTTCTCCGGCGGGTAGAGGAAGTAGGCGTACGCCCGCTCCCGACCCCGGCCGACCCGGCCGCGGATCTGGTGCAGCTGGGCCAGACCGAGCAGGTCGGCCCGCTCCACGATCAGGGTGTTGGCGTTCGGGATGTCGATGCCCGACTCGACGATCGTGGTGCAGACCAGGACGTCGAACTCCTTCTCCCAGAAGCCGACCATGACCTTCTCCAGGGCTTCCTCGCCCATCTGGCCGTGCGCCACCGCGACCCGCGCCTCGGGGACCAGTTCCCGCAGCCGCCGTGCCGCCCGGTCGATCGACTCGACCCGGTTGTGCAGGTAGAAGACCTGCCCGTCGCGGAGCAGCTCACGGTGGATGGACGCGGCGACCTGCCGGTCGTCCTGCGCGCCGACGAAGGTGAGCACCGGGTGCCGCTCCTCCGGCGGGGTGGCGATGGTGGACATCTCCCGGATGCCGGTGATCGCCATCTCCAGGGTGCGCGGGATCGGGGTGGCCGACATGCTCAGCACGTCGACCGAGGCCCGCAGCGTCTTGAGGTGCTCCTTGTGCTCGACGCCGAACCGCTGCTCCTCGTCGACGATCACCAGACCGAGCTGCTTGAACCGGGTCGCGGTCTGGAGCAGCCGGTGGGTGCCGATGACGATGTCGACGGTGCCGTCGGCGACCATCTCCAGCGTCCGCTCGGTTTCCTTCGGGGTCTGGAACCGCGACAGCTGCCGGATCTGCACCGGGAACTGGCTCATCCGCTCGGCGAAGGTGTTGTAGTGCTGCTGCACCAGCAGCGTCGTCGGCACCAGCACCGCCACCTGCTTGCCGTCCTGCACGGCCTTGAACGCCGCCCGGACCGCGATCTCGGTCTTGCCGTAGCCGACGTCGCCGCAGATCAGCCGGTCCATCGGGACGGTCTGTTCCATGTCCCGCTTGACCTCGTCGATAGCGGCGAGCTGGTCTGGCGTCTCCTGCCACGGGAACGCGTCCTCCAGCTCCCGCTGCCACGGGGTGTCCGGGCCGAACGAGTGGCCCTTGGACGCCTTGCGGGCGGCGTACAGCTGGATGAGCTGCGCGGCGATCTCCCAGACCGCCTTGCGAGCCCGCGCCTTGGACTTCTGCCAGTCCGAGCCGCCCATCTTGTGCAGCGTCGGCTGCTCGCCGCCCACGTAGCGGGAGAGCTGGTCGAGCTGGTCGGTCGGGACGAACAGCCGGTCGCCGGGCTGGCCACGCTTGCTGGCCGCGTACTCGATGACCAGGTATTCCCGGCTCGCGCCGTTGACGGTGCGCTGCACCAGCTCGACGTACCGGCCGATGCCGTGCTGCTCGTGCACCACGAAGTCGCCGGCCTTGAGCTCCAGCGGGTCGATGGTGTTGCGCCGACGGCTCGGCATCTTGCGCATGTCGCGCGTCGAGGTGCCCCGGCCGCCGGTGACGTCGTTGCCGGTGAGCAGCACGAAACGGGACGCCTCGTCGACGAACCCACTGCCCAGCGCGCCGCAGGAGACGACCAGCTCGCCGGGGGCGGGCGCGGTCGGCACCTCCTCGGTCAGCCGGGCGCCCAGCCCGGCGTCGCGCAGCACCTCCACCGCCCGCTGGGCGGGGCCGTGGCCCTCGAAGACCAGCGCGATCGACCAGCCCTCGCCGGCCCAGCGCTTGAGGTCGTCGACCACCCGCGCGGTCTCGCCGTGGTAGAGCGGGGCCGGCTGCGCGGCGAGGGTCACCGCGATGGCGTCGTCCGGGGTGACCACGGCCTGCTCGGGCGCGTCCTCCCAGGGCTGGCGCGCCTGCGCCGTCTCGGCTTCACCCAGACCGAACGGGGACAGCGTCCACCACGGCTGGCCGAGGTCGGCGGCGGTGGCGCGGACCTCGCCCAGGGTGCGGAAGGCGGCGGCGCCGACGTCCACCGGGGCCTGGCCACCGACCGCGGCGGCGGCCCAGCTGGCCTGCAAGAACTCGTCCGAGGTACGCACCAGGTCGTGCGCCCTCGTGCGGATGCGCTCCGGGTCGCACAGCAGGACGTGGGTGCCGGCCGGCATGGCGTCCAGCAGCAGCTCCAGCGAGTCGGGGCCGACCAGCACCGGCGCCAGCGACTCCATCCCCTCCACCGGGATGCCCTCGGCCAGCTTGTCCAGGATCTCGGCCAGCTCCGGGTGCTGCTCGGCCAGCGCGGCGGCCCGCTCGCGGACCGCCGGGGTGAGCAGCAACTCGCGGCAGGGCGGCGCCCAGAGCAGCGGAACCTGCTCGATGGTCCGCTGGTCGGCGACGGCGAAGGTGCGGATCTCCTCCACCTCGTCGCCCCAGAACTCGACCCGGGACGGGTGCTCGTCGGTGGGCGGGAAGACGTCCAGGATGCCGCCGCGCACCGCGAACTCGCCGCGCTTGGTGACCAGGTCGACGCGGGCGTACGCCATGTCGGTCAGCCGGCGGGCGACCTCCTCCAGGTCCGCCTCCTCGCCGGCGGCGAGCTGCACCGGCTCCAGGTCGCCGAGCCCCTTGAGCTGCGGTTGCAGCAGTGAACGGACGGGTGCCACGACCACCCGCAGCGGCCCGGTGCCGCCGTGTGCGTCGGTCGACTCGGGGTGCGCGAGGCGGCGCAGCACGGCCAGCCGGCGGCCCACCGTGTCGGAGCGGGGAGAGAGCCGCTCGTGCGGCAGCGTCTCCCAGGAGGGGAAGACCACCACCTGCTCCGGCGGCAGCAGCGCACCCAGCGCGGCGGCCAGGTCGTCGGCCTCCCGGGTGGTGGCGGTCACCGCCAGCACGGGTCGCCCGGCCCCGCCACCGGCGCCGTCGGGGTCGGCCGCGACGGCGGCCACCGCGAACGGGCGCAGCGCCGCCGGAGCGGTGATGTCGAGGCCGTCGACCTGGGCGGCACCGGAGCGCGCCAGGTCACGCGCCCGGGTCAGCCCGGGGTCGGCCAGGGCGGCGGAGAACAGACCGGTGAGCAAGGGATTCCTTCCAGGGGAGTCGGCGCACACCACTTCGGCCCCTCGTCCAGCCGGACGGGGGGTGCACGCCAACAAGCCTATCCCCGTGCACTGACAGCCACCCCGTTCCGCCCAGGTCGCGTCGCCCCGCGCCGCGCACCCCCGCCCGGGTCCGCGCCCCCGGCACCGGTCCGCTCCCGCGCAGGCCACCCCTCGTCCCAAGATCCACACAACTTCCCGGAAGTTGTTGCTTCCGGGGCGCGGGAGGCAGCAACTTCCCTGATGTTGTGCGGATCTTGCCGCAGAGGGCGGCGGGCGAGCGCTGACCGGGCCCCGAGGCGGTCGGAAACGGGAAAGATCTTGACCGCCGCCGGCAGGCGTGGTCGGGTTTCGGGATGGGTGAGCAGTGGCGCGCACAGTTCGACGCGGAGGTGAGCTTCGCCAACGGCGGCGGGCTGCGCACCGAGGGCTTCCGGCTGGACATTCCGGGTCGGGAGATCACCGACGACGATCTGGCGGCGTTGTTCGTCCGGCACCTCGGGCTGCTGATGGTCGCCGAGGTCCGGATCAGCGCGAAGACGATCATCGAGGAGCCGCACAAGGGCGGCCGGGGCGTCGACGCCTCCGGCACCGATCGCCGGCTGGTCGAGCTGAGCCACGTGATCCGCGACGGGATGACCACCCTGCCGGGGTGGCCCGCTCCGCGGCTCACCGACTGGTTGACCTTCGCGGCATCCCGCGAGCGGTACGCGCCGGGCACCGAGTTCCACGTGGCCCGGATCGACATGATCGCCAACACCGGCACGTACGTGGACACTCCCGCCCACCGCTGGTCAGGCGGCGACGACCTGACCGGGGTGTCGCTGGACCGCCTCGCCGACCTGCCCGGGGTGCTGGTCCGCGTACCGGCCGGCACCCGAGCCGTGGACCGGCTGATGCTGGCCCCGTACGAGGTGGCCGGGCGCGCGGTGCTGCTGCACACCGGGTGGGATGCGCACTTCGGCACCGAGCGGTACGGCGGGCCGGAGGCGCCGTACCTGACCGGGGACGCCGCCCAGTCGCTGGTCGACGCCGGCGCGGCCCTGGTCGGCATCGACTCGATCAACATCGACGACATGAGCCCCGCGGCCGGAGGCGTACGCCCCGCGCACAGCACCCTGCTCGCCGCCGGTGTCCCGATCGTGGAGCACCTGACCGGCCTGGGCGCGCTGCCGCCGAGCGGGTTCCGCTTCACCGCGGCCCCACCGATGGTGGCCGGCATGGGCACCTTCCCGGTCCGCGCCTTCGCCGTCGTCAATCCCTGATCCACGCCAACTCTCCGACCCGCGGACCCCGGCCGACGAGCCTGGCGACCGAACCGGCCCAGGTCGGCCGGCACGGGCCGGACGAACCCGCAGAGCCGGGTCGGAGCGATCCGCCGCTCGGGGTGGACCAGGGGTTGGCGAGTGACCAGAATCGAGCCGGGTAGTGACGAGGTCGCCGTGCCAAGGGGGGACGATGCCCGCTGAGGGAGTCGGCAGTGATCCGCGTCGCCGCACAACGCCCGCCGGTGGCGGGTGCTGGGGCATCCGGACGGAATGCTGATCTACCAGGTGCGCTGCATCGTGGAGAACCACGGCTGGACGGAGACGGTCGCGGAGGACCGGCACAAGATCGTCCTGGGGCGCTCCTTCAGGCGCGCACGAAGCGGCCCGCGACAGGTCCGGCCCAGGCGTCGGACCTCCCCGAATAGGCCCGCGTGCCCCGATCCGGCCACCCCGGACGGGTGGCTTCCGGACCAACGGAGACCATCCTTGCGAGAGACACCCCGGACGGTCTTGAAGAAAATTGCTCACCTTCGCCGCTCGCCGGGAAATGCCGCAAACAGGTTGAATGTCGCCCTAGGCTGACGTGGTGGACGAGGCGCCGGAGGTCCGGGTACGCGACTGGCTCCCCCGCACCGCAGGCCTGCTGCTCGGCACCCTCGCGCTGGCCGCCGCCTTCATCGCCGCGTACGTCGGCGCCCTGCACCAGCCGCACCCCCGGGACGTGCCGGTCGGGGTGGCGACGAGCGACCAGCCCGCGCGCACGGTCCTGGCCGCCGTCCGCGACCGGACCGACAAGATCAAAGCCATCGAGTACGCCGACCCGGGCGCCGCCGACGACGGCCTGACCGGCCGCGAGGTGTACGCGGTGCTCAGCTCCGCCCCCGACGGCGGGCTCGTCCTGACCACCGCCAGCGCCAGCGCACCGTCCGCCACCGACCTGGTCATCCAGGTGCTCACCAGCGCCGCCCAACAGGCCGGACTGCCGTTGCGGGTGACCGACGAGGTGCCGGTCGCCGGCACCGACCCCCGCGGCCTGGTCCCCTTCTACCTGGCCATCGGGTACGTCCTCGGCGGATACCTGGCCTCGACAGTGCTCGGCATCTCCGCCGGCACCGCCCCGCGCACCCTGCGCCGCGCCGGACTGCGCATCGGGGCGCTCGCCGTCTACAGCGTGGCGCTCGGCATCGTCGGGGCGGTGATCGTCGGCCCGGTGCTGGACGTCTGGCACCACGACCTGCCGGCCGTCGCCGGTGTCGGCATGCTGGCCGCCTTCGCCGCCGCGATGGTCGCCGCCGCGGTCCAGGGCTGGCTGGGCGTGCTCGGCACCGGGCTGGTCATCCTGTTGCTGGTGGTGCTCGGCAACCCGGGCTCCGGTGGCATCTACGCCCCCGAGTTCCTGCCCACCTGGCTGCGCGGAATGCACCGGTGGAACGTGCCCGGCCTGGCCACCGACCTGATCAAGTCGGCCGTGTACTTCGACCGGCGCTCGATCGGCTGGCCGGTGACCGGTCTGGTGCTCTGGGCGGTGCTCGGGCTGGCCGCCCTGCTCGGCGCAACCCGGGTGCGGGGCCGCCGGGCGACCGACCGCGCAAGGCCCTGAAGTGATCTCCGAGGTGTTCCGTGTCACGGCACGGCATGCGGAGAGCCCCTCCTGCCAGCCGGCCCGACGCGGATACCATCCAGGGAGTCGGACAGCGCTGTCCTTCGTACTCACGTAAGGAGCGCATCGTGACCGACCAGCACGACCACGACGGCCCGGACGCCGCGCTGCGCGCTGACATCCGCCGACTCGGCACCCTCCTCGGCCAGACCCTGGCCCGCCAGGAGGGCCGCCCGCTGCTCGACCTCGTCGAGGAGATCCGCGCCCAGGTCCGCTCCGACGTCCCGGCCGCCGCCCAGCGGCTCGGCGGGCTCGACGTGACCACCGGCACCAAGCTGGCCCGCGCCTTCTCCACCTACTTCCACCTGGCCAACATCACCGAACAGGTGCACCGCGCTCGGGACCTGCGTCGCCGCCGCGCCGTGCAGGGCGGTTGGCTGGACCAGGCGGCGAAGATGATCGCCGAGCGGGGGGTGCCGGCCGAGGAGATCGCCGCCGCGGCCCGCCGGCTGGCGGTCCGGCCGGTCTTCACCGCCCACCCGACCGAGGCGGCCCGCCGCTCGATCCTGTCCAAGCTGCGGGCCATCGCCGACGAGCTGGACACCGAGACCGCCAACGCGATCCTCTACGGCGCCAGCGACGAGGGCCCGGCCAACCGCCGGCTGGCCGAGTTGCTGGACCTGATGTGGCAGACCGACGAGCTGCGGCTCGACCGGCCCGACCCGACCGACGAGGCCCGCAACGCCATCTACTACCTGCGCGACCTGTACGCCGAGGCCGCCCCGCAGGTGCTCGACGACCTGGCCGACACGCTGCGCACCCTCGGCGTGGAGACGTCGCCGACGGCCCGCCCGCTGAGCTTCGGCACCTGGATCGGCGGCGACCGGGACGGCAACCCGTTCGTCACCCCGGCGGTCACCCGCGAGGTGCTGACCATTCAGCACGAGCACGGCATCGCGGCCACCGAGAAGGCGATGGACCACCTGATCAACGAGGTGTCGGTGTCCCGCCGACTGCGTGGGGTGTCGCTTGACCTCTCCGCCAGCCTCGCCGCCGACCTCGACGCGCTGCCCGAGGTGGCCCCCCGGTTCCGTCGAGTCAACGCCGAGGAGCCGTACCGGCTCAAGGCACGCTGCGTGAAGGCGAAGCTGGCCAACACCCGGCAGCGGCTCCGCCAGGGCACCGCCCACGTCCCGGGCCGCGACTACCGCGGCTCCGCCGAGCTGATCGCCGACCTGGACCTGCTGCGCGCCTCGCTGGCCCGCAACTCCGGGCAGCTCACCGCCGTCGGCCGGCTGGCCTCCACCATCCGGACGGTCTCCGCGTTCGGCCTGCACCTCGCGACCATGGACGTCCGGGAGCACGCCGAGGCGCACCACGCGGTGCTCGCCCAGCTGTACGAGGCCGTCGGCGAGGTGTCCGACTACCCGGCGTTGAGCCGGTTGGAGCGCACCAAGCTGCTCGCCGACGAGCTGACCGGCCGCCGGCCGCTGTCCACCCTGGACACCCCGCTGACCGAGCCGGCCCGCAAGACGTTCGACGTGTTCAGCACGATCCGCGAGGCGCAGGACCGATTCGGCACCGAGGTGATCGAGTCGTACATCATCTCGATGACCCTCGGCGTGGACGACGTGCTCGCCGCCGTGGTGCTCGCCCGCGAGGCCGGGCTGGTCGACGTGCACAGCGGCCGGGCCCGGATCGGTTTCGTGCCGCTGCTGGAGACCCCGGGCGAGCTGAACGCCGGCGGCGAGATCCTCGACGAGCTGCTGTCGCTGCCCGCGTACCGGGCGCTCGTCGCGGCCCGGGGCGACGTGCAGGAGGTCATGCTCGGCTACTCCGACTCCAACAAGGAGGCCGGGATCACCACCAGCCAGTGGTCGATCCACCGAGCCCAGCGCGCGCTGCGCGACGTGGCCGCCCGGCACGGCGTACGCCTGCGGCTGTTCCACGGTCGCGGCGGCACGGTCGGCCGCGGTGGCGGCCCGACGCACGAGGCGATCCTGGCGCAGCCGTACGGCACGCTTGACGGCGCGATCAAGGTGACCGAGCAGGGCGAGGTGATCTCCGACAAGTACACCCTGCCCTCGTTGGCGCGGGAGAACCTGGAGCTGACCCTCGCCGCGGTGCTCCAGGCGACGCTCCTGCACACCGCGCCCCGGCAGCCGGCCGAGATGCTGGAACGCTGGGACGCGACCATGGACGTGGTCTCCGAGTCGGCGTTCCGGTCGTACCGGTCGCTCGTCGAGGACCCGGACCTGCCGGCGTACTTCTGGGCGTCCACCCCCACCGAGCTGCTCGGCGCGCTGAACATCGGCTCCCGGCCGGCGAAGCGCCCCAACACCGGCGCCGGGCTGTCCGGGCTGCGGGCCATCCCGTGGGTGTTCGGCTGGACGCAGACCCGGCAGATCGTGCCGGGCTGGTTCGGCGTCGGCTCCGGCCTGGCCGCCGCCCGGGAGGCCGGTCTGGCGGACGTGCTCGCCGAGATGCACCGTAACTGGCACTTCTTCCGCACGTTCCTGTCGAACGTCGAGATGATGCTGACCAAGACCGACCTCAGCATCGCCCGCCGGTACGTCGAGACCCTCGTGCCGAAGAAGCTGCACCCGATCTTCGAGCAGATCGAGCGGGAGTACGAGCTGACCAAGCGCGAGGTGCTGGCGGTGACCGCCTCCCCCGCCCTGCTGGAGAACTCGCCGGTGCTCCAGCGCACCCTGGCCGTCCGGGACACCTACCTGGAGCCGCTGCACCACCTTCAGGTGGCGCTGCTGCGGCAGTACCGGGAATCCGGCGCGGCCGGCCGTGCGGTGGCCACCGCCCCGGGTGGCCGACGCGCCCCGAGCGACGGCACGGCCCTGGAGCGGGCGCTGCTCACCACGGTGAACGGCATCGCCGCCGGCATGCGCAACACCGGCTGATCAGGCAGCACGGCAACGGGCCCCGGTCGCCACGACCGGGGCCCGTTTCGCATGTCAGCCAGCGGGTTCAGAGGTCAGCGGCCCGCCGCTCACCAGTCACCGCTCTCAGTCAGCGCCCTCGGCGCTCACCAGTCGCCGCCGCCGAAGTCGCCACCACCGAAGTCACCGCCGCCGAAGTCACCGCCGCCGAAACCTCCGCCACCGAAGTCGCCGGCGGCATAGTCACCGCCGCCGAAGTCGCCCGCCTGGTCGGCGCCACCGAAGTCGCCGCCCTGGTCGCCGTAGTCGCCGCCCTGGTCGCCGGCGTCGCCGCCCTGGCCGTCGGCGTAGTCGGCGCCGTCGCCGAAGCCCTCCTGGTAGCCCTCGTCGTACCCGTATCCCGGGTCGGCGAAGGCCGGCGAGAACAGCGCGTCGGCGATCAACATGCCGCCGAGCACACCGGCCCCCGCGCCCAACGCGGTCTTCCACCACGGCGTCGAATACCAGCCCGCCGGCACCGGCCGACCCTGGTAGCGGCCACCGGGGTAGTAGTAGGGCGTCTGCCGACCGGGCTGCGGGCCGGCCCGGAAGGTCTGCCCCTGCACATCGACCTCGCGCTCCTTGGTGAGCTGCCCGACGCCCCGCGCGGCGGCCAGCGCCGGCACCTCGGGGCCGGGATCGATCCCCAGCGCGGTCCGCGCCGCCCGGATGTACGCCAGTCCCTCCAGCGCGGTCTCCCGGGCGAGCGCGAACTGGTGCGGCGTACGCGCCTGCTCCAACTGCGAACCCGCCGCGTT
Organism: Micromonospora sp. NPDC005237; assembly: GCF_040607775.1. Classification (NCBI taxonomy): domain Bacteria; kingdom Bacillati; phylum Actinomycetota; class Actinomycetes; order Micromonosporales; family Micromonosporaceae; genus Micromonospora; species Micromonospora sp. NPDC005237. Next base: position 232,334 of record NZ_JBEXHJ010000001.1, on the reverse strand, counting down.
GTACCGCTCACCGGCGTCGGCCAACGCCTGACGGACCGCCGGCTCGTCGCCCTGGAGGGTCAACAGCTGACCACCGAGGCGCTCGTACCAGCGGTGCGCCTCGGCGCGGGCGTCGCCCAGCTCCGTACGCCGACGGGCGGTGCCCTGAGCGCGGATGAGCGCCGCGGCACCGAGCGCGCCGACCAGCACGATCGCGAGGCACAGCACAAGTTCCATGTCATCGAACGTACCCCCGGGTGTCACGTCGTACCCGTCTGGCAAGCTCCGGTGATGGACGTCTCGACGCTGCTGGTGGTGATCGTGTGCCTCGGTGCCGGCGGGGCGGTGGGCTGGCTCGCGGCCCGGTCCCGGTCAGCGGCCGACATCGCCAGGCTGGATGCCACCCTGACGGCGACCCGCGAGGGCGAGGGGCGGCTGGAGCAGTCCATGCGGGCGTTGAGCTACGAGGCCACCGCGCAGTCGCAGGAGGCGGTGGCCCGTGCCGTGGCGCCGCTGCACGACAGCCTGCGCCGCTACGAGCAGCGGGTCGCCGAGCTGGAGCACGACCGGGTCGACGCCTACGCCGAGCTGCGCGAGCAGGTCCGCTCGATGAACGCGGTCTCCGGGGAGCTGCGCACCGAGACCAAGCAGCTGGTCGCCGCGCTGCGCGCGCCGCAGGTGCGGGGCCGCTGGGGCGAGCACCAACTGCGCCGGATCGTCGAGGCGGCCGGCATGTTGGAGCACTGCGACTTCTCCGAGCAGGTCACCGCCGCCACCGACGACCAGGTCGTCCGCCCGGATCTGGTGGTCCGCCTGCACGGCGGCCGGTCGGTGGTGGTGGACGCGAAGGCGCCGTTCGACGCGTACCTCACCGCGATGGAGGCCCGCGACGAGCGCGGCCGGGACACCCACCTCGACGCGCACGCCCGACACCTGCGGGGGCACGTCGACGCCCTGGCCGCCAAGTCGTACTGGACGGCGTTCGACAGCTCGCCCGAGTTCGTGGTCCTGTTCGTGCCCGCCGACCCGTTCCTCGACGTCGCGCTCCAACGCGACCCGACGCTGTTGGAGCACGCGTTCGCCCGCAACGTGGTGCTGGCCACGCCGGCCACCCTGGTCGCCCTGCTCCGCACGGTGGCCTACTCGTGGCGGCAGGAGGCGCTGGCCCGCAACGCGGTGGCGGTGCACACCCTCGCCCGGGAGCTGTACGGCCGGCTCTCCACCCTCGGTGACCACGTGGGCAAGCTCGGCTCGTCGCTGGCCGGCGCGGTGACCGCGTACAACCGGGCGGTCGGCTCGCTGGAGGCGCGGGTGCTGGTCAGCGCCCGCAAGCTCGCCGAGCTGGGCGTCTCGGACGACGAGCTGGCGACCCCCGCCCAGGTCGAGCTGACCCCCCGCCAGCCGCAGGCGCCGGAACTGCTGAACGACGCCGACCGCTGACCGCTGATTGGGCGCCGAGGTCGCTAGCTGCGATTGGCGTTCTCGACGACGAACGGCGTGCCCTGCTGGCAGGTGGTCATCATGCCGGTCTCCACCCGGCCGGTGACGGTGACCCGGGCACCGGCGGCCAGCACGTCCCGCGGGCCGCCCACCAGCAGGTAGCCGTCGAGCAGCAGGCAGTTCGGCTCGACCCCGGCGGTGATCGTGCCGGTGAGTTCGGTGGCGCCGACCGGTGGCGGGACGCTGGGCCCGCCCGGCGACTTGAGCGGCGGGGAGGGCGTGATCGCCGGGGCGGGGCTGCTGGGTGACGCGGGGGTGGGTTGCCCAACCGTTGCCGACGGCGCTCCGGGGGTGGTGGAGCCGTCCGTCCCCCCGCAGGCGCTCAGCGCCGCGCAGACGACCAGGGCGGGGACGACGAGCCGAAAGGTCCTCATGCCGCCTTCGACGCACCGGGACGACGCGGCGTTCCCACAGTGATCCGCGCGCTGGACCACCGGCGGCACGGCCTGCCCGCCGTGATCCGGCACCCGAACGTGCTCAGCCGCGGGTCGCGGCGGCCTTCATGTCCCGCTTCAGCTCCTGCGGAAGCGAGAAGGTCAGCCGCTCGTTGGCGGTGGTGATCTCCTCGACGTCGGCGAACCCGCGTGCGGCCAGATGCGCCAGCACGTCGTTGACCAGGTCCTCCGGGACGCTCGCGCCGGAGGACACCCCGACCGTGCGGGCGTCGGTCAGCCAGGCGTCGTCGATCTCGTGGGCGAAGTCGACCAGGTGACCGGCGCGGGCGCCAGCGTCCAGGGCGACCTCGACCAGCCGGACCGAGTTGGAGGAGTTCGTCGAGCCGACGACGATCACCACGTCGCACTCGGGGGCGATCTCCTTGACGACGTGCTGCCGGTTGGACGTGGCGTAGCAGATGTCGTCGCTGGGCGGGGACTGAAGCAGCGGCAGCCGGGACTTGAGCCGGGCGACCGTCTCCAGCGTCTCGTCCACCGAGAGCGTGGTCTGGGAGAGCCAGACGACCTTCTCCGGGTCACGAACGGTGACCTTGTCGACGCCGTCCGGGCCGTCCACGAGCTGGATGTGCGCGGGAGCCTCACCGGCGGTGCCGATGACCTCCTCGTGCCCCTCGTGGCCGATCAGCAGAATGTCGTAGTCCTCGGCGGCGAAGCGCTTCGCCTCCTGGTGCACCTTGGTGACCAGCGGGCAGGTCGCGTCGATGGCCTTCAGCGAGCGCTCCCGGGCCTGCTCGTAGACCTCGGGCGCCACGCCGTGCGCCGAGAAGATGACGGTGGCGCCCTCGGGCACCTCCTCGTTCTCCTCCACGAAGATCGCGCCCTGGGCCTCCAGCGTCTGCACGACGTGCTTGTTGTGGACGATCTGCTTGCGCACGTAGATCGGGGCGCCGTAGAGCTTCAGCGCCTCCTCGACGGTCTGCACGGCGCGATCAACACCCGCGCAGTAGCCGCGGGGCTTGGCCAGGAGCACGCGCTTGCCGGTCCGGAGATCAGTCACCCCCCCATCGTACGTGCCCGCCGACAACCCACCACGGCCCACAACCCCCCGCTGCATCCCGTTGATCATGAAGTTATTGCCACGACACGCCGCCACCCAGCGCAATAACTTCATGATCAACGGGGTCCAGCGGGGGTGGTCGTAGGGTGGGCGGGTGAGTGGGGTTGGTGGGGACGCTGCGCGGAGCAGCGCGGAGGAGCCTTGGCCGGTTCGGGTCGTCTCGCAGAAGGTCGGGGCGTGGATCGCCAAGCTCGGCTGGGTGTGGGTGGACGGGCAGGTGGCGCAGATCAGCCGCCGTCCCGGGGCCACGACTGTCTTCCTCACCCTGCGTGACCCGTCGGCCGACCTGAGCCTGACCGTCACCACCAACCGCGACGTGCTGGACGCCGGCGCTCCGGAGCTGCGCGAGGGTGCCCGCGTGGTGCTGCACGCCAAGCCGGAGTTCTACGCCGCCCGGGGCACGCTGAGCCTGCGGGCCGACGAGATCCGGCAGGTGGGGCTCGGTGAGCTGCTGGCCCGGCTGGAGAAGCTCAAGAAGCTGCTCGCCGCCGAGGGGCTGTTCGACCGGGCGCGCAAGCGCCGGCTGCCGTTCCTGCCCGGCCGGATCGGACTGATCACCGGCCGCGCGTCGGCCGCCGAGCGGGACGTGCTGACCAATGCCCGGCGGCGCTGGCCGGCCGTGGAGTTCCGGACGGTCAACGTGGCCGTGCAGGGCCCGTCCGCCGTGCCGCAGATCGTCGACGCACTCAAGGTGCTGGACGCCGACCCGAGCATCGACGTGATCATCATCGCCCGGGGCGGTGGCGGCATCGAGGACCTGCTCCCCTTCTCCGACGAGGCGCTCTGCCGGGCCGTGTTCGGCTGCCGTACGCCGGTGGTCAGCGCGATCGGCCACGAGACGGACGCGCCGCTCGTCGACTACGTCGCCGACCTGCGGGCCTCCACCCCGACCGACGCGGCCAAGCGGGTGGTCCCCGACCTCACCGAGGAGGTACGCCTCATCGGTCAGGCCCGGCACCGACTCGAGCGGGCGGTCCGCAACCTGGTCGACCGGGAGTCCCACCGCCTCGACGGCCTGCGGTCCCGGCCGGTGCTAGCCCGGCCCCAGGTGATGGTGGAGCACCGCGCGACGGAGCTGGCCGGGCTGCGTCAGCGCGCCGGCCGTTGCCTGGACCACCGGCTCGCCGGCGCCGACGACGATCTGCGGCACACCCTGGCCCGGCTGCGCGCCCTCTCCCCCGCCGCCACCCTGGACCGGGGGTACGCGATCGTGCAACGCGCCGACGGGCACGTCGTACGGGCGGCGGCCGAGGTCGGCAAGGGCGACCCGCTGCGGGTCCGCCTCGCCGACGGTGAGCTGGCCGCGACGGTCGACGGCGACGTGGCGACGCGGTGACCCGGACGGGGGTGTGCTGAGATGGACGCGATGACTGACGACACGAAGGCCGGGCCGGACGAGCGGCTCAGCTACGAGCAGGCCCGCGGCGAACTCGCCTCGGTGGTGGAGCGGCTGGAGGCCGGCGGCACATCCCTGGAGGAGTCGCTGGCGCTCTGGGAGCGCGGCGAGGCACTGGCGGTGATCTGCCAGCGCTGGCTGGACGGCGCTCGGGCGCGGATCGACGCCGCCCGGCAGGACCCCGCGTCCTGACCGCGGACGGGGTGGCCGGAACCGCCGGTGGGGCGGCCGGAGCCACCCCACCGGAGTACGACGATCAGTTGAACAGGCTGTAGAGCTCGGCCGGCGCCTCGACGACCTGGTCCGCCGGCGGCTTCTGCGCGGCGGTGGCGGAACCGTAGTCGGAGTACGTCATCTTGATCTCCTGGGCGGCGGTCTGCCCAGCGGCCGGGAGCTGCAGCACCAGCTCGCTGAGCCGGCCCTGCGGGTCGACCTTCGCGGTGAACGGGACCGTCTTCGCCTGGGTGCCCAGCGCGGCGATCGTGGCGGCGTTCAGCGAGCCGGCCTCAGCGGCCTTGGTGACGTCGATGGTGCCGGCGTACGTGCCGGTGCCGGTGCTGCGGACCTCGGTGATGCCCTGGGTCAGCACCGCGCTGCCGGCCGGGTCGACCTTCTCGAAGTCGAAGCCGAGGTTCTTGTTGCCCTTGATGCGGGCCTGGTCGAGGTGCTGGTACTTGCCGAGGTTGAGCTGCTTGATGGCGGGCAGGCTGTCGGCCGTGGGGCCGGTCAGCTCCAGCTTCACCCAGCTGTCCGGCTTGGCGTGGATTACGTCGAGCTTCATCGCCAGGTCGGAGGAGGGGCCGCCGATGGAGAACTTCATCGCGGCACTCTGACTCGGCTGGTGCACCTGCCCCTCGGCGGTCGAGCCGGCGCCGGAGAGGGTGAACCGGAAGTTGCCGTTGCTGATCTCCTTGGTGGAGTCCAGCAGCGCCTGCTTGGCGTCGCCCGGCACGGGCGTACCGGCGGACGCGCTGGGTACGCCGGACGCGCTCACCGTGGGGGACGCGGTCGATCCAGCGGTGCCGGTCGTACCGCCGGCGCAGGCGGCCAGGGCGGGCGTGAACAGGGCGGCGGCTACCAGGCCGGCACCGAGTCGTCGAACAGTCATACGTGTCTCCCAAGGGGGTCACCCGACGGCCTGGTCGGCGCCGGAAACCGGGCGACGCGGCAGCCCTTCGGCCACGCCGCGCGATCCGGGCCGAGCAGCTCGCCCGGATCACTCCCTCTTTGTTCCCTGTCGACGCGTCCGACAATCGTCCTTGACGTCCGGTTGTTCGCGGTGACCGGTGCGGGAAAAGCAGGATCGGGGCGACCCCTGGGCCACCCCGATCCGTCGTGCCGACCTACTTGAACAGCTCGTACGTCTCGGCCGAGGCCTCGATGACCTGGTCCGCCGGCGGCTTCTTCGCGCCGGTGCCGGTGCCGTAGCCCGCGTACCCGATCTTGATGTCGTGCGCGGCGGTCTCGCCGGCGGCCGGCACCGAGATGACCAGCTCGGTGAGGCGGCCCTGCGGGTCCAGCTTGGCCGTGAAGGGCAGCACCTTGGCCTGCGCGCCCAGCGCCTTGACCACGTCCTCGTCGAGGGCGACCGACTCGGTGGAGGCGCTGATGTCGATCTTGCCGGCGTAGGTGCCCTCGCCGGTCTTCTGCACGTCCGTCACGCCCTTGACCAGCGTCTCGCTGTCGACCGGGTCGAGCGTCTCCGGGTCGAGCTGGAGGTCCTTGATGCCCTTGACCTTGGTCTTGTCGAGGTGCTGGTACTTGCCCTTGTTCTTCGCCATCTCGGGCACCATGGCGGCCATGGCACCGCCGATGTCCATCTTCACCCAGCTCTCCGAGTCGATGTAGATGAGGTCCATCTCCATCGACACGTCCTGGGAGGCGTCACCCAGCTTCATGGTCAGCTGCGCGCTGTTGCTGGGCTTGTGCACCAGGCCGCCGCCGGTCAGGTCGGCGCCGGTCAGGGTGAAGGTGAAGTCGCCCTTGGCCGCCTCCTTCGTGGAGGCGAGCAGCGCCTCCTTCGGGTCGGCCGGTACGGCCGGGGCGGACGGGCTGGGCGCAGCTGCCGGCTCGGCAGCGTCGGACTTGCACGCGGCCAGGCCGGGGACGAGCAGGGTTGCGGCGAGGAAGCCGAAGCTCCACCGTCGAATGTTCACTGAGTTCTCACTTCACAGAGATGGACATGGCCCGGCCGCAGCGTGCGGACCGGACCGAGCCGAGGGAGCCTAACGGATACGCCCACCGGCGATGCGTTGGGCGTATCGATGTCGGACTGTCAGCGCAACGCGCCGGCGAGGTCGCGCAGCTCGTTGTCCCGGGCGTCACCGACGACGAGCACCGTGCGGGTCGGTTCCAGCAGCACCAGCGCCTGCTGGTTCCCCCGGGCCGTGTAGCGCTGCCAGGTGCGCCCGGCCAGCTCCGTCGGGCCCTGTGGCTGGCTCTGGTCGGTCAGCTCGGCGGGGAGCAGTTGCTCCGCGGGCACGTTGCTCTGTAGCAGCTGGACACCCCGCCCCTCCGGCGTGAGGTAGCCGATCCGCAGGTTCGCGCCGCCCTCGACGGTCTGGTAGCGGGCGCTGACCGTACGCCAGCCGGAGCCGAGCCCCTGCGGCTCGCTCACCGGGAAAATGTTCGCCGACCGTGCCTGCTCGATCGCCGGGGCCGGATCGACAGTGGTGGCCTGATCGCCGCCGAGGAAACCCCGGTAGAACGCCAGCAGCAGCGCGATCGGGATCAGCAGCACCAACAGCGAGATCGCCATGTCCTTGGGCGACCGCTCGGCCTTGGTCGCCGCCGCTGCCACCCGTGGCGGCGGCGCGGACCGCTCACCGGTCCCGGTGGCGTCGTCGGGCCCACCGGCGGCGTCACCCGGCACCGGCCGGGCCACCGAAGGCTGCACCGACGGGTCCGGCGCCGGCTCACCGGCAGCCGACGCCGGCTCACCACCGACGAGGGCCGGCTCGCCGGTGGCCGGCGCCGTCGGGCCGGTCGCGGCGGGCTCGGTGCCGGCGGGTTGGTCGACCGGCGGCTGGCCACCGGGCGGCGTGCGGTCGGCGGGTACGCGGTCGGCAGGCTGTGCGGGTTCCACCCTGCCATCTTCGCAGCCGCCCGACCGGCGGTATCCGGCCCATCACCGCCCCGCGCCGACGCCCGGTCGGCCATCGTGTGAGGATCAGCGACAAAGCCGGCAGCGGGACCGCTCCGCCGCCGGCCGTCCCCGCACCGTCGCGAGGAGGAGCAGCCGTCATGACGAACACCAGGACGCGGATCCCACAGGATCTCGACCGTAACCTGGCCCTCGACCTGGTCCGGGTCACCGAGGCCGCGGCGATGGCAGCCGGCCGCTGGGTCGGCCGGGGCGACAAGGAGGGCGGCGACGGAGCCGCCGTCGACGCCATGCGCAAGCTGATCAACTCCATTCAGATGCGTGGCGTCGTGGTGATCGGCGAGGGCGAGAAGGACAACGCCCCGATGCTCTTCAACGGCGAACACGTCGGCGACGGCACCGGCCCCGAGGTGGACGTCGCGGTCGACCCGGTCGACGGCACCACCCTGATGAGCAAGGGCATGCCGAACGCCCTCGCGGTGCTCGCCGTCTCCGAGCGGGGTGCCATGTTCGACCCGAGCGCGGTCTTCTACATGGAGAAGCTCGCCGTCGGTCCCGCGTACGCCGACGTGATCGACATCAACGCCGGGGTGGCCGAGAACGTGCGCCGGATCGCCAAGGTCAAGGGCACCGACGTGTCCGAGGTGACGGTCTGCGTGCTGGACCGCAGCCGCCACGACGACCTGGTCACCCAGATCCGCCGGACCGGGGCGGGCATCCGGTTCATCTCCGACGGCGACATCGCCGGCTCCATCGCGGCGGCCCGGGGCGAGTCGGACGTCGACGTGCTGATGGGCATCGGCGGCACGCCGGAGGGCATCATCTCGGCCTGCGCGTTGAAGTGCATGGGCGGGGCGATGCAGGCCAAGCTCTGGCCGCGCGACGACGAGGAGCGGGAGAAGGCGCTCGCCGCCGGGCACGACCTGGACCGGGTGCTCAGCACCGACGATCTGGTCACCGGGGACAACTGCTTCTTCGTGGCGACCGGGGTCACGTCCGGGGACCTGCTGCGCGGGGTGCGGTACCGGGCCGGCGGCGCGTACACCCAGTCGATCGTGATGCGCTCGAAGAGCGGCACCATCCGGGTGATCGACTCGTACCACCGGCTGGAGAAGCTGGCGCTCTACTCCGCCATCGACTTCGACGGTCGACCGCTGGCCGAGCAGGAGTGACCACCACCGGCACCGCGACACCGCAGACCCTCTCCGCGACCCGTCGGACCGCCGGTGTCGCGCTGGCGTCGGTCTCCGGGGTCGCGGTGGCGGTGCAGTCCCGCATCAACGGCGAGTTGGGCGTACGCCTGGCCGACGGCTTCGCCGCCGCGGTGGTCTCGTTCGGGTTGGGCCTGCTGGTGCTGCTCGTGCTGGTACCCGCCACTCCCGGCGGGCGACGGGGGCTGGTCACGCTGCGGCGTGCCCTCGCGGCCGGCGCGCTGCGGCCGTGGCAGTGCCTGGGCGGCATGTGCGGCGCTTTCCTGGTGGCCTCGCAGGGGCTCACAATCGGCACGTTGGGCGTGGCGGTCTTCACCGTGGCCGTGGTCGCCGGCCAGTCCGGCAGCAGCCTCGCCGTGGACCGGGCCGGCATCGGCCCGACCGGCCGGCAGCCGATCACCCGGCAACGGCTGGCCGGCGCGGTCCTCACCGTGCTGGCGGTCGGCCTGGCGGTCGGTGACCGGCTGAGCGCGCCGGGCGCGCTGGCGCTGGCCCTGCTGCCGCTGCTGGCGGGGGTGGGCACCGCCTGGCAGCAGGCGGTCAACGGCCGGGTCCGGGCGGCGGCCGACCACACGCTGACCGCCACACTCGTCAACTTCGCCGTCGGTACGGCCACCCTGCTCGTCGCGTTCGCGATCGACCTCGCGGTACGAGGTTGGCCGACCGGTCACCTGCCGAGCGAGCCGTGGCTCTACCTGGGCGGCCCGATCGGCATCGTGTTCATCGCGATCGCCGCGGCGATCGTGCGGTTCACGGGTGTGCTGCTGCTCGGCCTGGCCACCATCGCCGGTCAGATCGTGGGCGCGGTCCTGCTGGACCTGGTACTGCCCACCGCCGCCTCGCACCCCGGCGTGAACACCCTGCTCGGGGCCGCGCTGACCATGGTGGCCGTGCTGATCGCCGCGCTGGCACCACCCGCCCGCCGCTGACCGACGCCGGGGTGTCGGCTCAGTCCTGGTTGGGTCGGTGCTCAGCGATCCAGCGGGATGCCCGGACCAGAGGCGCTGTTCACTCGGTTCGTCGGGTGGACCAGGCGCACACCGTTCACCTGAATGACCCATCCCAAACGACCAGATGCTCCCCCGCGCGGCACGACCCCGGGCCGCTTCACCCGCCATCGCTGGCGATCTTGGACACTTTCCGTTAGCTGCTAACGGAAAGTGTCCAAGATCTACCCTGTCGGCGTGCTCGTTCCGGGCGTCAGTGGAGCGGCACCCGTGGCGGCAGGGGTTGGTACGGCGGGTAGGGCGGCGTATCGCGCCGGTTCTCCTCACGGGTCGGGTCGGCCAGGCTGGCGAGCCGGCCGCCCAGCAGCAGTCCCGGCACGGTGGCCAGCAGGGCCAGCGGGACCGCGACCCGGGCCTGTTCCGGGGTCCCGTTGAGCCACCCGACCATCGGCAGCCCGGCCAGGATCACGGTGAGCAGGAAGCTGACGACGGTCCACCCCACCCAACGGTCCGGCGCGGGGCCGAGCCACGGTACGAGGAGCAGCACCGCCACCGCCACCGCGCCCAATGGCACGACGACCAGCACGGTGACCACGCCGGTGCCGTCGACCTGGGACCAGGAAGCGTTCAACACGAGTCCGGTCAGCAGGAGCGTGAGGGCCCCGGCGATCCCCCAGCCGCGCCCGCCGCCACCACGTCGGATCGCCAGATGACCGGCGACCACGGTGACCGCGCAGCCAAGCAGCAACGCGAGCGCGATCGCGAGCCACACGTCGATCGTGCGCTGGACCCGCCCGCCGTCGTACACGGCGGGCAGTTCGGGCGTGTCAGCCATGTACGACTGGAGGCTGAGAAAGCCCTCGCGCCGCCATCCGCCGTCCGACAGACGGCGCAGGAATCCGTCCCGGCCGTTGGCGACCAGCACCTCGTGGCCACCCCCGGCGTGTGGGTAGACGACCAGTTCCCGTGCGGAGAAGTGGCGACGGGGGTCACCGGGGCTCTCGTACCGGCGGGCCAACTCGTCGCGCCGGGCGTCCGACACCTCCCAGGCCACCCGCCAGGTCACTCCGGCGTCGTCACTCTGCTCCACCCGCAGGTGTCCGGCGACCACCCGGTAGCAGCGTCGGGAGTCGTCCGGCGCGCACGCCTGCTGGCGCGGGGAGTCCTGACTGTTCAGCCGGCTCGCCTCGTCGTCGGTGGCCTCCCGCCAGGTGGTCGCGCCGTCCTCGCTGACCCGCCAACGGCCGTCGGCCGGCTCGTCCGGCATGTACGGATCCTCGAAGCCCGCGCCGATCGAGATCGCCGGGCGGCCGTCGAGCGTCGTGGTGCCGAGCGCGTAGGGGTAGTCGACCGCGCTGGTGGCGGCCACCGCCAGCACCGCCGGTGGCAGGACCACCAGCAGCCGGACCAGCCGAGCCGTCCGGCGCCGCACCGGTCGCCGCCGGGCCCGCGTCCACGCCCACCACGACACGCCGAGCGCCGGCAGGGTGAGCAGATCGGTCCCATCGGCCCGGACCAGCGACGGCCCCGCCAGCGCGGTCCACGCCGAGGAGGCCAGCTCAGCGGCGTACCCACTGGATTTGACGACCGCGAACCCGGCGCCCACCGCGACCAGGCCGACCAGCGCGGCCGCCCGGGCCGGCAGCCGCGGCACCACGAGAGTCAGCAGCACCGCCACCAGCGGCGGCGCGAGCACCAGGCCGGCGACGTCGCTCAGCTTGCCGGTGAGCAGGCCGGGAAACGCCGCCTTCAACACGTGGTCGTTGACCAGCAGCACGACCAGGGCCAGGAGAGTGGCCGGGTGGCAGAGCCACGCCAGCGTCGTGGGTGCGCCGTCACGCGATGTCTCGGGCCCCGTCATAACCTCAGGATCGACCCGGCGCGTCTCGGTCCGGACACGCGCCGGTGTGTGTCCGATACCGACGGTCAGCCCGCGTCGGAGGAGTGCCCGGGGAACAGGTGCGCGTCCGGGTCGATGGCCACCGCCGCGTTGTTGACCGCCGTCGCGGCCTCCCCGAAGCCGGTGGCGATCAGGCGCACCTTGCCCGGGTACTCGGTGATGTCGCCGGCCGCGAAGACCCTCGGCAGGTTCGTCGCCATCGCGCTGTCCACCACGATGTGCCGGCGGTCGAGCCGGAGGCCCCACTCGGCGAGCGGGCCCAGGTCGGCGGTGAAGCCGAGGGCGGCGACCACCGTGTCCACCGGAAGGGTCTCGGCCGCCCCACCGCGCACGGTCACCTCGGCGCCGGTCACCGTGGCGTCCCCGATCAGGCGGGTGACCTCGGCGTTGACCACCACCCGCACCGGCAGCGACAGCACCCGGGCGACAGTCGAGGCGTGTGCCCGGAACTTCTCCCGCCGGTGCACAAGGGTCACCGAGCGGGCCAGCGGTTGCAGGGCCAGCGCCCAGTCGAAGGCGGAGTCGCCGCCGCCGACAATGAGCACGTCCCGGTCGGTCAGCTCGGCCGGGTCGGTGACGAAGTAGACGATGCCGGCGCCGGGAGCGCCGTCGGCGCAGGGCAGTGGCCGTGGGCTGAAACTGCCGAGCCCGCCGGTGACCACTACCGCGCCGCAGCCGAGCTGCTCGCCGCCGGCCAGGCCGAGCACCGGCCGGTCATCGGCGTACGAGAGCTTCTCGGCTCTCGTGCCGAGCAGGTACTGCGGGTTGAAGGGCGCCGCCTGGGCGACCAGGTTGGCGACCAGGTCGCGGCCCTTCACGGCGGGGAAGCCTGCCACGTCGAGGATCAGCTTCTCCGGGTACATGGCGGTGACCTGGCCGCCCGGCTCCGGAAGCGCGTCGATCACCGCCACGGACAACCCTCGGAACCCGGCGTAGTACGCGGCGAAGAGGCCGGCTGGACCGGCCCCGATCACGGCGACATCGACCTCGCGCATGGCGTACCGTCGCTTTCCGCTCACGGATCAACGCTTGCTGATCTCGACGGTAGGCGGGGCGCAGCGGTCGGGCAAGCATGTCCCAGGGGCGCGCCGAGGAGCAGGTCAGGGCAGGCTGAGGGTGGACCCCGAGTAGTCCGGGCCGTCCACGGCCGGCCGACGACGGCGGAACAGGATCGCCGCCACCACGCCACCGAGCAGCCCGAACAGGTGGCCCTGCCAGGAGATCCGCTCGTCGGTGGGGAGGATGCCGACCAGTTGCCAGCCGTAGAGCAGACCGACGAGCAGGAAGACGGCGAAGTTCCACCAACTGCGCTCGACGATGCCCCGCGTGAGCAGGATGCCCAGGTACCCGAAGATCACCCCGCTGGCGCCGACCACCACCGAGTTGGGCGAGCCGGTGAACCAGACCCCGAGCCCGCTGACCAGGATGATGATCAGGGTCGACCAGAGGAACCGGCGGGCACCGGCGGCCAGCACGAAGGTGCCCAGCAGGATCAGCGGGATGCTGTTGCTGTAGAGGTGGTCGAAGCCGTGGTGCAGGAACGGGGAGAAGAAGACCCCGTCCAGGCCGTCGATGCGGTGCGGGATGATGCCGGCGGTCGCGTCCAGGCCGAACGCGAGCCCCTGGTCGACGGCTTCGATGAGGAAGAGGAACGGGACCACCGCGCACATGGCGACGAAGGCCCGGCCGAGCGCGGCGTAGAACGCCTCGGTGCCGAACCGGTAGGGGTCGCCGTTGGGCGGGTGCAGGGTCACCCCCCAACTGCTATCAGCAAAAGGGGCCGACCGCCACTCGCGTCCCGCCCACGTGTCCGGCGTACGCGCGACGGCGGGGCGGGTGGTCGCCCACCCGCCCCGCCGTCGACAACGTCAGTAGTGGCCGTTGTTCTGGAAGTAGCTCCAGGCACCGCAGGGCGTGTCGTACCGGCCCTTGATGTAGCCCAGCCCCCACTTGATCTGGGTGGCCGGGTTCGTCCGCCAGTCGTCCGCGATCGAGCCCATCTTGCTGCCCGGTAGGGACTGCGGGATGCCGTACGCGCCCGAGGAGGAGTTGCTGGCCTTGTGGTTCCAGCCGCTCTCCTTGGTCCAGAGCTTCTCCAGGCAGGGGAACTCGGCGATGCCGAAGCCCGCCTCGATCATCAGCGCGCAGCCGATCTTGCGGTTGCCGCTGTACTCCTCGCAGGACGCCGGGATCTCCCCGTCGTACGGCTTGGCGACCTCCTTGGCGGCGGCCTCGCGCTCGCGCTTGCGCGACGCGGCGGCGGCCTCGGCGCGGCGGGCCCGCTCGGCGGCCTCCTTGGCGGCCTGAGCCGCCCGCAGCTTGGCCTGGTATTCGGCGGCCCGCTGCCGAGCGAACGCGACCTGGTGGCTGGCCTGGCGCTCGCGCTGGTAGGCGAAGTCGATCCGGTCGACCTCGACGCTTTCCTGCGCGGCCAGGCCCTGTTGCTGGGTTTCCCGGTCTTGGCCCAGATAGAAGCCACCGGCGACGCCCACGGAGAGCAGCGCGACAGCGGCCGTACGGGCGCCCAACCGGCTCCACAGCCGACTCACGAAGTGGTCCCTTCGTTGGGGGCAAGGACACGACGCGGCGCCAGGCCAGGTGGCCCTCAGCCGTGCCGTGAGCGCCCCGACCGGTGAGCCGGTCGCGCCGACGCACCGACCGTCACCGATGCCGCCCAGAGCCTGGACGAACGATCACCAACGATGCCTGTGGTGCGTGGGCGCTCGTGGGACACCATCGCGCACAGTGAGACTGATGGGAAACCAACCGGCACGTTTGTGATCTGCGCCACACTCAGAATCTGGACGAAAGCCCACAAAGCTCCCATCACAACGGGATGTCCTCCAGAAGGTCAGTCACCATCGCGGCGATCGGCGAGCGCTCCGACCGGCTGAGCGTGACGTGGGCGAAGAGGGGGTGACCCTTCAACGCCTCGATCACCGCCGTCACGCCGTCATGTCGGCCGACCCGCAGATTGTCCCGCTGGGCGACGTCGTGGGTGAGCACCACCCGGGAGCCCTGCCCGATCCGGGACAGCACGGTCAGCAGCACGCCGCGCTCCAACGACTGGGCCTCGTCCACGATCACGAAGGCGTCGTGCAGGCTGCGCCCCCGGATGTGGGTAAGCGGCAGCACCTCGAGGATGCCCCGCGAGGTGACCTCCTCCAGCACGTTCTCGTGCACCACCGCGCCGAGCGTGTCGAAGACCGCCTGCGCCCACGGCGACATCTTCTCCGACTCCGACCCGGGCAGATAGCCCAGCTCCTGACCGCCGACGGCGTACAGCGGGCGGAAGACGATCACCTTCTTGTGCCGGCGACGCTCCATCACCGCCTCCAGCCCGGCGCAGAGCGCCAACGCCGACTTGCCGGTGCCGGCCCGCCCACCCAGCGAGACGATCCCGATCGTCTCGTCGAGCAGCAGGTCGAGGGCGACGCGCTGCTCGGCCGAGCGGCCGTGCAGGCCGAACGCCTCCCGGTCGCCCCGAACCAACCGGACGGACTTGTCCGGCAGCACCCGGCCCAGCGCGGAGCCGCGCGACGAGTGCAGCACCAGACCGGTGTGGCAGGGCAGACCCGCCGCCTCGTCGACGTCGAGCGTGTCGCCGGCGTACAGCGCGGAGATCTGCTCCTCGCCCAACTCCAGCTCGGACATGCCGGTCCAGGTCGGGTCGCTGGCCTGGCCGTGGCGGTACTCGTCGGCGCGCAGACCCACCGAGGCGGCCTTGACCCGCAGCGGCATGTCCTTGCTGACCAGCGTGACGTCCCGGCCCTCGGCGGCGAGGTTGAGCGCCACGGAGAGGATCCGGGCGTCGTTGCTCTCGGTGCGGAACCCGGGAGGCAGCACGCCGTCGTCGGTGTGGTTCAGCTCCACCCGCAGCGTGCCGCCGGCGTCGTTGGCGGGCACCGGCGTGTCCAGCCGGCCGTGCCGGATCCGCAGCTCGTCCAGCATGCGCAGCGACTGCCGGGCGAACCAGCCCAGCTCCGGGTGGTGCCGCTTGCCCTCCAGCTCGGTGATGACCACCAGCGGCAGCACCACCTCGTGCTCGGCGAAGCGGTGGAACGCCGCCGGATCGGACAACAGCACGGACGTGTCCAGAACGAACGCCTGGCCCGCTGGTCGCGGCTCCTTGGGGTCGGCCGGCGCGGTTGCCGCGCTACGGCGGCTCCGGGGGGCACGGCGGGTCGTGGCAGTCGCGGCCGGGGTCTGGTCGGCACCGGCGGTGGTACGGCGAGTCGTCACAGGCCTGCTCCGACGGATGGGCACCCGGCCACCCGTGTTCCGCCTCGTCCGGTGCCCGGGGACACGGGGTCGGATGCGGAACCCCGTGCGCGAGGTCGCAGATCCGGGCGGACCGGCTGGCTCGGGAGAACCCCGTGCCATGCCTAGACGCTAGCGGCGGCGGACCGTCCCGGCTAGGGGCGATCGTGGATCTCCGGCAACGGCGACCCGCGGAGCCGGCGGCGCGGCGCGGCGAGCCGGCCGGGATGCATGCCCCCTGCGCGCATCCCGGCCGGCGGGGCCACCGTCACCGGTCTGACGTGGCCCCGACGGTGCGTGTCCGCCGCGGACGACGCACCGCGTTCCTCGGCGCCGGTCGGCGGGACCGCTCGCGGCGGCCCGCCGGCCGGCTCAGCCGGTCCGTCGAACGAGCGTGCCGGTCGGGTGCCGCCCGGTGATGGGGGCGGCCGGCGCGGTGAACGACGAGCCGGTGTACGTGGTGCCGGGGCGGGCCACCGTGCCGGCGGAGCGGACGGCCCCCGCCGAGGAGACCGACAGGGCCGAGGCGATCGCCGCCTGGGCGTCGCGTCGACGCCGGTTCCAGGCGCCCCGGTCACCGTCGAAGTAGCCCTGCCGGTAGCCGAAGCGGTAGCCGATGCGGTAGCTGAGCTGCCCGTGCAGCCGGCCGGCCGCGTAGCTGGTGGCACCGAGCACCAGGACGAGGAAGACCACGAGGAACGGGCTCATCGGGCGGCCCCGACCCGGCCCGGACGCCGCATCATCGTTCCTCCGGCTCGACCGCGGTGGGGTCGGCGGTGGGATCCGCGACCAGCAACCGGTCCAAGTCGTCCGTGCTGACCTCCTCGACCAGTTCGACGCTGATCCGGCAGCCGTCCACCACGACCTCGGCGACGGAGGAGCGGCGAATCTCCCCGCCGGCGTCGTAGACCCGGACGCTCAACTCGGGGCAGCCGAGGTGGGTACGCCAGGCGTTCCACTCGGTGCGGTCGCCCACCCTCAGCGACAGGTATCGGCAGCCTCGGGCGAGATAGAGGCGCCACGGGGCACTCAGCCCCGCGGCCACTCCCTCGGCGATCAGCCCGAAGGCCTGGGCTCGGGTGGCGAGCTCGGTCACCACACCCCCTTGGCGCCGGGGGCGTGACGCATGCGAGCACCAGTCGTCTCATGCACGTGACACACCGTAGATTGTCCCATGAGCGTGACAGTATCAGCTTTTCGTCCGCTTACATTCGCCACTACGGGCATCTATTCTGCCCGGGTGACACCCCTCCAGAGCGACGCTGGATCGTTTACCGCGAATCCGAGAGAACCGTCACGTCTGCGTGACAGCAGCGTGCCTGGGCGTACGCCCGAGCCAGGCTGGCCGTACCGTCACGGGGTGACCGAGACGGCCAATGCGCGAAAGATCGCCTTCGCCACCTTCGTCCGGCGCGCCCTCGACGAGGCGCGGGCGACGCGGGCCTGGAGCGGCACCGAGGTGTCCCGACGTACCGGCGTCTCCCGGCAGACCATCAACCGGTGGGTCCGTGGGGACTGGGCCAGCGACCCCGAGGCCGAACGCGTCGTCGCCTTCTGCGAGGGCCTGGGCCTGAACCCGGCCGCCGCCTTCGCCGCGCTCGGCTGGGACCGCACCGCGACCGGCCCCCGCGCCGGTCAGCCGGCCCCACCGATGGACCCGGACGTGGAGGCCCTGCTGCGCCGCCTCGTCGACCCGAACGTGTCGGACGCGGAGAAGTTCCACATCCGCGAAACCATTAGATACCTCGCATACCGCCCAACGTTGCCGGTCGATGTCCGAAATAGGGGCAATCAGGCAGGCTAGTTCCTCAGATGGCGAAAGAACGCCTGGTCAGGTTCATTCGTTTCGCTCCGGGGTCGGAACGGGCACGCTAGCGTCCGTACTCGTACTGCTTGGGCTCGTCATCGGCGGGGGGACGGGACAAGGCCGAACCCAGCCCTGCGGGACATAAGGAGGGGTCTGTCCATGACCCTGAAGTGGTGGGCAGTCGTGGTCGCCACGGTGTCGATGACACTGTGGGCGACCGGCAACGTGGTGACCCTCGCGGTCAACGGTGGGCAGCTGCCGCTGCTCGTCAACCTTCTCGCGCTCATCAGCGCCGGCACGGCGGTCATCCTGGCCGTCGTCGCGGAGCTGCACGAACGGCTCAACGACCGGATCAGCGCACTCACCGAGTTCCTGGTGGCACGGCTCACCGAGATCGAGACCCGCACCGGGGACCGCAACACCGGCTTCGTGGAGGGCTACCTGCTCAGCCACGGGCAGGACGCGGCGGTGGTGCCGTTCGGACGCCGCGGACGAGGAGCCGCCGAACGCTGATCGCGCGCCGCCGAGCGGTGGTGCTCGGCCAGGAATGAGCCCTCAACGCCGGGGTACGCTGACGCGCGTGCCGCCGTTGAATCTGGGCAACCACCAGCCGAGGACCCCGTTGAACGCCGATCAGGCATGGCAGGTCACTGCCGGCCGGGCGGCGGGGACCGTGCTCTTCTTCGACTTCGACGGCACACTCGCGCCCGTCGACGACGACCCGACGGCGGTCCGCCCCGCGCCCAACGCCCTCGCCGCGATCGAGGCGCTGGCCCCGGTGGTGCAGCGGATCGCGATCGTCTCCGCGCGGCCCGTGGAGTTCCTGCGGGACCGCCTCGGCGAGCTGAGCGGCGTCGACCTCTACGGTCTCTACGGGCTGGAGCACAGCCACTCCGGTGGCGAGACCGTCACCGAGCCCACCGCCCTGCCGTGGGTGCCGACCATGGCCGAGCTGGCCGACCTGGCCCGGGCGGAGCTGCCACCCGGCACGCTCGTCGAGTTCAAGCGGCTCTCGGTCGCGCTGCACTGGCGTACCGCGCCGCAGCTCGGCCCGACCGTGCAGCAGTGGGGGCAGGCGCAGGCCGACCGGCTGGGGCTGCGGGTGCAGGCCGGGCGGATGGTGCTGGAGCTCAAGCCACCCGTCGACCGGGACAAGGGCATGGTGATCGGCGAGGTGGTCCAGGGTGCCACCGGCGCCTGGTACTTCGGCGACGACGTCTCGGACATCAAGGCGTTCGCGGCGCTACGCGCCCGCGCCGAGGCGGACCCGGACTTCTTCGGCGTCTGCGTGGCCGTCGCCAACCCGGAGACGGGTCAGGAGGTGGCCAACGCCGCCGACCTGACCATCGAGTCCCCGGCCGCACTGGGCGACTTCCTCACCCGAGCCCTGACCCGGCTGCCCTGACCGGGCTCTCCTGCGCCCGCAGCAGGGTCAGGCGCCGTACCGGCGCTGGCGGGTGGCGTACGAGCGCAGCGCGCGCAGGAAGTCGATGTGCCGGAAATCCGGCCAGTTGAGCTCGCAGAAGTAGAACTCCGAGTGCGCGGACTGCCAGAGCATGAAACCGGACAGCCGCTGCTCCCCGCTGGTGCGAATGACCAGGTCGGGGTCGGGCTGGCCGCGGGTGTAGAGGTGCTCGGCGATGTGCTCGACGTCCAGCACCTCGGCCAGTTCCTCGATCGTGCCGCCCGAGGCGGCGTGCTCCAGCAGCAGCGAACGGACCGCGTCGGTGATCTCCCGCCGGCCGCCGTAGCCGACGGCGATGTTGACCTCCGCGCCGCCGCTGCGGTCCCGGGTGCGCTCCTCGGCGCCCTTGAGCGCCGCCGCCGTCTGGGCGGGCAGCAGGTCCAGCGCGCCGACGATGCGCAGCCGCCAGGGGTTGCCCTCCTCGGCCAACTCCACCACCAGGTCCTCGATGATCTGCAGCAGCGGGTCCAGCTCGCTGGCCGGGCGGCGCAGATTGTCGGTGGCCAGCAGGTAGAGGGTCACGTGCCCGATGCCGGCCTGGTCACACCAGCCCAGGACATGCTTGATCTTCGCCGCGCCGACCCGGTGCCCGTCGTTGGGGTCGACGAAGCCCATCTCCCTCGCCCACCGGCGGTTGCCGTCGCACATCACCCCGACGTGTCGGGGCACCGGCTTGCCCGCGAGCTTCGCCGTGAGCCGGCGCTCGTACACGGAGTAGATAAGGTTCCGCAGCGTCATCACCTAGCAGCGTAGCGACCCGCCAGCGGGATCACCCCTTCGGAGGCCGATCCCCGCCGGACAGTTCGATGCCGATCATGCCCAGCGTACGGGCGGTGAGCCGCCCGTCGCCGAGTCCCAGCTCGACCACATCGTCGAACACGCGGTCGTCCCGGCGGGCCGCCCGGACCGCCGCGTCGACCACCCGCCGCCGTCGTGCCAACCATGCGGCGACCGAGCTGTGCCGCAGATGGGTGCCGAGGCGACGACGCAGGCCAACGGCGTAGCGACGCGCCGCCGCCTCGGGCGCACGGGCCGCCGCGGCACCGGCCAGCGCACCGGAGAGCAGCGCGTAGAAGATGCCCTCACCGGTGAACGGGTTGATCAGCGACAGGGCGTCGCCGGCCAGCAGGGTGCGGTCCCGGCCCGGTGCCGGCCGGTGCGTGGACAGCGGCAGGTGATGGGCGCGCAGCGCGGTCACCGTCGACAGGTCGGTGCCGGGCAGCAGCGCGGCCAGCCGGTCCAGCAGGTACGCCCGGCTCAGAGGCTCGCCGCGCAGCACCTCCCCGTACCCGACGTTCGCCCGCCCGTCGCCGATCGGGAACGACCAGGCGTACGCCGGCCAGCGTGCCTTCGAGGTGACGATGAGCTGCTCGGGTGGGCCGGGCAACGCCGGGGCGTAACCCCGGATGGCCAGTGCCAGGTGCCGGTCGGGGTTCACCGGGTGGCCGAGGGCCCGGCGCACCACCGACCCGGCGCCGTCCGCTCCCACCACCACCCGGCCGGACAGCTCCCCGTCGAGCACCACCCGGTCGGAGCGCGGCTGGACCCGGCGGACGCTGTGCCGGCGCAGTTGCGCGCCGGCTGCCACCGCAGCCGCCACCAGCCGCGCGTCGAAGACCTCCCGAGGCACGGTGTACGCCGGCCGGGGCAGCGCCCGAGCGACCGCCTGGCCGCCCGGGGAGACCATCCGCAGCGCGGGCAGCGCGGCGTAGCCGGCCACCGCCTCGGTCACGCCCAGCTCGGCGAGCACGTCCACCGAGTGCGCGGCGATCCCGTCGCCACAGGCCTTGTCCCGGGGAAAGTCGGCCCGGTCCAGCAGCAAGACACTGGCACCCGCCCGGCGCGCCGTCAGCGCCGCGGCCGCCCCGGCCGGCCCCGCCCCCACCACCACCACGTCGAACTCGTCGCTCACCGCGCGCCTCCCTCCGACCGGGGCGGCGCGGCTCGTACCCGTCCCGCCCGGCGATCACCTGGGCCGTCGACACCGGCCACGGTGACCGACATCACCCGCCATCCTGCCCCCTGCCCGGCCGCCCGCACCGCTGCCGCACGGCCGGGCCGCACCGAAGCCGAACGATCTCGCCGAGCCGAACACCCCAAGCCCCGAAGGCAGCCACGAACCGGCGGTCACGGTCGCGCGGCCACGACCCGGCGGCCCCAGACCGACAGGCCCCAGACCAGCGGACCCAAACCGGCGGCCCCAGACCGACGGCCCCAGACCGGCGGCGACGGTCGCGCGGCCACTAACTGGCAGCCCCGCAGCGACGGCCACAAAACCGGTGGCGACGAAGCGGACGCCTGGAGCGGCGAGTCCGGAGTGCCACCCCCTCGCCGCCTGCTGCGTTGCCTGTCGAGCTGCCCCGTTAGTGGGGCAGAGTGGCTCCGATGGCTGCCGTCAGGCATTGATCGACTCGGGATCGCCGATATCGGGGGTCCACGTCGCCCGATCACCCCGACTTCGGCGATCCCGAGTCGATCACGGCCGGAGCCACGCCCGCCGCCCACCCAGGCGCCAGATCCCCGCCACTGCCGGATCGGCATGCACGGGGTACGGATATAGCCGGCCCATATCCGGGGCAGCTCGACAGCACCCGCCAAACCCCCGCCAGCCGCAAAGCCAGCCCACACCCGGGGCAACCCGACAGCACCCGCCGACCCCCGCCAACCACAAAGCCAGCCCACACCCCGAGGCAACCCGACAGCACCCGCCGACCCCCGCCAACCACAAAGTCAGCCCACCCCCCGAGGCAACCCGACACCACCCGCCAAACCACGCCAACCACAGAGCCGGTCCATATCCGGGGCAGCTCGACAGTGCCTGCCAACCCCCTCTCAGGTCGCGCACCGCTCGAACCCGGGGCTTAGTCTGCCGGGCTCTCAGACCGGGGCGGCGGCGTCTGGGGCGCGGGCCGCCCGGCGCAGGCCGTACAGGGCCAGCGCGGCGGCGGCGAGCAGCGGGGCGCCGTCGCGGATCAGGCCGTCCACGCCCAGCAGCCACCAGCACAGTGGCAGGTCCACGGCCAGGACGGCCAGCGTGACGACGACGAGCAGGCCGCGTGCCCAGTCCTTGCCGCGCATCAGGAACGCGGTGCAGAACAGCACCGCGTAGCTGGCCGCGATGCCGGCGCCGAACCAGAACAGCACGGCCGGTACGGCGGACAGACGGTCGTCCAGGATCGCGCCTCCGGCCACCAGCGCCGGCACCAGCATCAGCGGGCTGTAGGTGAACGCCGCGACTCGGCTGGTCAGCAGCCAACCGCTGGCCTGCGGCCGACGCGGCGGGGTCTCCCGCCAGGAGATGCCGGCCTTGTCGATGACGAGCCGCGGCCGGTGCCGGACGAGATGCCCAGCGAGCGCCGACGAGCGGTAGAGCATCCACACCACCGCCACACAGAGCGCGGTGAGCACGCCGAAGCCGAGCAGCCCGGGCAGCGGCGGCACCCCCTGCCGGGGCACGATCAGCCGGCCGACGGCGAAGATCGTGGTGACCCCGAGGATCAGCCCGAAGGGACGGGCCACCGTGCGGCCCCGGCGGACGTGCCCGATCAGCAGCAGGAAGCCGAACGAGCGCAGCATCGCCCAACCGGTGCGCACGGCCAGGCCGAAGCCCTGCTCCGGGGCGTACCACCAGTTGAGCAGCTCGACCACGACGGTGGCCGCCGCCGTCGTCGCGAGCAGGAAGGTGAGCACCCGGACGGCGGACGGCCGCCGGACCTCGGTCTCGGCGGCCGTCCTCATGGGATTCCTTGTTGCCCGCGGCGGGCGATGTTCACACCTAGCGCTGCGGCTGTACGGCATCCAGGCGGGCGCGCAGCGCGTCCAACTCGGCCCAGAGCACGCCGGGCAGCTTGTCACCGAACTTCTCGAACCACTCGGTGATCAGGGGCAGCTCGTTGCGCCACTCCTCCGGGTCGACCTTCAGCGCGATCCGGACGTCCTCCGGGGTCATGTCCAGGCCCTCGACGTCGAGCGCGTCGGCGGTCGGCACCATGCCCACCGGGGTCTCCACCGCGTCGGCCGTGCCCTCGATCCGCTCGACGACCCACTTGAGCACCCGGGAGTTCTCCCCGAAGCCCGGCCAGAGGAACGAGCCGTCCGGGTCCTTGCGGAACCAGTTGACGTAGTAGATCTTCGGCAGCTTCGCCTCGTCCCCGTCGGCGCCCTTGCCCATCTCGATCCAGTGCCGGAAGTAGTCACCGGCGTGGTAGCCGATGAACGGCAGCATCGCCATCGGATCCCGCCGAACCACGCCGACGGCGCCGGACGCGGCGGCGGTCGTCTCCGAGGAGAGCGTGGCGCCCATGTAGACGCCGTGCACCCAGTCGCGGGCCTCGGTCACCAGCGGGACGGTGTCCTTGCGGCGTCCGCCGAAGAGGATCGCGTCGATCGGCACGCCGTTCGGGTCGAAGTACTCGTCGGCGAGGATCGGGCACTGGGTGATCGGGGTGCAGAACCGGCTGTTCGCGTGCGAGGACAGGCCGTCGCTCTCCGGCGTCCAGTCGTTGCCCTTCCAGTCGATCAGGTGCGCGGGCGGCTCACCCATGCCCTCCCACCAGACGTCACCGTCGTCGGTGAGGCCGACGTTCGTGAAGACGGAGTTGCCCCGGTCCAGGGTGCGCATGGCGTTGGCGTTGGTCTTCCAGTCGGTGCCGGGCGCGACGCCGAAGAGGCCGTACTCCGGGTTGACCGCGTAGAGCCGGCCATCCGGGCCGAACCGCATCCAGGCGA
This sequence comes from Micromonospora sp. NPDC005237, assembly GCF_040607775.1. Taxonomy (NCBI): domain Bacteria; kingdom Bacillati; phylum Actinomycetota; class Actinomycetes; order Micromonosporales; family Micromonosporaceae; genus Micromonospora; species Micromonospora sp. NPDC005237. Next base: position 208,526 of record NZ_JBEXHJ010000001.1, on the reverse strand, counting down.
TGTCGTCGCCGATCGTCTCGACCTTCCAACCCGGGATGGTCGGCTCCACCATGGCCAGGTTGGTCTTGCCGCACGCGGACGGGAAGGCGCCGGCGATGTGGTGGACCCTGCCCTCGGGGGAGGTGATCTTGAGGATGAGCATGTGCTCGGCGAGCCAGCCCTCGTCCCGGCCCATCACGCTGGCGATCCGCAGCGAGTAGCACTTCTTGCCGAGCAGCGAGTTGCCGCCGTAGCCGGAGCCGAAGGACCAGATCTCCCGGGTCTCCGGGAAGTGCGAGATGTACTTGGTCTCGTTGCACGGCCACGCCACGTCCTGCTGACCGGGGGCGAGCGGCGCGCCGATCGAGTGCAACGCGTGCACGAAGTCCGCGTCGTCCCCCATCGCGTCGAGGACCTTCGCGCCCATCCGGGTCATGATGCGCATGGACGCGACCACGTACGGGCTGTCGGTGATCTCGACGCCGAACATCGGGCTCTCGGCCTCGACCGGGCCCATCACGAAGGGGATGACGTACATGGTGCGCCCGCGCATCGAGCCGCGGTACAACTCGTTCATCGTCCGCTTCATCTCGGCCGGCGCCATCCAGTTGTTGGTGGGGCCGGCGTCCGCCTCGTCGACAGAGCAGATGTAGGTGCGCTCCTCGACCCGGGCGACGTCCGTCGGGTCGGTGCGCGCGTAGAACGAGTTCGGCTTCTTCTCCGGGTTCAGCCGGATGAGGGTGCCGGCCTCGACCAGCTCATCGGTGAGGCGACGCCACTCCTCGTCCGACCCGTCCACCCACACGACCCGGTCGGGGGTGGTCAGTTCCGCGACCTCACGGACCCAGGCAAGCAGTTTCGGATGGGACGTCGGGGCCTGATCGATACCCCGCACTACAGCCGGAGCAACCATGACACATCTCCTTGTGGTCGACGCTGACCGATCTATGGGATGCACGAGTGTCAGCGACGCCATGCGCCGCCTTCGTGGAAACCTGGGATTGGCCTCAGCGTAAACCGGGCAGCCTTCCGAGTCAGTGGGACTGGTTGTGAAGAACTGCACAAGGTACGGCCACGCTGCGGCATCACGATCTGATACCCGCTTTCCTGCGCAGTTTCACGCAAATCTTGTCGTGCACCCCCGGTCGACGCGCTTGGCGGTCGGGCCGCCAACCCGCCCGGCCGACCGGTGCGGGGATTCCCGTTCCGGGGCGCGTCAGTCCTCCCCTCTGGTCACGCTGCGTTCAACTGCGGCGTACCGGGCGAAAGAGCCGGCACGAGCGACGATGTCCGGTCGCCGTTGCTACCCCGCCGACTGGCCGACAGCCGGTAGGCTCGCCCCGTGGCCGCCACGATGACCGGGGAGCAACCGGGTCCCCGGCAGACCCGACCGGGTCTGGTCCGCGGACTGCTCGACCGTTTCGGTCACCTCGTGCGCGAGCTGAGCAAGTTCGCCACCGTGGGCGGGATCGCCTTCCTCATCGACTTCGCGCTCTTCAACTACCTGACCACCGCGCGCGGCATGGAGCAGCTGACGGCGAAGACGATCTCGACCGTGCTCGCGGCGACCTTCGCCTTCCTCGGCAACCGGTTCTGGACCTGGCGGCACCGCCAGCGCAGCAACCCTGCGCGGGAGTACGCGCTGTTCTTCTTCTTCAACGCCGTCGGCCTCGGCATCGCGGTGGCCTGCCTCGCGATCAGCCGGTACGGGCTCGGCAGCATCTGGCCGGGCGTGTTCCAGACGCAACTGGCCGACAACATCGCCAGCTTCGTCGTCGGCACGGGCCTCGGGACACTGTTCCGATTCTGGTCCTACCGGCGGTTCGTCTTCGTCGAAGCGGGAACTCCGACCGTTCCGCAGGCGGAGCACGACCGAGACCACGGTGCGTGACCTGCCGCCCACCTCGTCCGGCCGGTGATCGCCGGCTTCACCGACTGCCCTAAGGTGTTTCGCATGCGTCTTGTCCGTCTGCTGCCTGAGCGTTGGCAGAAGTTCATCCACGAGGCGCTCAAATTCGGCATCGTCGGCGGCATCAACACCGTCATCAATTACGCGGTGTTCAATGTCCTTGCACTTACCGTTTTCGTCAACGGTCAGTTGAAGGCGACCGTGATCGCGACCGTCGTCGCAACGATCACGTCGTATCTGATGAATCGCCACTGGACGTACCGGGATCGCCCGAAATCGGCGCTTCGTCGGGAGTACGTCCTGTTCTTCCTGTTCAACGGGGCCGGCCTGCTCATCGAACTGGGTGCCGTGGCCGCAGCCAAGTACGGGCTCGGCGTGCACGGTCTGCTGGCGCTGAACGTGGCGAAGACCGCCGGTGTTCTGCTGGCCACGCTCTTCCGGTTCTGGTCGTACCGGACCTTCGTCTTCCAGCCCGTCTCGCCGACCGAGGACGAGACGAAGGCCGAGCCCACCTGGCATGACATCCCCCGCGACGAGTGGGACACCATGGCCGAGATGGACCCGGTCGCCGAGCTGGCCGAATCCGTCTCCGAGCTGGAAGAGGCGCAGTCCAGCGACCGCCCCGACGCGACTACCGCCGCTCCCGCCCAGCAACGGCCCACACCGATGACCGCCGGCCTCCCCGCCGACCTGGACGCGGAACTCGCCGCGGAGCTGCACGCCGGCACCCGTCGCGCGCCCCGCCGGTGACGCCTCCCGCCATCCGCTCCGGCACCGGGGCGCCCGCCGAGCTGTTCTTCGAGGATCTCGTCCCCGGGCTCACCGTCGACCTCGGGACGGTCACCGTGGACGGCGACGAGATGCTGGCCTTCGCTCGTCGCTTCGACCCGCAGTGGTACCACGTCGACCCACAGCTGGCCGAGGCCAGTCGGCACGGCGGCGTGATCGCCAGCGGCTTCTACACGGTCAGCCTGTTCATGCGGGCGTACGTCGATCACCTGCTGTCCCGCGCGGCGGCGGACGCCTCCCCCGGTCTGGAGGAGCTGCGGTGGCTCGCCCCGGTACGCGCCGGTGACCGTCTCGCCGTCCGGGTCGACGTGATGGGCGCCCGCCCGTCGGACGCCCGCCCCGGGCTCGGCACCGTCATCCTCACCGGCACCATGCTCCGCCTCGGCCCGGACAACCGGCCCGATCAGGAGGTGCTGCGGACCCGCTTCCGTGGCTGGTTCGCGCTACGCCCGGTCGAGACGAACCCCGAGGCCACACCAGGCGAGAGCGGCCCGCCGGAAAACGGACCAGCCGAGGCCGGAGCGGCGGAGGTCGGACCGTCGGAGAACGGGCCAGCCGAGGCCGCGTCGTCGAAGGGCGGGCCGTCCGAGGCCGGACGGCCGTCGGCGGCCGCAGGGCCCGTGGTCGAACAACGCGCCTGACCGCCCCGGCGCTCGGGCCGGGACGGTCAGCGCTGAGCGGGATCAGGTCGTGGTGTCGCGCAGCGGCTTGCCCTCACGCATGTCGGCGAGGATGTCGCGCATCTCCCCGTCGCCCAGCGAGTGCTTGTCGTGCTGTGCCTCGACCAGCTCGTAGAGGGTGGTCTGCACCCGGCTGACACCCGGCACGTCGGCGAGCACCGACTGGCCGCGTTCACCAGCTGACTCGATCGTGAGGGTGCCGCAGCCGAGCAGCCGCTCGAAGAAGTGCTGGTTCATCGAGTGGTCGTTGATCCGGGTGAGCGGAAGGTCCCGCCGGTCCCGGGAGAAGACACCCTGCTGCAACAGCACGCGCTCGTTGGTGAACAGGTAGTGGGTGGTACGCCAGACCAGGAACGGCCACAGACCGAGCCAGAGGACCGCGACCAGGGCGATCACCCCGATCACGGCCAGCGCGATCGAACCACCGCTGCTCTCGGGCAGCAGGAGCACGCCGACCACCACCGCGGCGATGGCCAGCACCAGCACCGCGATCGGCCGGATCAGCGCCTTCCAGTGCGGGTGCAGGTGCAGCACGACGTGCTCGTCCTTCGTGAGCACGTCTTCGGGAAACGCCACGACAACCTCCAACGCCTTTTACTCGACGCGCCGACCGTAAACCCCCCAAGCCCCGCCACAACATCCGCCACGCGGCCCCACTCCGCCTTCCGCGATCTTGCACTTTCGGTCGCCGTCACGCGGCCTGAGACCGTCACGCCACGACAGAGACCGCACGATCGCGGGGGCGGAGGGCTCGGGGCGGGTTAGCGCAGGTGGAGCACGTCTCCTGCGGCGACGACGCGGGTTCCGGTGGGGGTGGTGAGCTGGAGCTGGCCGTCGTTGTCCACACCGGTGGCGGTGCCGGTCAGGTCGTCGCCGCCGGGAAGCAGGACGCGTACCTCGCGGCCGATCGTCGCGCAGGCCGCCAGGTAGGCGTCGCGCAGGCCGCTGGCCACGGCGTCCCCACCGGCGGCACGCCAGCGGTCGTACCAGTCGGCCAGTGCCCGCAGCAGAGCCCGCAGCAGCGGATCCCGGTCGGTGGCCGCCGCACCGGCCAGTTGCAGCGAGGTGGCCGGCAGCCCGGTCGGGTTCACCGGCAACTCGTCGGCGCGCAGGGTCACGTTGAGGCCGACGCCGAGGACGATGGCCGGCGGTTGGGCCGAGGAGCGCCCCGGCACCGCCTCGGCCAGCACACCGGCGCACTTCGCGTCGCCGATGAGCAGGTCGTTGGGCCACTTGAGGGTGGCCTCCAACTCGGCCAACCGGGCCACCGCCTCGACCAGCGCGACGCCGGCGAGCAGCGGCAGCCACCCGTACCCCGTGGAGGGCACCGCGGCCCAGCCTCGGTCCGGCACGGCCTCGCCGGGCCGCAGCAGCACGCTGGTGGCGATTCCCGCGCGCGGCGGTGACTGCCAGACCCGGCCGCGCCGACCGCGGCCGGCGGTCTGCCGCTCGGCGACCACCACCAGGCCCTCCGGCTCGCCCGCCGCGGCGGCCTCGGCCACGTCCGCGTTGGTGGAGCCGGTCTCGGCGTACAGCTCCAGGCGGGCCCACGGCCCGTTCGGCGCGACCAGCGCGCGCCGCAGCCGGGCCGCCGACAGCGGCGGTCGGTCCAGGTCGGTGTACGGGGAGCCCGGCATCCCGTCAGCCTACGGCGGTGGCCACGGGAGGTATTGAGGCGTACTGCACAGCAGCACCGACCTGAACCATCGTTATATTCCCTGGGTGACTACCGAGACCGGGACCAACATCCACAGCACCGCGGGCAAGCTGGCGGACCTGGAGCGCCGGGTCGACGAGGCGGTGCACGCCGGGTCGGCGCGTGCGGTCGAGAAGCAGCACGCCCGGGGCAAGAAGACCGCCCGCGAGCGGATCGAGATGCTGCTCGACGAGGGCTCCTTCGTCGAGCTGGACGAACTGGCCCGGCACCGGTCCACGGCCTTCGGGCTGGAGCGCAACCGCCCGTACGGCGATGGAGTGGTGACCGGCTACGGCACGGTGGACGGCCGGCAGGTGTGCGTCTTCGCCCAGGACTTCACGGTCTTCGGCGGCTCCCTCGGCGAGGTCTTCGGCGAAAAGATCGTCAAGGTGATGGACCTCGCCATGAAGATCGGCTGCCCGGTCGTCGGCATCAACGACTCCGGCGGCGCCCGCATCCAGGAGGGCGTGGTGTCGCTCGGCCTGTACGGGGAGATCTTCTTCCGCAACGTCCGCGCGTCCGGGGTCATCCCGCAGATCTCGCTGGTGATGGGGCCCTGCGCCGGCGGCGCGGTCTACTCCCCGGCCGTCACCGACTTCACCGTGATGGTCGACCAGACCTCGCACATGTTCATCACCGGCCCCGACGTGATCAAGACGGTGACCGGCGAGGACGTCGGCATGGAGGAGCTGGGCGGAGCCCGCACGCACAACACCCGCAGCGGCAACGCGCACTACCTCGCCACCGACGAGGACGACGCGGTCGACTACGTCAAGGCCCTGCTGTCGTACCTGCCGTCGAACAACCTCGACGAGCCGGTCGTCTTCGAGGCCCCCGCCGACCTGACGATCACCGACGAGGACCGCGAGCTGGACACGCTCGTCCCGGACTCGGCGAACCAGCCGTACGACATCCACACCGTCATCGAGCACGTCCTGGACGACGGGGAGTTCCTGGAGGTCCAGCCGCTCTACGCGCAGAACATCGTGGTCGGCTACGGCCGGGTGGAGGGACGCCCGGTCGGCGTGGTGGCCAACCAGCCCATGCACTTCGCCGGCACCCTGGACATCGCCGCCAGCGAGAAGGCCGCCCGGTTCGTGCGCACCTGCGACGCGTTCAACATCCCGGTGCTGACCTTCGTGGACGTTCCCGGCTTCCTGCCCGGCACCGGCCAGGAGTGGGACGGCATCATCCGCCGGGGCGCCAAGCTCATCTACGCGTACGCCGAGGCGACCGTCCCGAAGGTCACCGTGATCACCCGCAAGGCGTACGGCGGGGCGTACGACGTGATGGGTTCCAAGCACCTCGGCGCGGACCTGAACTTCGCCTGGCCGACCGCGCAGATCGCCGTGATGGGCGCGCAGGGCGCGGTCAACATCCTCTACCGCTCGGAGCTGGCCGGCGCCGAGGACCCAGCGGCGGTCCGGGCCGAGAAGATCGCCGAGTACGAGGACACCCTCGCCAACCCGTACGTGGCCGCCGAGCGCGGGTACGTCGACTCGGTGATCCCGCCGCACGAGACGCGCACCCAGATCGTCCGGGCGCTGCGCGTCCTGCGCACGAAGCGCGAGACCCTGCCGCCGAAGAAGCACGGCAACATCCCGCTCTGAGGCGCTTCTGCTCTGCTCGGCTTGATCCGCGCAACTTCGGGGAAAGTGCCTCCCGGCCCCGGGAGGCAGCGACATCCCTGATGTTGTGCGGGTCAAGAAGGGTCAGCAGGCCGGGTTCGCGGCGGCACACATTCGGGCCGCCGCCGCCTCCGCGAGCTGGACGAGATCCGATTCGGTGCCGTCGTACCCGGGGCGAAGCACCGAGACGGTGTCGCCGACCCGGACGACGGCCAGGAGGAGGGGCGTCGGCTCGCCGCTCAGCGCTTGCCCGGTCTGCACGTCCCGGGCGGCGGTGAGCGAATCCCGCAGGATCGCGGCGTCATCCCCGGCGAAACCCCGCCGGGCCACCGACCACCGGTGGATCACCTCTGTCGTTTGGGTGGTCCCGTTCACCTCCGCCTGCCCGACGGTCCGCCACCGGGCGCACGGGGCGACCACGTCGTCCAGGCCGGCGACGAGTTGTCTGGCCGTCTCGGGTGCCAGCCGGAAGAGATCCTGCATGAGCAGGACGTCGCCCTCCACCAGGTTGTCCGGGGAGTGCTTACGCATGAGGGTCTGCGATCGGGACAGGTTCGACGTCTGCCATCCGTCGGACAGTCCCTGGCTCGTCCGGCAGTCGCCGAGCGTCTCCTCCAGCCGGACCGGCTCACCCAGCCCTGACTGGCTGAGCTGCGTATAGACCTGCTGCCGGAGATCTGCCGGCTGCAGGAGTGCGTCGAGGGGAATCTCGTGCCGGGTCGGCGCGGCCGGTAGACCCGGTGCGGGGGACTTTCCCGGGGCGGCGACCGCCGCGGCGGAGGCACCGGTGAGAGCCAGCACGACGGTGGCCACCACGATCCGGCGTTGGCTGCGACGACGGGCCCGGGCGCGGATCTCCTCCGAGGATGCCCAGCGCACGCCCTGCAACTCCCGGTGGATCTGTTCGACGAATGCCAGGTCGTCGTCACGCATCGGTTGCCTCCTCCAGATCAGAGACGGCGAGCAGACCGGCGAGCGCGGTACGCCCCCGGGAGAGTCGGGCTTTGACCGTGCCCACCGGGGCGGCGGTCTCCCGCGCCACCTCGGCGACCGGCATGCCCATCAGGTAGTACAGGGCGATGGCGGTGCGCTGCTCCTCGGGCAGTCGACGCAGCGCGGCGACCACCTCGACCGTGTCGGTGCCCGGCCCGGGCACGGTCTCGGTCGCCCCGTGGCGCAGGTACGCGCGGGCGCGACTGCGCAGGCTGCGCCAGCGGCTGACCGCGATACGGCTGGCCACCACCCGCACCCACGCCTCCGGGTCGTCGTACCCGCTGATCGTCGACCAGCGCTGCCACGCCCGGATGTACGCCTCCTGCACCGCGTCCTGGGCCTCGACCCGGTCGCCGGTGAGGGCGTAGACGAAACCGAGCAGCCGTTGTCGGCTCCCCCGGTAGAACTCGTCGAACCCGTCGACGTCCGGCACCCGCTACCTCCCCGTGTCGGTCGCAGGGAACACGCGCCGGGCACGGCCGTCGGTTGCCCGGGTCAGGCGATCATCTTCTCCAGCTCGGCGAGCGGGAACGCGCCGGCCGCGATCCGCTCCCGGGCGGCACGCCGTACCGCCCGCTGCACGGCCACGTTGGCCGGCGTCGGTACGCCGTGCAGCCGGCCGAGCAGCGCGATCTCTCCGTTGAGGTGGTCGACCTCGGTCGAGCCGGCGCCCCGGGCGAGGCTCTGCCAGGTGGATCCACCGGAGCGGCCCGCGCCGTCGACCGGGCGCTGCTGGACCAGGTCGCCGCGTTCGGCCTTCTCCTCGTCCGGGGAGGTGTGCGGGATGCGCGCGGCGGCGAGCGCGGCGACGCCCTCGGCGCGTACCCGCTCGGCCAACGCGTCCGGGATGTCCTGCCCGAGCAACGCCTGGAGGCCGTTGCCGAGGTTGCTGAGCAGCTTGCCGTACTTCCAGCGCAGCACGTCCTCCCGCACCGGCGCGACGAAGCCGGCGGCGGTCAGGTCGGCGGCGATCGCCCGGTCGGCGTCGTCGGCGCCGCCCGGGTACCGGCCGATGTGGAGCATCCCGGGGTGCGGGTGCCCGTTGGCCACCACCACGCCCGGGTCGAGGTGGGTGGCCGGCAGCCAGACGCAGATCGGGTGCACGTCGGCGAAGAGCCGCAGGGCGGCCCGCTCGTTCGCCACCCCGTTCTGCGCGGTGACCAGTGGCAGCCGCTCGCCGGCCGTGCCGCCACCGGCGACCGGCGCGTCCACCCACGTCGCCAGCGCGGCCTCGGTGTCCTGCGACTTGACGGTGAGCACCAGCACCGTGTCGGCCGGCAACGGTCGGTCGCCCGGGCCGTCGACGGCAGCCAGCCGGGCGGTCACGTCGCCGTCGGGCTGCCGCAGCGTCAGACCGCGCTCCCGGATCGCGTCCAGGTGCGCGCCGCGCGCCACCACTGTCACGTCCCGGTCGGCCTGTGCCAGCCGTACGCCGATGGTCCCGCCGACCGCGCCCGCCCCGATGATCACGTATCGCATGGCCTCATTCTGCCCCGGCAGGGTCAGAGCGTGAGGCCGGCGTCGGTGAGGATGGAGCCGGTGAGCAGAAGCGCGCCGGCGACCAGGGCGGCCAGGTTGACCAGGGCGAAGAGGACCACCCAGAAGAACGCCGGGAACGGGGTCAGCCCGGCGAGCTGGTCGGCGTCGGAGGCGGGCATCCGGCCGCGGGAGCGCAGCCGTTGCAGCTCCACCACCGGCCGCACCCCGCCCAGCAACAGGAACCACACCCCGGTGTACGCGAACGCGGCCTGCACCTGCGGCGTGGCGTACCACGAGACGGCGAGCACCAGAGCCCCGGTGACCAGCAGCGACACCACGCCGAAGGCGTTGCGGATCATGACCAGCATGGCGAGCAGCAGCGCCACCGCCACCCAGAGCAGCAGCGTGATCCGGTTGCCGCCGAGCAGCCAGGCGCCAGCCAACCCGACCAGCGGCGGGGCGACATAGCCGGCGAGCAGCGTGAGGATCATGCCTGGCCCGGTGGGCCGACCGGCGGAGAGCGTCAGGCCGGAGGTGTCCGAGTGCAGCCGGATGCCGCGCAGCTTGCGGCCGGTGAGCAGGGCGACCAGCGCGTGCCCGCCCTCGTGCGCGATGGTGATGGCGTTGCGGGCGATCCGCCAGGGCAGCCGGGTGGACACCACCACCAGCGCGACTGCGGCGGTTATCAGCACCAGCAGCGGGGGCGGGTCCGGCTGAGCGCCGAACAGCGTGTCCCACTTCTCGCCCAGCCCGTCGATCGACATCATGGGGCGCGAGCCTACCGGCGGCGTTCCGTGTCGTTCCCGAGGCACCGGCCCGTCACGCTCGAAACTGATCGGATGACAAGCGAAGCCGGAGGATTGGTGTCCTTGGAGCACCACCTCGGCCCCTGGACCGAGGACGATTATTTTGCCCTCGGTGAGACCCCGGACCGGATCGAACTGCTCGACGGGAGCCTGCTGGTGAGCCCGGTCCCGAGCAAGCGGCATCAGTTGGTCTCACGTCGACTGGCGAACCACGTCGAGCGTGCTGCCGCTGGCCTCGCGGTTTTCAGAGCGGTCAACGTCAGGCTCGGGGTGGACCGGATCGCCATCCCGGACCTGGTCGTCGCCGACACCGACGACGAGGGCACCGCGGTGGAGGCCGTTGAGGTGGTCCTCGTCGGCGAGGTCCTGCCGCCCGGCAATGCGGCTGCCGATCGCCTGCTCAAGATGCAGCTCTACGCCATCGCGGGAATCCCCTGGTACCTGCTGGTCGAGCAGGACGGCGACGGTCACTCGCTGCGGCTCTACCGGCTGGACGGCGAGCACTACGTCGAGGAGCAGGTGGCCAAGGCCGGCGAAACGTTGAGCATCGTTGAGCCCTTCCGTTGGCAGCTCGACCCGGCCGCCCTGCGCTGATCGTTTCCGCACCGCAATCCTCGGGAGCCACCGACAGTCGTCGATGAAAGTTTCCTCGTCAGCTCTTGCGATCAAGGGCACTTACCTCCAAAGATGGGCGTCAATAGACCGGCGTCCCTGGAGGCACTCATGGCCCGTACCCGATCATCGCTGCGCCGCGCGCTCGCGGCCGGCCTCACCGTCCTCGCCGCCGCGGCGGCGACCCTGGTCGCGACCTCCGGCCCGGCGGCGGCAGCCACCACCGCCGGCGTCGACGTGTCCAACTACCAGGGCAGCATCAACTGGACCAGCGTCCGCAACGCGGGCATCGAGTTCGCCTTCATCAAGGCAACCGAGGGCACCAGCTACAAGGACCCGAGCTTCAACGCGAACTACGTCAACGCGTACAACGCCGGGGTGATCCGCGGGGCGTACCACTTCGCCCGGCCCAACATCTCCGCCGGCTCGACCCAGGCCAACTACCTGGCGTCCAACGGGGGCGCCTGGTCGGCCGACAGCCGCACCCTCCCGGCCGCGCTCGACATCGAGGCCAACCCGTACAGCGGGGGCTACTGCTACGGGTTGAGCACCACCGGGATGCGCAACTGGGTGCAGGACTTCCTGAACACCTACCGCTCCCGCACCGGCCGGTACGCGGTCATCTACACCACCACCAGCTGGTGGAACCAGTGCACGGGCAGCTGGACCGGCCCGTGGGCCAACCACCCGCTCTGGCTGGCCCGCTGGTCGAGCACGCCGGGTGCCCTTCCGGCCGGTGCGCCGGTGTGGAGCTTCTGGCAGTACACCAGCAGCGGCGCCGTCTCCGGGATCAGCGGCAACGTGGACCGCAACTACTGGAACGGTGACCGGAGCCGACTGATCGCGCTGGCCAACAACACCTGATCGGGCGGTTGGCGGCAGCGGGATCGACGGTCACCTCACGGTCGACAATCGGTCCGGCTGCCGCCACGCCACCGCGTACGGGTCAGGCCCGCCGACGGCTCAGGGCCGGCATCTGGGTCTCGCTCAGGGCCTGCGCCCGAGCCTCCTCGGGAGCAAGCGCTCCCCGCCGGCTCAGCCGCCAGGCGCCCACCCCGCAGACGGCCACGGTCACGACACTGAGCAGTGCGATGAACGCCGGAACCCCCGCAGCGACCAGCAACAGGACCGCGTCGCCGAACGCGACGAGCATCCACAGTGCCAGCCGGGGCTTGGCGTCCCTCCGTCGGTAACCCATGTCGTACCTCCTTCCGTCGTCGAAGGTCAATTACCCCGGACGACGCAAGGTCATGCGAATGAGTTTCAGTCCTGGCGGTCGGGCACGAAGCCCTTGGCGATCCGGTCGAAGTTCGGCAGGTTGGCCTGCCAGTCCTTCTCCGCGATCTCCCACCGCAGGGCGTAACCCCGGTTGGTGGCCGTCACGAACCCGCGGTTACGGACGTGGATCCGCGTACCGTCCCGGGTCTCCAGCCACTCCCAGTCCGCGCAGGTCTTCCAGAAGTTGCAGTGCGTGATGTTGATGTACTGGTAGTTCTTGACTTCGTTTTTTCGGCCGCCTTCGATGCTCTTCCAGTCCGCGTACGCGTCCTTCTTCGGCGTCGGCGTCCACTGCACGAGCAGCTCGCCCGGCCCGTTGGCCTCGTCGAAGACGACCGTGTTGCCGTCGGGCTGCCTGCGGACCCATCCGTCGGGGATCGGCAGGGAGAAACCCGCCGGGTCCTTGTGCAGCTTCCAACCCGCCGGCAGCGCGTTCGGGTCGGCCGACGGCGTGGCCGAGGGCGTCGCACTCGGTGCGCCCGTGGTGGGTGCAGGCGCCGCCGGAGCGGAGGATTGCGCCGGGGCCGACGACGCGGCCGCCCCGGTCGTCGCGTCGGCCTGCGGGCTCTCGTTGTCGTCGCCCTTGGTCAGCATCGGCACGATCACCACGAGGCCGACCAGCAGCAGGGCCACCAGCGCCCCGATCAGCACGTTACGCCGGGTATTGGTCGGCTTCGTACCGTCGAAGGGCGGCACCGCGGCGCGCCCGGCCGGACTCACTGGGGGCATGACCGACGTCGGGGTCGATGGTTTGCGCTGCTCCGGAGCCACCGGCGGACCGTCGACGGCCGTCGGCTCGTCGTCGTCGGCTTCCGTCGTACCGTCATCGGCTTTGCCGTCGGCGGCCGCCACCGTCGCGGTCGGCTCCGCCTCGGACGGGCGGTCGATCTTCGCGGTCGGCTCGGCCGGCACCGCCGCCGTCGGGTCGGCGTCGGCCGGCACGACCTCCGTGGGCGAGGCGTCGACCGCTGCCGGCCCGGCCGCGGTCGCGGCGACCGGCGGCGGGGTACGCGGCGCAGGCGGCGACACCGGGCGAGCGGCGCTCTCCTCGGCGGGGCGCGGCGCCGGCACGAGCGGCGGGCGCGGCTCACGTGGACCGTTCGGCCCCGGCCGGCGTACGCCATCGAGCAGTGAGATCCCCCGCGCCCGCTTGCCTCCGGCGCGGCGCAGCAGCCGCTCGGCCACCTCGGCGGTGATCCGCTCGTTCGGGTCCTTCTGGAGCAGCCCGGTGAGGACCGCCTTGAGCGGGCCGGCGTTCTTCGGCGGCGGCATCGGCTCGGTGGCCAGCGCGGCCAGCGTGGCGATCGCGGACGGCCGCGCGTACGGCGACTTGCCCTCGACCGCCGCGTAGAGCGTCGCGCCCAACGACCACAGGTCGGCCTCCGGCCCGGCGGTGCCCTCCCGGGCCCGCTCCGGCGAGATGTACGCGGGCGAACCGAGCACCATGCCGGTGCGGGTGACATTCGGATCGCCGGGGATCGTGGCGAGACCGAAATCGGTCAACACGACCCGGCCGTCGTCGCCCAGCAGCACGTTGCCCGGCTTGACGTCGCGGTGCATGACGCCCGCCTTATGGGCCGCGTTGAGGGCACCCAGCACGCCGAGACCGATCTCGATGGTCCGGGCCACCGACACCGGCCCGTCCTCGGCGAGGGTGTCCTGCAACGACTTCGACGCCACGTACTCCATGACGATCCACGGGTCGCCATCGGTGCGCAGGACGTCGAAGATGCGTACCACGTTGACGTTGTTGAGCCGGGCGATGGCCCGCGCCTCGCGCAGCGAACGCTCCCGCATCTCGCGGCGTTCCTCGTCGGTGAGGCCGGGGGGCGGCACCAACTCCTTGATGGCGACGTCGCGGTGCAACACCTCGTCGCGCGCCTTCCACACCCGACCCATGCCGCCCTGGCCGAGCGGCGACAGAAGCCGGTATCGGTCAGCGACGAGTTGGGGGAGCGCGTTCGACATCGCTGAGACGGTACCCGGAGCCGCCGACGCTCACACCGCCGGCACGCCACTGTTCGCTTCCCGTGACTTCGAGCCGCGTACCCTGGCGGCATGTCTGCCGAAGAGCCGCTGTTCCGGGTCGTTCGCGGCGTGCCCACCGCCGAGGAGTTGGCCGCTCTGGTCGGTGCGGTCATCGTGCGGTCCCGCCCGGCCGCCGCCCCCGCGCCACAGACCGCGTCCGCGTGGGCCCGCAGCGGCCGGCCGGCCCGCCCCGACACCTGGCGTGCCTCCGGCCTTCCCCGCCTTCCTCGCTGACCCGGGCCGTCCCGGTGGGGGCTGCCAGGATGGCGTCCAGCCGTTAATCTCACTCAGGGAAACGGTGCCGTGACGGATAGGGAGGATCGATGATCCCCGAAGAGGACCAGCCGGCGCCCTGGCTGCACAGCTACGGCGGCATCGAGGCCGACATCCGCCAGCTCCGCGAGTTCGCCGACCGGCTCGCCGCCGAGGTCGAACGCAACTACGCGCCCCACCTGTCGTACATCGCCGACGACATGTCCGCGAAGGTGCCCAACCCCTGCGACGCGTTCATCGAGCTGGTCACCTTCCTGCACGCCCACCACGAGACGCAGCAGGCCACCGCCGACATGGTGTACGCCGTTCGGGGCGCAACCGGCCACCTCGCCGCCGTCGCCGACCGGGTCGCCACCCAGTACGCCGACAGCGACGCCTTCTCCGCCGCCCGCGCCGTGGACGTTCAGCGGGCCCTCGCCGACCCCGGCACCGTTCTGCCCGGCGGCCGGACGCCGACGCTGACCGACCCCACCGGTCCCGAGAGCCAGAGGCCGGTGGTCCTGCCATGATCGAACGAGGTGGCGGCCGCACCTCCGGCCAGACCGACTGGCACCTGATGGACGTCAACAGCATGTGGGCGTGCCTCCAGGACCACGACACCACCAACCACTGGAAACAGGTCGCTGGGTGGCGCAAGGTCTGCGACCTGGCCCAGATCCACCTAGGCCGGCTCCAGGAGTACCGGCGCGGGCTCGCCGAAGCGTGGCCCCCGGAAACCAGCGCGGCCTCCGGCACGTACCTCGCCCAACTCGACGACCTGATCGCCAAGGTGCGGCACACACACGACGCGGCCGCCGCGAACTACACCGCGCTGTCCGCCGCCACCCAGGCCATCGGCACCACCCGCGCCGAGCTTCGCAAAATTTACGAGGAGTACGCGACCAAGCTCCAGCAGAAGCAGGCGTACGACGCCACAGCCGCCGACCCCAAAGCGATCATGGGCAACCGGGTCGTCGAGTCACCGGTGACAGACAGCGACCTGGAACGGCTGAACGTGCAGGCGCGGGCCATGATGTTCAACCTCAGCGGCGAACTCCAACAAGCCCAAGCCACCCTCCAAAAACCCCCGCCGCCACCCCCGAGGTTTAGGCGAGACCCCTCCAGCACAGACGCTTACGATGCCAGCACCGGACCGACGATTCCGCCGATTGTTCCAGTGCCAATCGCCCCCGACACAGCCGTCCGCCCACCCTCGCCAAATCCAGCTGGCAGCTCGCATCCCGTTCAGACAGCCGCCGTGGGGCCAGTACTTGGCAGTGCTGGTGCTGGCGTTGCACCAGCACTGCCAAACGGAGGGTTATCGGGAGTTACACCGAACATACCGGCGACGGGCTTCGGGACGGCACCTTCACTACCACCCACCTCTCTCGTTCCGCCGCAGGTGCCGCCGCAAGGGCAAACCGACGCTATCGGGCGGTCCGCGAGCGGAGCGGCCAAGGGCGTTTCCCAAGTTCCGACGGCCCCGCAGGCGCGATCGACGCCAACTAACGGCCTTATCGGTGGTACGCCTGGCTCCGGACTCGGCTCGCCTGCGTCCGCTGGGAATCCAACGCGGAAGGTTAATCCGATCGGCGGCGTAATTGGCGGTGGCGGTGCCGGCACCACGCCGACCGGCGGTGCCGGCTCGCGGCCGGGCAGTGGCCGTAGTGCGGCCGGAGGACACGCCTTCTCGCCTATCGGTGGCGCCCCTGGTACAAGCGGCAATTACGGCACAAGCTACCCCCCTGGCCGTCCCGCTAAAAACGGATATGAAGAAGAGGGGCACGCCTGGGATCCCGACCATCCATGGAAGACCGACCAGGGCGTCAACCCTGTTGTTCGTTCGCCGGAGGAGCCTGGCCCACCTGACCCAGGACCGGCCATCGGCCTCGATCGGTGAAACACTTCAGCCGGCAGAGCCTGACAGCATTTGCCGCTCTTCTGTCGCTAATCGCACCAACAGCGTTACCTACGAGAGGCAGCCCTGGCCAGCCGAACAGCGAACCCAGCGAGGCCGAACGGGTCCGGGCGGATCAATGGCATTTGGAATACCTCAGAGCTTCCGACGCGCAACAGATCACACACGGTGCGGGGGTAATCGTCGCAGTTCCAGATACGGGAGTTCAACCGCACCCTGATTTGCGGAACAACCTGCTTCGTGGGATCGATATCGTCCCAGACGGTAACGGCGATGGCCAGAATGACCAGAATAGCCACGGCACCGGCATGGCAGGCTTGATCGCAGCCCACGGACAAGGAGGCACTTTGGGTGCCTTGGGACTAGCTCCCGATGCAAAGATACTCCCGATCCGCGATACTCCTACCGACGGCCAAGGGGAGGCGGACGCCTTGGCCGCCGGCATTGATTATGCTGTTCGCCAAGGCGCTGATGTGATCTGCATATCTTCGGTCGGCGGTGCCGGTATCCCGTTGCAACGATCCATCAAAGCAGCACTCGCCGCGAATATCGTGCTGGTCGCCGCTGCCGGCAATAAGCCGGACGATACCAAGGTTGGGTACCCAGCATCAGAGGATGGAGTCATCGCGGTTGGAGGGATAGGCCGGGATGGCACTCATGCTGATATCTCCGTGACCGGGCCAGACATTGACGTTGTTGCACCTGCAGTCGACATTTACAGCACGAGCATTAACGGCAAGTACCGCAAAGGCACAGGCACTTCCGACGCGACGGCGATTGTCGCTGGGGCGGCGGCGTTGATCAGGTCGAAGTACCCCTACCTGCCGGCCCAGGAGGTAGCCCATCGGCTTACGGCCACGGCCATCGACAAGGGTCCGCCAGGCCGGGACGACGAGTACGGGTATGGCGTGATCGATCTTGTGGCAGCGCTGACGGCAGACGTACCCCCGTTGGGGTTTGAGTCGGTGAGCGCTCCGGCCGCGACTGGCTCGACCGCGGCGGCCGGCGATCGGCCTGGTGAGGGCGGTGATGGCGCGACAGCTCGCGGCCTGGCCACTCTCGCCGTGATCGTGGCCGTCGGGGTCGGATGGGCGCTGGTGGCGCGGCGTCGGCGGCGCGGTGATGATCCGCCGCCCAGAATCAGTCGCTGATCGAGCCGGGGCGCGTTGATCGACTCGGTATCCTTGATATCGGGGTGTCCGGGCGAGCGGGATACCCCGATATCCATGAAGTCGAGTCGATCACGGTGGTGCCGGCAGGTTGATCGACTTTATATCGGCGATGTGGGGCTTTTGTGGCTGATTGATAGGCCGATGTCGGTGATGTGGAGTGGATCAAGGGCGCGGGGCCAGGTGGGCCTAACGGGCACGGCGTCGAGAGCGGCGCGGCCGGGTGGACCGGTGTGGTGGGTGGTGAGCCGGTAACGTCGGGCTGGTGTCTGATTCTCTGCCGCTCCGCCTCGTGCTCGCCTCGGCCAGCCCTGCCCGTCGTAAGTCTCTCCAGGCCGCCGGCATTGAGCCGGACGTGCTGGTCAGCGGGGTGGACGAATCCCTGGTGGTGACCGATCGGGCCGAGGACCTGTGTCTGGAGTTGGCTCGGCTCAAGGCAGAGGCAGTGTTGAGCCGGCTGAGTCCGGCCGCCACGGCAACCGCGCCAGCCGGCACCAGCACGGAAGCAGGCACCAGTCAGCGGACCCTGATCATCGGCTGTGACTCGGTGCTCGCGTTCGACGGGGAGATCCTCGGCAAGCCGGCGGATCCGGCGGACGCCACCCGGCGTTGGCTGCGGATGCGGGGGCGCAGCGGTGTCCTGCACAGCGGGCACTGTCTGATCGACGGTGTCAGCGGGCGGCGCGCCGAGGCGGTTGCCTCGACGACCGTCCATTTTGCGGACATCAGCGACGACGAGATCGCCGCGTACGTCGCCACCGGTGAGCCGCTGGCGGTGGCCGGTGCGTTCACGATCGACGGGTTGGGCGGGCCGTTCGTGGAACGGATCGAGGGCGACCCGGGGACCGTGGTCGGATTGTCGATGCCGCTGCTGCGTCGGCTCCTCGCCGAACTGGGGCTGCAGATCACGGACCTGTGGACAAAGGTCGCGCCGGGCGGCCAATCGGTCGAGCCGCTGGGTAACGTCCGCTCATGACCACGAAGTCGATCCCGCTCACCGACGAGTTGCACGCCTACCTGGTCGCGCACGGCGCCCCACCGGACGAGATCATCCAGGATCTGGCCGAGGAGACCCGGTCGGTGCTGCCCGAGCACGCCTCCATGCAGGTGGCGCCGGAGCAGGCCGCGTTCCTGACGTTCCTGACCCGACTGCTGGACGTACGGCAGGCCGTCGAGGTTGGCACGTTCACCGGCCTGTCGGCGCTGGCCATCGCCCGGGGGTTGCCCGAGGGCGGGAGGCTGACCTGCTTCGACATCTCCGAGGAGTTCACCGGCATCGCCCGGCGATACTGGGCCCGGGCCGGCGTGCACGACCGCATCGACCTGCGGATCGGCCCGGCCGGCGAGACGCTGCGGGAGTTGCCGCACGAGCGTCACCTGGACTTCGCGTTCATCGACGCGGACAAGACCGGGTACCCGGTCTACTGGGCCGAGCTGGTGCCCCGGATGCGGCCGGGCGGGGTGATCGCCGTCGACAACGTGCTGCGCGGCGGGCGGGTGATCGCCCCACGGGACGCCAACGACCGGGCGATCGCCGCCTTCAACGACGAGGTGCTCGCCGACGTACGGGTCGACCCGGTGATGCTGCCGATCGCGGATGGCCTCACCCTCGCCCGGGTGCGCTGACCGCCGCCACCGCTGACCGCCCCACCGCTCAGCGCCCCCACCGCTCAGCGCCGTCACCGCTCAGCGCCGCCACCGCTGAACGCCGCCACCGCTGAACGCCGACGAAACGCCGGCAGCCCACCGAACGCGCAGCGCCGACAGCACGAATTCGGGGTGCCCCCTCAGGAGGGGGCACCCCGAAGCCAGCGTCAGCGGACGCTGCGGGCGAACTGGCGGGCGGCCCAGAAGACCCCCAGCGCGGCGAGAACCGCTGTGATGGTGAGGCCCTGCCAGACCTTGTCGCTGGCCAGGTCGCCGGCGAAGAGCGCGCGCGTGCCGTCGACTGCCCAGGAGAACGGGTTCCAGTCGGCGATGCCCTGCAACCAGCCCGGTGCGAAGGTCAGCGGCAGCAAAATGCCGGAGAGCAGCAGCACCGGCTGCGCCACGGTGTTCATCAGTGGGGCCAGCGCGTCCTCGCTCTTGACCTTGAGTGCGACGCCGTACGAGACGGCCGAGGTCATGAGCGCGATGAGGGCGAGCATGAGGTACGCCAGCAGCAGGTCACCGATGAACACCCGCAGGTCGAACAGGAGCGCCAGCAGGGTGATGATGACCGCCTGCACGATGAGCGAGACCACGTCGCGCAGCGAGCGGCCGAGCAGCAGGGCGAGTCGGCTGATCGGGGTGACCCGGGACCGTTCGATGACGCCGGCACGCAGCTCGGCGATCAGGCCGAAGCCCTGGAACAGGCCGCCGAAGATGGCCAGCAGCACCAGCAGACCCGGCACGAAGATCTTGTAGGCGGCGGCCTGGGTGGGCGCGTTCAGGGCCGGCTTGAGCAGCGGGGCGAAGAGCAGCAGGTACATCACCGGCTGGAACACGCCGACGAAGACCCAGACCGGGTTGCGCAGCAGGAGCTGGATCTGCCGTTGGAAGATCAGCCACGTGTCGCGGGCGAATTTCATGGGTCGTCTCTCCGGTGGTCAGGACTCGCGCAGCGAGCGGCCGGTCTTGGTCAGGAAGACGTCGTCCAGGCTGGGCCGGTGCAGCTCGATCGAGCGCAGCTCCAGCCCGGCGTGGTCGAGTCGGCGCAGCACCTGGGGAATGGCGGTGGCGCCCTCGTCGACGTAGAGGCGCAGGCCGCCCTCGTCGGCGGTCTCCAGCTTGTTGACGTACGGCTCGCCGTCGAGCGCCTGGGCGGCCTGCGGGGTGGCGGCCAGGTCGAGACCGACGAGCACGACGTCGCCGGAGATCTCCCGCTTGAGTTCGGCCGGGGTGCCCTCGGCGACGACTTCGCCGTTGTCCATGATCGCGATGCGGTCGCAGAGCGCGTCGGCCTCGTCCAGGTAGTGCGTGGTGATGAAGACCGTCATTCCGTCGCTGCGCAGTCGCCGGATCTCGTCCCACATGTGGGCGCGGCTCTGCGGGTCGAGGCCGGTGGTCGGCTCGTCCAGGAAGACGATCTTTGGCTCGTGGATGATGCCGAGCGCGATCTCGACCCGCCGGCGCTGGCCGCCGGAGTAGGTCTTGCACTTGCGGTCGGCGTACTCGGTGAGCTGGAAGGCGTCCAGCGCGCGGGCGGCGCGCTGCTGCGCGTCGGCCTTGCCGATGCCGTACATCCGGGCGTGCAGGACCAGTTCCTCACGGGCGGTGGACTCGTCCCACGTGCTGCCGCCCTGCGGGACGTACCCGATCCGGCGGCGGACCTCGGCCGGATCCTTGCGCAGGTCGGCCCCGGCGATGGTGGCCTCGCCGCCGTCGGGCTCGATCAGCGTGGCGAGCATCCGCAGCGTGGTGGTCTTGCCGGCGCCGTTGGGGCCGAGGAAGCCGAAGATCTCGCCCTCGGCGACCTGGAGGTTGACGCCCCGCACGGCGTCCACCGTCTTCGTCTCTCGACCCGCGCGGGAGCGGAACGACTTCCGCAGCCCCCTGGTCTCGATCATTTCTGCTCCTGGTCGGTCGGGCCGGCCGTGCCGGCCGTCGAGTGGGACGACGCCGGACGGCGCACTCCCCCGCTGTGCCGCCAGCAGGCTAACGCGATATAACTCTTTTAGTCAACGTTGATTATTCCGCCTCGGTCGACGGCCTCGACTCCTGGCGCTCTTTCCACCCCGACCAGCCCTCGACGTTCTCCAGCTCAGCAGGCAGGTACGACACCCCAGAGTCGATCCGCTCCGCGATCCGGTCGCACCACCCCATCTCCGCCTCCGCCCGCACCGCCCACAGCTCGAACATCCACCCCACGTGCACCGGCTTGCGGTTTCGCACCCAGTCCGACTCCAGGGAGGCACGCATCGACTCGACACCGGCGCGCAGCAGATTGGCCCGGTTGCGCAGGGCCGCGGCGGCCTCGGCGCGCGGCATGGCGGGCAGGAAGGAGAAGGCCACCGCGAAGGGGTCGGACGGCTCGCTGAGGTTCCACCAGAAGTTGCGCAGCAGCGTCTCGAACTCGTCCTCGCCCTTGGGGGTCACCTCGTAGGTGGTCCGGGCCGGACGGGCGCCGACCTGCTCGGTGGCGACGGCACGGAGCAGCCCTTCCTCGGTGAGCTTGCGCAGCGCGTGGTAGATCGAGCCGGGCTGCACGTTCGCCCACTTGTCGGCGCTCCAGCTCAGCAGCTCGCGGCGCACGTCGTAGCCGTGCACGGGCTGCATCCACCGCACCAGGCCGAGAATCATCATCCGAGTCGCAGACACCACACAAGCGTAATAGCCAAGTTTGACTAAGGTCAGTGCCACATCCCACACTGAGCGATCGTTAGGGCCATCACGGGTGGCCGATACACTCCCGGTCAGTAACTTCCCGGGAGGAGCCACGAGGTGCGCAAGGTACTCATCGCCAACCGCGGCGAGATCGCCGTCCGGGTCATCCGTGCCTGCCGCGACGCCGGCCTCGGCAGCGTCGCCGTGTACGCAGACTCCGACCGGGACGCCCTGCACGCCACGCTCGCGGACGAGGCGTACGCGCTCGGCGGGGACAGCGCGACCGAGACGTACCTGCGCATCGACAAGCTTCTCGACGTCGCCGCCCGGGCCGGCGCCGACGCCGTACACCCGGGTTACGGCTTCCTCAGTGAGAACGCCGACTTCGCCCAGGCGGTCATCGACGCGGGGTTGACCTGGATCGGCCCCACCCCGCAGGCGATCCGCGACCTGGGCGACAAGGTGACCGCCCGGCACATCGCCCAGCGCGCCGGCGCTCCGCTGGTCCCCGGCACGCCGGACCCGGTGGGCAGCCCGGACGAGGTGATGGCGTTCGCCGTCGACCACGGGCTGCCGGTCGCCATCAAGGCCGCGTTCGGCGGTGGTGGGCGCGGCCTCAAGGTCGCCCGGACCATGGAGGAGATCCCCCAGCTCTTCGAGTCGGCCACCCGCGAGGCGGTCGCGGCGTTCGGCCGGGGCGAGTGCTTCGTCGAGCGCTACCTGGACCAGCCCCGGCACGTCGAGGCGCAGGTCCTCGCCGACCAGCACGGCAACGTGATCGTGGTGGGCACCCGGGACTGCTCGTTGCAGCGGCGTCACCAGAAGCTCGTGGAGGAGGCCCCCGCGCCGTTCCTCACCGACGCCCAGCGTGCCCAGATCCACGACAGCGCCAAGGCGATCTGCCGGGAGGCCGGCTACCACGGCGCCGGCACGGTGGAGTACCTGGTCGGCAAGGACGGCACGATCTCCTTCCTGGAGGTCAACACCCGACTTCAGGTCGAGCACCCGGTCACCGAAGAGACCGCCGGCATCGACCTGGTCCGGGAGCAGTTCCGGATCGCCGACGGCGAGAAGCTGCGGATCACCGAGGACCCGACGCCGCGCGGGCACGCCATCGAGTTCCGGATCAACGGCGAGGACCCGGGCCGCAACTTCCTGCCCGCGCCGGGCACCGTCACCACGCTGCGCCTGCCCAGCGGCCCGGGCGTCCGGGTGGACACCGGCATCTCGGCCGGCGACGTGATCGGCGGCAACTTCGACTCGCTGCTCGCCAAGGTCATCATCGTCGGTGAGACGCGGACCGAGGCGTTGGAACGCGCCCGCCGCGCGCTGGACGAGATGGTCCTCGACGGGATGGCCACCGCGCTGCCGTTCCACCGCCTGGTCGTGCGGGACGCGGCGTTCACCGCCGAACCGTTCACCGTGCACACCCGGTGGATCGAGACCGAGTTCCACAACACCGTGCCGCCGTTCGCCGCCGCCGCCGGCGCCGCCGAGACGCCGGCCGAACGCGACACCGTCGTGGTCGAGGTCGGCGGCAAGCGCCTCGAGGTCAGCCTCCCCGCCGGCTTCGGCGGGAGTACGACCACCGCGGCACCCGCCTCCCGTAAGCCGACCCGGCGCGGGGGCGGAGCCAAGGCGGGCGCCCCGGTCGGTGGCGACGCGCTCACCTCTCCCATGCAGGGCACCATCGTCAAGATCGCGGTCGCCGAGGGCGACACGGTGGCCGAAGGCGACCTGGTGGTGGTGCTCGAGGCGATGAAGATGGAGCAGCCGTTGCACGCCCACAAGGCGGGTACGGTCAGCGGGCTCACCGCCGAGGTCGGTGCCGTGATCACCGCTGGCGCCGCCATCTGCACCATCGCCTGAGGGGCGAGCGCGAGACCCCTGTTGCTGGCGAGGCAGCCGCGAGGCTGGCTCGGCGCGGAGTCCGTTATGCGGTCTGCGGCAGCGGCGTGCGCACGTTCCGGACGGCGTATCGATGGAGCGTGACACCCTCGTCGAAGCGCGCCTGCTCCAGCAGGTCCAGCTCCAGCGGCTCGTCGTGGCTGTCGAACAGTGGGCGGCCGGTACCGAGGATGACGGGGTGCGTGAAGAGCAGCAGCTCATCGAGCAGCCCTGCCCGGAGCAGCGCCGTAGCCAGTGTGGCGCCACCGACGCCGATGTCACCGTCGGTGCGCCGCCGTAGCTCCGCGAGCTCGCCGACGGCATCGTCGCCGCCGATGATCTCGGTGTTGTGCTCGGCGCTGATACGCGTGCGGGAGACCAGCACCTTGGGCTTCGAGGTCCAGATCTCGCCGTACTCGCGCAGGTAGCCGGGCGACGAGTCGTCGTCGCGCGCTGCCGGCCAGAATCCCTCCATCGTCTCGTAGATCGTGCGCCCCTGGACCATGAGCGACAGCGCCCGCGCCCGCGCGTTGAACTCGTGGTGCAGTGACTCCCCGATGCGCATCCAGGTGCCGCCGCCCTGCTCGCCATGAGCACGCTCGATCAACAGATCGGCGGACACGTTCATCCAGTACACGAATCGCCCCGACATGGCCCCTCCCTCAGTGATAGCGATATGTAACTGCTTCGACCTACCCTAGGATGGGGTGATAGCAAGATGCAATCACTTGCGAGGAGGGCTTGATGGATTCGGCGCCACGCTCGGGTTGCCCGATCAATCAGGCGGTGGAGGTCCTGGGCGATCCGTGGGTGATGCTCGTGCTTCGGGACATCATGTTCGGCAATCGGCGGCACTTCCGCGAACTGCTCGCCGGCAGCGAGGAGGGCATCGCGCCGAACATTCTCAGCAGCCGCCTGCGGCGCCTCACCGACGCGGGCCTGCTCACCCGTGAGGACGCCCGACGGGGGCAGCGGGCGGCCTACTCGCTCACCGAGGCGGGCATTCAGACACTGCCGATCATGGCAGCGCTCGGCTCGTGGGGGCTGGCCCATCGCGGTGGCGACCGTCGCCTGCGGGTGCGCGCCGAACTGCTCCGCGACGGCGGCCCGGAACTGCTCACCCGCTTCATGGACGACCTGCGCGAGGTGCACCTCGGCGTCCCCCGGCCCGACCCGCACGCCCGGCGAGCGGTCGACGAGCTTCGCTCGGCCTACGAGGCAGCCACCCGCGACTGACCCGATCCGCCGGGACCGCCCGCTTCGCGACGGACCGGCCCACGACGGACCGGGCCCACGACGGACCGGGCCCACGACGGACCGGGCCTACGGCGGACCGGGCCTACGGCGGTGCCGGCGTAAGCGGCGGGCCGGGCCCACGACGGTGCCGGCGTACCCGACGGACCGCAGCCCACGGCGGCGCCGGCCGCGCGACGGCCGACACCGTCGGCTGGTGACCCGCCGCACAGGACCGGGCGGTGGGGGTGGTTTGGGCCACCAGCGGCGGCGGGAGTGGGCGCGAGCAGGAATGATGTTCGGGTGCGCTTCCTTCACGGCGCGGTTCCCGCGCACGACCTGACCTATACCGACGTCTTCATGGCGCCGGCCCGCTCCGACCTCGGCTCCCGGCTGGACGTCGACCTGTCCACCGGTGACGGCACCGGCACCACCATCCCGCTGGTGGTGTCGAACATGACGGCGGTCGCCGGGCGGCGGATGGCCGAGACGGTGGCCCGGCGGGGCGCGATCGCCGTGATCCCGCAGGACATCCCGATCGAGGTCGTCGCGAACGTCGTCGCCTGGGTCAAGCAGCGGCACCTGGTCTACGACACACCCATCACCCTGGGCCCCACCGAGACCGTCGGGGACGCCATCCACCTCCTGCCGAAGCGGTCGCACGGCGCGGTGATCGTGGTCGACGAGGCCGGTCGGCCGATGGGCGTGGTCACCGAGGCGGACACCACGGGCGTGGACCGGTTCGCCCAGCTGCGGCACGTGATGTCCACCGAGCTGCACACCGTCCCGGCGGACGCGGACCCGCGTACCGGCTTCGATCTGCTCTCCGCCGGCCGGCGCCGGCTCGCCCCGGTGGTGGACGCCGACGGTCGGCTGGTCGGCGTGCTGACCCGGCAGGGCGCGCTGCGGGCCACCCTCTACACACCGGCGGTGGACGACCGGGGGCGACTGCGTATCGCCGCGGCGGTCGGGATCAACGGTGACGTGACCGGCAAGGCCGCCGCGCTGCTGGAGGCAGGTGTGGACACGCTGGTCGTGGACACCGCGCACGGCCACCAGGAGCGGATGATCTCGGCGTTGCGGGCGGTGCGCAAGCTGGACCCGGGCGTTCCGGTGGCGGCCGGCAACGTGGTCACCGCCGAGGGGGTACGCGACCTGGTCGAGGCCGGCGCGGACATCATCAAGGTGGGTGTCGGGCCGGGCGCGATGTGCACCACCCGGATGATGACCGGCGTGGGCCGGCCGCAGTTCTCCGCCGTGCTGGACTGCTCGACGGCGGCCCGTCAGCTCGGCCGGCACGTCTGGGCCGACGGCGGGGTGCGACACCCTCGCGACGTGGCGCTCGCGCTCGCCGCCGGCGCGTCGAACGTGATGATCGGCTCCTGGTTCGCCGGCACCTACGAGTCCCCCGGTGACCTCTACACCGAGCCGGACGGTCGGCGGTACAAGGAGAGCTTCGGGATGGCCTCGGCGCGGGCGGTAAGCGCCCGTACCGCCGACGACAGCCCGTACGACCGGGCCCGCAAGGCGGTGTTCGAGGAGGGCATCTCCTCGGCGCGGATGTATCTGGACCCGACCCGACCCGGCGTCGAGGACCTGATCGACGAGATTATCGCCGGGGTACGCAGCGCCTTCACCTACGCCGGAGCGCGGGACCTGACGCAGTTCCACGAACGAGCGATCGTCGGCGTGCAGAGCGCCGCAGGCTTCACCGAAGGAATGCCCCTCCCCACCAGCTGGTGAGTCCCACCGGGTCGATCATGGAGTTGTGGTGCCTCGCAGAACGGGCAGCGCCGGGCGAACCGCCCACCACAACTCCATGATCGACGCTCTGGAGGGGTGGGGGTTACCGGGTCAGGCGGCTCAGGACCCTGCGGGCCGCTTCTCGGGGGTTGTCGCCTATGCGGTCGGGGAGGGCGCCGGCCAGCCAGAGGGTGGCGAAGCCGTGGGCGATCGACCACGCGGCGAGGGCGTCCCGGCCGGTGTCGGCGGGGGTACCGCCGTCGGGTAGGGCGGCCACCTGAGAGCGGAGTGCCGCGCCGGCACGCTCGCGTGCGGCGGTCAGCTCGGGGTCGTCGGGTCGGTGCAGCTCGGGCCGGAACATCACCTCGACGTAGGCGCGGTGCCCGACGGCGAAGTCGACGTACGCGACTCCGGCGGCCAGCAGGTCGTCTCCGGCCGCGCTCAACGTCTGGGCCAGCAGGTCGAAGCCCTGAGCGGCGAGGGCGGTGAGCAGGCCGGCCTTGTCGCCGAAGTGGTGGGCGGGCGCGCAACTCGTGTTCGTTGCCACGGCTGCTGCTGTTTCGTTTGGCCCCTGACTATCAGGGGGCTAATGTACTCCCGTGGAACTCGTCACCCTTCAAGATGTGCCGCTCGGTCGGCTGCTGGTGGTGGCCGGGCACCTCGTCGGGCAACGGTGGAACCGCTACCTCGCCGAGGAGCACGGCCTCACCCAGGCCGGCATGATCACCCTGATGACGCTCGCCCGCCACGGCGAGCTGCCCCACCGCCAGGTCGCCGAGAAGGGGTTCGTCCGACCGGCGACCCTGACCGGCATCGTCGACACGCTCGAACGTGACGGTCTCGTCGAGCGGCAGCGCGACGACAACGACCGACGCAGCATCCGACTCGTTATCACCCCCGCCGGGCGGGAGCGGGTGGCCGCGCTCGGCGCACTCATGCACTCCGGACGTCCGCTCACCTCGGTCGACGCCGACCCGGCGAAAGCCCAGGTGATCCGGGAGTTCCTGCTCGAGGTCATCAGCAGTGGGGACGAACCACGGATGACCGGACGACCTACCGACGCGAAGGAACCGTCGTGCTGATCAGACTGCTGCGCGGTCAACTGCGCCCGTACCAGAGACCGCTGCTGGCGGTGGTGCTGCTCCAGTTCGTGGGCACCATGGCCTCGCTCTACCTGCCCAGCCTCAACGCCGACATCATCGACAAGGGCGTGGCCCGGGGCAACACCGACTACATCGTGCACACCGGCGGCTGGATGCTGCTGGTCAGCCTGGTCCAGATCGTCTGCTCGATCGCCGCCGTCTACCTCGGCGCCCGGACCGCGATGGGCTTCGGCCGGGACGTCCGCGCCCGGCTGTTCGCGCACGTCAACCTCTTCTCCGCCCGTGAGGTGGCCCGGTTCGGCGCACCGTCGCTGATCACCCGCAACACCAACGACGTGCAACAGGTGCAGATGCTCGTGCTGATGAGCTGCACCATGCTGGTCGCCGCACCGATCATGAGCGTCGGCGGCGTCTTCATGGCGCTGCGCGAGGACATCGGGCTCTCCTGGCTGATGCTGATCAGCGTGCCGGTGCTGGCCGTCGCGCTGAGCGCGATCATCCGGCGGATGGTGCCGGGCTTCCGGCTGATGCAGACCCGGATCGACACGGTCAACCGGGTGCTACGTGAGCAGATCACCGGCATCCGGGTGGTCCGCGCCTTCGTCCGCGAGCCGTACGAGACGGACCGCTTCGGTGTCGCCAACGCCGACCTGACCGCCACCGCCCTGCGTACCGGGCGGCTGATGGCGTTGATCTTCCCGGTGGTCATGCTGGTGCTGAACGTGTCCAGCGTGGCGGTGCTCTGGTTCGGCGCGCAGCGGGTCGACTCGGGCGCGATCGAGATCGGCGCGCTCACCGCGTTCCTGCAATACCTGATGCAGATCCTGATGGCCGTGATGATGGCCACCTTCATGCTGATGATGGTGCCCCGGGCGGCGGTCTGCGCCGAGCGGATCGTCGAGGTGCTGGACACCGACTCCTCGGTGGTCCCCGCCGCCGCGCCGGTCACCGAGCTGCCCACCCGGGCCGAGCTGGAGCTGCGCGGGGTGCGCTTCCAGTACCCGGGAGCGGTCGAGCCGGTGCTGCGCGACATCTCCTTCACGGCCACCGCGGGCACCACCACCGCGATCATCGGCAGCACCGGCGCGGGCAAGACGACACTGCTGTCGCTCGTACCCCGCCTGGTCGACGTCACCGGCGGCGCGGTGCTGGTCGACGGGGTGGACGTCCGCGAATTGGAACCGGACGAGCTGTGGCGACGCATCGGCCTGGTGCCGCAGCGGCCGTACCTGTTCACCGGCACGGTCGCCAGCAACCTGCGCTACGGCAACCCGGACGCCACCGACGAGGAACTGTGGGCGGCGCTGGAGATCGCGCAGGCCCGCGACTTCGTGGCCCAGATGCCCGGCGGCCTGGACGCTCCGATCGCCCAGGGCGGCAGCACCGTCTCCGGTGGGCAGCGGCAACGCCTGGCCATCGCCCGGGCCCTGGTCCGGCAGCCGGAGATCTACCTCTTCGACGACTCGTTCTCCGCGCTCGACCTCGGCACCGACGCGCGGCTGCGGGCGGCACTGCGCCCGGTCACCGCGCAGTCGGCAGTGGTGATCGTGGCCCAGCGGGTGTCCACGATCGTCGACGCCGACCAGATCATCGTGCTCGAGAACGGAGGGGTCGTCGGAGTGGGACGACATGCGGAGTTGGTGCAGACCTGCCCGACGTACGCCGAGATCGTGGCTTCCCAGCAGACGGCGGAGGTGGCGGCATGAGCGAGCCCGACGAGTCGCGGACCGCGACCGTACCCAGTCAGAAGCCGGGCGGTGACACGCAGCAACCCGGCGGCGGCGCGGCGACGCCGAAGCGGCTGCCGGCCGGCCGGCCGGCCGGCGGCCCGCCCTGGATGAGCGCGGGGATGCCCGCCGAGAAGTCGATGAACTTCGGGCCGTCGGCCCGACGGCTGCTTGGTCGGCTGCGCCCGCACCGCCTGCACCTGACCGCGATCATCACCCTCGCCGTGGTGAGCGTCGGGTTCAGCGTGGCCGGCCCGAAGATCCTCGGCCACGCCACCGACCTGATCTTCAGTGGGGTGATCGGTCGGCGACTGGCCCCGGGCACGACCACCGAACAGGCCGTCGCGGCGGCGCGGGCCAGCGGCAACGAGAGCTTCGCCGACATGCTGGCCCGGATGGACGTGGTGCCCGGCGTGGGCATCGACTTCGGCGCCCTGGGCCGGGTGCTGCTGTTGGCGCTCGGGCTCTACCTGGCGGCGAGCGTGCTGTCGTGGTGGCAGGGCTGGCTGCTCAACGGGGTGGTCCAGCGCACCGTGCTGCGGCTGCGCGCCGAGGTGGAGGAGAAGCTCAACCGGCTGCCGCTGCCCTACTTCGACCGGCAGCCCCGCGGTGAGCTGCTCAGCCGGGTCACCAACGACATCGACAACATCTCGACGAGCCTCCAGCAGACCTTGAGCCAGCTGCTCACCTCGCTGCTGACCGTCATCGGCGTGCTGGCCGTGATGTTCTGGATCTCCCCGCTGCTGGCCCTGGTGGCTCTGGTCGCCGTCCCGCTGTCGGTGCTGGTCACCCAGCGCATCGCCAAGCGCTCGCAGAAGCAGTTCATCGCCCAGTGGAAGCACACCGGCGAGCTGAACGGCCAGATCGAGGAGGCGTACACCGGTCACGAGCTGGTGAAGGTCTTCGGCCGGCAGCGCGAGGTGGAGGCCGCGTTCCACGCGAAGAACGAGGAGCTGTTCCGGGCCAGCTTCGGCGCCCAGTTCATCTCCGGGATCATCATGCCGTCGATGATGTTCATCGGGAACCTGAGCTACGTGGCCATCGCCGTGGTCGGCGGACTGCGGGTGGCCTCCGGGACGATGAGCCTGGGCGACGTGCAGGCGTTCATCCAGTACTCCCGCCAGTTCACCCAACCGCTGACCCAGCTCGCCTCGATGGCGAACCTGCTCCAGTCCGGGGTGGCGTCGGCCGAGCGGGTCTTCGCGGTGCTCGACGCCGACGAGCAGAGCCCCGACCCGGCCCAGCCGACCCAGGTCGTCGACCCGCACGGCCGGGTCGAGTTCGAGCACGTCTCCTTCCGGTACACGCCGGACAAGCCGCTGATCGACGACCTGTCGCTGGTCGCCGAGCCCGGGCACACGGTGGCCATCGTCGGCCCGACCGGCGCCGGCAAGACCACCCTGGTCAACCTGATCATGCGGTTCTACGAGCTGGACGCCGGCCGGATCACCCTCGACGGGGTGGACATCACCACGATGCGCCGCGACGACCTGCGCGGACGGATCGGCATGGTGCTGCAGGACACCTGGCTCTTCGGCGGCACCATCCGCGACAACATCGCGTACGGCCGGCCGGACGCGACCGAGGAGGAGATCATCGCCGCGGCCCGGGCCACCTTCGTGGACCGGTTCGTGCGCAGCCTTCCGGACGGCTACGACACGGTCATCGACGAGGAGGGCAGCAATGTCAGCGCCGGCGAGAAGCAGCTCATCACCATCGCCCGGGCGTTCCTCGCCGAGCCGTCCCTGCTGATCCTGGACGAGGCGACCAGCTCGGTGGACACCCGCACCGAGGTGCTGCTCCAGCGGGCGATGGCGGCGCTGCGCTCGGACCGGACCAGCTTCGTCATCGCGCACCGGCTCTCCACCATCCG
Source organism: Micromonospora sp. NPDC005237 (assembly GCF_040607775.1). Classification (NCBI taxonomy): domain Bacteria; kingdom Bacillati; phylum Actinomycetota; class Actinomycetes; order Micromonosporales; family Micromonosporaceae; genus Micromonospora; species Micromonospora sp. NPDC005237. Next base: position 177,439 of record NZ_JBEXHJ010000001.1, on the reverse strand, counting down.
CGACGCCGACCTGATCCTGATGATGGAGAACGGCCGCATCGTCGAGCAGGGCACCCACGAGCAGTTGCTCGCCGCCCACGGCGCTTACCACCGGCTCTACCGCTCGCAGTTCACCGGCGCCGCGGTCGACGAGGAACCAGCCGCGCCCGCCGGGGCCCAGCCGGCCTCGGTCTGAGGGCGGACCGCCGTGCGCGCCACACGATCGACGGTCCACCTCAGCCCGGTGGGCGGCTCAGTCCGCCGGGAGCAGGTCGGCGGCGCGGGCGGCGACCTGCCGGCCGATCAGGGCGAGCGCGGCGGCCGCGGGCATCGGGGCCAGGGCGCGGCCGTCGCGCAGGCGCAGCGCGAGTGCGCCGTCGGCCGCCTCCCGGGCACCCAGCACCCCGAGGTACGGGACGCGGCGGCGGGTCGCGTCCCGTACCCGGGCGCCCAGCGAGCCGGCGGTGTCGACCTCGACCCGCAGGCCGGCGTCGACGGCCCGCCGGGCCAGTTCCGCCGCCGCGTCGGCCTGCCCGTCGTCCACCGGCAGCAACACCAACTGGACGGGCGCGTACCAGGCCGGGAACGCACCCTCGTGCACCTCGATGAGGTACGCGAACAGCCGCTCCATGCTGCCGACCAGGCTGCGGTGCAGCAGGACCGGCCGACGCCTGCTGCCGTCGGAATCGGTGTACGACAGGTGGAACTTCTCCGGTTTGTCGAAGTCCACCTGGATGGTGGAGATGGTCGACTCGCGGCCGGCCGCGTCGACGATCTGAATGTCGATCTTCGGGCCGTAGAAGGCGGCCTCTCCGGGGGCCTCGACGTACTCCACCCCGGCCAGCGCGCCGCGGAGCAGGTCCTGGGCGCGGGCCCACTGGGCGTCGTCGCCGACGTACTTCCCGCCCGGCCCGCGCAGCGACAGCCGGAACCCCGCCGGACGGACGCCGAGCGCGGCGTGCGCGGCGCGCATCAGCCGGAGGATCTCGACGACCTCCGCGCCGACCTGGTCCGGGGCGCAGAAGGTGTGCGCGTCGTTGAGCGAGATGGCACGTACCCGGGACAGCCCGCCGAGCACGCCGGAGCGCTCCGAGCGGTACATCCCGCCCAGCTCCGCGATCCGCAGCGGCAACTCCCGGTAGGAGCGGCCCCGGGAGCGGAACACCAGCGCGTGGTGCGGGCAGAGCGCCGGGCGGAGCACGAACTCGTCGTCGGCGCTCAGCCGCATCGGCGGGAACATGTCGTCGGCGAAGTAGCCCAGGTGGCCGGAGAGTTCGAAGAGTTCGCGCTTGCCCAGCGGCGGCGAGTAGACGTGCTGGTGGCCGGAGCGACGCTCCAGGTCCCGGACGTACTCCTCGACGGCGTGCCGGGCGGCGGCGCCGGCCGGCAGCCAGATGGGCAGGCCGGCGCCGGCCAGCGGATCGGAGACGAACAGCTCCAGCTCACGGCCGAGCTTGCGGTGGTCGATCATGTCGGGCTCCTGGATCGGGGACGACCCGGAGGCGACCTGGACACCGAACGCCGCGCGGCCCTCGGGGGCGGATCGCCCCGGGGCCTGGTCGACGGTGGTTACGTCAGAGCGGCACGCCGGGGACACCCGGCGTCGTCGTCATCACTACCGCGCTGCGCATATGGCGACGTTATTCCTCGGGCGGTCGAGGACGCACCCGGATTTGCGGCGGTGGGAGAGGGGACGGGCCGCCGGCGCGGGACCCGCCGGCGGCCCTGGGCGACCCGAATCGTCAGGAACGGGGGACCCGACGTGCTGGGCCGCGCCGCCCACGGTACGCCGAGGGACGCCGATCCGCCGACCGCCTCGGGCCGCCGTGGGACAGCCGCCGAGCCGTCACCCGAGGGCGGTTCGCCTCGTTGGAACGGGGTGGCCCCGTGGTGTCGACGGTCACGACGGGACGGGGCTGTCCACGGTGACGCCGGACACGCCGTCAGGCTCGAGACACCCAATCGGCCGCATCCGGCGAGGTGGCAGGCGTGCCCGAACTACTGACTGACGTCGCGTCGCCGACGTGGGCGTACCTGGTGCTGCTCGGCCTGCTGATCGCGGACGCCTTCGTGCCGGTGATCCCCACCCAGATCGTCATGATCACCAGCGGCGCGCTGACCGTGTACGGCGGCCTCAGCCTGCCGGTCACCATCGCCGTCGGCGCGCTCGGCGTGTTCGCCGGAGACCTCGCCTGCTACCTGCTCGGCCGTGGCGCACCGGACCGGCGGGCGCCCCGGCACGCCGAACCCAGCCGGGCCCGCCGGATGGCGAGCCGGGTCACGCAGGGATTACGCCAACCCGGCCCGCTGGTCATCCTGCTCTGCCGGTTCGTGCCCGGTGGGCGCATGGCGGCCTGCTTCTCGGCCGGCCGCAGCCGGTATCCGTACCGGCTGTTCGCGCTCTACGAGACGATCGCCGCGCTGGGCTGGGCCACCTACGGGGCGCTGGTCGGGCACCTGGGCGGCACCGCGCTGACCGAGTCGGCCTGGCGGCTGGCCATCATCGCCACCGCCGCGGCGGCCGGCTTCGCCGCAGCCGGATGGGCGATGACCCTGGTCAGCGCCCGCCACGCCCGCACCGCCGCCGAAGTCCCGCTCGACTGAGTGTCGCGAGACTGGCCGAGTATAAGCTGGACTTATATTGACGCCATGTGGGAGGTCAAACTTCATCCCGAGGTCGAGAAGTGGTTTCTCCACCTCTGCGAGACGGAACCTGCCAGCGCCGACCTCGTCAGCGAGGCCATCGACCTCCTCGCCGAACACGGCCCCGCTCTTGGACGCCCCCTGGTCGACCGCCTCAAAGGCAGCATCTTCCACCACATGAAGGAGTTGAGGCCAGGCTCGGCCGGTTCCACCGAGATCCGCATGATCTTCGCTTTTGATCCGATTCGGGAAGCAGTCTTCCTGGTCGCTGGCGACAAGTCAGGCCAGTGGCAGAGTTGGTACAAGGCGGCGGTCCCGTTGGCGGATGACCGATTCCAGGAGCACCTCTCGAGGCTGAAGGACACACAGAGATGACCGACGGAGTGGACTGGCGGGACGTCCGGGCCAGGGCTCGAGAACTTGATCCGTCCTGGGAACATCCGGACCGGGTCGCCCGCCGGGCTCAGCACCGTGAACATATGTTGGCACTGGTCAGCGGCGCGCAACTGGCGGAGATCCGCAAGCACCTGGGGATGACCCAGGCTCAACTGGCCGAGGCCGCAGGGTTGACCCAGGCCAGGATCAGCCAGATCGAGAACGGCGAGCACACCAGCCTGGACACCCTTCGTGCATACGTCACTGGCCTGGGCGGCCACCTCGACGTCGTCGCCCGGATCGGGAACATCCAACTGAACGTCGCCTAGGTCCGATCCACCGAGGCCGGCCCGCCAGTGGTAGCGCGAGACGCTCGGCGGGTAAATCTTGGACAGGCCGCGGGGGCCTCTAGGGGTGGGGTTTGGGGGCCAAGTCAGTGACGGTCCCGGATCTGGCTGGGGTGTTCGCCGCGACAGGCTGAGGCATGCCTGGAACCCGGAACACCGGTGTGGTGGCCCTCAGCGGGATCGCCGTGGCGGCGCTGCTCACCGTCATCGGTCATCTGGAAGTCAACGACGACCTCAACCCGTGGGCGTTGACCATCAGCGACTTCGCGGTCTCCGACCGGGGCGGCGTCATCGACGTCGCCATGGTCGTGCTGGCGCTCGCCACCGTGGCAGTGATGTACGGGCTGCGCCGCACCGGCCCGCCGCCCAGTCGAGCGGTCGAGCTGCTACTCGGCGCCTGGGTGGCGGGGCTGCTGCTGGCCGCCGTGGTGCCGACGAACGAGCCGGGCACCGCCATGACCACCGCCGCCTACCTCCACCGGTACGCGTCGGTGGTCGCCTTCCTGGCGCTGCCGGCCGGCGGCTGGCTGCTGGCCCGCCGGGACCAGCTGACACCGGCCGCCCGGTGGCTGCGCGGGTTGGCAGTGGCCAGTCTCGTCCTGGCCGCAGCCATGATGTGGTCGGCCTACCCCGGGGAGCGCGTGTTGATCGGACTGGCCGAGCGGCTGCTCATTCTCACCGAGGTCGGTGTGCTCACCGCAGTGGCACTCGTCCTCGCGCGCTCCGGATCATCGACCCGGGTCGTCGCCGGCTAAGCTCCCACGCCCAGACGACGAAGGGTGGGCGTGGTGGGCATCAGGGACCGGCCGATCGGCCTTGCGATCGCTCTACTGCTCCTTGTCAGCGCGGGCGTGGGCTGCGCTGCGGCCGAGCCGGACGCCGCCCCTCGAACCGTCAGCGCGCCGAGCATCACCGCGACTCCAGCGGTGGTTGAACGTCCGCCACTCTGCGACGGGCCCACCCCTGCCGAGGTCGACGAGTTCCGGTTCAACCGCGATGCCGGCCGACGGGACCTGCTGGTCGGCATCGAGCCGACGACCTACCAGGGCGGCATCGCGTCCTTCGACGACCTGGACGCCGGCGGGTTGGCCGAGCTGCTCGGATCACGGTTCGTCGACCCGTACGACCGTCAGAACGCCGCGCCGACGGTGTGGGAGATCTTCCGCTTCCTGTGCGCCCATCCTGAGGTCCGGGCCGCCGGTTACGTGGTCAGCGCGGACCGCGACGACTACCGGACCTCGATCGAGAGCATTTACGCGTCACGCGTTGACGCCGCTCTGAGCGCCGACGCAGCGGCGTTCTGCACCGAGGCCGACGCGGTCGTGCTCGATGGGCAGCTGGAGTGCTTCTGGGACTGAGCGCCCGCCGCCGTCACTCCAGCTCGTGGAGCATGAGCTGGCGGGCTGCCTCGGTGATCGAGCCGGACAGGCTCGGGTAGATGGTGATCGTCTGCGCCAACTCGTTGACCGTCAGGTTGTTCTCCACGGCCATGGTGATCGGCAGGATCAGCTCGCTGGCCTTCGGGGCGACCACCACGCCGCCCACCACCTGGCCGCTCGCCGGCCGGCAGAACAGCTTCACGAAGCCGTCGGAGAGGTCGTCCATCTTGGCCCGCGCGTTGCCGGACAGCGGCAGCATCACCTGCCGGGCCGGCACCTTGCCCGCGTCCACCTCGTCCTGCGAGACGCCCACGGTGGCCAGCTCCGGGTCGGTGAAGACGTTCGCCGCGACGGTCCGCAACCGCAGCGGACGGACGGCCTCGCCGAGGGCGTGCCACATCGCGATCCGGCCCTGCATGGCGGCCACGCTCGCCAGCAGCAGCACGCCGGTGCAGTCACCCGCCGCGTAGATGCCGGGCACGTTCGTCCGGGAGACCCGGTCGACCGTGACGTAGCCGCCCCGGCCCAGCTCCACGCCGTACTCGGCCAGGCCCAAGTTCGCGGTGTTGGGGATCGAGCCGACCGCGATCAGCGCGTGCGAGCCGGTGACCTTGCGACCGTCGGACAGCTCCACCTCCACCCCGTCGGCGGTACGCCGGACCGCGTCGGCGCGGGAGTTGTTGAGGATGTTCATGCCCCGGTTGCGGAACACCCGCTCGATGGCCGACGCCGCGTCGGCGTCCTCGTGCGGCATCACCCGGTCCCGGCTGGAGACCAGGGTGACCTCGACCCCCATCGCCAAATACGCGCTGGCGAACTCGGCGCCGGTCACGCCGGAGCCGACCACGATCAGGTGCTCGGGCAGCTCCGGCAGGTCGTACACCTGACGCCAGGTCAGGATGCGCTCGCCGTCGGGCACGGCGGTGGGCAACTGGCGGGGTGTCGAGCCGGTGGCCACCAGCACGGTGGACGCGGCGATCGAGTACTCCTCGCCGCCGTCGGCGGGGGTGACGACGACCCGGTGGGTGTGCCCGAGGGCATCCTCGCCCAGTCGGGCGGTGCCGGCCACGAAGGTGACCCCGGCCTTGAGCAGCTTGGCGTGGATGTCGGCGGACTGCGCCAGCGCCAGACGCTTGACCCGGTCGTGCACGGCCTGCGCGTCGACGGTGACCGCCTCCAGGCCGTCCGAGTGCACCCCGAACTCCTCGGTGTCCCGGTAACCGGTGACCACCTGAGAGCTGGCGATGAACGTCTTCGACGGTACGCAGTCGGAGAGCACGCAGGCCCCGCCCGCGCCGTCGGCCTCGACCACGGTGACATCGGCGTCCAGTTGGGCGGCGACCAACGCCGCCTCGTACCCGGCCGGCCCACCGCCGATGATCACGATCCGGCTCACAGCGTTCGCCCTTCGTTGATGCTCACAGTGACTTTCTTTTCCCGAACGCGTCCGACACGCACGGTCGTATTCTCCCCCACCGGCCCGCCGGGCTATCGTCATCGCCGTGCGTCATCACGCCGCCTACGGCTCAAACCTCGACCCGGCCCGGATGCGGGCCTACTGCCCGCACTCGCCCATGGTGGGCACCGGCTGGCTGGAGGGGTGGCGGCTGACCTTCGCCGGAGCGGACGTGATCGGCTGGGAGGGCGCGGTGAGCACCGTCGTCGAGTCCCCCGGCGACCGGGTGTTCGTGGCGATCTACGACATCCACCCGTACGACGCCGCCCAGCTCGACGAGATCGAGGGGGTGACCGCCGGCACGTACCGCAAGCTGCACGTGCGGATCTCGACCCTCGACGGCGACGTGACCGCGTGGGTCTACGTGTTCGACGGGTACGAGGGCGGCCTGCCGACCTCCTGGTACCTGTCCGAGATCGCGAACGCCGCCGAGAAGGCGGGTGCGCCGGACGACTACGTCACCGAGCTGCGGTCCCGTCCCACCGCCACCGCGTCCCCGTAGCGCGTATCCCACGCCCCCAGTCTGCAACCGTCGCCGACCCGAGTGCCCGTCGGGCCCGGCCGGCGTCGTCAATCACACACCGGCGGTGGGGACGACCCGTTCGTACATGTCGGTCCACAGGGTTTCCCGCAGGCCCACCGACTCGTACAGCGACAGCGGGGTGGTCGGGTTGGTGAGGTCCACTCCCAGACCGGCCGACTCCCGCCCCTTCTGGGCGTAGCGGGCGAACGCGCGGCGCAACAGCGCCGCACCCACACCCCGCCGACGGTACGCGGGCAGCACCGACAAACGCTTCACCCAGCCCTGCTGCTGGTCGAGCGCCTGGTCGGAGGACTGCAACGCGCCGGCGAGCACCCCGTCGACCTCGGCGACGAACCACTCGTCCCAGGCGGTCGCGTCACCGATCCGGGCCCGCCACCGCTCGTACGACAGCGGCTCGTGATCCGGGGTGTCGCCGAACGCGACGTCGTGGATCCGGTGGAACTCCCGCAGCTCGGCCTCGTCGTCCGGGCGGACCGTCCGCACCGTGACCCCGGGCGGCGGCGACGGCTCGGTCGGCAGGTCGGCCAGCGGGCGGCGCATCCGGACGTACCGCTTGGCCACGGTGAACCCGACGGCGCGCAGGTCCCGGGCCCATTCGCGTTCCGGGGCGAACACCGCGCACCGGACGGTGAGCGCCGGCAGTCGCCGCTCGGCGGCGCGCTCGGCGACCCGGTCGAGCTGACGGGCCAGCAGTGGCGCGCGGAGGGTGGCGGCCCGCTCCGGGTCGACGTAGACCTCCACGAACTCCCGGCCGACCCCGGTCGGGTTGTCCACCGTCGCCCAGGCGACCACGGTGCCGTCCGGGTCGAGCGCCAGCCAGGAGTCCCGGGTCGGGTCGAAGCTGGGGGCCGTCAGCGACTGCTCGACGTCCTCGGCGTCGAAGTCGGGGTGGCCGATGGCGAAGGTGTCGGCCGCGTGCACCACCGCGAGGATCGCCGGCACGTCGTCGAGGGTGGGGCGGCGTGTGGTCCAGTCAGCGGGAAGAGTCACGGCAGAACATCCTGGCAGCTGCCGGCCGACGCCGCCGCCCATTTTCGCTCCGGGACGCTCAGCCGGCGAGGCCGGCGCGGGTGCGGTGCAGCAGCTCCACCAGCTCGGCGCCGTCGGCGGGACCGAGCGCCGCGAACGCCGGTGCGGCCAGCCGGTTGGTCACCGCCTCCGCCCAGAGCCGCCGACGCACCAACGGCCCGACCGGCGGGTACGGCGGCGGCCAACCGCACGCCACCGCGCCGGCCTCCCCCTCCGGCCCGGCCAGCACCGCCTCCAGCGGGGTCATGCCGGCGGCGCGCACCGCCAGCAGGTAGGCGCCGGTGAAGTGTTCCCGCAGCAGTCGCAGCCCGGCGGCGCTCCGGGCGCCCGGGGAGAGATCTGGCAGCGGCATGGCTCGCCACGCGGCGAAGAGCGGCATGCCGCTGGCGTCCGCGGCGGCCACCGCCCGCTCGACGAGGCCGGCCAGGCGCTCGGCCTCCGGCAGCACCGCCAGCTGCTGCGTCCCCCACCGGCAGCACTCGACGAGACTCGCGGCGGCCACCTCGGCCGGCCTCAGGACCCGCGCGGCGGCGTCCCAGCCGTCGGCGACGGCGTCCGGTGCGACGAAGCCGATGGCCGCGGCGGCCGTCTCCGCCCGTACGTCACCGAGTGCGCCGGCCCGACCGGTGATGTAGAAGGCCCAGCCGGAGATGCCGAGCTGCCGGGCCCGGCGCAGCGTGCTCGGGCACCTGCTGAACCCGTCGCCGAGATCGAGGATGACGGGTTTGCTGGCGGCGGCGATCTGCTCCGGCGTCATCGAGGCGCCGCCTGCGGGGGTCGCGGCACGGCGGCGGCGTTCCGGTCGGGGACGGCCGGCCCCGGACGGCCCGCCCGCTCGTCGTCGTCCATCGATGGTCAGTCTGCCGCGCCACCGCCCGCGTCCGCATCCCCCTCTTCGGCCGCCAGTGCCTCGACGGCGGCCTCGACCTCGCCCGAGCGCCGCCGGGCCACCGTCACCGCCCGCTCGGCCGCCCGCCGGGCCAGCTTGGCCCGGCTGAGGTCCTGCTCGGCGACCGCCCGCCGTCGCTCCAGCTCGGCCAGCTCGGTCTCGATCCCGTCGAGTACGGCGGCGCCGTCGCGCTCCTGCCCGGTCGCCTCGGTCAACTCGTCCTCGGCCCGCTGCTGGTCGGCCCGGGCGCGGTCCAACTCGCGGTCCAGTGCCCGGCGGCGTCGGGCTCGCTCGGCCCGAGCCGCCCGCTGCGCCGCACGCTCGGCCTGCGCGGCCCGCTCGCCGGCCCGGTCAGGGGCCGCCTCGCGGCCCTCGCGCTGGGCGCCCGGCCGGCGGGCAGGGCGCTGGGCCTCCGGCTCCTCCTCGTCGCCGGTGACCAGCCGCAGCTGCGGCCGGGGCACCTCACCGAAGCCGGCGTAGCTGGCCGAGCGGAGCAGGCGCCCGGTCCGGACCTGCTCGGCGACCTCGGCGTCGGAGAGCGCCGCGTTCAGGGTCGCCTCCACCTCGGCCAGTGGCAGTCGGCCGGCCGGAGGGGCCTCCGGCTCCGCCGCGGCGAGCTTGCGGACCTCGGCGACCAGGGCCCCGACCACCGCCCGGCGTTGGGCGGACAGCTCCCGCAGTCGGGGCCCGCGCAGCTCCCGCTGGGCGGCTCGCAGGGCGTCGGCGAGGTGGACCAGGTCGGCGACCAGCTCGGGGCGTCGGATGGCGAGCAGGTTCACCAGCCAGGCGGCGACCGTGGGGCGACGCAGCCGGGCCAGCTCCCGGGCGGTGGTCGGGTCGCCGGCCCGGCGGGCCTCGGCCACCGCGGCGTCCCGGGCGGCCACGAACCGGTCCGGTGGAGTGCGGTAGAGCTGCTGCACCAGCTCCGCGGAGGGGCCCGGCATCGGTCAGACGTCCACCCGGCTACCGGGCTCCAGGCGCTGGTAGTCGGTGCCGGACAGCGCGGCGTACTGCCGGTCGAGCACGGCCAGCCCGTTGTCGTTGAGCAACGCGTCGTGCAGCGCGTACGCGCGCCGCGGCGCGACCGCGCGGATGAAGTCGACCACCTCGGAGAACTTCGACCAGGGGGCGTGGATCGGCGCGAACAGCGTGTCGACGGGCGTCTCGTCGGGCACCACCAGGGAGTCTCCCGGGTGGTAGACCACGTCATTGATCAGGTAGCCGAGGTTGTCCACCACCGGGATGTCGGGGTGGATCACCGCGTGCCGCCCGCCGTACGCGCGGATGGCGACCCCGGCGGCGGTGAACGACTCACCGGCGCTGACCGGGCGCAACACCTCGGCCGCGTCGCCGAGGGCCTCGGCGAGCGAGGCGGGGCCGTGGATCGCGAACGGCTGCCGGTCCAGTTGCAGGCGCAGCGCGGCGAGGTCGAGGTGGTCGGGGTGTTGGTGGGTGATCAGCACCGCGTCCACACCGTCCAGCGCCGTCGCGGGGTCGCTGAACACCCCGGGGTCGACGACGAGCACTCCCCCGTCGTGTTCCACCCGGAGGCAGGAGTGGGCGTACTTGGTGAGCCGCATCGTGACTCCTCGGCTGTCGAATCGTGATGTCCTCAGCGCAGTCTGCCGGAACCAGCCGGCGGGCGCGTCGCGTCCGAGCTATCGCCACTGAAGCTGACGACGATGGGAGCGGGGATGGACGGACGAGAAGGACGACGCCGCGGCGCACTACTGGCGGCGGTCACACTTGCGGCGGCGCTGGCCCTGGCGGGATGCGGTGCCGGCGACAGCGGCTCGGCGGACTCGGCGGGTTCGGCGGCCGAGGCGCCCGCCGCGGCGGGCGGGGCGGCTGACAAGGACAGCGGCGCGGACGCGGCGGGGGCGGCCGGCGCCGGCGCCGGTGCTCCGGACCTGCGGGTCGACCAGCGGGCGATCATCTACACCGGATCGATGCGGGTGCAGGTCGCCAATGTGGACGACGCCGCCCGTGAGGTCAGCGCCGTGGTCACCCGGGCCGGTGGTTTCATCGGCGGCGACCAGCGGCGCAGCGCCGAGGCCGACGCCGTGGCGGAGTTGCAGCTGCGAGTCCCGGCGGCGAAGTTCGCCGGGGTCGTGGAGGAGGTCGCGAAGCTCGGCCGGCAGCAGAACCGGGAGATCAACACCCAGGACGTCACCGAGGAGACCGTCGACCTGGAGGCCCGGATCATCACTCAGCGGGCGCGCGTGGACAGCGCACGGCGGCTGCTCGCCCGCGCCAACTCGATCACCGACCTGGTGTCGTTGGAGAACGAGTTGGGTCGCCGGGAGGCGGACCTGGCCTCGCTGGAGGCCAAGAAGCGGCGGCTGGCCGACCTGACCGCGTTGTCCACGATCACGGTGTCACTGGCCGGGCCGGCGGCGAAGACCAGCGAGGAGAAGGCCGAGACCGGCTTCCTGGTCGGGCTCAAGGGGGGCTGGGAGGCGTTCGTCTCCTCGATGACGATCCTGCTCACCGTCCTGGGCGCGCTGCTGCCGTGGCTGGTGGCGTTCGGCGTACCGCTGGCGGTCCTGCTGCTGGTGCTGAGCCGGCGACGGAAGACGCCAGCGCTCGTCGCTGGAGTCAGCGCGCCGCCGCCAGTGCCCGCAGCGCGGTCTGCACCATGACGCGTACGCCGGCCGGGATGGCCCGCTCGTCCACGTCGAAGGACGCGCGGTGCAGGTCGACGTTGGGCCCGGTACGGCCCACACCGAGGCGGGCGAGAGCGCCGGGGACGTACTCCAGATACCAGGAGAAGTCCTCGCCGCCCATGCTCTGGGGCGTCTCGGCGATCCCCTCCGGCCCGAGCGCGGCACCGGTGGCGGCGGTCAGCACCTGGATCGCCCGGGAGTCGTTGCTCACCGGCGGCCTGCCACGCAGGTACTCCAGGTCGACGGTGGCGCCGGTCGGGGCGATCACGTCCCGCACCACCTGAGCCACGATCTTGGGAGCCTGCTCCCAGGTGTCGCGGTCCATGACGCGCAGCGTGCCCGAGGCGGACGCCTCGGAGGGGATGACGTTGTAACGGGTGCCGGCCGAGGCGTGGCCGAACACCAGCAGCAGCCCGCTGTTGGCCGGCACCCGGCGGCTGACCAGGGCCGGCACCTCGGTGATCAGCCGGCCGAGGGCGTCGACCAGGTCGACGGTCAGGTGCGGGCGCGCGGTGTGCCCACCCGGCCCGGAGAGCCGGACGGTGACGTTGTCGGCGGCCGCCGTGATCGGGCCGACCCGCAGGCCGACCTGGCCCACCGGCAGGTTCGGGTCGCAGTGCAGCGCGAAGATCTGCACGACGTCGTCCAGGCCGCCGGCCTCGATGACCTCCAGCGAACCGCAGGGCAGGATCTCCTCGGCCGGCTGGAAGATGAGCCGGACCCGGCCGTCCAGCTCGCCGAGGTCGGCTAGCTGGGCCAGCAGCATGCCGACGCCGAGCAGGATCGAGGTGTGCACGTCGTGGCCGCAGGCGTGGCAGACGCCCTCGACGGTGGAGCGGTACGGCACGTCCTTGGGGTCGTCGAGTGGCAGGGCGTCGATGTCGGCGCGCAGCGCGATGATCGGGCCGTCGGGACGGCCGTTGACGTCGCAGATCACGCCGTTGCCCTTGGGCAGCAGCCGAGGGTGCAGGCCGGCCAGGGAGAGCTCCCGGGCGATGAGGGCCGCCGTCTCGAACTCCGTGCCGGACAACTCGGGGTGCGAGTGGAGGTGACGGCGCGTGGCGATGAGCCCCGGTACCCGAAGGGCGAGGAGATGGTCCAGGTCGCGGGGCAGGGGCTGGGACCCGGGCGGAGTCTCCGGCCAGGACGACGCCAGCTGGCCGCCCGTGGGCAGCGTCAACGCACTCGTCACGTCGAATTCTCGATCACTAGAGATGGATGGATCATCGGGGACAGCAGACAGCCTAGACCTCCGGCGGTGACGCTGCGCAACCTCGTTACGGTGATGATCGGACCGCGTAGCGTCACGTATGCCCTGCTGAGGGCGCACGTCAAGGTGCGGGACCGCAGGTAGATCGCGTTCGAACGCCGTCATCTGCCCCCTCACCTCCTACAACGCGTAACCAGACCGGGCGGCCACGAATCGCGCTACGGCCCCTGGACCCGCTCTGCGAATTGTCGCATTAGTCGGGGTGATGAACTGACACTCCGACAATAAGACGACCACGCTCCGCAACGGGCCGGACAAGGACGCTCACATACGTCCGCCCATCCCGACCGCACACTGTGTGCGTTGCGGCACGCATCCCGTCGGCGTACCCCCAAAGCCGGGCGGACACACCCGGGGGCGTTCCGGTCAGAACCGGTCGGTGGGCCGGTACAGCCCCCACACCTCGCGCAGCGTCCCGCAGACCTCGCCCACCGTGGCCCGGGCCCGCAGCGCCTCCTTCATCGGGTACAGCACGTTGTCCGAGCCCTCGGCGGCGGCCCGCAGCTCGGCGAGGGCACGCGTCACCGCGTCGGCGTCCCGCTCGGCACGCAGCCGGGCCAACTTCTCGGCCTGCGCGGCCTCGATCGTCGGGTCGACCCGCAGCGGCTCGTACGGCTCCTCCTCGTCGATCGTGAACCGGTTGAGCCCCACCACCACCCGCTCGCTGGAGTCGATCTCCTGGGCGATCCGGTACGCGGACTGCTCGATCTCCCGCTTCTGGAACCCGGCCTCGATCGCGTCGACGGCCGAGCCGTGGTCGGCCACCCGCTCCATCAGCTCCACCGCGGCGGCCTCGAGCTCGGCGGTCATCGCCTCCACCACGTACGAGCCGGCGAACGGGTCGACGGTGGCGGTCAGGTCCGTCTCGTACGCCAGCACCTGCTGGGTGCGCAGCGCGAGCCGGGCGGCCTTCTCGGTGGGCAGCGCGATCGCCTCGTCGAAGCTGTTGGTGTGCAGCGACTGGGTGCCGCCGAGCACCGCGGCCAGGCCCTGCACCGCGACGCGGACCAGGTTCACCTCCGGCTGCTGGGCGGTGAGCTGCACACCGGCGGTCTGGGTGTGGAAGCGCAGCATCATCGACTTCGGATCCTTGGCGCCGAAGTCGTCACGCATCAGCCGGGCCCAGATCCGCCGGGCGGCGCGGAACTTCGCCACCTCCTCCAGCAGCGTCGTACGGGCCACGAAGAAGAACGACAGCCGGGGCGCGAAGTCGTCCACCGCGAGCCCGGCGGCCAGCGCGGCCCGGACGTACTCCACGCCGTTGGCCAGCGTGAACGCGATCTCCTGCGCGGGCGTCGCGCCGGCCTCCGCCATGTGGTAGCCGGAGATGGAGATCGTGTTCCACTTCGGCACCTCCTTGCGGCAGTACGCGAAGGTGTCGGCCACCAGGCGCAGCGACGGCTTCGGCGGGAAGATGTACGTCCCGCGGGCGATGTACTCCTTGAGGATGTCGTTCTGGATGGTGCCGTTGAGCGCCGAGCCCGGCACCCCGTTCTCCTCGGCGACGATTTGGTAGAGCAGCAGCAGCACCGAGCCGGGAGCGTTGATCGTCATCGAGGTGGACACCTTGTCCAGTGGGATGTCGGCGAAGAGCAGCCGCATGTCCTCGATGGAGTCGATGGCCACCCCGACCTTGCCGATCTCGCCGTGCGCGATCGGGTCGTCGGAGTCGTACCCCATCTGGGTCGGCAGGTCGAAGGCGACCGAGAGACCCATGGTGCCGGCCCGCAACAACTGGTGGTAACGAGCGTTGGACTCGGTGGCGGTGCCGAAGCCGGCGTACTGGCGCATGGTCCACGGGCGGGAGGTGTACATCGTGGGGTAGACCCCTCGGGTGTACGGGAACTCGCCCGGGCCGCCCAGCCGGGAGTCCAGGTCCTCCGGAAGGTCGGCCGCCGTGTAGACGCCCTTGATCGGGAAACCGGACTCGCTTGACCGCCGTTCACTCATCCCCGGATGGTAGGACGCGCCGGCTCATGGTCGGGTGAGGGATACCGCACAGTGCGTCCCGACACCTCGACGGGAGGTGAACGGTTGGGCACGATCTGTGGACTTCGGTAAACGTCCGCCGCGTCGGCTTTCGCATCGGGCGTCGGAACCAGCAAGATAGGGGGGTTGTGTCCCAGCCCCCCTCGATTTCCCCCGGTGGCTTTTCTGTGACTCAGATCCCGACGTGGAGCGGCGGACAGGTAAGTCCCGCCAGCGGACGAGCAGCGCCCGGCACCACCATCGGTGGCCGGTACTCGCTGCGGTCCGCGGTGGGCAACGGCGGCATGGGCACGGTGTGGCGTGCCACAGACACCCTGCTGCGCCGCGACGTGGCGGTGAAGGAGGTCGTCCTTCCCCCGGGCCTGGCGCCCAGCGACCGCGACGCCATGTACGAGCGGACGCTGCGCGAGGCCCGCGCCGCCGCCGCCATCCAGCACCCCGCCGTGGTGCAGGTGTACGACGTGGTCACCGAGGCCGGTCGGCCCTGGATCGTCATGGAGCTGCTGGACGCCCGCAGCCTCGCCGACATGGTCATCGAGGACGGTCCGGTCGCGCCCCGCGCGGTCGCCAAGATCGGCATCGCGCTGCTCGGCGCGCTGGAGGTCGCGCACGCCATCGGCGTGCTGCACCGCGACGTCAAGCCGGCCAACGTGCTGATCTGCTCCGACGGGCGCTGCGTGCTGACCGACTTCGGTGTCGCCCGGATGCCCACCGACGTGCAGCTCACCACCCCCGGCATGGTGCTCGGCTCACCGCACTTCATCTCGCCCGAGCGGGCCATGGGCCAGGAGTTCGGCCCGCCGAGCGACCTCTTCTCGCTGGGTGTGACGCTCTACACGGCCGTCGAGGGGCGTCCGCCGTTCGACAAGGGCGACCCGATCGAGACCATGCACGCCGTCGTCGAGGACCCGCCGGCCCCGCCGCAGCGCAGCGGCGCCCTGACCCGGGTGCTGATGGGTCTGCTGGAGAAGGACCCGGCCCGCCGACTGGACGTGCACACCTCCCGGGCCATGCTCCGCGAACTGCTCGCCGGCCCGCTGGGCAGCACCGCCACCGCCGTGCACTCGGTCACCGACCCGTACGCCGTGGTGCCCGTGCAGCAGCGCCCGGCCCCCGTCCACCAGCCGGCCCAGCCGGAGCCGAAGCCGGAGGACCAGATCGGCGGCCGGGCCATGCTGGCCCCGGGCGAGTCGCTGACCAACCGACTGGCCGCGCTGCGCCGGGGCGAACGTCCGCAGCCGGCCAGCGCAGCCGCCACCGCTGCCGCCGCGCTGGACGAGACCAGCGCCGACGCGCTCGCCGGTCCGCTGCACACGCCGACCGGCGCGATGCCCACCGCCGGCCGTCCCGCCGCCGGGCGCACCTATGGCGGCAGCGCGGACGCCACCCAGCGGGTGGATGCCGGCGCCCACCCCGATGCCACCCAGCGGGTCACCTACGGCAGCCGGCCCGACGCCACGCAGCCGGTCGGCTACGGCACGCCCGACGCCACCCAGCGGATCGGCGGCAGCACCTACGGCGGCGGCAACCAGTGGTCGGTGCCGGGCACCGGCCAGCCCTGGACGACGCCGTCCACCGCTTCCGGCGGCGGCGCCCTGGACAAGGTCCGCGCCACCGGGGGCCAGCTCGTCACCACAGTGAAGGGCTGGCCGCGCAAGGTGCAGCTCGCCGCGGCCGGCGGCCTGGCCGTGGTACTGCTGATCAGCATCGTGGCGCTCTCCAGCGGCGACGACCCCGCCCCGAGCGCCCCGCAGGCGCAGCCCACCCCGTCCGCGCCCGCAGCCTCGGGCGTCGAGATGCAGGAGCACACGGCCCGCGGCATCCAGGTCATGGTGCCCAAGGGCTGGAAGAAGGCCACCGGCGGCTCGTACACCGACTACATCGACCCGGAGGACAGCGGCCGCAAGGTGCGCATCATCACCGAGAAGTGGTCCAGCAGCTCCACCCGGTGGGCCGAGACGGCCGAGAACGGCCTGAAGACCCGGAGCACCTCCTGCGTGAAGCCGTACGCGCAGGTCGCGTCGACGGAGACCAAGCTGGCCGACAAGCCGGCCGCCGAATTCGAGTACACCTGCGGCACGGGCGACGCCATGCGGCACGGCATCTGGCGCGGCGTGGCGCAGGACGGCAAGGCGTACTCGTTCTACCTCACCGCGAACGACGCCAAG
The DNA here is from genome assembly GCF_040607775.1 of Micromonospora sp. NPDC005237. Classification (NCBI taxonomy): domain Bacteria; kingdom Bacillati; phylum Actinomycetota; class Actinomycetes; order Micromonosporales; family Micromonosporaceae; genus Micromonospora; species Micromonospora sp. NPDC005237. The sequence continues at coordinate 160,705 of NZ_JBEXHJ010000001.1, read as the reverse complement.
TTCGCCGAGAGCAAGCCGATCTTCGACGAGATGGTGCGCACGTTCCAGCTCACCGGCGACGGCTGAGCCGAGGGAACCGACAGCGGTGATCCGCCGCCGTGCTATCAAGAGGCATGGCGGCGGACACCACTGACATCGACGACATTCGCGAGCAAGCCCGACGTTGGCTGGCCGACGACCCCGACCCCGCCAGCCGGGACGAGCTGACGGCGGTGCTCGACCGGCTGCCGGCGAGCGCACCGGAGCTGGCCGACCGGTTCGCCGGTCCCCTGACCTTCGGCACCGCCGGCCTGCGCGGCCCGCTGCGCGCCGGCCCGAACGGCATGAACCTCGCCGTGGTCACCCAGGCCGCCGCCGGGCTCGTCGGCTGGCTCGCCGCCCAGGGCGGCACCGGCCCCCTGGTGATCGGGTACGACGCCCGGCACGGCTCCCGCCAGTTCGCCGAGCGCACCGCCCAGGTGGCCACCGGCGCCGGCCGACCGGCGCTGCTGCTGCCCCGCCCGCTGCCCACCCCGGTGCTGGCGTACGCGGTGCGCCAGCTCGGCGCGGTGGCCGGCGTCATGGTCACGGCCAGCCACAACCCGCCGCAGGACAACGGCTACAAGGTCTACCTCGGTGCGGAGCTGGGCGGTGAGCTGGGCGCCGGGGCGCAGATCGTGCCGCCGGCCGACGCCGGCATCGAGGCCGCGATCCGGGCGGTCGGTCCGCTGACCCAGGTGCCGCTGGGCCGGCCCGGCGAGGTGCTCGGCGACGACCTCGTCGCCGCGTACGTGGAGCGGGCCACCGCCGTGATCGACCCGGACGGGCCGCGGGACCTGTCGGTGGCGTACACCCCGCTGCACGGAGTGGGCGCGGCGGTGCTCACGGCGGCGTTCGCCCGGGCCGGTTTCCCGATCCCCGGCGTGGTGCCCGACCAGGCCGAGCCGGACCCGGAGTTCCCCACCGTGTCGTTCCCCAACCCGGAGGAGCCGGGGGCGGTGGACCGGCTGATCGCGCTGGCCGACACCACCGGCGCGGACCTCGCCATCGCCAACGACCCGGACGCGGACCGCTGCGCGGTGGTCGTCCGGGAAGGCGAAGACGGGCAGGGCTGGCGGATGCTGCGCGGCGACGAGGTGGGCGTGCTGCTCGCCGACCACCTGATGCGACGCGGAGTGACCGGGCTCTACGCCACCACCATCGTCTCGTCGTCCCTGCTGCGGGCGATGTGCGCGGCCCGGGGCCTGCCCTACGACGAGACGCTCACCGGGTTCAAGTGGATCGTCCGGGCCGGCGGCGGGAGCGCGCCGCTGGTCTTCGGCTACGAGGAGGCCCTCGGCTACTGCGTCGCCCCGGAGCACGTCCGGGACAAGGACGGCATCACCGCCGCGCTGACCGTGGCCGAGCTGGCCGCCGGCCTCAAGGCGCAGGGTCGTACGCTGACCGACCGGCTGGACGAGCTGGCCGCCGAGTTCGGCGTGCACCACACCGACCAGCTCTCCGCACGGGTGGACGACCTGCGGGAGATCGCCGACGCGATGGCCCGGATCCGGGCGGCCACCCCGACCACGCTGCTGGGACAGCCGGTCGACAGCGTCCGGGACCTGCTGCCCGAGGCGGACGTAGTGATCCTTCGCACCGCAAGGGCCCGGGTGGTGATCCGGCCCTCCGGCACCGAGCCGAAGCTCAAGGCGTACCTCGAGGTGGTGGAGCCGGTGCCCGACGGCGATGTCGCCGCCGCCCGGAGCAGGGCCGGCGCGGCGGTCGCGCAGCTGCGCGCCGAGATCGCTGCGGCCCTCGGCATCTGACCGCGATCGACCCCACCCACCTGCCACGTTCCCTTTGCTCTGCTTCAACCCGCGCAACACTCGGCGGCAGATTGTGTTGCGCGGGTTGAAGCAGAGCAAAGGGCGTCAGGGGGATGGGCCGGCCCCGACGGTCAGGCGCGCTTGCCGAGCGCCGCGTCGACCGCTGAAGCCAGGGCGGCGACGACCAGACCGACCGACGGGCGGACAACCGAGTCGTCGGTGCTCACCTGACCGGAGAAACCCGCGCCGGTGGCGATCTCCTCCAACCGTCGGCGGGCGGTGGCGGCCTCCTCGCCGCTCACGCCCAGCGCGGACTCCATCCGCAGCACCACGACCAGGGTGGCCAACGCGGCGGTCCGCTCGTCCGGGGCCGCCGCGCCGGTCAGCGCCTCGGTCAGCCGCTGGCGGGTGTCCGCCTCGACGGAGGCGTCCACGACCGGATACCGGTGTACGTGGATGAAGCCCAACTCGGTCTCGTCGACGTCCTGCACGACGCCCTGGGCGCACAGGTCACCGAGGATGCGGTCGCGCAGGCCGTGCCGCAGGCGCTGCACCCACGAGGCCGGGGTGTGCGGGGTGTCGGCGGCGATCCGGCCGAGCACCTCGTCGGTGACCGGCTCGCCGGTGGGCGTCGGGTCGACGACGGTCAGGTTCCCGTCGGCGTACGCGATCCGGCCGGCCAGTGCCAGCTCGACCAGCACCGCGGCCGCCATGCCCAGGTCCAGGCTGATCCGCGGCATGGTCGCCTTGCCGGTCGAGTCGTCGTAGGCGAGGAGCAGCAGCTCCTCGGCGAGCGCAACACCAGTCATGGCCCGAGACGGTAGCGGGTCCGCGCACCACCGCGCGCGGACCCGCCGTTACCCGGCACGGACCGGGTGGAAGATCAGAACCGGGGCATGCCGCCGAACTGGCGGTCACCGGCGTCACCGAGCCCGGGAACGATGAACATGCGGTCGTTGAGGCCCTCGTCGATCGCGGCGGTGACCAGGCGCAACGGCAGGCCGGAGCGCTCCAGCCGCTCGATGCCGACCGGCGCGGCGAGCACGCAGAGCACGGTGATGTCGGTGCAGCCCCGATCGGCCAGCAGCCGGCAGCAGTGCTCCAGCGAGCCGCCGGTGGCCAGCATCGGGTCGAGCACCAGCACCGGCAGGCCGGTCAGGTCGCGCGGCAGCGACTCCATGTAGGCGCGCGGCTCGTAGGTCTCCTCGTCGCGGGCCAGGCCGACGAAGCCCATCGAGGACTCGGGCAGCAGGCCCAGCGCGGCGTCCGCCATGCCCAGGCCGGCCCGCAGCACCGGCACCAGCAGCGGCGGGTTCGCCAGCCGGGTGCCCTCGGTGGCGGTGACCGGCGTCTGCACCGGGTACCGCTCGACGGGGAAGGTGCGCGCCGCCTCGTACACCAGCATGGTGGTCAGTTCGTGCAGCGCCGCCCGGAACGTCGAGGAATCGGTGCGCGCGTCCCGCATGGCGGTCAACCTGGACTGGGCCAGCGGGTGGTCAATGACGTGTACGTCCACGATCGCTCAACCTACCGGGCCGTTCGGCGTGCTGGTGCGGGTGCGGTCGTACCGGCGACGCCGCTCACGTCGGGCCCACCGTGACCAAGATCACTCAGCGGTTCCGTGCGTAGACTTCTCGGCATGACGGCGACAACGACGTCGGCCCGGTCGGACCTCTCCGAGCTGGGACGATCCGAGACCGCTCTGCGGACCTTCCTGCACGGCCTGCCCGGCGTGGACCAGGTCGGCGCGGAGCAGCGGGCGGCACAGCTCGGCACCCGATCCATCAAGACCACCGCCAAGGCCCAGGCGATCGACCTGGCGATCCGGATGGTCGACCTGACCACCCTGGAGGGGGCGGACACCCCCGGCAAGGTGCGCGCGCTGGCCGCGAAGGCGCTGCGCCCGGACCCGGCCGACCCGTCCTGCCCGCACGTCGGCGCCGTCTGCGTCTACCCCGCGATGGTCCCGTACGTGGCCGAGGTGCTGGCCGGCAGCGGCGTGCACCTGGCCAGCGTGGCGACCGCGTTCCCGTCGGGTCAGGCGCCGCTGGAGATCAAGCTGGCCGACACCCGGGCCGCCGTCGCGGCCGGCGCCGACGAGATCGACATGGTGATCAACCGGGGCGCGTTCCTGGCCGGGCGCTACAAGGAGGTCTACGACGAGATCGTGGCCACCAAGGAAGCCTCCGGGGACGCCCACCTCAAGGTGATCCTGGAGACCGGCGAGCTGGCCACCTACGACAACGTGCGCCGGGCCTCCTGGCTGGCCATGCTGGCCGGCGGCGACTTCATCAAGACCTCCACCGGCAAGGTCCCGGTCGCGGCGACGCTGCCGGTGACCCTGGTGATGCTGGAGGCGGTCCGCGACTTCCGCGAGGCCACCGGGCGGCAGGTCGGCGTGAAGCCGGCCGGCGGCATCAAGAACACCAAGGACGCCATCAAGTACCTGGTGATGGTCAACGAGACCGTCGGCGCGGACTGGCTCGACCCGGACTGGTTCCGCTTCGGCGCGTCCAGCCTGCTCAACGACCTGCTCATGCAGCGCACCAAGCTGACGACCGGGGTCTACTCCGGTCCCGACTACTTCACCCTGGACTGATAGCCGATGTTCGAATACGCCCCCGCCCCCGAGTCCCGCTCGGTGGTGGACCTCAAGCCCTCGTACGGGCTGTTCATCGACGGCAAGTTCGTCGATCCGACCGATGGTGGCAGCTTCAAGTCGATCAATCCCGCCTCCGAGGAGGTGCTGGCCGATATCGCCGAGGCCGGCGCCCAGGACGTGGAGCGCGCGGTCCGCGCCGCCCGTCAGGCGTACGACAAGGTCTGGGGTCCGATGCCGGGCCGCGACCGGGCGAAGTACCTGTACCGGATCGCGCGGCTCATCCAGGAACGCTCCCGCGAGCTGGCCGTCCTGGAGTCGCTGGACAACGGCAAGCCGATCCGCGAATCCCGCGATGTCGACCTGCCGCTGGTCGCCGCGCACTTCTTCTACTACGCCGGCTGGGCCGACAAGCTGGGCCATGCCGGCTTCGGGCCCGACCCGCAGCCGATCGGCGTGGCCGCGCAGGTAATCCCGTGGAACTTCCCGCTGCTCATGCTCGCGTGGAAGATCGCCCCGGCGCTCGCCGCGGGCAACACGGTGGTGCTGAAGCCCGCCGAGACCACCCCGCTGACCGCGCTGCTGTTCGCCGAGATCTGCCAGCAGGCCGACCTGCCGGCCGGCGTGGTCAACATCGTCACCGGCGCCGGCGACACCGGCCGGACGCTGGTCGAGCACCCCGGCGTGGACAAGGTCGCCTTCACCGGCTCCACCGAGGTCGGCCGGGCCATCGCCCGGTCCGTCGCCGGCACCCGCAAGAAGCTCACCCTGGAGCTGGGCGGCAAGGCCGCCAACATCGTCTTCGACGACGCGCCGATCGACCAGGCCGTCGAGGGCATCGTCAACGGCATCTTCTTCAACCAGGGGCACGTCTGCTGCGCCGGCTCCCGCCTGCTCGTCCAGGAGAACGTGGCCGACCGCGTGCTGGAGTCGCTGAAGCGGCGGATGGCTCAGCTCCGCGTCGGCGACCCGCTGGACAAGAACACCGACGTCGGCGCGATCAACTCCGCCGCCCAGTTGGAGCGGATCCGCGAGCTGTCCGACGCCGGCTCCGCCGAGGGCGCCGAGCGCTGGTCACCGCCGTGTGAGCTGCCCGACCGGGGCTTCTGGTTCGCGCCCACCATCTTCACCGGGGTCACCCAGGCGCACCGGATCGCCCGCGAGGAGATCTTCGGCCCGGTGCTGTCGGTGCTCACCTTCCGCACGCCGGCCGAGGCCGTCGAGAAGGCCAACAACACGCCGTACGGGCTGTCGGCGGGCATCTGGACCGACAAGGGCTCGCGCATCCTGTGGATGGCCGACCGGCTGCGCGCCGGCGTCGTCTGGGCCAACACGTTCAACAAGTTCGACCCCACCTCGCCGTTCGGCGGTTACAAGGAGTCGGGCTACGGTCGCGAGGGCGGCCGGCACGGGCTGGAGGGGTACCTCAATGTCTGAGCGGGTCGCGGTACGCAAGACGTACAAGCTCTTCATCGGCGGGAAGTTCCCGCGCAGCGAGTCGGGACGGTCGTATCTCGTGCAGTCCTCGAATGTGTCACTGGCCTCCCGCAAGGACGCCCGGGACGCGGTGGTCGCCGCCCGCGCCGCCGTCAAGGGCTGGGCCGGCGCGACCGCGTACAACCGGGGTCAGATCCTCTACCGGGCCGCCGAGATGCTGGAGGGCCGCCGCGAGCAGTTCGTCGCCCTGGGCATCCCCGGCGACGAGGTGGACGCCGCGGTGGACCGCTGGGTCTGGTACGCCGGCTGGGCCGACAAGCTGGCCCAGGTGTACGGCGGCGCCAACCCGGTCGCCGGCCCGTACTTCAACATCTCCGCGCCGGAGCCGACCGGCGTGGTCGCCGTGGTCGCCCCGGAACGGCCGGCGCTGCTCGGCCTGGTCAGCGTGATCGCCCCGGCGATCGTCACCGGCAACACCGTGGTGGTGGCGGCCTCGCCGTCGGAGCCGCTGGCGGCGGTGACGCTGGCCGAGGTGCTGGCGACCTCCGACCTGCCCGGCGGGGTGGTCAACATCCTCACCGGCGCGATCACCGAGACCGCGCCGGCGCTGGCGGCGCACATGGACGTCAACGCGATCGACCTGACCGGGGTGACCGACGCGTCGCTCGCCACCGAGCTGGAGGTCAAGGCCGCGGAGAACCTCAAGCGGGTGCTCCGACCGGCCGAGGCGGACTGGTCCGCCGATCCGGGCGTGACCCGGATGACCGCGCTGCTGGAGACCAAGACGGTGTGGCACCCCAAGGGGGTGTGATTCGTTCCCGGCCTTTGGGTTTTCCGGGGGAGCCCGCCCACTCCGGGCGGTCAGGCTTGATCCCTGCGTGGGCGGGCTCCCCCGGAAAACCTGACTCGGGCCGGGTTCGTCGGGTGGGTCAGCTTGCGGGTTTTGCCCGACGTTGAGTCGCCGGTCAGCGGGGCGATCGGCGGGGCCGGCGCGTCCGGCGGCGCGATCGGCGGGGCAGGCGTCGCGACCGGCGCGATCGGGCACGGCCGGCGGCGCCGATCGGGCGCGGCCGGCGGGGCGATCGGCGCGATCGGGCGGGGCCGGCGGGGTGGTCAAGATCTGCGCAACTTCAGGGATGTTGCTGCCTCCGGGGCGATGGAGGCAGCAACATCCCTGTTCTTGTGCGGATCTTGCGCCAGCCTGCCCGGTTCCGGGGCCGTCTTGATCATGGGTTCGCGAGGGATCGGTCTTCCGGGCCGGGTGACTCGTGATCGGGCTGGTCGGGTGGGTGGGGGGTCTACTACCGGGGGTAGGATTGGGGGGTGACTCGGTTGGGCGATCTTGAGCGTGCGGTGATGGACGTGCTGTGGGACGTGGTCCCGGGCACGTCGGACGGTGTGACCGTGCGCGAGGTGGCCGACGCGCTCGACGGCCGCGAACTGGCGTACACGACGGTGATGACCGTTCTCGACCGGCTCGCCGGCAAGGGCATGGTGCAGCGGGAACGGGAGGGCCGCGCCTGGCGGTACCGGCCGGCGGCCAGTCGTGAGGCGCACATCGCCCAGCTCATGCTCGACGCCCTCGACCTGGGCGGCAGCCGCGACGCCGCGCTGGTGCGCTTCGCCCGCTCGGTGACCGGCACCGAGGCCGAGGTGCTGCGGGCCGCCCTGGGCAGCGAGGCCGGGCTGGCCGGGCCGAGTTCCGCCGACGGCGCCACGGGCGGGGCCGACGCCCTGACCGACCGGGTGGATCCGCCGGCGGGCCGGCGGCCGGCCGGCGAGGCAGCGGAGCGGTAGGGCGCGCGCCATGGCCTACGCCGTGCACTTCGCCGCCACCATGCTGGCCTGCTATCTGACCGCGCAGGTGCTGGCCGGCTCCACCTGGACCTGGCGCAGCCCGCGGGTGGCGATCGTCTGCTGGCAGGCCGTCGGGCTGGCCTTGGGCCTCTCCGCGATGGGCCTGCCGATGGCCCTCGGGCTGACCGCGTACGACCTGCCGACCGGCAGCGCACTGCTCGCCCTGACCACCGACCTCGCCCACGGCAGCCTGCCGATCGGCGTGACCGCGTTCCACCTCGCCGGCGTCGGGGTGGGCTTCGGCATCGGAGCGGTGCTCGTCACCACGACCGTCCGCAGCATCCACGGGACCATCCGCGCCCAGCGCCGACACCGGGACCTGCTCACCCTGGTGGCCCGGGACGACCCGGCCGCGCCCGGGGCGCTCGTCCTGGACCATCCGAGCGCCGCCGCGTACTGCCTGCCCGGGGTGAAGCCGCAGGTGGTGGTCAGCGCGGGCACGCTGAGCCTGCTGGACCGCGCCGAGCTGGCCGCCGTGCTCTCCCACGAGCGCGCGCACGCCCATGAGCGACACGATCTGGTGCTGCTGCCGTTCACCGCGCTCTGCCGGGCGCTGCCGTGGTTCGGCTGGGTCCGCGACGCGCACGAGCGGGTCGCCCTGCTGGTCGAGATGCGCGCCGACGACAAGGCACGCGAACTGCACGCCGAGGCGCCGCTGGCGGGCGCGCTTCGTCGTTTCGCCGCCGCCGGGCACCGGGTCACCCCGGCCGGAGCCCTGGGCCTGGGCGACCGCGACCTGGACGTACGCGTACAGCGCCTACTGGTTGCCGACCGGCCGCCTCTGGCCCTCGGCGCCACGGCCCTCGCGGTGGCCACCACCCTGGTCGCCCTCCCGATCACGCTCTTCCTGAGCTGACGCCCCAGCCCCACGCCTCGTACGTCCCTCGCGCCTCGCTCCGCGGCGCGCTCCCTCGCATGATCGCGCTCGATCCAGGATCGAGGGGCATCCGGATGGCGCGAGGGCACCACATCCAGGATCGAGCGCGATCATCTCCCGGATCCCACTACTACTACGGCTCGTCGTAGGATTTCCTACGACGGTCCGTAGTAGTAATTACATGTAGGCAAGCTACGTGTAGGGTTGCTACTACATGGGAGCCAACAGCTAGGGAGAGCCGGCCATGGACACGCTGCTCCTCGCCCGCCTGCAGTTCGCCACCACCACGTCGATCCACTTCCTGTTCGTGGTCGTCACGCTCGGGCTGGTCACGCTGCTGGTCGGGATGCAGACCGCCTGGGTGCTCACCGGCAACCCGAAGTGGGAGCGGCTGACCCGGTTCTGGGGCCAGCTCTACGTGATCAACTACGTGCTCGGCATCGCCACGGGCATCGTGATGGAGTTCCAGTTCGGGCTGAACTGGAGCGGCCTGTCGCGCTACGTCGGCAACGTCTTCGGCGCGCCGCTGGCGATCGAGACGCTGGTGGCGTTCTTCCTGGAGTCCACGTTCCTCGGGATGTGGATCTTCGGTTGGCACCGGCTCGGCAAGGGCGTCCACCTCGCGCTGCTGTGGGGCGTGGCGCTCACCGCGTACGCCTCGGCGTTCTGGATCATGGTGGCCAACTCCTGGCTGCAACACCCGGTCGGGTACGAGGTCCGCGACGGGATCGCCCACCTCACCGACTTCGGCGCGCTGCTCACCAACCCCAGCCTCGGCATGGCGTTCGGGCACGTGGTCTCCGCGGCGCTCCTGGTCGGCGGGATGCTGATGGCGGCCGTCAGCGCCTGGCACCTGATCCGGCGTACGCCCGACTTCGCGCTCTTCCGCACCTCGCTGCGGATCGGCCTGGTCACGGCGGCACTGGCGATCACGATGGTGCAGGGCTTCGGCTTCGCCCAGTTCGGCCCGGTCGGCGCGGTGCAGCCGACCAAGTTCGGCGCGGACAGCCCCGAGGCGCAGGCCCTGATCGGCGAGTGGACCACGCGGTTCGGGCCCGGCGACTACACCCCGCCGGTCCTGGCCAGCGTCGGGCTGGGCTTCATGATCCTGGTCGGCTTCACCCTCGGCTGCGTGTGGTTCCTGCTGCCCCTGCTCTACCGGGACTGGATCATCCGGCTGCGTTTCCCACTCTGGCTCATCCTGCTCGCCGTGCCGTTGCCGTTCGTCGCGGTGATCCTCGGCTGGATCGCCCGCGAGGTCGGCCGCCAGCCCTGGGTGGCGTACGGCCTGCTCCCCACCGAGCAGGCGGTCTCCCCCGTCGGGACGCCGGTGATGCTCGCCTCGCTGATCGGCTTCAGCGTGCTGCTGGGCACCCTCGCCGTCACCAACTGGGTGCTGCTCGCCCGGCACGCGGGACGCGGCGCGGCCGACCCGGCTCTCGGCCGCCCACCGGCAGCGCCCGGCGAGCCGGCCCACCCCGAACCCGCCCTCGCCTGAGCGACTGAGGAGACTCACCCGTGGATCTCGCCTGGTACGTCCTTCTCGGCCTCTTCTTCGCCTGCTACCTCGTGCTCGCCGGTTACGACTACGGCGTCGGGTTGCTGCTCGCCCGGGGCGGCGCCCCGGCCGGGCGGCGGGCCGCGCTCACCGCCCTCGGCCCGTTCTTCCTCGGCAACGAGGTCTGGCTGGTCGCCGCCGTGGGCATCCTGTTCGGCGCCTTCCCGGTGCTGGAGGGTGAGCTGCTCGCCGGCTGCTACCCGGCGTTCGCCGGCGCGCTGGTCGGCGTCATCCTGGTCACCGCCGGAGTGCAACTGCGCAGCCGGCCGAGCGACGAGCGGGTCCGCGCCCGCTGGGACCGGGTCATCGTGGTCGGCAGCGCGCTCGCCGCGCTGGGCTGGGGCGTGGTGCTGGCCGCGCTGTTGCAGGGCGTGCCCCGCCAGGCTGACGGGCACGTCGCCGGGGTGTCGCACCTGGCCACCCCGTTCGCGGCGACCGCCGGGCTGACCATGGTCGCCCTGGTCGCGGTGCACGGTGCGACCTTCCTCACGCTGCGACTGCCGGCCGACGCCGCCGCCGTGGCCGGCCGCACGGCCCGCCGGCTGGTGCCGGTGGCGCTCTGCGCGGTCGCCGTGGCCACCGTCGCGGGCCTGCTCTCCTGGCGGGTACGCGACGCCGTCGGGCGACCGGCGGTGGCCGTACTCCTGCCGGTGTTGCTGGTGGCGGCGCTGCTGGCGGCCCGCGCGGCGCTGGCGCGGCGGCGGCCCGGGTGGGCCCTGATCGCCACCGGCGCGGCAATGGCGCTGCCGGTGGCGCTGGTCGGCGCGGCTCTCTGGCCCTACGTGCTGGTGTCCACGACCGACCCGGGCGCCTCGCTGACGGTGGCCGACGCGGCCGCCAGCGCGCCGACGCTGCGGCTGCTTGGCTGGGTGGCGCTGCCGCTGCTGCCGGCCCTACTAGGCTTCCAGGCGATGTGCTGGTGGGTTTTCCGGGGACGGACCGACGGCAGGGCACCGGTGTACTGGTGAACCGCCGTCCCTTCGACCCGCGTCTGCTGCGTCGGGTCCCCGCGGCCCGGCGCGATCTTGCCGTGCTCGCGCTCCTCGGCGTGCTCGCCGCCGCGTTGATCGTCGCGCAGGCCACCGCGTTGGCTGCGGTGCTGGCCACCGCCTTTGACGGGCGGCTGAACCGGCCGGCGCTGTTGGGTCTCGTGGTCGCGGTCGCCGCCCGGTCGGCGCTGGTCTGGGCACAGGGCACGGTCTCCGCGCGGGTCGCCGCCACGGTCAAGGCCACGCTGCGGGCCGACCTGCTCGGTGCGGTGGGGCGGCACGGGCCGGGCTGGGTGGCGGGGCAGCGGGCCGGTGAGCTGGCCACCCTGGCCGGGCGTGGGCTGGACGCGCTGGACGCCTACTTCACCGGGTATCTGCCGCAGTTGGTGCTCAGCGTGACGGTGCCCGTGGCCGTGCTGGCCCGGATCGTCGTCGCCGACTGGGGCTCGGCGCTGATCATCGCGTTGACGCTGCCGCTGATCCCGGTCTTCGGCGCGCTGCTGGGCTGGCAGGCGCAGGCCGCCACCGAGCGGCAGTGGCGTCGGCTGGCCCTGCTGGGCGGACACTTCCTGGACATGGTGGCCGGGCTGCCCACCCTGCGCGCGTTCGGCCGGGCCCGGGCGCAGACCGAGGTGGTCCGCCGGATGGCCGACGGGCACCGGGTCGCCACCATGAAGACGCTGCGGATCGCGTTCCTCTCTGCGCTGGTGCTGGAGCTGGTCGCCACTCTCTCGGTGGCCCTGGTCGCGGTGCCGGTCGGCATCCGGCTGCTCGGCGGCGGGCTGGCCCTGCACACCGCGCTGCTGGTGCTGCTGCTCACCCCCGAGGCGTACCTGCCGCTGCGGGCCGCCGGCAGCCGCTTCCACGCCAGCATGGAGGGGCTCACCGCGCTGGACGAGGCGCTCACCGTCTCGGCCGCGCCCGCCACCCCCCGCGCCGCCGAGGGCGCGACCATCCCGGACGGTCGCGGTGAGATCCGGTTCGAGGCCGTGACCGTGGCGTACGAGCGGACCACCGCGCTGCGCGACGTGAACCTGAGCATCCGACCCGGCGAACGGATCGCCATCATCGGGCCCAGCGGCGCCGGCAAGAGCACCCTGCTCGGTCTGCTGCTCGGCTTCGTGACCCCGACCAGCGGCCGGATCACCGTCGACGGCGTCGACCTCGCCACCGCCGACCCGGACGCCTGGCGTCGGCAGCTCGCCTGGGTGCCGCAGCGCGCCCACCTCTTCGCCACCTCGCTGGCCGACAACATCCGGCTCGGCGCACCGGACACCCCGCCCGAGGCGCTCGCCGCCGCGGTGCGCGCCGCGGCCCTCGACGACGTGGTGGCCGGCCTGCCCGAGGGGCTGGACACGCTGCTCGGCGAGCGCGGGCACGGCCTGTCCAGCGGCCAGCGGCAGCGGGTCGCACTGGCCCGGGCGTTCCTGCGCGACGCCCCGGTGGTGCTGCTCGACGAGCCCACGGCGCGGCTGGACACGGCCGCCGAGGCGGTGGTGCTGGACGCCACCCGCCGGCTCGTCGCCGGACGGACGGCGCTGCTGGTGGCGCACCGGCCGGCGCTGCTGACCGACGCCGACCGGGTCCTGCGCATCGAGGACGGCCGGGTCACCGAGCTGACGCCCGAACCGATCGGAAAGGCGGCCCGATGAGCACGGAACACGGGCCGGAGGTCGCGGCTGGGGTGCCATCGGCTGGCGTGGCATCGGCCGGGCGGGCCGGCGCCGAGCGCGCGGTGCTGCGGCTGGCCCGCCCGTACCTGGGTCGACTGGCCGGCGCCGGGCTGCTCGCCGCCGCCACCGAGTTCGCCGGGATCGCCCTGATGGCCACCGCGACGTGGCTGCTGATGAGCGCCGCCGGGCGGCCTCCGCTGGACCGGCTCACCGTGGCGATCGTCGCGGTCCGGGCGCTGGCGATCAGCCGGGGCGTGTTTCGCTACACCGAACGGCTCGCCGGGCACGACGCGGTCCTCCGCATGATCACCGACGTGCGGGCCCGGGTCTTCGCCACCCTCACGGCCCGCCGCGACACGCGACACCGCTCGGGGGACGTCCTGAGCCGGCTGGTGTCCGACGTCGAGGCGGTCCAGGATCTGCTGTTGCGGGTGCTGGTGCCCGGCTCGGCGGCGGCCCTGGTCGGGGTGCTGGCGGTGGCCGGGGCGGCGCTGATCTCGCCGCCGGCCGCCGGTGTGCTCGCGCTCGGGCTGGTGGTCGCCGGTGTGGCGCTACCGGCGCTGGCCACCGCGGTCACCCGGCGCAGCGCGGCCGAGGTGGCACCGCTGCGCGGCGCGCTGGCCACCGACGCCGTCGACCTCACCCACGGCGCCGCCGACCTGGCCGCGTTCGGGGCGACCGACGCCGCGCTGCGCGCCGCCGAGCAGCGGGCCGACCGGCTCGCCCGCCTGGAACGCCGGCTGGCCGCCACCGGCTTCGCGGTGGACGCCGCAGGGGTGCTGACCGCCGGACTGACCGCCGCCGCGGTGGTGCTGGTCGCGCTGGCCTCCGACGTGCCGGGCGTCCTGGTCGGGGTGCTGGCCGTCGGCACCCTGGCCGCCGTGGAGGTGGCGCTGGCCCTGGTCTCGGCCGCCCGGCAGTGGACCCAGCTGCGGCCCGGCCTGGCCCGGGTGGCCGCCCTCCTCGACGTCGACACGCCCAATGCCCCGCCCGCTCCCCGAGTGACCGACCGGGCCGACCCGCAGGACCTGCGCTTCGACGAGGTGAGCGTGCGGTACCGGACCGGCGCCGCACCCGCGTTGGACCGGGTGAGCCTGGACCTGCCCGCCGGCCGGCGCATCGCCGTCGTCGGCCCGAGCGGCGCCGGCAAGAGCACCCTGGCCGCCGTGCTGACCGGGGCGGTCCGACCCACCTCCGGCCACGTCACCCTGGCCGGCCGCGACCTGGGGACGTACGCCGAGGAGGAGCTGCCCCGCAGCGTCGGCGGGCTGCTCGCCGAGGCGTACGTCTTCCATGCCACGGTCCGGGAGAACCTGCTGCTCGGGCGGGCCGGCGCCGACGAGGACGAGTTGACCGCCGCGATGGCGGCCGCCGGCCTGCTGGACTGGGTACGCGCCCAGCCGGCCGGCTGGGACACCCTGGTCGGCGAGGAGGGCGGCCAGCTCTCCGGCGGCCAGCGGCAACGGCTCGCGCTCGCTCGGGCCCTGCTCGCCGCGCCACCGGTGCTGGTGCTCGACGAGCCCACCGAGGGGCTGGACCCGGCCGCCGCCGACGCGGTGCTCGCCTCCGCCCTCGCGGGAACCCCCGCCGGGCACTCGGTCCTGCTGATCAGTCACCGGCTCAGCGGGCTGGCCGACCTCGACGAGATCGTCGTCCTCGACGGCGGCCGGGTGATCCAGCGCGGCCGGCACGCCGAGTTGGTCGCGACCCCCGGCTGGTACCGGGACCAGTGGCTTCTCCAGGAAGCCGCCGAGCGCGGGTACCTGGCCCTCGCTCCCTGACCCGCTTCGGGGACGGACCAGGGTTCTCCCCGACGTGAGGGCGCTCGCGTCCGTGGCAGGGTGGTGCCATGCGGCATGCTGAGGACTTCCTGGTCGAGGAGCACCTGCGGGCGCTGGAGTCCCGGCTTCAGGGGCCGGCGCGGCTGAAGTCCGACCTGCTCACCGAGGCGCGGCACGACCTGCTGGACGCCGTCGACGCGTACCGCGAGAGTGGTGTGCCGCCCACGGAGGCGCAGCTGCGGGCGGTGGCCGAGTTCGGCTCACCGGCGCAGTTGCTGCCCTCCTGGCAGGCCGAGCTGGCGGTGGCCGCCCTGCGCGGCCTGTCCCTGCGGATGCTGGCCGTGGCCGGGGTTCTGGTGGCCGCCGGCGACCTGACGTGGCGCGGGTCGAGCTGGAGTGCGGGTCCGCAGCCGCCGGCGCTCTACCGGCTGCTGTCCGCCTCGGTCGACTGGATCTGGCTCGGCGCGCTGCTGCTGGCCGTGACCGGCCTGCTGGTGGTCTGGGCGAGCGCCCGGTCGTCGCGACCGGGCCTGGCGGCGGCGCAGCGCGCGGTGGGCGCCGCCCTGACCGGCACGCTGGTCCTCGGCATCGTGGCCGGCGGGTCTCTCTTCGTCTGGTCGATCGATCTGTGGGACGCGGCGCTGACGTGGCCGCCGATGATCGTCGGCATGGTGGTGGTGGGTGGGGCGTACTTCTCGCTGACCCGCGCCGCGCGCGGCTGGCTGCGGGCCGCCGCCCGCTGAGCGGGCGGCAGGCGCTCAGGCCGGGGTGCCGGACGGGCTGCCGGGGTCGAGGAACCGGCCGACAGTCGCGCGGAACTCCTGCCATCCGGCGCGCTCGCCCGCCAGCGCGCGGCGGCCGGAGTCGGTGAGCTGGTAGGTCCGCCGCTCCCGACCGTTGACCGTGCTCCAGGTGCTCGCCACGTGGCCGGCGCGCTCCAGCCGGCGCAGCGCCGGATAGATCGTGCCGGTGGGCAGATCGAGATTGCCGTCACTGCGCGCCCGCAGGGACTCGATGATGGCGTACCCGTGCAGCGCGCCCTGTTCGAGAACGGCGAGCAGAAGGGCGTCGAGGTGGCCGTGCAGCGCCTGGGCCTTCATGTGTAGTTACGCTACTTGTCGAACGCCCCGATCGCCACCGTCGCGCCCGCGCAGGCCCGAGACGTTTCTCGGCCGGCCACCGGGGTGCGGGCTCCGGGCTTCCCGAGCCGCCGACTAGGGTATGTGCCCAGAGTCACTCGCCGGCCGGAGACGCCGGCGGGTGGGCAACCCGAAGCACACGGAGGTCAGCGTGGCCCGCCAGTCGCCCCAACGGCCCGACGCCGACGAGCCCGAGCTCGACGACACCACCGGCCCGGCCGAGCCAGACGAGGCCGACGAGGCCGACGACACCACCCGCGCGTCGGCCGACCGGTCGCTCTGGGACGAGCTGCGGATCGACCCGGTGGAGATCGCCCTGCCCGCCGGCACCGGCTTCACGCTGCGGGCGTACCGGCCGGCCGGGTCACTGACCCCGACCGACGTGACCGAGCGCGACCAGGACGACCCGTTCCTCGCCCGCCGGCAGGTGATCGAGGAGGAGGACGACGAGAGCGTCGTCATCCTCGACGAGGAGCTGGCCGAGGAGTTCGTCGACAGCGACGAGGACGAGCCGTCCCGCCGTCGCCGCGACAGCGCCACGGACGCCGACGCGACCGCGGACGACGACGAGGCCGAAGCCGAGGACGTCGCCGACGAGGCGGACGACGAGGAGGTGCCGGTCTTCCTCAGCCACCGCGGCAAGCTGCTGCTGTTCAAGACCCCCGAATCGCTTGTCAGTTTCATCCGCTCCGGCGCACCCAATGATCTGTCCCAACTGGACAGCTGGAATGAATTGGCCGAACGGGTGGAGCCGGCCGACATCGCGCCGCTCGACGAGGACACCTACGAACTCGACCTCGTCGTGGAGAACCTGCGCGGCGGTCACGACAGCTGGGATTCGACCCTGCTGATCGAGGCCGGCGAGGTCGCCCGCGACCTGTCGTACGCGTTGCGCCTGCCTGCGGTTCTGGACATGCTCTCCGCCGGCTCCAGCCTCGACGACCTGGACGAGGCTCTGCGGGCCACGGCCAACGGCGGGATCGGCGCCTTCATGGGCCGGCGACGGTTGAAGAAGATCGGGGCACAGACCGCGAGTTTGGGTTGGCGCACCATTGTCGGCAAGATCTCTGCGGTGGTGGACTGGCGCGACTGACCCGTACCGGGGAGCATCAGTTGCTGGCAGTAGGAAGACCTGTCCCGGGAGGAGGACGACGCCGTGGCGCTCGTGCGCGTGTACTGCGGTCTGGCCTCGGCGGATCCGGCTGACCGACCGGCCTCGGCCGGTTCGACGCTGACGTCCGCTGTGGTCGACGACGCAGGCCGTCTGCTGCATGTCAGCGAGATCGGCGACGACGCGGCTGGCTACGCCCAGCTCGTCGCCCTGCTCGTGGAGCGGTCGGGCGGACCGAGCGGTGCGGCCATCGCCGCCGACAGCGACGACCACACGGTCACCTCGCTGTTGAGCGCGGCGGGTCGTCCCCTGGCGATCGCCGACGACGACTCGGTGGACGACTTCGCCGAGCGGTTCGCCGACGACGACTCGCTTGAGGAGATGCAGTCGCCGCCGGCCGAGCGCCGGGCCGTCGGTCTGGCCCGCGCGTTGCAGGCCGGTGCGCTCTCCGCCGTCACACTGCCGGCTCCCCGGGACCTCGCCGGCTACAAGCAGGTGCTCGCCGCGCACGCCGCCCTGGCCAGCGGCCGGCACTCCGCCGCCGTGGCGCTGCGCGAGGTGCTGCGGGAGCTCTACCCGGCGGCGCTGCGCGCCTATCCGGACCCGGCCGAGCCGGTGTCGCTGGCCGTGCTGGACGCGCTGCCCGAGCCGGGCATGCTCGGCGGCACCATCGCCCGTGGCCGCGAGGTGTCCGTCGCCGCGGACGCCATCGCCGCGCATCTCGCGGCGGACGGGGTCGCCGACGCCGAAGAGATCAACGAGGCGGTCACCGCGCTGCGGGTCGCCATCTCGGAGACGCCGCGCCGCGCCGCCGTCAACCGGGCGCTCACCTCTGCCGTGGCCGAGACCGTCCGGCAGGCCGTCGCCTCCGTACGGGCCTGCGACGCCGGCTGCGAGGCACTCGTCAGCGCGCTCAGCGCCCGGGTCAGCACGCCCGCCCCGGCCCCCGGCCGACGGGCCGCCGCCCGTCGTGGCGAGTCGGTCGGCGAGCTGACCGGCCTCGCCGGCACCGGCGCCGGCCTGCGCTCCGTCCGACCGAACCCGGTCACCGCCGAGCCCACACCCGTCACCGGCCGACGCAGCCGACCCGAGCCGGCACCGGGCAGCGCCCCGCTGGCGTCGCCGCGCCCACTCGGACCGCCGCCGGTCGCCCCCGCTCCGGTCACCCCTCCGCCGATCGCACCCGCGCCGATCGCACCGGCCGCGGTCGCCGGCCCGCCGGTGTCCGCGCCTCCCGGGCGTACCGAGCCCATCCCGAGCCGGATCGACGGCCCGACCAACCGGCCGGTCTCGTCGCCGCCGCCCCCGCCGCCGGGGATCACCCCCATCGCGCCGGCTCAGCGGGGCACCGTGCCGCCGGCCGAGGCGGGCGAGCCGTTCCGGCCGACCCTCACCACCGCCGCGATCAACCACGCGCGGGCCGAGCGGCAGCGTACGGTCATTCCGCCCCGCCCGAAGACCAACGGCGAGCGGCAGAGTCACGTGCAGCGGCCGGTCGAGGAGCCGCCCACCGGCGGGTTCAGCGCCACCGACCTCAGCATCCCGGTGCCCGCTCCCCGGCCGGGTCAGGAGCCGGCGGCGCCCCCGGGTTCCCGGGCGAACTGGCCCCTGGTCAACAACCCGGAAGACCCGGCCGACAGCTCGCCGAACAACCCCGTCGCCTACTCGTACGGCGGCAACCGCGTCGACGCCCCGACCGACCCGGGTCGGGCCGATGGTCGGGTCACGCCGCCCTGGCTGGCCGACGACCTGCCCCAGGAGCCGCCCATGCTGCGGCTGGTCGAGCCGCCGCCGCTGGCGGACCGGGCACTGCGGGAAGGGCTCAACCCTCCCCCCGGTGACCCCCGCCTGGAGACGCCGCCGCTGCGGCTGGTCGACCGGGAGCAGGCCGCCCGCAACAACCGCCTCGCGCCCCGCGTCGAGCGGGCCGCCGAGCACCGGCCGCCTCCCCCGGTCGAGCACCGGCCGCCTCCCCCGGTCGAGCACCGACCCCCGCCGGTCGAGCACCGGCCGCCGCCGGTGGCCGACGAGGGCGACGGTGATCTGCTGATCTTCGCGCAGGCCAAGTCGGCGTGGTTCGTCGGGCACACCGAGGAGGAGTCCGACCTGGACTGGTCGACCACCGCCGACACCGGGTGGCAGGCCGCCGAGCAGGCAGCCCGCCCCGCGGTGGGCGCCGAGACCAACGCCGGGCTGCCGAAGCGCGTCCCGCAGGCCAATCTGGTCCCGGGTTCCCCGCTGCGCGAGGAGCGTCCACTGCGGATAGTGCGCGACGCGGCGAGCCTCGCGGAGAACACCACCGGCTACTTCCGCGGCTGGCGTCGCGGGCAGGAGATCGGCGGGTTCGCGGTGGGCGGCCGGCCGGGCCGGGAGGCCGCCGGCGGCTGGGACTTCAGCCGCGACCACGGGGACCGCGACGACGACCGGGAGTACGAGTACCGCTCCGCCGGCTACCAGTCCTGAGCGACTCTCTCCCGTACGCGTTCCTTCCGCCCTCAGCCGTTACACCGGCTGGGGGCGGAAGTGCGTTCAGGGGCCAACCAGACCGGCCCGCGCACACGCGGGTAGGGCGGCCCGAACGACCGCGCGCCAACGCAAGAGATCCTGGAAGGAACCCGCCCCGAAGGGCCGGACACCTTCCAAGATCTCTTGGGCGGAGCCGTACCCGCCCCGGGCAGCATTCAGCGCCCGGTGGCGGCCAGGGCCACCACCGGGCGCGAGAGCGTCCCGATCAGGCCGGGGCGACGGCGCGCGTACGGCGCATGGTGAGCACGTACTCGACCAGCGAGATCAGCACGTGCTTCGTCGACTCCCGGTTACGGGCGTCGCAGGCCACGACCGGCACGTCGCTCGAGATCGCCAAGGCGTCCCGGACGTCCTGCGGGTCGTGGTACTGCATCCCGTCGAAGCAGTTGATGGCCACCAGGTACGGCAGCCGCCGGTGCTCGAAGAAGTCGATCGCCGCGAAGCAGTCGGCCAGCCGGCGGGTGTCCACCAGCACGACCGCACCGATCGCGCCCCGCACCAGTTCGTCCCACATGAACCAGAATCGGGTCTGACCCGGCGTACCGAACAGGTACAGGATCAGGTCACGGTCGATCGAGATCCGGCCGAAGTCCATGGCCACCGTGGTCGTCGTCTTGCCCGGCACCTGCCGGGTGTCGTCGACGCCCACGCCAGCGGAGGTCATGATGGCCTCGGTGGTCAGCGGCGTGATCTCCGAGACCGAGCCGACCAGCGTCGTCTTACCGACGCCGAATCCACCGGCGATAACGATCTTCGCCGACGTCACGCGCCCACTCGGGTTCGGTGGGCGGTGCGACATGTCAGAGCCTGCGAAGTCCACTCAGCACCCTCTCCAGCAGTTCAGTGCCCACCGCGTCGTCGGAGTCGTCCAGGATGGTCGGCTCGTGGACCGCGACCAGGCCGTCCGTCGCCATGTCGGCGATGAGCACCCGGGCCACACCGAGCGGGAGCTGCATCCGCGCCGCGATCTCGGCGAGCGATTGCACGCGTCCGTCACACAGCGCGGCGATGTACTGGTGTTCGCGGCCCTGGCCGCCGTTGCCATTGGCAGCGGCCCGACCGCGCACCGTCGTCTCGACGAGCGCCTCCAGCGCGATGTCGAGCCGGGGACGGGTTCGACCACGGGTCACGGCGTATGGACGGACCAACGCTCCGGTCGGTTCGTCACGATCGGCCATGTCGCCGCTCACCTCCTTCGCACCCCGTACCGGCTCCCACCGGTGGAACTCGTCGTTCTTGTCGTTTTAGTTGCGCCGACCACACGATCGGCGAGGCGTCAGCCCAGCATGCCCGCGGCCGCACGCGGCTGCGGGGTCAGGGCGTCGCCCACCCGGTCGACCAGTAGTGCCATCTCGTAGCCGACCTGCCCGACGTCGGAGCTGCGGGCCGCCAGCACGGCGAAGGACGAACCATCCGAGATGGACATCAGGAACAGGAAGCCATTGTCCATCTCCACGACGGTCTGGAGCACCGCGCCTCCCTCGAAGCAGCGGGCTGCCCCCTGGGTGAGGCTGACCAGACCGGACGCGATCGCGGCGAGCTGGTCTGCCCGGTCCCGCGGCAGGTCCCGTGACGACGCGAGGAGCAGGCCGTCCGCCGAGACGGCGACCGCATGTGCGACACCGGGCACCCGGTCGGCGAAGTTGGCCAGCAGCCAACCAAGATCCTGCGTAGTTGTCATCCTTCTTGCTCCTTCTGCCCGCTCCCGGCCGCTGGGCCTGAGCCAGACTGCGAGGATTGCTGCCCTCCCGGAGTCGCCTCCGGGCTGGTCGGGTTGTCCGAGGTGCTACGCCCTCGCTGCACGCCCCGGTGGTAGGCGGAGAGCAGGCCACGGACCGCCTCCGGGGAACGTCGCTGGACCGAGGTGGTGGGCTTCTCCACCGCGCCCGGCACCAGCTGCGCCATCGGCTTGCGCTTCGGCAGACCGGTCGTGGTGGTCTCGTTGACCGGCGCCGCCGTGGCCGCTGCCGAGGCGGCACGCCAGCCGTCGTCGGCGGCGGTCTGCCAGCCGTTGGTCTGCGATTGGGGCCGGCGGTTCGGCAGGCTCTCGGCGAGGCCGGGGCGTGCGCCCCCGTTCGCTGTCGACCCGTTGTCCTGCGGCGCTCCTCCGGCCGTCGGAGTGTCTGCCATCGGCGTGTTACCTGTCGTCCCGGGTGATGTCTTGTGGACTGCCCGACCGGTGGCCTCGACCGCCGCGAACTGCTGGGTCGCGTCACCGCCACCGCCGTTCGCCGCCGGCTTGTCGCCGGCCGCGGCCTCCTCCGGACCCGGACGGCGGGTACGGAACCAGGCGGACTCGAGCTCCCGGAAGATCGGCAGCTCCATGGTCTCGTCCGCGTACCGCTGGCGGTTCTGGGCCTGCGGCTGCTGCGGTGCCGGGCGGGTCTGCGCCGGCGGACGCGACGCCTGGGCCTGCTGAGCCTGGGCCTGCGGGGCCGGAGCCTGCTGAGCCGGAGCCTGCGGGGCGCGGGCCTGCTGAGCCTGGGGCGCCGGAGCCGGCGGCTGGGCCGCGGTGCTCGGCTGGTCGCCGGGGCGCGGCACCCGGGGCAGCTCCGTCGTCATGTCCAGGGCGGCGGCGAGCCGCTCGGGCACCGGCGGGGTCTGCGTGTCCCGCTCGCCGCCGGGCACCGGCGGCCAGGCCGGCGGCGCCGGGGCGCTGGGCGCCGGAGCGGGCGGGGCGGACCGGGGCGTGAAGCCGCTGAACGACTGGCCGGAGGCCGGCGGCGCCGAGTACGGCTGGCCGGACGCCGGGGAGGCCGAGACCGGCGACGCGGACACCGGCGGACCGGCGTACGGCTGGCCGGAGGCCGGAGCGGCGGACACCGGCGGGCTGCCGTACGGCGCACCCGAGTAGGGCTGACCGGAGTACGGCTGACCGGAGTACGGCTGACCGGAGTACGGCTGACCGGACGCCGGCGAGGCGGAGACCGGCGCACCGGAGTAGGGCTGCGCGGAGACCGGCGGCGCGGAGTACGGGTGCACCTCCGGGCTGCTGGGCAACTGCCGGGGAATGGCCGGCTGCTGGCCGGTGGTCGTCGGCTCGTCGCCGGCCCGCCGCTGCGGCAGCGGGTCGATGGGCTGGCCGTTGGCCGTCCGGGGCGCGAACCCGTCGCCGCCGTTGACCCCGTTGCTCGCGCTCGCGCCGGTCAGGTCCGACCAGGCGGGCATCGAACGGTACGCACCGGTGTTGGCGGGCGTGCCGGCGCCGTTGCGCGAGGCCGGGTCGAACGGCCGGCCGCCCAGCGTGACCTGGTTGCCGGACTCGCCGGGGCGGGGTCCGTTGCCCAGCGCGGGCAGCGCGCCGAGGACCGGCGCGGGCCCACCGTGCTGCGGGCCGGCCGCGGGCAGGGCCGGCGGCTGCTGCACCCGGCCGGCGAGCGCGCGGGGCACCAGCACCGAGGTGGGCAGGGTCACGTCGGCGACCGTGCCGCGGTCGGCGCCGGGGCGCAGCTCGACGCGGACGCCGTGCCGCGACGCCAGGCGGGCGACCACGACCAGGCCCATCATCCGGGAGACAGCCACGTCCACCTGCGGCGGCGTCGCGAGCTTGTCGTTGAGCTCGTGCAGCTGCTCGCGGCTGATGCCGATGCCGCGGTCCTCCACGTACAGCGAGGCGCGGTCACCGACCCGGCGGGCCTCGACCATGACCTGCGAGTCCGGAGGGGAGAACGCGGTGGCGTTGTCGAACAGCTCGGCGATGAGGTGCACCAGATCGTTGACCGCGTGCGCGGCGACCTCGATGTCGCGGTCGATGACCCCGAACTCGATCCGGGTGTAGTGCTCGACCTCGGACTGCGCCGCGCGCAGCACGTCGATGAGCGCGGCCGGCTCACGCTGCACGCGGGTGGAGTCGGCGCCCGCGAGGACGAGCAGGTTCTCGTCGTTGCGGCGCATCCGGGTGGCCAGGTGGTCGAGCTGGAACAGCTCGGCCAACCGGTCCGGGTCCTCCTCGCCGCGCTCCAGTCGGTCGAGGTGCCCGATGAGGCGGTCGACCAGGATCTGCGAACGACGGGCCAGGTTGACGAACATGGTCGCGACGGAGGCGCGCAGGGCCGCCTGCTCGGCGGCCGTCCGGACGGCTTCCAGGTGAACGGCGTTGAACGCCTCGGTCACCTGGCCGAACTCGTCCTTGCTGCGGACCGGCAGCGGCTCGGCGATCTGGTTGGCCAGCTGCACCGGGGAGAGCTGCCCGACGACCTGCGGGTCACGGAGTCGGGCCACCGCCTGCGGCAGCCCGTACTGGGCGACGGAGAGGGCGCCCTGACGCAGCTCACGCAGCGAACGGGCCATCGAGCGGGCGACCAGGTACGCGAAGAGGATGGCCAGCAGCAGCATGCTGAGCAGCAGGCCGGTCTCCAGGAACACCTGGCGCTGGACGTCCGAGCGCAGGTTGTCGGCCTCGGCGACCACGTCCCCGTCGAGCTTCGTCTCGACGGCGCGGATCAGCTTGGCGTTGGCCGTCATGGCCGAGTCCCACTGGTCGGGGCCGAACGGGGCGCCACGCATGTCGCCGGTGGTGTTGCCGTCGATCCAGCCGGTGTAGTTCTGCGCCTCGCGGCGGTCACCGCCGGCGACCGTCTGGTCGTGGAACTTCGCCTCGTCGGGGCTCGCGACCGCCTTGAAGCTCTGCAGAGCCTGCTGCTGGCCGGTGCCGCTGGCGATGTAGTCGGTGCGCAGCGCCGGGGTCAGCCGCTGGCCGCCCTGCACGCCCAGCGCGCGGTGGACGACGACCCGGCGGACGGCGAGGAACTCCTTCTCCCGGGCGACCGCCGCGGCGGCGCGCATCCGGTCGCTCAGGTCGTTGTCGCCGGCGAGCTGGGTGGCCGAGTCACGGATGGCGAGCAGGTCGTTGATCAGACCCTCGTACGCCTGGATGGCCTCGGCGAGCTTCAGCTTGCCGTTGAACACCTGACTGCGGACGCCCGGCAGCTCCTGCAGGTTCTGGTCGATGCCGTCGAGCAGACCCTCGAGGCTGCCCGGCAGGTCCTCGACGTCGCCCCGTTGCTGCCGGTACGGGCCCGTCGCCTGGTCGACCCGGGAGTTGACCCGGTTGTAGGCCTCCTGGTACTGCGCCTTCGGCTGCGTCCCCGTGGCCTGCAGCAGCAGCACGGCGGTGGTCCGCTCGTCCTGCAGCGTGTCGACCAGGTCACCCGAATAGCTCGACAGGTTGGCCAGGTCGCCGGCTCGGTTGGCATTGTTGAGCGTGTCCAGGTGGTCGACGAGACCACTGGTGCCCACCACGACCGTGGCGATGGTCGGCACGATCATGATGAGACCGAGCTTGGACCAGATCGGCATGTCCCGGAGCCGACTGGCCGGCCGGCGCAGCCGCGACAGGAAGGAGCCCGCCGTCTTTGGCCGTTTGCTCACGTCACCGCCCTCGCGATTACAGCTTGAACGCGTTGCCCCGGGCAACGCCCAGCGACCGACCCGGCGGGTCGGACCCCCGAGATTCCATCACGCCGGTCGGCAAGAAGAAAGCCCAGGTTGTCACCGGCCGAAGGTGTGATGAGATGTTGATGCGATTTGATAGCAGTCCGTCTGGCCGGAGTAACTGAAGGTAATGGAACATCCCCACCGCGTCGTCCTGCTCGCCGGCCCCTCAGGCTCCGGAAAGTCGTACATAGCGCAGCAAACCGGCCTGCCGGTGCTGTGTCTGGACGACTTCTACAAGGACGGCGATGACCCTACGTTGCCGCGCCGAAACGGCCAGGTCGATTGGGAATCACCGCAGTCCTGGGACGCCCTGACCGCCGTCGAAACGATTGCTCGACTCGCCCGCGAGGGCCGTGCCGATGTGCCGGTTTATGCGATCGGCGCGGATCGACGGGTGGCCACCCGGCCATTTGATGTCGACGGATCGCCACTTTTCGTGGCCGAAGGGATTTTCGCCGCCGAGATCGTCGAGGAGTGCCGCCGCCGCGGGCTGCTCGCCGGGGCGTACGCGCTGCGCCGTCCGCGCGGGGCGACCTTCCTGCGCCGGCTGGCCCGCGACCTGTCCGAGCAGCGCAAGGCGCCCCGGGTGCTGGTCCGGCGCGGGGTGGCCCTGCTGCGGGCGGAGCCCGCGGTGCTGCGCCGGCAGATGGGGCTGGGCGCCGAGGCGGCCCGAGCCCGGGAGGTGCTGCGCCGGGTGGCCGGCCTGCTCGCCGGCCACCACCCGCACGGCCGCAAAGGCCACCCGCGGGGCTGAGGGCGCCCGCAGAGCCGAGGAGGCCACCCGCAGGGCCGAGGCCCCCTCAGGGCAGCAGCTTGGCGTACGCCGGCTTGATCACCTCGTCGATGATCCGCAGTCGCTCGTCGAACGGGATGAAGGCGCTCTTCATCGCGTTGATGGTGAACCACTGCAGCTCGCGCCAGCCGTAGCCGAACGTCTCCACCAGCAGCGACATCTCCCGCGACATGGAGGTGCCGCTCATCAGCCGGTTGTCGGTGTTGACGGTGGCCCGGAACCGCAGGTCGCGCAGGAGCCCGATCGGATGGTCGGCGATCGAGGCCACCGCGCCGGTCTGCACGTTCGACGAGGGGCAGAGCTCCAACGGGATCCGCTTGTCCCGCACGTACGCGGCCAGCCGGCCCAGCGCGCCGTCGGGGGCGATGTCGTCCACGATCCGTACGCCGTGACCGAGCCGGTCCGCGCCGCACCACTGGATCGCCTGCCAGATCGACGGCAGCCCGAACGCCTCACCGGCGTGGATGGTGAAGTGGAAGTTCTCGCGCTGCAGGTATTCGAAGGCGTCCAGGTGCCGGGTGGGCGGGAAGCCCGCCTCGGCGCCGGCGATGTCGAAGCCGACCACCCCCGCGTCGCGGTGCCGCACGGCCAACTCGGCGATCTCCTGTGAGCGCGCCGCGTGCCGCATGGCGGTGAGCAGGGTGCCCACCCGGATGGTCAGGCCGGCCTCGACGGCCTGGGCGGTGCCCTCGGCGAACCCGGCCAGCACGGCTTCGACCACCTCGTCCAGGCTCAGGTCCCGTTCCAGGTGCTGCTCGGGGGCGAACCGCACCTCGGCGTAGACGACCCCGTCGGCAGCCAGGTCCAGCGCGCACTCCCGCGCCACCCGGCGCAGCGCCGGCCCGGTCTGCATGACCGCCACGGTGTGCGCGAACGTCTCCAGGTAACGCTCCAGCGACCCGGAGTCGGCGGCTTCGACGAACCAGCGTCCGAGCGCCTCCGGGTCGGTGGTGGGCAGCTCGTGCCCCACCTCCGCGGCCAGCTCGACGATCGTCGCCGGCCGCAGCCCGCCGTCGAGGTGGTCGTGCAGCAGCGCCTTCGGGACCTTGACGATGTCCTCGTACCGGATAGTTGCGACCATGCTCAGACCCTAGTCAGCCTGCCGGGGCCGGCCACGCCAGCCCGCTCATCCGGGCCAGCCGTAGACGCGGTCGACGGCGAGCCGCAGGACCACCCGCCCGTCGGCGACCATGGCGGCGCGGTAGTCCGCCCAGTCCGGGTGGGCACCGCGGATCCCCCGGTAGACCTCGACCAGCTCGTCGACCACCGCGTCGCCGATTGCCGCTGCCGGCTCGGTGAGCGTCACGGTCCCCTCGGCTACCGCGTACGCGCCGCCGTCCGGCGTGGTCACGTGGAAGCTGGCCCGGGGGTCGCGGCGCAGGTTGCGTACCTTCGCCCGGTCGCCGGTGGTGGAGCAGCGGAGCAACCCGGGTTCGGCCAGGTAATCGAGGTTGGACAGTTGGGGTCGGCCGTCGCGGCGCAGGGTGACGAGCACCCCGCGTCCACGGGTGCCGAAGAGGTCCCACAGCGGATTCGTTGACATGTCATCGACCGTAGGAGGCGATTCGATGACATGTCAACCAAGACGCTAGGCTGACCGGCATGGAAGCGACCCGGTGGCTGGACGAGCGGGAGGACCGCGCCTGGCGGGGCTACCGCCGGATGCGTCGCCTGCTCGACCTGGAACTGGCCCGGGAGCTGACCCAGGACGCCAGCCTGTCCGAGCCGGACTACGACGTGCTCTCCGACCTGTCGGAGACGCCGCAGGGCCGGCTGCGCCTCAGCGAGCTGGCGGACCGGATGCTCTGGTCCCGCAGTCGGCTCTCCCACCACCTGACCCGGATGCAGCAGCGCGGCCTGGTGACCCGGGAGGAGTGCCCGGACGACGCGCGCGGCGCGATCGTCGTGCTCACCCCGGCGGGTCGGAACGCCATCGAGGCCGCCGCCCCCGGCCACGTGACCGCCGTCCGTCAGCACTTCCTCGACCTGCTCACCCCGGCCGAGGTCGAGGCGCTCGGCGCGTTCACCCACCGGGTCGTCGACCACCTCGCGCAGAGCCGCGCGCCCCGCCCCCGACGCGGCCGGGAGTCCTGACGTGGACCCGCGCGTCCTCGACCGGCTGCGCTGCCCGGTCTGCGGCGAACCGCTGGCCGAGACGACCGCCGGCACCGCCCGGGCGCTGCGGTGTCCGCGCGGGCACAGCTTCGACGTGGCCCGGCAGGGGTACGTCAACCTGCTCGCCGGCCGCGCACCGCACTCCGGGGACAGCGCCGAGATGGTGGCCGCCCGCGCCGACTTCCTCGCCGCCGGGCACTACGACCCGGTCTCGGACGCCCTGGCCGCCGCCGCGACGCAGGCCGTGCAGCACCTGCGCGACGTGTCGTCGCTCGACGCGTACCCCCTGGTGGTGGATGCCGGCGCGGGCACCGGCCGATACCTCGGCGCGGTGCTGGCGGCGCTGCCGGACGCCGTGGGTCTGGCCCTGGACGTCTCCAAGCCGGCGCTGCGTCGCGCGGCCCGGGCGCATCCCCGGGCGGCCGCGGCGCTCGCCGACACCTGGCAGCGACTGCCCCTCGCGGACGGCTCGACGGCCGTGCTGCTGAACGTGTTCGCCCCGCGCAACGGCGCGGAGTTCCACCGGGTGCTCGACCCGGCCGGCACGCTGCTCGTGGTGACGCCCGCCGCCGACCACCTCACCGAGCTGGTGGACGCCCTCGACCTGCTGCGGGTGGACCCGGACAAGGCCGACCGGGTGGCCGCCAGCCTGGGCGGGCACTTCACGCCGGTCAGCTCCACGGTGCACCGCGCGGAGCTGGCGCTGACCCGGCCGGAGGTCGCCACGCTGGTCGGGATGGGTCCGAGCGCCTGGCACACCAACCCGGTCGCCCTCACCGAACGGCTGGCCGCGCTGCCCGAGCCGGTCCGGGTGCGCGTGGCGGTCCGGCTGGACGCCTACCGACGCCGCTGAGGCTCAGGTGGAGAGGTCGACCTCTTCCCAGCCCGGCGGCTCGTCATGGTACGGCCCGCGCAGGATCACCGCCCACTCCAGCGCCCAGCGTCGCTGCCCGATCGCGTTGGCGTCGACCAGCCCCGGCGCCCGCCGGCCGCTCCGCTCGGTCTCCAGGTAAGCCCAGTCCAGGCAGTAGTGCAGATCGAGCAGGGCCGCCGCGTCGGCCGGGTGCTGCGGCGCGGCGAGGATCCGGGACTGCCAGCGGCCGAAGGTCTCCCCCTCGGCGATGTGCGGCAGCCGCTCGACCAACCGCTCGTCCACCGCCAGGGTGGGATCGAGCTGTTTGCTCAGCCCCAGCACCCAGGCCAGCGCGAAGAGCGCGTCGTGGTGCAGCACGAACGACCGGTGGTCGCCCTTGCCGCCCATCACGAACTGCCACTCCGGCGGGGTGACCATCTCGACCAGGTGCGAGCCGAGCAGCCAGCTCATCGCCGCCTGCGGGGGCATCCCGAAGCAGCGCGCCAGGATGAGGTGCAGCACGGCGATGCGCGCCTCGATCTCCGCCCTGGGTCGCAGCTCGATCGCATCACCCGGCTCCCACACGAGCGGGAACTGGGCCGGCGGCAGCGGCAGGCCGAGCCGGGACAGCTCGTCCAGGCTCGCCTCGCGCACCTCGCGCGGGTCGGGGGCAGGTACGGTCACGGGGCAACTTCCTGTCTGCTCGCGACGGCTCAACGCCGGCTGTCCCCCCTTGGCCTGCGAGAATAGCGCTCCCAGGTGACGGGCACCACGCCGCCCCGACCTCCGCCCCGGTCAGCCGATCCGCTCGATGACCAGGGGCGTCGCGGTTGGCGCGGTCGGTGCAATGTGCACCGCGCGACTTGCCTCCGCCAGGGCCGCCGGAATCCGCGACGGGTCCTCGGCGCGCAGCTCGTAGAGGGCGTCCCCGACCCGCACCGGATCGCCCGGCCGCTTGTGCAACACCACCCCGGCCGGCACGCTGACCGGGTCCTCCTTGCGGGCCCGGCCCGCGCCGAGCCGCCAGGCCGCAACCCCCATGGCGTACGCGTCGACGGCCGCGACGTGCCCGTCCTGCTCGGCGCGGACCACCTCGACCTCCGGCGCGGTCGGCATCGGCGCGTCCGGGTCGCCGCCCTGCGCGCGGATCATCGCCCGCCAGGAGTCCATCGCCCGCCCGTCGCGCAGCGCCGCCTCGGGGTCGGCGTCCGGCAGGCCGGCGGCGTCGAGCATCTCCCGGGCCAGGGCGAGCGTCAGCTCCACCACGTCGGCCGGCCCGCCCCCGGCCAGCACCTCGACCGACTCGGTCACCTCGACCGCGTTGCCGATGGCCAGGCCGAGCGGGGTGGACATGTCGGTGAGCAGGGCGACCGTCCGCACGCCGTGCGCACCGCCCAGCTCGACCATCGTGCGGGCCAGCTCGCGGGCCTGGTCGACGGACTTCATGAAGGCGCCCGAGCCGACCTTGACGTCGAGGACCAGCGCGCCGGTCCCCTCGGCGATCTTCTTGCTCATGATCGAACTGGCGATCAGCGGGATCGCCTCCACGGTGCCGGTCACGTCGCGCAACGCGTACAGCTTGCGGTCGGCCGGAGCGAGCCCGGCGCCGGCCGCGCAGATCACCGCGCCGACATCACCGAGCTGGGCGATGAACTCGTCGTTGCTCAGCGAGGCCCGCCAGCCCGGGATGGACTCCAGCTTGTCCAGCGTGCCGCCGGTGTGCCCGAGGCCGCGCCCGCTGAGCTGCGGAACGGCGGCACCGCACGCGGCCACCAGCGGGGTGAGCGGCAGGGTGATCTTGTCACCGACACCGCCCGTGGAGTGCTTGTCGACGGTCGGGCGACGGACCGCCGAGAGGTCGAGGCGCTCACCGCTGGCGATCATCGCGGCGGTCCACCTGGCGATCTCCGGCCCGGTCATGCCGTTGAGCAGGATCGCCATGGCCAGCGCCGACATCTGCTCGTCGGCGACAACACCCCGGGTGTACGCGTCCAGCACCCAGTCGATCTGCGCGTCCGACAGCACACCCCCGTCCCGCTTCACCCGAATAACGTCAACAGCAGCAAACCCACTACTCATCAGAAGATCTTCCTAGTCGATTGCAGATCCCGCCCACGGCCCGTGACCACGTCGGGGCGGGGGCCGACCGTGCCCGGCGCAGGGATCAAGCCTGACCGCCCGGAGCCGGGCACGGTCGGCCCCCGCCCCCAACCTCAGCCACCCGACCACCGCACCGGGATCTCCAAGGGCGGCTCCCCCTCGCCGGCCCAGAAGATCGTCCCGGTCTCGTCGACCACGACCACGCGGGGCGTGCGGGCCATTCCCCAGGTGATCGCCTCGGCCGGATCGTCCCAGCTCGGGGCTTCCTCCAGCACGCCGGTCTCGGCGCTCGCGTCGTCTCCCGCCGAGCGCTCCCAGTACGCCGTCCAGACCTGCTGCCCGTCCGAGAGGTCCGGGTGCACGAAGACGGTGCCGCGTCCACGCCAGGCGGCCAGCCGCTCCGGGACCACCGGCACCGGGGTCTCCCCGGTCACCGCCTCCAGGTCCTCCACGCCGAAGGCGTGCGGCAGCAGTTCCGCCATCCGCAGCGGGCGGGTCTTCGTCTCGATCAGGCACTCCGGCCCGCCGTTCTCCCAGAGCAGCTGCCGGCACCGGCCGCACGGCATCAGCGGCTCACCGGTCGCGTCGACGCAGGAGAGCGCGACGAGGCGCCCGCCACCGGTGGCGTGCAGGCTGGACACCACTCCGCACTCGGCGCAGAGCGTCACCCCGTACGCGGCGTTCTCCACGTTGCAGCCGACCACGACGCGGCCGTCGTCGACAAGCGCGGCCGCGCCGACGGGGAACGTCGAGTACGGCGCGTACGCGTGCCGCATCGCCTCGGTGGCGGCGGCCCGCAACCGCGCCCAGTCAATGTCGGTCATCCCATCATTCTGCCGAAGCAGCCCAGGTCAAAAGCAGGCAGGGCGGCAACCCCACCCACCCCGCCGCCCTAGCGCGGTGATCAAGAGGTTTGCGTCAGGAAAGTCGTCGATCCTGACGCAAACCTCTTGATCACCAGAGGGGTGGGTGGGGGTCAGCCCTTGATGTACGGCTTGCCGTCGGCGGCGGGTGCCCGGACCCGGCCGACCAGGCCGGCGACCGCCAGGATCGTCGCCAGGTAGGGCAGCATGGCCAGGAACTGGCTCGGGATCACACTGTTGATGGCACCGAGATAGGTGGCGAGCTGGTCGGCGAAGCCGAAGAAGAGCGCGGCGAGCAGCGCCCCGGTCGGGTTCCACCGACCGAAGATCAGCGCGGCCAGCGCGATGAAGCCCTTGCCGCCGATCATGTTCTTGGTGAACGAGTAGAGCGCCAGCGTGTACGACGCGCCACCGATACCGGCGACCACACCGGCCAGCAGCACGTTGCGGTAGCGCAACCGGAGCACCTTGACGCCCAGCGTGTCGGCGGCGATCGGGTGCTCGCCCACCGACCGGGTCCGCAGCCCCCACCGGGTACGGAAGAGCCCGATGTGGATCACCAGCACCAGCAGCAGGCCGAGGTAGAGGAAGATGTTGCCGCGGAACAGCGCCGGCCCGAGCACCGGGATGTCCTTGAGCAGCGGGATCTCCCAGTTGCTGAAGCGCGGCGCGCTGTTGTACCTCTCCGCGTCGGTCTGCATCAGCCGCTCGTAGAGGAAGCCGGTGATGCCGACCGCCAGCAGGTTCAGCACGATACCCATGACGACCTGGTCCACCAGGTAGCGGATGGCGAAGACGGCCAGCAGCAGCGAGATGAACGCGCCACCGATGGCGGCGGCGACCAGACCCACCCAGACGCTGCCGGAGATGCTGCCGAACAGCGCGCCGCTGAACGCGCCCATCAGCAACTGCCCCTCGATGGCCACGTTGACCACGCCGGACCGTTCGCAGAGCACGCCGGCGAGCGCACCGAAGATCAGCGGCAGGGCCAGGATGAACGTGCCCCGGATGATGTTGACCAGCGGCATGAAGTTCTGCCCGGCGGGCGCGGCGGAGACCTGCCAGCAGAGGAAGG
Source organism: Micromonospora sp. NPDC005237 (assembly GCF_040607775.1). NCBI lineage: Bacteria > Bacillati > Actinomycetota > Actinomycetes > Micromonosporales > Micromonosporaceae > Micromonospora > Micromonospora sp. NPDC005237. The sequence goes on along the minus strand of NZ_JBEXHJ010000001.1, from coordinate 128,136 downwards.
AGAGCACGAAGGCGACCAGCCCGACGCCGAGCACCGGCAGGAACCAGCGCTTCGGCACGCCGGCGAGCAGGGCCGCGCCGGCGGCGATCGCGATGATCCCGAACAGGATCGCGCCGATCGTGCCGTTGATCTCCAGCGCGGCACCGGCCGCGTCGTCGCTCAACGTGAACCGGGCCTCCTGGTCGGTGGCGAGCGCCCCGAACAGCACCGCCGCCAGCAGGCCGAGCGCCGTCAGCGTGAGGCCGACCTTGCGGGTACGGGTCCAGAAACCCTCGTCGACGCCGACCGCGACGTCGGGGACAGCCATGGTGGACATGCGTTACCAGCCCTTCGCCAGGCTCGTCTGCAACCGGGCGGCCCGTGCGGCCCGGAGCTGGAAGATCGCCTTTACCAGGGCGGGTGCGGCGATGAAGATGACGATCAGTGCCTGGAGCACGGTCACCAGCTCCAGCGAGATGCCGGAGTACGACTGCATCCGGTTGCCGCCGGCCTGGAGCGCACCGAACAGCAGCGCGGCGAGCAGCACCCCCCACGGCTTCACCCGGCCGAGCAGCGCCACCAGGATGCCGTCGAAGCCGATCTGCGCCACCACCAGCGGCGTCAGCGCGCTGGCGGTCGAACCGAGCACCATGTTCGAGCCGCCGAGACCGGCCAGGACCCCGGAGAAGACCATGATCAGGATGTACGTCCGGGTGACGCTGATGCCGGCCGTCCGCGCGGCGTCCGGGTTGGCGCCGACCGCGCGCAGCTCGAAGCCGAGCGTCGACCGGTTGAGCAACCAGGCCACCGCCCAGGTGGCCAGCACGGCGAGCAGGATGCCGGCGTGCACCCGCAGGTTGTCGCCGAGCAGGCGCGGCAGCTGGGCGGAGGTGTCCACCGCCTTGCTGATCGCGTCGGTCCGGGTCGGGTCCTGCACGCCGTTCTGCACGATGAGCCAGGTCAGGAAGTACGTGGCGACGTAGTTGAGCATGATCGTGTTGATCACCTCGTGCGCCCCGGCGCGGGCCTTGAGGATGCCCGGGATGAAGCCCCAGATCGCCCCGCCCAGCGCGCCGGCCAGCACCGCCACCAGCAGGTGCAGGCCGGGCGGCAGCGGCAGCAGGAAGCCGGCCAGCGCGGCCAGGATCACGCCGATGGTGGCCTGACCCTGCGCGCCGATGTTGAACAGGCCGCCACGGAAGGCCAGCGCCACCGCCAGGCCGGTGAAGACCAGCGGCGCGGCGTACGTCAGCGTCTCGGAGATCGGCGCGAGCACGGCCTGCCAGCCGTTGCTGCCGTTCACCCAGCCGGAGAACGCCTCGGGGTCGAAGATCGAGCCCTTGAACAGGTTCGCGTACGCCTCGCTCACCAGCGTCCAACTCGAGTTGAGCGCGTCGGCCGGCCGGGCGGTGATGTAGGTGTAGGTGTGCAGCACGTCCGGGTCAGAGACGATCATCAACACCGCGCCGACGACGATCGCCAGCACCAGCGACAGCAGGGTCACCGTGAAGGTGTTGGCCGCCCAGAGGTTGTCCAGGAAGAGCCGGCCCAGGGACGGCTTCGGCTCCGGCGTCTTCTCCGTCGTGGTCGTGCCGGCCCGCTCGGTGTTGCCGAGCGCGTTCTGCGCCGCCTGCGCCTCGCTCGCCGGCTCCTTGTCCGGAGAGCCCGACTGCGGATTGGGGTTGGTGGTCATGCCTCGTCCTCGCTCGCGGGGCCGTCGGCGCGCGCCGGACCCCCGTCGGCCGTGCCGGCCGCGTCCGGGTGGATGCCGGCCATCAACAGACCGATCTCCTCACGCGGGGTGTCCGGGCCGACGATGCCGATGATCCGTCCGCGGTACATCACCGCGATCCGGTCGGCCAGCCCGACCACCTCGTCAAGCTCGCTGGACACCACCATGACGGCGGTGCCGATGTCCCGCTCGTGGATGATCTGGCTGTGGATGAACTCGATCGACCCGACGTCCACGCCACGGGTGGGTTGGGCGGCGATGAAGAGCTTCAGCGGCCGGGACAGCTCCCGCGCCACGATCACCTTCTGCTGGTTGCCGCCGGACAGGGTGCCCACCGCCGCGTCCGCCGATGAGGTACGGACGTCGAACTGCTCGATCCGCTCCCGCGCCGACGACGCGATGGCGTCCGGCTTGAGGGCGAGCCCGGCACCGAACGGCGGCCGGTCGTAGATGTCCAGCACCAGGTTCTCGGCGACGCTGAACTCCTTGACCAGGCCGTCCACGCTGCGGTCCTCGGGCACGTAACCGACGCCGGCGCGGAGCACCTTCTTGGTCGTCCAGCCGTCGATCCGGTCGCCGCCCAGGCTGACCGTGCCGGCGAGCACCGGGCGCAGGCCCATGATCGCCTCGATCAGCTCCGTCTGGCCGTTGCCCTGCACGCCCGCCACGCCGAGCACCTCGCCCGCGCGGACGGTCAGGTCCACGCCGTCGACCGCCCGGACCTGCCGGTCGTCGTCAACGACCAGCCCGGCCACCTCCAGCACCGGCTCGCCCGGTGCGGCCGGCGACTTGTCGACGGTCAGCCGCACGCTGCGGCCGACCATCAGCGCGGCCAGCTCGTCCCGGCTCGTCTCCGGCGAGGCCGTGCCGACGGTCTTTCCGCGCCGGATCACCGTGATCCGGTCGGCGATGGCCTTGACCTCGCCCAGCTTGTGGGTGATGAAGACGATCGACTTGCCGGCCGCCTTCAGCGACCGCATGACCGTCAGCAGGTCCTCGGTCTCCTGCGGGGTGAGCACCGCGGTCGGCTCGTCCAGGATGAGCAGGTCGACGTCGCGGGTGAGCGCCTTGACGATCTCCACACGCTGCTGGATGCCGACCGGCAGATCCTCGATCACCGCATTCGGGTCGACCCGCAGGTTGTAGCGCTCGGACACCTCGGTGACCTCGCGCCGGGCCCGCCGCCGGTCCAGGAAACCGGCGATGCCGCCCCGGACCTGCTCGGCGCCGAGCATGATGTTCTCGGCCACGGTGAAGACCGGCACCAGCATGAAGTGCTGGTGCACCATGCCGATCCCGGCCGCGATGGCATCGGACGGGCCCTTCAGCTTCAGCGGCGTGCCGTCGACCAGGATCTCGCCCTCGTCGGGCTGGTAGAGCCCGTAGAGCACGTTCATCAGGGTCGACTTGCCCGCGCCGTTCTCGCCGAGCAGGGCGTGAATCTCTCCAGGCTCCACCGTCAGGTCGATGTGATCGTTGGCGACCAGATCACCGAACCGCTTGGTGATGCCGCGCAGTTCGAGTCTCAGCGCAACCTCCTGGAGTGCGAGCGATGGTGCAGCGTAGCTGCCGGTCGACCGGGCCGGACCAGGCCGGTCACCGTGGCGCGCGATCCGGCCGCTCCGGCCCCACGGGTGGTCACCCGCGGGCCGGAGCGGCCGGATCGGTCGTACCTGTACCCCGCCGCTCCTGCGATGATCTCACCGGAGCGGCCGGGCGGTTGTCACTTGGTCGGCTGGGCCTTCGAGGTGACGGTGATGGTGCCGGCGGCGATGTCCGCCTTGATCTTGTCAACCTCGGTCTTCAGCTCGGCCGGAACCTTGCCGTCGAAGTCGTGGTACGGGGCGATCGAGACACCGGTGTTGGCCAGGGTGCCGACGAAGCCCGGGTTGGCCTGCAGCTTCTCGCCACCGGCGGCCTTCACCACCGCCTCCTTGACGGCCTCCGGGATGTTCTTGACCACGGTGGTGATGATCGCGGCGCAGTCCGGGGTGCTCTCGCAGCCGTCGACGTCCACCCAGATGGTGCTGTACTTGCCGCCCGAGGCCTTGGCCGCGGCGGTGGTGCCGAGGCCGGAGCCGCCGGCGACCGGCATGATGATGTCCGCGCCCTGGGCGACCAGCGCGTCGGAGACCTTCTTGCCCTCGTCCTGCTTGGCGAAGTCGTTGGTGAAGGAGCCCTTCTGGGTCTCCTTGTTCCAGCCCAGCGCCTGGACGTTCTTGCCCTTGGCGGTGTTGTAGTACTTCACACCGTCGACGAAGCCGTCCATGAAGATCGTCACCGGCGGGATCGGCAGACCACCGTAGGTGCCCACCTTGCCGGTCTTGCTCATCCCGGCGGCGAGGTAGCCGGCCTGGAACGCGGCCTGGGCGGTGTCGAACTGCATCGGGTAGACGTTGGCGTCACCCGGGTTGGCATCGACGATGCCGAACTGCTGGTTCGGGTTCGCCTTGGCGATCTTCGAGGTGGCGTTGGCCATCAGGCCGCCGACCGCCAGGATGAAGTCGCACTTCTGGTTGACGAACTGCGTCAGGTTCGGCTCGTAGTCGGGCTCGGACTTCGACGCGACGTACTTGATGTCGATGTTGTCGTTGGCGGCCTTGGCCTCCTGCAGACCCTTCCAGGCCGAGGTGTTGAACGACTTGTCGTCGATGCCGCCGACGTCGGTCACCATGCAGGCGCTGTACTTCTTGGCGCCACTGCCGGCGTTCTTGTCACTATCGGGGGCCTCGCCACACGCGGCGGCGCTGAGCACGAGCCCACCTACCGCGAAGATCGAGGCGATCCGCATCCCACGCACCGAGCGCAAGACGTCTCCTTCCCATTGCACACCGCGCCTAGTGCGGTGGCAGCCCATCAGCCGACCTGCGGGTGTGCCGCCGGCTGTCCCACGTTACGGACGGGAGCGTACGCCCGCGCCCACCCACCGGCCGACAATCGTGCACGACTGTTGAGCGCCTGTTACCCGGGTGTAACCCTTGCGTGGGGCACATCACTCTTCGTGCTGGTAACCGAGCATCGAGGCGTCCCGAACGTCCGGTTCGCGGAGGTCATCCCCTCTGCCGGACGTTACCGCCAAAAGACCGCGACCGCCGCGTTGACCAGGGTCAGGCCGACGATCGCGAGGAAGTGGCCGCGGTTGACCACGTCCCGCTTCCGGGAGAAGAAGACCATGACGAAGATCAGCAGCGCGATCACCAACTTCGTCACAAGTTTCGCCGGGTCCGGCTCGTCGTCACCACCGCCACGCAGCGGCGCGGAGAGACCGAGCCCGGTCAGCAGCTGGATCACGGCGCCCCAGAGCATGGCGGAGTTGATGCGCAGCTTCCCGCTGACGTACTGCGCGATCGAGCCGCCGAGCAGCAGGGCGAAGCCGATCAGATGGACATAGAGGAGAATGAGTCGCAGTGCTTCCACGCCGCCCATCCTCCCCCATCAACGACAGTTCGTAGTAGGGGGTCGGCCGGTCGGCGCGTCGAGCCCGGTCACCACAGCCGCCACACCTGGAAGGTGGGGCCGTCGCCGGACAGGGTCGACACCCCGTCCGGCCCGGGCCGGAGCGCGGACGCCCCGCCGTACACGTTGTCGGCGGCCGGCAGCCCGGTCAGCCGCACCGGCGTGCCGGGCGCCCGGCGGGCCAGCACCAGCACCGAGCCGGCCGGCGCCTCCCGCAGGAAGACCAGCGTGTCCGGGTCGTGGTGCAGCCACCGCAGACCGCCGTGGCGCAGCGCCGGCTCCGCGCGACGCAACGCGATCAGCGACCGGTACGTGGCGAACGTGGCGGCGTCCCAACTGCCCGGCCGGCGCCACGGCATCGGGGTACGCGAGGACTCGCCGTTCGTGCCGGTCAGCCCCAGCTCGTCCCCCGCGAAGATCATCGGAGTGCCGGGCATCGTGGCGAGCAGACCGGCGGCCACCTCCTGCCGGGCGGCGTCGCCGACCACCGTCCGGATCCGCGCCGAGTCGTGCGAGCCGAGCAGCTGCCAGGAGTGCACGTACGAGCGCCACGAGACCAGCGACCGGTACGCGCCCATGGTGGCCAGCACCGCTTCCGCGTCCCGCCGGGGCACCCCGCCCGGGGTACCGAGGAAGTTCGGCACCGGCTGGTCGCCGTGGCGCAGCCAGGACCAGATCGGGTCGGTGAAGCCGACGTAGTTCATGGTGCCGTGCCAGCCATCGCGGTCCAGGTCACCGGTGTGGTCGTGGCCGTGCTCGGCCATCAGCAGGGCGTCCGGACGCTCCCCGACGACCACCGAGCGCAGCAGCGCCGCCACCTCGTGGGTGTACGCGTCGACGCCCCGCCGGCCGGTCATGTTCGCCACGTCGACCCGCCACCCGGAAAGGCCGTACGGCGGGCGCAGCCAGCGGCGCAGCGCGGCGTCCTCGGCGGTGGCGAAGCGACGGCGCAGGTCGGCGCTGCCCCAGTTCAGCTTCGGCAGCGACTTGACGCCGTTCCAGGACTCGTACGAGCCGGAGCTCTCGTCGAAGTAGTACAGCCCCCGCTCGGGCGCGCGCACGTCCGAGGAGGCCGACGCGAACCAGTCGTGGCCGTCGCCGGTGTGGTTGCTGGTGATGTCGCCGAGCAGCCGCCAGCCCCGGGCGCGTACCGCCTCGGCGAGGCGGGCCAGCGCGGCGTCCCCGCCGAGCAGCGGATCGACCCGGTCGAAGCTGGCCGCGTCGTAGCGGTGGTTGGAACGGGCCGGGAAGATCGGGGTGAGGTAGACGGTGTTCACCCCGAGCCGGTCCAGATGGTCCAGCCGCTCGGTGATCCCGTCCAGGTCGCCGCCGTAGAACTGGTACGGCGTCTCGGGGCCCCGCCCGATCACCGGGGTGTCCCAGTCGCACGGGATCGCCCAGTCCGGCAGCGGCCGATCATCCGCCGCCGCCGAACGGGCGAACCGGTCCGGGAAGATCTGGTAGATCACCGCGTCCCGTGCCCAGGCCGGCGGCGCGGCGTGGGTGACCAGCTTGAAGTCGCCGTGGTCGGGCACGTCGTGGTCGGCCACACCGGCGGCGGTCAGCCACCGGGGACCGTGCCGCCCGGAGAGCAGGAAGCGGTAGTTGCTCACCGGGTTGCGCGCCTCGACCTCGGCACGCCACCAGAGGACGTCGCCCTCGGCACGGTCCACGGTGGCCGCACGGAAGTGTGGCTCACCGTCGCCGGTGGTCCGCACGTGCACCTGCCGGACGTCGGCACCGGCCGGAACCCGGACGAAGACGTCGACGGTCTCGCCGAGCGTCGGCTCCTGCTGCGGGACGTAGCCGACGGATCCGTCGTGGTGCGGCTGCGGCGTGGTCATCCCTTGACCGCTCCGGCGGTCAGGCCGGAGACGATGTAGCGCTGCAGGAGCTGGAAGACCAGCACCGTCGGGATCGCGGTGAGCAGGGTGCCGGCCGCGAAGATCCCGAAGTTGTTGTTGCGCTCGTTGCCCTGCAACAGGCCGTACATGCCGACCGCGAGGGTCTTCGAGTCGCTGCTGGTGAGGAACACGTTGGCCATCAGGAACTCGTTGATGGTGCCGATGAACGCCAGCAGCCCGGCCACCGCCAGGATCGGCGCCACCAGCGGCAGCATGATCCGGAAGAAGACCTGGGCGTGCGACGCGCCGTCCATCGTCGCCGACTCGTCCAGTTCCCGGGGCAGGGTGTCGAAGAAGCCCTTCATCAGCCAGGTGTTCACGCCGAGCGCCCCACCCAGGTAGAGCAGCAGCAACCCCCACGGGGTGTTGAAGCCGATCGACGGCCACAGGTCGGTGATCGTGCCGAAGATCAGGTAGATCGCCACGATCGCCAGGAACTGCGGGAACATCTGGATCAGCAGCAGCGACAACAGCCCCACCCGCCGTCCCCGGAAGCGCATCCGGGAGAAGGCGTACGCGGCCAGCGCCGACAGGAACACCGACGCGAACGAGGCCACCCCGGCGATCAGCAGGGAGTTGAGGAACCACCGTTCGAAGGCGGTCCGCTCGAACAGCCCGCTGAAGTTGCCGAGCGACACCCCGTCGGTGGGCACCAGCTCGCTGGTGGAGAGCGTGCCGAGCGGATTGAGCGCGGCGGAGAGCACGAACACGATCGGGAAGAGGCTGAACAGCACGGCGAGCATGGCGACCAGGTGCCGCCAGCCGACCTGGGCGAACCAGCGGTTACGCCGCCTACCACTGATGTTCCGGTTCGCGGCCGGGCGGCCGGCCGTGTCGCCGGTACGCGCGGTGAGGGTGCTCACGAGTACACCTCCTCCTGCTTGCGGGTCCGCCGGAAACTGACCGCCGAGACGACGGCGACGATGGCGAAGATGAACAGCGAGATCGCGGCGGCGAAGCCGAACTGCGCGCCCTGCCCGCCGAAGGCCAGCCGATAGGTGTACGTGATGAGCAGGTCGGTGGCGCCGTTGGTCGGGTTGTCGGCCGGGAAGGGCGCGCCCTCGGTGGTCAGGTAGATCGCGTTGAAGTTGTTGAAGTTGTACGCGAACGACGAGATCAGCAGCGGAGACAGCGCGACCAGCAGCAGCGGCAGGGTGACCGCGCGGAAGGACTGCCAGGGCGACGCCCCGTCGACCGACGTGGCCTCGGTCAGCTCCCTCGGGATGGCCTGCAACGCGCCGGTGGCCACCAGGAACATGTACGGGTAGCCGAGCCACAGCTGCACGAGGATGACCGCGAAGCGGGCCGTCCACGGTTGGCCGAACCAGTCCACGTCCAGCCCGAACAGGTTATTGATCAGGCCGAAGTCGGCGTTGAACATGTCCCGCCAGGCCAGCAGCATCGCGAACGACGGCATGGCGTACGGCAGGACCAGCAGCACCCGGTAGAGGTTGGTGCCCCGCATCCGGGGCGAGTGCAGCACGAGCGCGATCAGCATGCCGAGCAGGAACGTGCCTGCGGTGGAGGCGATGGCGAACGCGAAATTCCAGATCAGGGTGCCCAGGAACGGGCCGGAGATGTTCTCGTCGGTGAGCACGCGGGTGAAGTTGCGCAGCCCGACGTTGATTTTCCAGCCCTGGGCCAGCCGCTCGCCGTCGGCGGCGACGAAGGCGCCCACCTCCTCGTCGGCGGTCCAGGTCTGCCCGGTTCCGGTGTCCCGGACGCAGTCGCAGCCGGCGTCGTACGCCCGCACCGCCTTGCCCTCGTACGCCCGGGACAGGCCGCTGGACCGCAGCGCGCCACCGGCGGTCGGGACGACCAGGTCGGTGATCTCCTTGCTGCGGGCGCTGGCCTGGCCGAAGTTCAGCACGGTGTAGCCGTCGGCGGCGGTGACCTTTCCGCCCGTGCCGACGGTGACGTCGGCGGCGTCGAGTCGGCGCAGCCCGCCCGCGTCGCCGGCGGAGACCGCCCCGGTGGTGGGGTCGGTGACCAGGAAGACCAGTGGCGCGGTGGCCGGGTCGCCCTTGGTGGCGACCGACAGGGCGTACTCGGCGGAGCCGGGCACCTGGGTGACCGACGAGGTCTGGATCGCGACGATCGCCTCGTCCTTGCTGCCCCGGTGCCCGTCACCGAAGTTGGTGAAGGCGGTGCTCGCCGTGTAGAGCACGGGGAACACCTGGAAGGCGATGAGGAACAGGGTGCCTGGCACCAGGTACTTGGCCGGGATGTGCCGCCGGGTGAGGTAGAGGTAGAACAGCCCGGCGGTGGTCGCCGCCAGCAGGGCCAGGCCGGCCCACTTCTCCCCGTCGATGAGCGGGAATGCCGCCCAGAGGGCGATGCCGGCGGTGAGGCCGAGCAGGAGCACCTTGCCGGCGAGGCCGGTCAGGGTGATCGGCGCGTGGTCACGCGAGCGCGGGGGTCGGGAGCCGACGGGCCCCCGGCCCGGGGTCTGCGTGGCAGACCCCGGGCCGGACAGCGGCGTACTCATTACTTGATCTGGCCGGAGATGGTCTTGCCGGCGGCGGTGATGGTGCTGGTCGGGTCGGCCCCGCCGATGACGGCGGCCTCGGCCTTGCCGAACGGGTCCCAGATGGCGGCCATCGCCGGGATCGCCGGGAGCACCTGGCCGTTCTTGCCGGCCTCCTGGAACTTCGCCAGATCCGGGTCACTGCCCTTGACCTGGTCGAGGGCGGCGGTCAGCGCCGGCGGCCGGGGCTCGGCGTTGTAGAGCGCGACGGCCAGCTCGGGAGTGGTGGTGTAGTTGGCGACGAACTCCTGGGCCAGTGCCTTGTTCTTGCCCTTGGCGGCGACGTAGAACGCCTGCACACCCACGAACGGCTGGGCTTCCTTACCGCCGGCGAAGCCGGGGATGGCGGAGATGTCGTACTTGACGTTGGCCTTCTTGACGTCGGCGATCGCCCACGGCCCGGAGACCAGGTACGCGCACTTCTTGCCGGTGAAGGTGGCGATCGAGTTGGTGTCCGCGATGGAGCGCTTGAGCACGCCCTCGCCCTTCTCGCCCAGCGCGCTGATCTTCTTGAACGCCTCGATCGACGCGGGCTTGCCCACGCCCAGGTCCTTCGGGTCGTAGTCCCCGTTGGCTCCGGTGCCGAAGAGGTAGCCGCCGGCCGAGCTGTAGAGCGGGTAGATGTGGTACGCGTCGCCGTTCTGGCCGACCTGGAGGCAGAGCGTCTCGGTGGCCTTCTTCGACGCCTTGAGCTGCTTGCCCGTGGCGACCAGGTCCTCGATGGTCTTCGGCGCCTCGGGGGCCAGCTCGGTGTTGCGGATCAGCGCCAGGTTCTCCTGCGCGTACGGCACACCGTAGAGCTGACCGTTGAAGGTGACCGCCTTGATGGCGGTCGCGTTGAACGCGCTCTTCTGCTCGGCGGCGAGCTGCACGGGGTCGATGGCGCCGTTCTGCACCAGGTTGCCGATCCAGTCGTGCGCGCCGACCACCACGTCGGGGCCGCTGCCCTGCTGCGAGGCGGTGACGAAGTTGGTCTGCAGGTCCTTGCTGACGGCCTGGACCTCGACGGTGACGCCGTTCTCCTGGCCGAACTTCTCGGCGAACGGCTTGAGGGCAGCGGTGCGCTTGTCGTCCGCCCAGATCACCAGTTTGCCGCCGGCCGCCTTGGGGGATTCCTTCGCGGCCGGCTTGTCGCTGTCGCCACCACAGCCGGAGGCGGCGAGCGCCAGGGCGAAGAGGGCGACCACACCCGCGGTACGGATGCGCATCGGTACTCCTGTCGTCATGGCGGATCCGCCGGGGGAAGGACGGTCCGCCAGTGGGAAAACTGAAAGTTTTTGCCAACCGGCGCAGCGATGCTGCGCCGCTGCTCGCGTATGTTGCGGGGACGTTAGCAAGAGGTTGCAGATAATGGAAGGGCTTGCAGAGAGCCCCGCAAGAACTTGCCGGTGGGCTAAAGTGCCGCCATGCGCGCTCGACTGTCCGACATCGCCCAGCAGGCCGAAGTCAGCGAGGCCACGGTGTCGCGGGTGCTCAACGACCGCCCCGGCGTGGCCCCGGAGACCCGACAGGCCGTCCTCACCGCCCTCGACGTCCTGGGCTACGAGCGACCGGCACGACTGCGCAAGCGCAGCGCCGGCCTGGTCGGCCTGGTGGTGCCCGAGTTGGACAACCCGATCTTCCCGGCGTTCGCGCAGGTCATCGAGTCGACGCTGGCGCAGAGCGGGTTCACCCCGGTGCTCTGCACCCAGACCGCCGGCGGCGTGACCGAGGACGAATACGTGGAGATGCTGCTGGACCGGCAGGTCTCCGGGATCGTCTTCGTCTCCGGCCTGCACGCCGACACCGCCGCCAACCACGACCGCTACCGGGCGCTGATCGCCCGGCCGCTGCCGGTCGTGATGATCAACGGGTACGTCCCCGGCATCGGCGCCCCCTTCGTCTCCTGTGACGACCGGGAGGCCGCCGACCTGGCCGTGGCCCACCTCGTCGCGCTCGGGCACCGGCGGATCGGCCTGATCACCGGCCCGGACCGGTTCGTGCCGGTGCAGCGCAAGGTGGCCGGCTGGCGGGCGGCGATGACCCGCCTGGCCGGCGTCGCCGAGGCCGACCTCGGCCCGCTGGCCGAGCTGACACTGTTCGGTGTGGAGGGTGGCGAGGCGGCGGCCGGCCGGCTGCTCGACCGGGGCGTCACCGGCCTGGTCTGCGGCTCCGACCTGATGGCGCTCGGTGCGGTGCGGGCGGCCCGGCAACGCGGTCTGACCGTTCCGGGCGACCTCTCCGTGGTCGGCTACGACGACTCACCGCTGATGGCTTTCACCGACCCGCCGCTGACCACGGTGCGGCAGCCCGTCATCGCCATGGCGGTGGCGGCGGTCCGGGCCCTGGTGGACGAGATCAACGGGCACGGCGCCCCGCACTCGGAGTACCTGTTCCGCCCCGAGTTGGTCGCGCGGGGCTCGACCGCGGTCGCCCCGGCCGCCGTGCGGTTTCCTTACGCAAGATCTGCTTGACTCTTGCAGAGGCGGGCGGCATATTGCTCAGACAGCCGCGCCCGAGCCTGAGACAGACGGGGAAACATCACCAATGACCGTCAGCACCATCACCCCGCCCCGCACCGACGACGACTGGTGGCGCTCGGCGGTCGTCTACCAGGTCTACGTGCGCAGCTTCGCCGACAGCAACGGTGACGGCGTCGGCGACCTCGCGGGCATCCGGGAGCGGCTGCCGTACCTGCGCGACCTCGGGGTGGACGCGCTCTGGCTGACCCCCTTCTACACCTCCCCGATGATCGACGGCGGATACGACGTCGCCGACTACCGCGACGTCGACCCCCTGTTCGGCACCCTCGCCGACTTCGACGCGATGATCAGCGACGCGCACGCCCTCGGCCTGCGGATCATCGTCGACCTGGTGCCCAACCACACCTCCAGCGCGCACCGCTGGTTCGTCGACGCCCTCGCCGCCGGCCCCGGCTCGCCCGAGCGGGCCCGCTACCTCTTCGCCGACGGCCGGGGCGAGCACGGTGACCTGCCCCCCAACGACTGGGAGAGCATCTTCGGCGGCCCGGCCTGGACCCGGATCGCCGACGGCCAGTGGTACCTGCACCTGTTCGACCCGGCCCAGCCGGACCTGAACTGGCGGCACCCCGAGGTCCGCGCCGAGTTCGAGGACGTCCTGCGGTTCTGGCTCGACCGGGGCGTGGACGGCTTCCGCGTCGACGTGGCCCACGGCATGATCAAGGCCGAGGGTCTGCCGGACGTCGGCTTCAGCACGGCGACGACCGGGCAGCGCCAGGTCGACCTGCTCGGCAAGGCCCGCCTGCCCTACTTCGACCAGGACGAGGTGCACGAGATCTACCGCGCGTGGCGACCCATCCTGGACAGCTACCCCGGCGGTCGGATGGCGGTCGCCGAGGCGTGGGCCGAGACGCCGCAGCGGCTGGCCCGCTACATCGGCCCGGACGAGCTGCACCAGGCGTTCAGCTTCGACTTCCTCGACGCCACCTGGTCGGCCGACTCGTTCCGCAAGGTGATCGACACCGCCCTCGCCGAGGCGACAGTGGTCGGCGCGCCCACCACCTGGGTGCTGTCCAACCACGACAAGCAGCGGCACGTCACCCGCTACGGCGACGGCGCCGAAGGGCTGCGCCGGGCGCGCGCCGCCAGCCTGCTGATGCTCGCCCTCCCCGGCAGCGCCTACCTCTACCAGGGCGAGGAGTTGGGCCTGCCCGAGGTTCTCGACCTTCCCGACGAGCTGCGCCAGGACCCGGCGTTCCTGCGGACCGGCGAGAGCCGCGACGGCTGCCGGGTGCCGATTCCCTGGAGCGGTGAGCTGGCGCCGTACGGCTTCGGGCCAGCCGGCAGCGAGCTGAGCTGGCTGCCCGCCCCGACGACCTGGGACGCCCTGTCGGTCGCCGCGCAGGCCGGTACGCCCGACTCGACGCTGGAGCTGTACCGGGCCGCCCTGCGTATTCGTCACGAACACCCGGCGCTGGCCGTCGACGCCGGCGAGGTCACCTGGTTGCAGGCCGAACCGGGCGTGCTGGCCTTCTCCCGCACCGCGGGCACCACCGCGCTGACCTGCGTCGTCAACCTCAGCGGAGCGCCCGTGGCCCTCGACGGGTACGGCGAGCTCATCGTCGCGAGCGCGCCGCTCACCGATCGCCTGCTGCCCGTCGACGCGGCCGCCTGGTTGGAACGGCGCTGAGCGGGTAAGCCCAACTCGACCTGGTCGTCCGTCGTGCCCCGCGCCAACGGGCGACTGGGCTACCGGCCCCTTGTGGTGGGGGGTGAGGTGCACCGGCGTCACGCGGAGTCCACTCCGCGCGGCGCCGGTGTCCGTGTGTGACAGGTGGTGTGCCCCGGTGCACGGCACGTCGACTCGGCCAGACCGAGAACGAACGGTTCACCGTGCTCGCCGACCCCGAGGGCAACGAGTTCTGCGTGCTGGACGGGCCGCCGACCCGCTGAGCGGTCGCGTCACTTCGCGGTGAGCAGCGCCGCGATCCGGGTGAAGCCGGCGCGCACCTCGGCCTCGTCCGGCGGCTCGGCGGGCTCACCGTGGCCCGCCTCGTCGGCAGCCGCGTCCAACTCCTCGTCGATCACGTCCTCGAAGTCCCCGTACAGGTCAGCCCCCTCGACCTGCCGGGCCTCGTCCTCCGCTGCCACCTGCGCGGCGGCGATCTCGCTGCGGATCTCGTCGGCCGACAGCGCCGGCAGCAGCGGCTCGACCACGGCCATCAACTGCTCATCGGCCACCACCGCCTCGGCCAACGCCAACGCGTGCGGCCGTTCGTACGGCCCGCAGACCACCGGCTCCCACTCGTCGAGGTCGCCCAGCGGCCCGAAGGTGATGATCCACGGCAGGCCGAGCATCGGCGAGTCGGCCGGCAGGTCCAGTGTCATGAGTGCGCCCACGGGCTCATCATGGTCCGCGAACGCGAGCATCGGTGCCGTTCCGTTCAGTTACCGCCCGTCCGGCGCCCGATCGGCCGTTCAGCGGCCCGGCGCTATACCGCCGCGAATCAACGCGCGTACAGGGTGAGCGCGAAGTTCTCGTCGGAATTGTGGTTGGCGTTCAGTTCGTACTCAGAGGTCCGCCGGAGCTGATAGGTCGGAGCGGAGAAGTCCACGCCGACCAGCCAGTTGAGCACCGCCTTGCGTTCCTCCGCCTTGAGCACCGGACCGATGCAGCCCTCGACCAGCGACTGCAACAACGGCCGCTGCACGGCACCACCCAGCTTGACCATGCAGAGGACCTGGGCCACCTCGTTCGTGCGGTCCTTCGAGGGCTGACCGACCGCGGCCGACAACTGGCCCTGCTTACCGGGCAGGGTCACCCGGATGATGTGCAGCGCGCCGTCCACCGTCACCGGGACGGGCCACCGCCCGGCCCAGGCGTCCATGACCTTGCTCGGTGTCATGCCGGGGAACGCCGCCATCGGTCCGGAAGGAGTGACGGCGGGTGAGCTGTTCACGTCCTCCCCCGGGTTGCCTCTGGTGCCCTGCGAGGCGGCGGGAAGCGCTCTCCCATCCTGGTCGCGCGACACCACGACACGCACGAGCGCCGCTAGCATCAGCGCCACGGCAGGCACCGCCAGCAGGAGCCATCTTCGCGATGTCGTCCTGCGGCCCACCGCAACCGATTCGGCTTCCCGTGCGGTCTCGTTCACATTGCGCTCCCCGTGTCACAGCTCATGCGGCAGCGACGTCGCAACCCGCCGCAGACCGCCTCGCAGGGTACGCACAGCCGCAACATCGGTCAATATTGCGCATTCATTGACATCTCTGGAGCCGGTAGCCCTCGGCAACACAAGCAATAACCACGGGGGGAACGTTGATCGACCTGCAGGGCTCAGTCGTGCCGGGTGGCGTCGACGGCGGCGCGGACGAGAGCGACAGCACGGTCCGGGGGTACGCCCAGCCGCCGGGCCTCGGCGGCGTACTCGACGGCGGCCCGGTGCAGCCGGTCGACGGCGTCGTCGCGGCCGGGTGCGACGAAGGTGCCGTTGCGCCCCCGGGTCTCCAACAGCCCCGCCACCTCCAGTTCCCGGTACGCCCGCGCCACCGTGTTCGCGGCCAGCCGCAGGTCGGCGGCGAGCTGCCGGACGGTGGGCAGTCGGCTGCCCACCGGCAACCGGCCGTCGCCGATCAGCTCGGCGAGCTGCACCCGCACCTGCTCGTACGGGGGCACCGGCGAGTCGGGATCGACCGTGATCAGCACGTCAGGCACCTCCGCCATCAGCCCGCACCGCCCGGCGCACCGGGATCGGTGTCCTCGTCGAGATCCACCGGAGGGGCGCCCTCCGCCAGATCCACCACCCGCCCGCTCGTACTGGTCGCGAGCAACGCCGCCCCGAACAGCACCAGTTGGTTGAGCAGGTAGAGGTAGAGCAGCAGACCGACCGCGCCGGCCACCACCGTGTACGCCGGGTTGCGCTCGGTGCGCACCACGTAGTACCGCCCGACGGTGTTGAGCAGCGTGATGCCGATCGCCACCAGCAGCACCACCGGGCGCAGCCGGGACCGGCTCATCCGCAGCCGGGGCACCGCGAGCAGCAGCGCGGTGGCGAGCACCGCGTTGACCAGCACGCTGAGCACCGCGCTGACCGTGGTCAGCCCGACCGACCCGGTGCTGCGCAGCAGGAAGCGCAGCAGCGACTCCAACGCGTCCACCGCCGCCACCGAGAGGCCGAGCAGCACGAAGACGCCGATCATCACCCCCAGGTCGACCAGCCGCCGGACCACGAGGTTGCCGGGTTGCTGGTTGAGCGCGTACATGAGGCGCTGAGAGGAGCGGATCGCCTCCACCCAGCCGATGCCGGTGAAGACCAGGATGACCAGGCCGACCACGCCGACCGTGCCGCTGGAGTTGGCGATCTGCTGCGCGTCCAGGAACGGCAGGTTCTCCTTCAGGAACCTGGCCGCCGCCGTGGAGACCTCGTCGTTGTCCTCCAGGATCGCGCCGAAGATGGAGTACGCGACCAGAGCCAGCGCGAAGACGGCGAAGAAGCCGTAGTAGGCGATCGCCGCGGCGAGCCGCCCGGCCAACACCTCGGCGTAGAGCGCCCCGGCACGCCACACGTGGTCGAACAGGCTCGACCGGCTGCGCGCGGCACCCACCCAGCGGTCGATGCCCGCCTCGATACGGCCGATCACGTTCACGCGATCATCCTCGCCGATCTTTCACCGCCGCCGTCGCAACCGGCGCAATAGTGCTCGCCGCCCGGCGGGTCGCCGACCGTCAGTCGCCGAGGCGGAAGTCCCGGCGGGGCTGCCACCGGGCCTGCCCGCTGTGCGAGAAGAGGGTGAACCCGTCGACCTCGAACATCGCGGAGAAGTCGGCCAGATCCTCGTACACCTTGTCCAACGCCTCGCCAGGGACGTCCTGCGCCACGGTGACGTGCGGATGGTACGGGAAGCGGGTCTGGCGGTGCAGGCCCGGCGCGGCCGCGATCGCGGCGGCCAGCAGTTCGCATTCGCTGATCCCGGCGGCCACCGCGACGAACACCACCTGCGTCACGGGCCGGAACGTGCCGGTGCCCCGCAGGTGCAGCGTGAACGGCAGATGCGCGGCGGCCACAGCGGCAAGGTGCCGCTCGACGCCCGGCAGGACGGCGGTCGGGATCTCGGTCGGACCGAGCAGCGTCACGTGTGCCGGCACCGCGAGGGGATCGCCCGCCTCGACCCGGCGCCGGGTGAGCTGGGCCCCCCACGGCTCCGGGATGTCCACCGCTATGCCGATCTGGACGGTGTCGCCGGACGGCGGCACCCCGCCACTGCGATCCACGCTCCGTGCCGCCACGTCGGCCACCGACCCGCCCACCCGTCCCGCAGCGCTATTCGCCGCGCACCGGCGGGAAGAAGCCGACCCGCTCGTACGCGGACCGCAGGGTCGCGCCGGCCACCGACCGGGCCTTCTCCGCACCGGCGGCGAGCAGCTTGTCCAGCTGCGCCGGGTCGTCGAGGTAGGTGCGCGTGCGCTCCTGGATGGGGCGGACGAACTCCGCCACGACCTCGGCCAGCTCCTTCTTGAGGTCTCCGTAGCCGCGGCCGGCGAACGCTGCCACCAGCTCGTCGATGCCACGCCCGCTGAGCGCCGAGTAGATGGTCAGCAGGTTGGACACGCCCGGCTTGGTCTCGGCGTCGAAGACGATCTCCCGACCGGTGTCGGTCACCGCGGAGCGGATCTTCTTGGCCGACCGGGCCGGGTCGTCCAGCAGGTCGATGATGCCGGCCGGCGAGGACGACGACTTGGACATCTTCGCCGTCGGGTCCTGCAGGTCGGTGATCTTCGCGGTGTCCTTGACGATGTGCGGCGCGGGCACCGTGAACGTCGCGCCGAACAGCGAGTTGAACCGCTGGGCCAGGTCGCGGGAGAGCTCCAGGTGCTGACGCTGGTCCTCGCCGACCGGCACCGCGTTGGCCTGGTAGAGCAGGATGTCGGCGGCCTGCAGGACCGGGTAGGTGAACAGCCCGACGCTGGCCCGCTCGTTGCCCTGCTTCTGCGACTTGTCCTTGAACTGGGTCATCCGGCTGGCCTCGCCGAAGCCGGTGATGCAGCCGAGCACCCAGGCCAGCTGCGGATGCTCAGGCACCTGCGACTGCACGAACAGGGTGCTGCGCTCCGGGTCGAGACCGACCGCGAAGAGCTGGGCGGCCGCCACCCTGGTCCGCTGGCGCAGCAGCGCCGGGTCGTGACCCGCGGTGATGGCGTGCAGGTCCACCACGCAGTAGAACGCGTCGTGGGTGTCCTGCAGGGCCACCCAGTGCCGCACGGCTCCCAGGTAGTTGCCGAGGTGGAACGAGTCGGCCGTCGGCTGGATGCCGGAGAAGACGCGGGGTCGCTCGGAAACGTCGGGCATGGCGATAATTCTGTCAGCAAGCAGGCGGGGCCGTCATGACGGGCCGGCGCGTCGGCCCCGGCCGGCCGGTGTCGGGGCGCTGACCTCGCGTGGCACGCCCACGCGCCGCTGCTCCGGCACGCGCAGCGCCGACACCGCGAGCCGGGCGACCCGACGTCCGTCCAGGGCCAGCACCCGCAGCAGCCAACCGTCCGCCGGGTCCACCGGATCGGGACCGCCGTCGTCGGGCGGCTCGGCGGGTACGGGCACCTCGTCCCCGGGCAGTGGCAGCCGGCCCAGCACGGCCATCACGTACCCGCCGACCGTCTCGTACGGCCCGGCGGGCAGCGCCACGCCGGTCCGCTCGGCGAAGTCGGCGAGGTTGAGCCGGCCGTCGACCACCGCCGGCAGGCCGGCGTGCGGCGGGTCGGGGGTCGTGTCGTACTCGTCGTGGATCTCCCCGACGAGTTCCTCGATCAGATCCTCCAGGGTGACGATCCCGGCGGTTCCGCCGTACTCGTCGATCACCACCGCCAGGTGGTGACCCTCCCGGCGCATCTCGGTCAGCGCGGCCAGGACCGGCTTGCTGCCGGGCACCTGCTTGACCTCACGGGTCAGCTCACCGACGGTGACGCACGGGTCGGCGTCCGGACGCAGCAGCACGTCCCGCAGGTGCACGAACCCGACCACGTCGTCCTGGGTGCCATCGGTCACCGGGTAACGGGTGTGCGTCTCGGCCCGCACCAGCCGGGCGGCCTCGGCGATGGTCAGCCGGGCCGGCAGGAAGACCACCTCGGTGCGGGGCATCATCACCTCGCGGACGAGACGCGCGCCGGCCACCAGCACCTCGTCGATGATCCGCCGCTCGTCCGGGTCGAGCACCGTGTTCACCGCGAGCAGGTCCCGTAGCTCGGCCTCGGAGATGCGTTCCCGCCCGGCCGCCGGGCCGGCCCCGAGCAGGTCGGTGACGAGGCGGGTGGCGCCGTCGGCGGCACGAACCAGGATCCGGGCGACGGCTCGGGCGAGCGGGCCGGGGTCGCGGCGGGGCTTCCCCCGCACGCGTCGCCGGAGCCCGGAACGGGCCGCTTCCCGCATGACAGAGATGGTAGACACCGGGTGCCCGCCGTACCGGCGATCGCGCGGAGTCATCGGCGATGTGCGGCTCTGTTTAAACGTGAGAGATTATGATGGAATGGGTTGGCGGCGTGGTCGACTCCGGTCTCATCCGCCGCCGTAGGGTGATCACCAAAGGCCACGTCCCGGCGGGCCAGGCAGGAGGCAACGACGTGAAACTGCTCGTCACCGGGGGCGCCGGGTTCATCGGCAGCGTGGTGACCCGGATGCTGCTCGACGCGGGCCACCAGGTCGTCGTCCTGGACGACCTGCGCACCGGTCACCGCGAGGCGCTCGCTCCGGACGCGACCCACGTCGAGGCGTCCATTCACGACGCCGCCCAGATCCTCACCCCCGACGCCGGCTTCGACGGGGTGCTGCACTTCGCCGCCCTCATCGCCGCCGGCGAGTCGATGGTGAAGCCGGAGCTGTACTGGCAGACCAACACCGTCGGCTCGCTCGCCCTGATCAACGCCGTCCGCGCCGCAGGGGTGCCACGGATGGTCTTCTCCTCCACCGCCGCCGTCTACGGCAACCCCACCGAGCTGCCGATCACGGAGACCGCGGTCAAGGCGCCCACCAACACGTACGGCGCCACCAAGCTCGCCGTCGACATGGCGCTCACCTCCGAGGCCATCGCGCACGGGTTGGCCGCCGTCTCGCTGCGCTACTTCAACGTCGCCGGCGCGCACCTCACCGGCGACGTCGCGCTCGGCGAGCGGCACGACCCGGAGACGCACCTCATCCCGATCGCCCTGGAGGTCGCCGCCGGCCGGCGGGAGAAGCTCCAGCTCTTCGGCGACGACTACCCCACGGCGGACGGCACCTGCGTCCGCGACTACATCCACGTCGCCGACCTGGCCCGCGCCCACCTGTTGGCGCTGGACGCCGCCACCGGGGGCCAGCACCGCATCTACAACCTCGGCAACGGCAACGGCTTCACCAACCGGCAGGTGGCCGACGTGGTCCGCGAGGTCACCGGGCACCCGCTGCCGGTCGAGTTGGCGCCGCGCCGCGAGGGCGACCCCGCCGAGCTGGTCGCCTCGTCCGCGCTGGCCCGTGACGAGCTGGGTTGGGTGCCGCAGAAGCCCACCCTGCACGACATGGTCGGCGACGCCTGGGCCTTCTACCGGACGCACGTCCTGGAGAAGTCATGACCAGCCCCACCGGTGACGTCGTCGAGCGGGCCGCCGCCGGCTTCACCGACCAGTACGGCGGCCAGGCCACCGGCCTCTGGGCCGCGCCCGGCCGGGTCAACCTGATCGGCGAGCACACCGACTACAACGACGGGTTCGTGCTGCCCTTCGCGCTGCCACTGCGTACCGTTGTCGCCGCCGACCGGCAGGATGACGAGCGCTGGACGGTCTGGTCCGAGCTCTCCGACGAGACGATCACCTTCGGCGCGGACGACGTGGCCGAGCCCGGCCGGGTGACCGGCTGGGGCGCGTACGTGGCCGGGGTGGTCTGGGCGCTGCGCGACGCCGGCCACGCGGTGCCCGGCGCCCGGCTGGCGATCGCCTCCGACGTGCCGCTGGGTTCCGGGCTCTCCTCGTCGGCCGCGCTGGAGTCGTCCGTGCTCGCCGCCCTGCTCGACCTCGGTGAGCTGGACCTGTCCCCCGAGCGGCGGCCGCGGCTGGCGCAGCGGGCGGAGAACGTCTACGTGGGCGCGCCGACCGGCATCATGGACCAGTCCGCGGTGATCCGCTGCCGCGCCGGGCACGCGCTCTTCCTCGACTGCCGCGACGAGTCCGTCGAGCACATCCCGTTCGACCTGGACGCCGCCGGGTTGGCCGTGCTGGTCATCGACAGCCGCGCACCGCACCGGCACGCCGACGGGGAGTACGCCGCCCGCCGCCGCTCCTGCGAGGCGGCCGCCAAGGCGCTCGGCGTCGCCGCGCTGCGCGACGTGGCCGTCGACCAGCTCGACAGCGCACTGGCCCGCCTCGACGACGAGGAGACCCGGCGGCGCGTCCGGCACGTGGTCACCGAGGACCAGCGTGTGCTGGACACGGTGGCGCTGCTGCGCGCCGGCCGGGTCCGGGACATCGGCCCGCTGCTCACCGCCTCGCACGTCTCCATGCGCGACGACTTCGAGATCACCGTGCCGGAGATCGACACGGCCGTCGAGGCGGCGCTGTCGGCCGGCGCGCTGGGTGCCCGGATGACCGGCGGCGGGTTCGGCGGCTGCGTCCTCGCCCTGGTGGAGACCGATCGCGCCGAGGCGGTGGCGGCAGCCGTCACGGCCGCGTACGCCGAACGCGGTTTCACCGCCCCCACCACGCTCCCGGTCCTCCCCGCCCCCGGCGCAACCCGCCTGAACTGACCCCCACCCCCGGCCCCCCACCCCCGGCCCCCACTCGCTGGTTGATCAAGAGGTTTGCGTCAGTCCGAGCCCGGATTTTGACGCAAATCTCTTGATCACGAGTCGCGGCGGCGGGCGCGGGGGCGGGGGCAGGGGCAGGGGCAGGGGCAGGGGGGAGATCGTGCTCGTTCATAGAAGTAGTGGCCTCGCCCGGTGGGCGAGGCTACTTCATGGATCGAGTGCGATCATGCCGGCGCCGAGCCGGCGAGGGCCGGGGGCGCTGGGTTTAGCTCGCTTCGACGATCATGGCGGCGCCTACCGTGCGGTTGGTGGCCTCGTCGATGATGACGAAGCCGCCGGTGGTGCGGTTGCGGCGGTACTCGTCAGCGAGGAGCGGCACCGTCGTGCGCAGCCGCACCCGGCCGATCTCGTTGAGCCGCAGCTCGTCGGCCGACTCGTCGCGGTGCAGTGAGTTGATGTCCAACCGATAGTGCAGCCCCCGCACGATTGCCCGTGCCGACCGGGTGGTGTGCTTGATCGCGTACCGGCCGCCGACCCGCAGCGGGCTGGTCTCGTCCATCCAGCAGACCATCGCCTCGATGTCCTGGGCGACCGCCGGCGCGTTGTTCGGCCGGCAGATCATGTCGCCCCGGGAGATGTCGATCTCGTCGGCCAGCCGTACCGTCACCGACATCGGCGGGAACGCCTCCGCGACCGGCCCGTCGGCGGTCTCCACGGCGGCGATCCGGCTGGTGAAGCCGGACGGCAGCACCATCACCTCGTCGCCCGGCTTCAGCACGCCGGAGGCGACCTGACCGGCGTAACCCCGGTAGTCGGTGACCGTCGTGGACTGGGGGCGGATCACGTACTGCACGGGGAACCGGACGTCGACCAGGTTGCGGTCGCTCGCGATGTGCACCCGCTCCAGGTGGTGCAGCAGCGACGGACCCTCGTACCACGGCATGTTCTCCGACCGGGTCACGATGTTGTCGCCGCGCAGCGCCGAGATCGGCACCACGGTCAGATCCGGTACGTCGAGCTTCGCGGCGAACGCGGTGAACTCGTCGGCGATCCGCTCGTAGACCTCCTGCGACCAGTCGACCAGGTCCATCTTGTTGACGCACAGAACCAGGTGCGGCACCCGCAGCAGCGAGCAGAGGAACGCGTGCCGGCGGGACTGCTCGACCAGGCCCTTGCGCGCGTCCACCAGGATCAGCGCCAGGTCGGCCGTCGAGGCGCCGGTGACCATGTTGCGGGTGTACTGGATGTGCCCGGGGGTGTCCGCGATGATGAACTTGCGTCGGGGCGTGGCGAAGTACCGGTACGCCACGTCGATGGTGATGCCCTGCTCCCGCTCGGCGCGCAGGCCGTCGGTGAGCAGCGCCAGGTTGGTGTACTCGTCGCCACGGGCCGCGCTGACCGCCTCCACCGCCGCCAACTGGTCGGTGAAGAGCGACTTGGTGTCGTAGAGCAGCCGGCCGATCAGGGTCGACTTGCCGTCGTCCACGCTGCCGGCGGTGGCGAACCGCAGCAGGTCCATCGGCCGCGCCTCCGGGGTGGCCTCGGTGCCGGCAACGGCCGGGGCCACGATCTCGGTGGTCATCAGAAGTACCCCTCCCGCTTGCGGTCCTCCATGGCGGCCTCGCTGACCCGGTCGTCACCACGGGTCGCGCCCCGCTCGGTGATCCGCGTGGCCGCCACCTCCTCGATGACCTTCTCCACGGTGTCCGCGTCCGAGCGGACCGCCGCGGTGCAGGAGGCGTCGCCGACGGTGCGGTAGCGCACCTGCGCCTTGAACCGTTCCTCACCCGCGCGGGGACGGAAGAACTCGTTGACCGCGTAGAACATTCCGTCCCGCTCGATCACCTCGCGCTCGTGCGCGTAGTAGATCGACGGTAGCGGGATGCGCTCTCGGGCGATGTAGTGCCACACGTCCAGCTCGGTCCAGTTGGACAGCGGGAAGACCCGGATCGACTCGCCCGGGTGGTGCCGGCCGTTGTAGAGCGACCACAGCTCCGGGCGCTGGTTCTTCGGATCCCACTGGCCGAACTCGTCGCGGAAGCTGAACACCCGCTCCTTGGCCCGCGCCTTCTCCTCGTCGCGGCGGGCGCCACCGAACAGCGCGTCGAAGCGGTGCTTCTCGACCGCGTCCAGCAGCACCGGCGTCTGGATCCGGTTGCGCATCCCGTCACCGGACTCGCGGACCAACCCGCTGGCCAGGGCCTCCGGCACGCTCGCCACCACGAGGTGCAACCCCAGCTCGGCGACCCGCTGGTCGCGGTATTCGAGCACCTCGGGGAAGTTGTGCCCGGTGTCGACGTGCATGACGGGAAAGGGAATGTTGGCCGGAGCGAACGCCTTCTGCGCCAACCGCAGCATGACGATCGAGTCCTTGCCGCCGGAGAAGAGCAGCACCGGGCGTTCCATCTCGGCGACAACCTCGCGCATCACGAAGATGCTCTCCGCCTCAAGGGCGTCCAGGTGGGAGACCCGGTAGGCCGCGGGGGACGTCATGACACTCGCTCGCTCATCCGATTTCCAGACCTTTCCGGTCGGACATGTCAAGAAGTGCGCTCAGGCTACCCGGAATGCCTCTGCAGCGCTGCAAGCAACCGGTTGGCGAGATCCTTGCGACAGACCAGCAGGTCCGGCAGGCGCGGATCCGCCTCGTTGTATCGAAGCGCAGAACCGTCGATCCGGGAAGCGTGTAGTCCGGTGGCCGTCGCCACAGCCACCGGGGCCGCCGAATCCCACTCGTACTGCCCACCCGCGTGGATGTACGCGTCCACCTCGCCGGTCACCACCGCGGCGATCTTCGCACCGGCCGAACCCATCGGCACCAGGTGCGCGCCGACGTCCTCGGCCAGGTCGGTGAGGAACACCGGCGGTCGGCTCCGGCTCGCCGCCAGGCGGATCTTCCGCTCACCGGCCGTCGCCGCCTCCACCGTCATCGGCGGGTACGCGGGCGGGTAGTCGGTGCCCAGCACCCGGTGCTGCGCCGGCAATCCCACCGCTCCGGCGACCAGCCCGTGCGGGCTCGGCGCGCTCCGCGCCCAGAGGGCGACGTGCACGGCCCAGTCCGAGCGACCCTCCTCGGCGAACTCCCGGGTGCCGTCCAACGGATCGATGATCCACACGCGGTCCGCGGTCAGCCGGGACGCCGCGCCGGTGTTCACCTCGGCCGCCCAGGCCAACCGCGAGCCCTCGTCCTCCTCGGAGAGCACCGCGTCGCCCGGCCGCCACCGCGCCAACTCCGTGCGGATCAGGTCGTGCGACACCTTGTCCCCGGCCGACTTCAGCGCGCCCGTGTCCGCGAAGCCCAACTCCGCACGCAGGTCGAGCAGCGCCTGACCGGCCCGGGAGGCCAACCACCGGGCGAACGCCCCGTCGATCATCGGAGGACTGCCCATCTGCCCGCTCCCGTCGCCTCGCCGCGGCCCGTGCCCGCACGCACCGATCGGCCGCGACCCGCGTCGCCGGTCACGGCACGCCGAAAGGCGCAGACTACCGGCCAACCGTTTCCGATCCGGTACGCCCCGCCCGGCTCAACCGCCGTGATACAGGTTCTGGGTCGGCTCCACGCCCTTGACGATCACCGACTCCACCACATCGGCGGCCCGGTCCACCAGGAAATCGAGTTCCTTACGCTCCGCCGCGCCGAAATCCGACAGCACGTAATCCGCCGGATCCTGCCGCCCCGGCGGCCGACCCACGCCGAACCGCACCCGGAGGTAGTCCTTGGTGCCCAACGACTTGGACATCGAACGCAGGCCGTTGTGCCCGCCCTCGCCGCCGCCACACTTGATCCGCACCTGGCCGAAGCCGATGTCCAGCTCGTCGTGCACCGCGATCACCCGCGCCGGGGGCACCTTGTAGAACTGCGACAGCGCCGCTACCGGCCCGCCGGACAGGTTCATGTACGTCAGTGGCTTCACCAGCACCAGCTTCGGACCGCCGAACCCCAGCCGCCCTTCCGCGACCTCAGCCACCGCCCGCTTGTGCCGGCCGAACCGCGCGCCCAACCGCCCCGCCAGCAGCTCCACCACCATGAACCCGACGTTGTGCCGGTTCCCGGCGTACTCCCGGCCCGGATTGCCCAGGCCGACCACCAGCCACGGCCCCGCCTCGTCCGTCACGACCCGCCCCTCCCGCCGTCTTCACCGACTCCCGATACGCCGGCAGGCGCCCCCGAAACTCGGGGACGCCTGCCGCACGATACGAACCGATCAGGCCTCGGTACGCGCCTCGGTGTTCTCCGCGCCCTCGGCGGCCGGGGCGGCGTCGGCACCCTCGGAGCCCTCGGTGACCTCGCCGGTCTCGGCCTCGGCCTCCTCGGTGGCCTCCTCGACCTCGGGCAGCGTCGCCTCGAGCTGCTCGGCGGTCGGCGCGGCGGTCACCGCGGCGATCGGCAGCGTCGGGTCGACGGCCAGCTCGACACCGCTGGGCAGCTCGACGTCGCCGGCGGTCACCGAGGAGCCCGCCTCCAGGCCCTCGATCGACGCCTCGAGGTGGTCCGGCACCTTGGTGGCGTCGGCGGTCACCGAGAGGGTGTCGTGGTCGTGCACGATCAGGGTGTCGCGGGCGGCCTCGCCGGTCAGCTGGACCGGAACGTCGACGGTGACCTGCTCGCCCCGGCGCACCAGGATGAGGTCGACGTGCTCGAAGGTGTCGCGGATCGGGTCCCGCTGGATCGCCTTCGGCAGCGCCAGCACCTGGGTGCCGTCGGTGATGTCGATCGCGAAGAGCTGGTTGGCACCGCCCTTGCGGATCGCGGCGGCGAACTCCCGCGACGGCAGCGCGATGTGCTTGGGCTTCTCGCCGTGGCCGTACAGCACGGCGGGCACCTTGCCGGCCCGGCGGGTACGGCGGGCACCACCCTTGCCGAACTCGGTACGGGGCTCGGCGCTGATCTTTACCTCGGACACGGGGAAACTCCTGATGCTTTTCGCTGCGGCGGCTTGTCGTCTAACGGTGCTGGGGCGAGGGGCTCGCTGGGGCTCATGCGTCATGAACGACTGCCCGGAGCACCGCGTCGATGACGGCGCCTCCGTGCGGCGCTCTTCAGCGGCCCGCCGGGCACCCTCGCCGTGGCAACCGCACCAGTCTACCCGAGCTGTTTCCCGGGTTTCCGGCAGTCCCCGGTCACGGCTCCAGGCTGGCCCGCCGACGGTGTTCCCCGCCAGCGTGCCAGCCCGTTTCGACCAGTTTGTCAGCTCCGGCCGGCCGACTCGGCCATCTTCAGCTCAGGCCACCGAAGAGAGTGGTCACCGAACCGTCGTCGAAGACCTCCCGGATCGCCCGCGCCAGCAGCGGCGCGATCGACAGCACGGTCAGCTTGTCCAGCTGCTTCTCCGGCGGCAACGGCAGCGTGTTGGTCACCACGATCTCGCTGATCGAGCTGTTCTTCAGCCGCTCGGTCGCCGGGTCCGACAGGAGCGCGTGGGTGGACGCGACCACGATCTCCGCCGCGCCCGACTCCTTGAGGATGTCCGCGGCCTTGGCGATGGTGCCACCGGTGTCGATCATGTCGTCGACGATCAGGCAGACCCGACCCTCGACCTCGCCGACCACCCGGTTCGCCACGACCTGGTTCGGCTTCATCGGGTCACGGGTCTTGTGGATGAAAGCCAGCGGGCAGCCACCCAACCGGTCGGTCCACCGCTCGGCCACCCGCACCCGGCCGGAGTCCGGTGCCACCACGGTCATCGGCCGCCCGGCGTACTTGTGCTCCACGTACTCGGCGAGGATGTCCATCGCGAAGAGGTGGTCCACCGGGCCGTCGAAGAAGCCCTGGATCTGCGCGGTGTGCAGGTCGACCGTGAGGATGCGGTTCGCGCCGGCGGTCTTCAGCAGGTCCGCCACCAGGCGGGCCGAGATCGGCTCCCGACCCCGGTGCTTCTTGTCCTGGCGCGCGTACGGGTAGAACGGCAGCACGACGGTGATCCGCTTCGCCGACCCCCGCTTCAACGCGTCCACCATGATCAGGGTCTCCATGACCCAGGTGTTCACCCCGTGCGTCACGGACTGCACCACGAAGGCGTCCGAACCACGCACCGAGTCCTTGAACCGTACGAAAATCTCGCCGTTGGCGAACTCGTACGCGTCGGCCGGCGTCGGTGCCACACCGAGCACCTCGCCGATCTCCTTGGCCAGTTCCGGGAAACCCCGTCCGGAGAAGAGCATCAGGCTCTTGCGGTTTTCGGCGACGATGCTGCCCATGGGCCCGTCTGCTCCCGTTTGTCGGCGGTACCCGGCCCGGTGGTGGTGGGTCGGGGACTATTCGGTTGCAGTATCTCCCGCGCCGGACGCACCGCCCACCGTCTCGGCCCGCCCGTGCATTGCCTCACTGTCGCTTGCGGTGCCGGCCACCTCCGACGCACCCTCCGCGTCACCGGCGCGCTGCGCGGCCTCGGCCGCCGCCGTACCGGCCCGCCGCTTCACCACCCAGCCCTCGATGTTGCGCTGGCGCGCGCGGGCGACACCCATCGCGCCCGGCGGCACGTCGTCCACGATCACCGAGCCGGCCGCCGTGTACGCGCCGTCCCCCACCTCGACCGGCGCGACGAACATGTTGTCCGCCCCGGTCCGGGCGTGGCTGCCGATCACCGTGCGGTGCTTGTTGACCCCGTCGTAGTTGACGAAGACCGACGCGGCGCCGATGTTGGTCTGCTCGCCGATCGTCGCGTCACCCACGTACGTCAGGTGCGGCACCTTCGAGCCGGGCCCGATCTCGGACTTCTTCACCTCGACGAACGTGCCGACCTTCGCCTTCTCGCCCAGCCGGGCCTCCGGCCGCAGGTACGCGTACGGCCCCACGCTGGCGCCCGCGCCCACCTCGGCGCCCACCGCGTGGCTGCGCACCACCGACGCCGCCGGGCCGACGATCGTGTCGATCAGCGTCACGTCCGGCCCGACCAGCGCGCCCGCGCCGACCACCGTGGCCCCGCGCAGCTGGGTGTTCTGGTCGATGACCGCGTCGCGGTCCAGCGCCACCGTCACGTCGATCCAGGTGGTCGCCGGGTCGAGCAGGCTCACCCCGGTGCGCATCCACGCCTCGTTGACCCGGTCGCGCAGCAGTCGCCGCAGCGACGCCAACTCCACCCGGTCGTTGCAGCCCAGCGTCTCGACGTGGTCGACGGCCACGTGCACCGCGACCGGCTCGCCGACGGACCGGAGCAGGCCGAACACGTCGGTCAGATACTCCTCGCCCTGGTCGTTGTCGGTGGAGAGCTTGCCCAGCGCGTCGCGCAGCCGCACCGCGTCGAACGCGTAGATGCCGGCATTGATCTCCCGGATCGCGCGCTGGGTCGCGTCGGCGTCGCGCTCCTCGACGATCTGCTCCAGCCGGCCGTCGGCGTCCCGGACGATCCGCCCGAGCCCGGTCGGATCGGGCACCTCGGCGGCCAGCACGGTGGCCGCCGCGGCGGCCTCCTCGTGCGCGGTCACCAACGCGCCCACCGTCTCCGGGCGCAGCAGCGGCACGTCGCCGTTGATCACCACGACCGTGCCGGCGCCCTCCGGTACGGCGTCCAACGCGATCCGCACGGCATGCCCGGTGCCGAGCTGCTCGGCCTGGAGCACGGGCGTGGCGTCGGGGGCGATCTCGGTCAGGTGGGCCCGGACCTGGTCGGCGCCGTGGCCCACCACGACGACGGTGCGGTCGGCGGCCAGCGGCCCGGCCGCGCTCAGCACGTGGCCGAGCAGCGTACGGCCGAGCAGGGGGTGCAACACCTTGGGCAGTGCCGACTTCATCCGCTTGCCCTCACCGGCGGCGAGCACGACGACGGTACGAAGGTGGGGCTGGGGCACGACGTGGCTCCCGTCGGGACGGCGGACACTCTCGCGGCCATGCTAACCACGCGGCCCGGCAGCGCGTCCTCTTACCCCCAGCAGAACCCAAAACGGACTTGTCGGGACAGCTCGGCCGCCAGGGTTCGAACCTGAAATACGGGTACCAAAGACCCGGGTGTTGCCAATTACACCACGGCCGATTGCAACGTCAAGAACACCGTCGC
Organism: Micromonospora sp. NPDC005237; assembly: GCF_040607775.1. Taxonomy (NCBI): domain Bacteria; kingdom Bacillati; phylum Actinomycetota; class Actinomycetes; order Micromonosporales; family Micromonosporaceae; genus Micromonospora; species Micromonospora sp. NPDC005237. Next base: position 98,323 of record NZ_JBEXHJ010000001.1, on the reverse strand, counting down.
CTCAGAACGAGCATCCTGCCGGTACACCCTAACGCCCGACGGCCGCGACGCCAGCACTCCTGCCCTTCATGATCCCCTCGGCCTTGCCGACCATCGCACGTGGCTCGTGACCGAGGCGGCGGTGACACCCCGAGCGGGAAACCGCTCGGGCGGCACCCCACAGCGAATGGAGGGTGGGCCCTGAGCAGGGCTTTAGGACCTACGTACGACAGCTTTTTCAAACTTCCCCGTGCGATCTACCGAGCCGTAAGTTACGGTGACGTAGGCGTAGGTTCGTGATCGTTTCCGTCCCCTCTGCGAGGTGCCATGTCCACTACCATGCTCGAACCCAACACCGCCGGCCCCGGCCCGAAACCGCTCACCGACGGCAGTCAGTCCAACGGGATCCTGGCCGCCCTGTGGGCCTTCGTCGTGATCCCCTTCGTGGCCCTGCTGGTCGCCGTGCCGATCGCCTGGGGCGGCTGGCTGGGCTGGAGCGACGTGATCATCGGCCTGGTCTGGTACGTGGTTTCCGGGCTCGGCATCACGGTGGGCTTCCACCGCTACTTCACGCACGGCTCGTTCAAGGCCAAGCGTTGGCTGCGGGTGACCCTGGCGGTCGCGGGTTCGCTGGCGGTACAGGGCGAGATCATCCAGTGGGTGGCCGACCACCGGCGGCACCACGCCTTCTCCGACCTGGAGGGTGACCCGCACTCGCCGTGGCGTTTCGGCACCAGTTTCTGGGCGCTGACGCGGGGTCTGTTCCACGCACACGTGGGCTGGCTGTTCCGCCGCGAGCTGTCCAACCGGGAGCGGTTCGCACCGGATCTGATCGCCGACCGCGACATCAGCCGGGTGGACCGACTGTTCCCCGCGCTGGTGGCCGTCTCACTGCTCGGCCCGGCGCTGATCGGGGGCCTGGTGACCTGGTCGTGGCAGGGCGCGCTCACCGCGTTCTTCTGGGCCGGGCTGGTCCGGATCGGCCTCCTGCACCACGTCACCTGGGCGATCAACTCGGTCTGCCACGTGTACGGCGAGCGCCCCTTCGCGATGCGCCAGGGCGACCGCGCGTCGAACTTTTGGCCGCTGGCGATCCTGTCGTTCGGTGAGAGCTGGCACAACCTGCACCACGCGGACCCGACCAGCGCGCGGCACGGTGTGCTGCGTGGTCAGGTGGACATCTCGGCCCGGGTGATCTGGCTGTTCGAGAAGGTCGGCGCGGCGTCGCAGGTGCGCTGGCCGAAGCCCGAACGTCTCGCGGCCAAGCTCGTGAAACCGGTCGCACCCCGGTAAACCGGGCGGTGCCGCGGGGTGCCACCTGGCAGGATGGCCGGGTGGCCGAGCGGAGCGGGGGACCGGACGGCTCGGCGGACGGGGGGCCGAGCCCGATCCGGGTACGGTCGGACGGCACGGCAGGCCGGACGGGCCGCCCGCCAGTGAGGCGACGACGTGAGCGGGCACAGCGGAGGCACCATTCCACGGCAGGGCGTCACCGAGCGCCAGCGAGGCGGCGACATGCCCGAGGTCAGTGACGAAGCCGGCGGTGGGCGTGCAGTGCCGGCCGCGGCGGCGAAACCCAAGCCCCCCTCACGCGTACGCATGTCGGCCGCGCAGCGGCGGGAGCAGTTGATCGCGATCGGCCGGCAGCTGTTCGCCGAGCGAGGTTTCGACGCCACCTCCATCGAGGAGGTGGCGGCCCGCGCCAAGGTCTCCAAGCCCGTGGTGTACGAGCACTTCGGTGGCAAGGAGGGGCTGTACGCGGTCGTGGTCGACCGGGAGGTCCGGGCCCTGCTGGACCGGATCACCACGGCGCTGACGGCGGGGCATCCGCGTGAGTTGCTGGAGCAGGCGGCGATGGCCCTGCTGGGCTACATCGAGGAGGAGACCAGCGGGTTCCGGGTGCTGGTCCGCGAGTCGCCGCTGTTGTCCGGCACGGCCACCTTCAGCAGCGTGATGAACGACGTGGCCCACCAGGTCGAGCACATCCTGGGCGCCGAGTTCAAGAGCCGCGGGTACGACCCGAAGCTGGCCGAGCTCTACTCGCAGGCCCTGGTGGGCATGGTCGCGTTGACCGGCCGCTGGTGGCTGGAGGTGCGCAAGCCGCGCAAGGAGACGGTGGCGGCGCACCTGGTCAACATGGCCTGGAACGGGTTGTCGCACCTGGAGGCGAAGCCCACGTTGATCACCGCCCGCCGCCGCTGACCGTTCAGCGGCGGTGCACGTCGGCCACCGGATGTTTGCGGCGTTCCAGCTCCGCCTCGGCGTGCTCCGACGGGCCGGTTTTGTCGTACAGGCCGGTGCCCAGCAGGATCAGGCCGAACAGCATCGACACGATCACGGTCGACATCGAGAAGTTGAGGAAGTTCGCGTCGGTCTGCAGCACGGACATCATGAGGATGCTGGTCACCAGGAACACCGCCCCGGCGGTGAGGTTCATGTAGTGGCCGAGGTTGCTGCGCCGGGACGCCCCGATGATCAGGACGACTCCGAAGACCACCGAGGCGAGCGAGAAGGCCAGGTTGGTGCGGAGCCCGAGGGCCCAGTGGTTGCCCCGGTCAAAGAGCGGGTCGCCGATCGTCTCGGCGACACCCCAGACGCCGAAGACCAGGATGTAGACGCCGATCAGGCCGGAGAGGACCCGGTAGAGCGGCCGTGCCGGATGGTTCACCGGAAAGTGCGGCATACCCAGACCCCCCTGAATCGACCGTTTCAGGAGGATTGTCACCCAGGGCAGAGCCGACTGTCCGAAGAACCACAAAGCCCGAAACGGCCCGCCGCAGGCCGGACCAGGTCAGGTTTCGCCGGAGCCCGAGCTGCGCAGGGATCAAGCCTGACCGCCCGGAGCAGCTCGGGCTCCGGCGAAAACCACACACCGGAAGAGACTCAGAGAACGAGACGAGCCTTCTGGAACGCCTCCGCCTCATCCTCCGTGCCGACCTTGCCGTACATGCCGGCCATGAGCAGCACCAGGGCGGCCGTCATCACGGCGATCACGGTGAAGATGCTGAAGTTGAAGAAGTTGGCGTCCGTCCGGATGAAGGCCAGACCGGCCAGGCTGATCACCATCAGGGCGTACGCCATCCACTGGTTGATCGCCACGTCGATGTTGCGGCCGAGCGCGGTGCCGACCAGCACGACGAGCCCGAGCAGCACGCAGAGCAGCGAGAAGCCGAGGTTGGCGCCCTGGCCGAGGACGCGGGTGTCGTCCTGGGCGAGGATCTCGTTGCCGGCGCTCGTGATGATGCCGAGCACGCCGAAGACCACCAGGTACAGACCGGTCAGCCCGCCGATCGCCCGGTAGATCGGCCGCGCGGGGTGGTTGATGGGGGTGTGGGCCATGTCTGGGTCTCCAAGGGTGAGGTGTCGCCGACGATTGTTCCGCATGTGTCGGTGTGACGCCGCACACGGCCCCCGCGCCGGCGTGCCCGGCCCGCTCAGCCCTCGGGCAGGTCCTCGGCGAGGGTCATCCAGGTCTCCTCGATCCGTTCCCGTTCGGCGCGCAGATCCTTGAGCTGGGTGTCCAGCTCGGCGACGCGGGCGTAGTCGGTGGCGTCGGCGGCGAGTTGATCGAGCAGGGTCACCTCGCGCTGGTCGAGCTTGCCGAGCTGCCGTTCCAGCCGGGTCAGCTCCTTGCGGGCCTGGCGCACCTCGGCGGCGGACATGCCACCCGCGGTGGGCCCGGCCGGCGCGACCGGGCCGGTGCCGCCCGCCCGGGTGGCGCCGGCTCGCTCGGCGGTCCGGGCGAGGTACTCGTCGACGCCACCGGGCAGGTGCACGAGCCGGCCGTCGCCGAACATCCCGTACGCCGTGTCGGTGACGCGTTCGATCAGGTAGCGGTCGTGGCTGGCCACGATGATCGTGCCGGGCCACGAGTCGAGCAGGTCCTCCAGCGCGGCCAGCGTGTCGGTGTCCAGGTCGTTGGTGGGCTCGTCGAAGAGCAGCACGTTGGGCTCGCCGGCGAGCAGCCGCAGCATCTGCAACCGGCGACGCTCACCGCCGGACAGGTCGCTGACGGGCGTCCAGAGCCGGCGGTCGTCGAACCCGAAGACCTCGGCGAGCTGGGCGGCGGAGACCTCCCGGTCGCCGAGCTGGACCCGGCGGGCGACCTCCTCGACGGCCTCCAGCACCCGCAGGTGCCCGGGCAGCTCGACGAGTTCCTGGGAGAGGAACGCCGGTCGCACCGTCGAGCCGGTGCCGAGGCGGCCGCCGTCGGGGCGGGTGATGCCGGCGAGCATCCGCAGCAGGGTGGTCTTGCCGGCGCCGTTGGCGCCGAGGATGGCGATCCGGTCACCGGGGCCGACAAGCCACGTGACGTCGCGCAGGATCTCCTTCGGCCCGGCGTGCAGCTCGACGTTCTCCAGCTCGTACACCTGCTTGCCGAGCCGGGAGACGGCCATGCGCTGCAGGGACATGGTGTCGCGGGCGGGCGGCACGTCGGCGATCAGCGCGTTCGCGGCGTCGATGCGGAACTGCGGCTTGGAGGTGCGGGCGGGCGGCCCGCGCCGCAGCCAGGCGATCTCCTTGCGGAGCAGGTTCTGCCGGCGGGCCTCGGTGGCGGCGGCGACGCGTTCACGCTCGGCGCGGGCGAGGGTCCAGGCGGCGAAGCCACCCTCGTACGCCCGGACGGTCTGGTCGCCGACCTCCCAGGTGGTGGTGCAGACCGCGTCCAGGAACCACCGGTCGTGGGTGACCACGACGAGGGCGCCCTTGCGGCCGACCAGGTGCCGGGCCAGCCAGTCGACACCGCCGACGTCGAGGTGGTTGGTGGGCTCGTCGAGGATCAGCAGGTCCGAGTCGCGGACGAGCAGCGCGGCGAGCGCCACCCGCCGCCGTTCGCCACCGGACATCGGGCCGACCGGCTGGTCGAGGCCGAGGTGCGGCATGCCGAGGCCGTCGAGGATGTTGCGGACGCCGGCGTCGCCGGCCCACTCGTGCTCGGCGCCCATGCCCTCACCGAGCCAGGCGGTGCCGAGCACGACGTCCCGGACGGTGGCGTCCGGGGCGAGGGTGAGCTGCTGCGGTAGCCAGAGCACGCGCAGGTCACGGCGGTGGGTGACCCGGCCGTCGTCGGGCTCCTCCTGCTTGGTGAGCAGGCGCAGCAGGGTGGACTTGCCGGCGCCGTTGAGGCCGACCACACCGATCCGGTCGGCGTCGTCCAGGCCGAGCGAGACGTCCGTGAGCAGCCGCCCGGCGGCGCCGTACCCCTTGGACACCCGGTCCAGATTGACGATGTTGGCCACGTTCCACCCTTCAAGATCAAGGCGTCCGGGTGCCGGCGGGCACCTCGGGACGCCTGAACCCAAGGGTACGCGGACGTCCCGGCCACCCCCGCCGCGCGGGCCGTCCGGGACGCGACGTCAGCCGACGCGCGCGCCCGCCACGGGCCCGTGCGCGACCCGTGCCTCCCGACACACCCCGGCGCTGGTCAGCTCGGCGGCGATCCGCTCGGCGTCGGCGGCGTCGGCGGCGAGGAAGACGCAGGTCGGGCCGGAGCCGGAGACGATGCCGGTGAGCGCGCCGGCCGCCTCGCCGGCCTTGAGGGTGTCGGCCAGCGCGGGCCGCATGGCCAGCGCGGCGTCCTGCAGGTCGTTGCCGAGCGTACGGGCGAGGACTCGGGGGTCGCGTTGACGCAGCGCACCCAGCAGAGCGTCGGTGCTGCCCAGCGGGGCGCCGGCGGCGCCGGAGTCGCGCAGCCGGTCCAGCTCGCGGTACGCGGCCGGGGTGGACAGGCCGCTGTCGGCGATCGCCACGACCCAGTGCCAGGAGGTGGCTCGGGCCAGCACCGGGCTGACCGCCTCACCCCGGCCGGTGCCCAGCGCGGTGCCGCCGTAGATCAGGAACGGCACGTCGGAGCCCAGGTCGGCGGCGATCCCGGCCAGTTCATCGCGGGACAGCCCGGTGCCCCACAGCGCGTCACAGGCCACCAGCGCGGCGGCCGCGTCGGCGCTGCCGCCGGCCAGCCCGCCGGCGAGCGGGATCTGCTTGCGCAGGTGCAGGCGGGCGTGCGGCAGCACCCCCGCGTACCCGGCCAGGGCGTGCGCGGCGCGGATCACCAGGTTGGAGTCGTCCAGCGCCAGCTCGCCGGTGCCCTCGCCCTCCATGGTCAACGCCAGCGTGTCGCCCCGGCGGGCGGTCAGCTCGTCGTAGATGGAGATCGCGTGATAGACGGTGTTCAACTCGTGGTAGCCGTCGCGGCGCAGCGGGCCCACCCCGAGGTGCAGGTTGACCTTGGCGGGCACCCGGACCTTCACCGGACCGATGGCCCCGCGTCGCTCGTCCTCGTCGTCCGGTCGCCAGGCCTCGGTCACGGGGTGAGGTCCCGCGTGCGCAGGCGAATGTCGAACGGCTTGCTCAAAATCAGCTCCTCAGCGGAGTCGGCGGACACGGCGTCAGCCTACTTCGCGGCCACCGTACCGGCCGGGGCCGACGCGGCGATGGCGGCGAACTGCTCGACGGTCAATGACTCCCCCCGGGCCCCGGGGTCGACGCCGGCGGCGGTCAGCGCGGCGGCGGCCCGGTCCGGGCCACCGGCCCAGCCGGCCAGCGCGGCGCGCAGGGTCTTTCGGCGCTGCGCGAACGCCGCGTCCACGACGGCGAAGACCCGCTCCCGCGGCACGTCGGCGCGGGGCGGTTCGTGGCAGGTGAAGGCGACCAGACCGGAGTCGACGTTGGGCACCGGCCAGAACACGTTCGGCGGCACCTTACCGGCGCTTCGGGCGTGGGCGTACCAGGCGAGCTTGACCGACGGGATGCCGTACACCTTCGAGCCGGGACCGGCGACGAGCCGGTCGGCGACCTCTTTCTGCACCATCACCAGGCCGTGCCGGAGGGTGGGCAGCTCGGCGAGGAGGTACAGCACCACCGGTACGGCGACGTTGTAGGGCAGGTTCGCGACCAGCGCGGTCGGCGGCGGGTCAGCCAGCTCGGCGGCGCTGACACGGAGCGCGTCGGCGCGGTGCACGGTGAGCCGGGCGGCGTCCGCCCCGGCGTGCCTGGCGACGGTCTCCGGCAGCGCACCGGCGAGCGTCGGGTCGATCTCCACGGCGTGCAGGTGCCCAGCGACCGGCAGCAGCCCCAGGGTGAGTGAGCCGAGCCCCGGGCCCACCTCCAGGGCCACGTCGTCGGGGGTCAGGCCGGCGGCCGTGACGATCCGCCGCACCGTGTTCGGGTCGTGCACGAAGTTCTGGCCGAGTTTCTTGGTGGGCGCGACGCCCAGCCGGGCGGCCAGCTCCCGGATCTCCGCCGGGCCGAGGAGACCGGTCATGGCTGGCAGCGTAGCGGCGTCGTCGGGACCGGCCGCCGGGCCGGGCTCACCACGGGCCGAAGGCCCGGTCGCCGGTGGCGGAGATGGCCGCGCACAGCTCGTCCAGGTCGCTGCCGGTGGTCGCGGCGAGGGACCGGACGGTGAGCGGGATGAGGTACGAGGCGTTCGGCCGGCCACGGTGCGGGGTCGGGGTGAGGTAGGGGGCGTCGGTCTCCACCAGGATCTGGTCCAGCGGGGTGAGCGCGGCGGCCTCGCGTAGGGCGGTGGCGCTGCCGAAGGTGACGGTGCCGGCGAAGCTGAGCAGGTAGCCCCGGCGCACGCACTCGCGGGCGAACTCGGCGTCACCGGAGAAGCAGTGCAGCACCACCGTGTCCGGTGCGCCCTCGTCGTCGAGGATCCGCAGCACGTCGGCGTGCGCGTCCCGGTCGTGGATGACAAGCGTCCGGCCGTACCGCTTGGCGATGGCGATGTGCGCCCGGAAGCTCGTCTCCTGCGCGGCGCGCCCCTCGTCGCCGGTACGGAAGAAGTCCATGCCGGTCTCGCCGATCCCCCGGACCCGGTCGCGGGCGGCCAGCGACTCGATCTCCCGCAGCGCCTCGTCGAGGTCGGCCAGCCGGGGCGCCTCGTTGGGGTGCAGCGCCACGGTGGCCAGCACGGCGGGATACGCCTCGGCGATGTCCGCGCCCCACCGCGAGGAGGCCACGTCCACGCCCACCTGGACCAGCCGGTCCACGCCGACCTTGGTGGCCACCGTGATCGCCGTGGCGACCGGGTCGTCGGACGGCCCGCCACCGGGCACGCCAGCCTCGCTGACGGTGATGTCCAGGTGGGTGTGGCTGTCCAGCACCGGCCGGGGCAGCGGCTCGGGGGCGGGCGGGAACTCTCCGGCCCGCCGGGCGGCACGCTCGCGGCGGGTTTCAGTCGGCTCGCTCATCAGCGACAGCATCACACACCGGGGCCGTCCATCCGCCCGCCACCCGGCGTTCACCTCGACTACGCCGCGCGACTCTACCGTCGCCGGGTGAGCGAGCGAACCATGAGGCACAGCAGCGTGGCGTCTCACGCCGCTGCCGAGCGGAGCGAGGCGGCGGGGTGAGCGTCACACCCCACGCGAGCGACGCCGCCGGCGAACGGACCGGCCTGCGCGTGGCCTTCGGCGGCGGCGTCTACCCGGCTGAGGAGATCGCCCGGGGCGCCGCGTACGAGCTGTTCAGCGCCGAGGAGGTGGCCGGCTTCGAGCGGGCGCCGCGTCCGGGCAGCGCCCTGCCGTGGCGTCGGTTCGTGCACGTCACGGAGGTGAGCGCGGTGCACGGTGCCGTCGTGCCGGCCGAGGAGCCGGAGACACCGCTGATGGTGCCGGCGCACCGGGAACACGGCTGGTCGCACGTACACCAGCTCAGCCAGCAGCCGTCCGCGGCGGGTGACCCGGTGTTGGCCGCGATGCGTGCCTCGGCGATCATCCGGCGCGGCACCCGGATGGTGAAGGTGCTCTCCGGTCGGCAGCTCGCCGGGTACGTGCGGGGCTGGCTGCCGCACGGCTTCTGCTATCGCGAGCACGACGTGGCGCACCTGCGTACGCCGTCGACGACCACGGTGCTGCGCACCGACGGCGACGTCGGGCGGGACGGCTCGGACGTGGCGTACGCGCTGCGCTGGCGGGCCGCCGACCCGGGCGACTACGACGTGCCGGTGGGCGAGGCGCACCGGGGGCTGACGGCGCTGGCGTCCCGGGACCGGCTGGGCCCGCCGGTGCTGGGCACCGGTTTCGTGCCGAGCAACGGCCAGCTCATCCCCGAGTTCATCACCCGGGACTTCGCCGACCTGCCGATGCCGGCGAACGCGACGCTCGTCGCCTATCCCGCCGAGGGCGTCGAGGTGGTGCTCTACAGCTACCAGGCCGAGCAGCGCGCGTGGCTGCGGATGGTGGGCCCGCAGTGGCGGCACCTGCTGGCCGCGGTGCCGGGCCTCTCTCCCGACCAGGAGTACGTGCCGACCGGCGACGCCCCGCGCTCCACCCAGCTGGTCGGCCTCTACGGCGACACGGAGTACGAGGCGGTGGCCGACCTGCCCGGGGGGTTCCGGGTGCTGGCGATGACCCGGGCGGCCCGCTATCCGGTGGACGCGGTGGCCCGCCGGGTCCGGTTCGCGCAGTGGCGGGGCGTGTCGTGCCTGGTGCTGCGCGAGGAGGCCGGCTGGCTGCGGCTACGGCTGCGTTTCCCGGACCCGGACGCGTTGATCGCCACCGGCGCGCAGTGCCACGACCGGGGTGTCTACGAGACCTGGGCGCCGGGCGCCGAGGTGAGCGACGACCAGGTCATGGACACCCGGTACGTGCTGTGACGGCGCGCGGCGGTCCGAGAGCCCACCGCCGCGCGCCGTTCGCTGATCAGCCGGCCAGTCGGGCCAGCTCCTCGTCGACGATCGACGGGTCGAGCTTGCGGAACACCGGCTTCGGCGCGGCCAGCGGCCGACCGGCCTCCAGTGGCACCGACTCCCAGCGCGCGCCCACCGTGTAGTCCCCGGTCAGCACCGGGTACGCCGGCCCGCCGTCCAGGTCGTCGACCTGCTCGATGACCGGCATCGGCGCGTGCACGCCGGTGCCGCCCAGCAGCTCGTGCACCTGCTGCGCGGAGTGCGGCAGGAACGGGGTGAGCAGCGTGTTGGCGTCGCTGACCACCTGGAGGGCGACGTGCAGGATGGTGCCCTGGCGGGGCTTGTCGGCCTCGGCCTTGAGCTTCCACGGCGCCTGCTCGGAGAGGTACTTGTTGGCCTCGGCGACCACCTTCATCGCCTCGCCGATGGCCTGCTTCTGCCGGTGCCGGCCGATCAGGTCGCCGACCGTGTCGAACCCGGCGCGGGCGACGGCGAGCAGCGCCTCGTCGGCCTCGGTGAGGCCGGCCGGGTCGATCGACGGGATCGCCCCGAAGTTCTTGGCGGCCATCGAGACGCACCGGTTGACCAGGTTGCCCCAGCCGGCGACCAGCTCGTCGTTGTTGCGGCGCAGGAACTCCGCCCAGGTGAAGTCGGTGTCGTTGCTCTCCGGGCCGGCGGCGGCGATGAAGTAGCGCAGCGCGTCGGCGTCGTAGCGCTCCAGGAAGTCGCGGACGTAGATGACCACCTTGCGCGACGAGGAGAACTTGCGCCCCTCCATGGTCAGGTATTCGCTGGAAACCACCTCGGTGGGCAGGTTGAGCTCGCCCAGCGCCCCCGGCTCGCCGTCGCGGGAGCCCTCGCCGGAATACCCGGAGAGCAGCGCCGGCCAGATCACCGAGTGGAAGACGATGTTGTCCTTGCCCATGAAGTAGTACGACCGGGCGTCCTTGCCCTCCCCGTCGGCGGACCACCACCTGCGCCACGCCTCCGGGTCGCCGGAGCGGCGGGCCCACTCGATCGAGGCGGACAGGTAACCGATCACCGCGTCGAACCAGACGTAGATCCGCTTGTCGGAGCGGTCCCGCCAACCGTCCAGCGGGATCGGCACGCCCCACTCCAGGTCCCGGGTGATCGCCCGCGGCTGGAGGTCGTCGAGCAGGTTGCGGGAGAACCGCAACACGTTGGGCCGCCACCCCTCCCGGGTGTCCAGCCACTGGCGCAGCACGTCGGCCAGGGCGGGCAGGTCCAGGAAGAAGTGCTCGGTCTCGACGAACTTCGGGGTCTCCCCGTTGATCCGCGACTTCGGGTCGATCAGGTCGATCGGGTCGAGCTGGTTGCCGCAGTTGTCGCACTGGTCGCCGCGCGCGCTGTCGTACCCGCAGATCGGGCAGGTGCCCTCGATGTACCGGTCGGGCAGGGTGCGCCCGGTGGACGGCGAGATCGCGCCCATGGTGGTCTTCGGCACGATGTAGCCGTTGCGGTACATCCCCTCGAACAGCTCCTGCACCACCGCGTAGTGGTTGCGGGTGGTGGTGCGGGTGAACAGGTCGTAGGAGAGCCCGAGGCCGTGCAGGTCCTCGACGATCACCCTGTTGTACCGGTCGGCCAGCTCGCGCGGGGTCACCCCGTCGGCGTCGGCCTGCACCTGGATGGGGGTGCCGTGCTCGTCGGTGCCGGAGACCATGAGCACGTCGTGGCCGGCCATCCGCATGTACCGGGCGAAGACGTCGGAGGGAACGCCGAAACCGGAGACGTGGCCGATGTGGCGGGGGCCGTTAGCGTACGGCCAGGCCACTGCCGCGAGAACGTGACTCATGAGCAGCAAGCCTAGTGACCCGCCCGGGGCGTCCGCGAACCAATGGGGGGTGCCGGGCCGCCGGACCGGATCGACCGCCCCGCCCATTGGTCCGATTTGTCGTCGACACGCGGTCCAGCTGCCCGATCTGCCTCCGCTACCGGTGTGCAATGAACGTCGTGACTGGCAGAGGAGCGGCCCGGGACCACGACGAGCGTCCCACCGGGCCGACCGGCGGCGACGAGCCCGGCCCCCGGGCCGCCGGGGTCGCGCCGCAGCCCCGGCTGGTCACCGCCCCCGAACCCGATCGGCCCGGCTACCAGCGGCCCACGCCGTCCGGGCGGGCGGCCGCGCCACGGCGGGACACCTCGACGGAGCTCGCCGCCACCCCGGCCCGGCCCACGCCGGCCGCGCCGGCCCCCACCCCGGCGCGGCCCAGCCCGACGGCGCCCGTGCCCAGCCCGGCCCGCCCGAAGCCGCCGAACCCGCCGGGCGCGTCGGCCGACGTCGCGCCGGCGGGGCGCGAACCGGCCCGAACGGCGGTCGAGGCGCAGCCGGCAACCCGGGCCCCGGTCGAGGTGGAGCCGACCACCGGGGCGCCGGTGGACGCGGTGCCGCGTCGGGTGCCGGTACGCCAGCAGAGCCGTCGCCGAATTGCTCACCGGGTCGACGGGGACCGGCCACCGGACGACGAGGGCACGTTCTGGGCGCCGATCGAGCAGGTGCACTGGGACGGCACCCCCGTCCGCGAGGTCGCCGCCCCCCAGCGCCGGGCTCGCCGTCCCTCGTCGCGGACGACCGCGTTGCCGGACCCGCTGCCCGGACTGACCGCGCTGGTGCTGCTGAGCCTGGTCGCGGCCTTCTTCGCCTGGGTCAGCGCCGGCCCGTTCTGGCTCGCGGTCGGGCACGCGCGCGACGGCACGGTGGTGATCGACCACTGCACCGGAGGCGGTCTCACCCAGCGGTGCCGGGGCATCTTCACGGCCGACGACGGGCGGTTCCTGGCCCACGGGGTACGAGTCAGCGGCGTACCCGCCGGAGGTGGCGCGCCCGGGGCGGCGCTGCGGGCACGGATGACCGGCCCGGACAGCGACACCGCGTACGCCGACACCGGCGCGGGCCGACACCTGCGCTGGCTGCCCGGGCTGCTGGCGGTGCTCGGCTGCGCCGCCGGCATCGTCCGGTGGACGGGGTCGGCCCGGCTGCCCGGCCGGCGACACCGCCGCTGGGCGGTGGCCACGGCTCTCGCCGGCCCGGCGCTGATCACCCTCGGCTTCCTCGCCGTCGCGTGGTGAATGCGCCGGTGGGTCAGCTGTGCACGATCGTGTAGACCTCACGGCGGCGCAGCGAGTATTCGGTGGCGACGTCGGTGATGGCGTCCCGGCGGGACCGGCCGGCGGCCTCCCGCTCGGCGACGGCCGCGCGCAGGGTGTCGTCGTCGGGGCGTTCCGGCGCGGTCACCGGCGAGCCGGCCACCACCAGGGTGATCTCCCCGCGCGGATCACCCTCGGCGGCCCACCGGGCCAACTCGCCGAGGGGGCGGCGGAGCACCTCCTCGTAGGTCTTGGTGAGTTCCCGGCAGAGCGCGGCCGGCCGGTCCGCGCCGAACGTCTCGGCCAGGTCGGCGAGCGCCGCGCCGATCCGGTGCGGCGCCTCGAAGAAGACGAGGGTGCGCTCCTCGGCGGCGAGCGCGCGCAGCCGGGACCGGCGGGCACCCCCGCTGCGGGGCAGGAACCCCTCGAAGCAGAACCGGTCGCAGGGCAGCCCGGAAACGGCGAGGGCGGTGGTCACCGCGCTGGGCCCGGGTGCCACGGTGACCGGCGCCCCGACGTCCAACGCGGCCCGGACCAGCCGGTAACCCGGGTCGGAGACGCTCGGCATGCCGCCGTCGGTCACCAGCGCCACCACGTACCCGCCGAGGATGACCTCGACCAGTTCGGGCGTACGCCGTTCCTCGTTGCCCTCGAAATAGGAGACGATCCGGCCGCCGACGGTGATGTCGAGGTCGCGGGCCAGCCGGGTCAGGCGGCGGGTGTCCTCGGCGGCCACCACGTCGGCGCTGGCCAGGACTTCCCGAAACCGCACCGAGGCGTCGGCGGGGTTGCCGAGCGGGGCACCGAGCAGGATCAGGCGCCCAGCTTCGGACATTTCACCCACGACATCGTCTCCTTCATCGACAGCGAATACCGGTATCAGGGACGACGGGCGCCACAGGACACCCTGGCAGCCTACGATCGCCGGGTGACGAGTGCGTCGACAGCGCAGAGCCCGAGCGCCGACCCGGCAGACACGGTCGAGGTGTCCGGCGAGCCCAGCCCCCACCAGGAACCGACGGCACCACGTGCCGACGGCGGGGGCATATCCGCCGTGGTCCGCCGCCGGTTCGCCACCGTCGACAGCCGGATGGACCCGTATTCGTGGCTCGCCACCGCCGTGGTGGTGGCGATCGCGGGGATCCTGCGCTTCGTGGGCCTGTCCAGCCCCAAGGGCAAGATCTTCGACGAGACGTACTACGCCAAGGACGCGTACGGGCTGATCAGCCGGGGCGTCGAGTGGAACTACAAGGACAACGGCCCGTCGTACGTGGTGCACCCGCCGCTGGGCAAGTGGCTGATCGGCGTCGGCGAGTGGGCCTTCGGCTATCAGGACGCGGAGTCGAAGGTCTCCGTCGGTGGGCACCTGCTCACCACCGCGCCGGAGTTCGGCTGGCGGTTCTCGGCGGCCGTGATCGGCACGCTGTCGGTGCTGCTGCTGGTCCGGATCGGTCGGCGGCTGTTCCGCTCGACGGTGCTCGGCTGCGCGGCCGGCCTGCTGCTCGCGCTGGACGGCTTCCACCTGGTGCTGTCGCGCGCGGCGCTGCTCGACATCTTCCTGCTGTTCTTCGTGCTGGCCGCCTTCGGCGCGCTGGTGCTCGACCGGGACGCCCGCCGCCGGCGCTGGGCGCGCGCCCTGGACGACGGGCTCGACCCGAGTCTGCCGGGGCGCGCGGGCCGGCCGGCGACCGGCTGGCGCACGTGGCCGTGGTGGCGGCTCGCCGCCGGGGTGCTCATCGGCTGCGCCTGCGCGGTCAAGTGGAGCGCGCTCTACTTCGTGCCGGTGTTCGCCCTGTTCGTGGTCCTCTGGGAGGTCGGGGTCCGCCGCTCGGCGGGCGTCCGCAGGCCCTGGCGGGACACCCTGCTCGACGAGGTGCCCTGGCTGGTGCTGGCCGGTGTGCTGATGGTCGGCACCTACCTCGCCACCTGGTCGGGGTGGCTGCTCAGCGACGACGGCTACTACCGGCTCGCGTCGGCCTACCCGAGCGCCCCGCTCAGCGACACCCCGGTGATCGGCCCGCTGGTCAACCTCTTCGAGTACCACCGCGCCGCGTACGGCTTCCACGCCCAGCTCGACGATCCGCACAAGTACCAGTCGTGGCCGTGGCAGTGGCTGCTGCTCGGGCGGCCGGTGGCGTTCCACTGGTCCGGCGACGGCGCCTGCGGGGCACCGACCTGCGCCTCGGAGATCCTGCTGCTCGGCACCCCGCTGCTGTGGTGGTCGTTCCTGCCCGCCCTGGTGGCGCTGGTCTGGCTGGGCATCGCCCGACGGGACTGGCGGGCCGGCGCGATCCTGCTCACCGTGGCCGCCGGACTGCTGCCCTGGTTCTGGTTCGCCCTCGACGGCCGGACGATGTTCTCGTTCTACGTCGCGCCGGCGCTGCCGTTCCTGGTGCTGGCCGTGGTGTACGTGCTGGGCGCGCTGATCGCTCCGCCCGGCGGTGACGTGGGTGAGACGGCAGCCCTGGTGCCCGGCGACGCGGGCTACGAACGCCGGCTGGTGGGCAGCATCGCGGCCGGGGCGTACGTGCTGCTGGTGGCGTTGTGCTTCGCGTACTTCTATCCGATTTTCGTGGGACGGCTGATCCCGTACTCGGACTGGCTGTCCCGAATGTGGCTCGACGGCCGCTGGATATAAGCACCGGCAGGCGACGCGCCGCACAGCGCGACGGAAATCGGGCCCGCACGCGTCACGCGTGCGGGCCCGACCTCATACACGAAGACGCGCGCCCCGATCGCCTGCCACGGGGGAAGCGGGCGATTGGGGCGCGCATGAAGAGCTTAACCACCGCGCACCACCGGCACAACGGGTCAACTTGGGTCAGATTTCCGACGGATTCCACCCGGGCCGACGTCTCCCCTCCGACCGTTGACCGAGGGTGACCTGGCGTGGACCCAGCGCCCCCGAACCGGCTGTCTCGACGCCGACGGAGGCCGCTTCGAGGGCTGCCGGCGACCCGGCCCGACGCACTAGGCTCGCCGTGGTGGGCGTCGCGATCGTGACGGGAGGGCGGGGTGCCGTGGAGCTGTTGGAACGGGTCCGGGCGATCTGCCTCGCGCTGCCCGAGGTGACCGAGCGGCCCAGCCACGGGTCACCGACCTGGTTCGTCCGGGACAAGAGCGTGTTCGTCACCCTGCACGCCGACGGGCACCACCAGAACGACTTTCCCCACCTCTGGTGCGCCGCGCCGACGGGCGCCCAGGCGGAGCTGACCGCCGCCGACCCGGCCCGCTTCTTCCGCCCGCCCTACGTCGGCGGTCGGGGTTGGGTCGGCGTACGGCTGGACGGCACGGTCGACTGGGCCGAGATCGACGAATTGTGCCGGGACGCGTACCGGGAGATCGCGCCGAAGCGCCTGGTCGCACTGCTCGACCCGCCCGCCTGACCCGGCCGGGTCCACGCGTCCCCGACCATCCGGGACAACCAGCCACCCCAATGATCATCCAAAGTGGATTTCACTACACTGCCCGCCGTGATCAACTTCAGACGATCGGCGGCCGTCCTCCTCGGACTGCTGGCGACCACCGCGCTGACCGGGCCGGTCCCGGCGGCGGCCGACGAGGAGCAGGCGACCGAGCCGCCCCGGGTCGAGCTGGTGCTCGACGTCAGCGGCTCGATGCGGGCCGCGGACATCGACGGGCGCAGCCGGATCTCGGTGGCCCAGCAGGCGTTCAACGACGTGGTGGACGCGCTGCCGGAGGAGACCCAGCTCGGCATCCGGGTGCTCGGCGCGACCTACAAGGGCAAGGACAAGAAGGTCGGCTGCCAGGACACCCAACAGATCGTTCCGGTCGGGCCGGTCGACCGGACCCGGGCCAAGGCGGCGGTAGCGACGCTCCGACCGACCGGGTTCACCCCGGTCGGGCTCGCGCTGCGCTCCGCCGCACAGGACCTGGGCACCGGCGCCACCACCCGGCGGATCGTGCTGATCACCGACGGGGAGGACACCTGCGCACCACCGGACCCGTGCCAGGTGGCCCGGGAACTGGCCGCGCAGGGCACCAGCCTGGTCGTCGACACGCTCGGTCTCGCGCCCGACGAGAAGGTACGCCGTCAGCTGCTCTGCATCGCCGGGGCGACCGGAGGCACCTACACCGCGGCGCAGAGCGCCGACGAGCTGACCGGCCGGATCAAACAGCTCGTCGAGCGGGCCGGTGACACCCACACCCGGGCCCCGACCGTGGTCGGCGGCGCGAACGCCTGTGACTCCGCGCCGCTGCTCGCCCCGGGCGTGTACGCCGACCGGGAGTCGTTCTCCGAGCACCGCTACTACCGGGTGCCCGTACGCCCCGGTCAGGAGCTGCGCGCGTCGGTGAGCATGGCGCTGGACCGGCCGGTGAACCGGGACTACGGGGTGCTGCTGCGGGCCACCGCGGCGGATGGCCGGGAACTGGTCCGTGGCGCGGACGCGGGCAGCGGCCGGGCCGACGTGCTCTCCGCCGGTCTGCGCTGGTCGGCCACAGCCGACGACGAGAACGCCGCCGACGACGAGAACGTGACCGCCGACACCTCGACGCCCGTCGTCGAGCCCACCACCGTCTGCCTGGTGGTGAGCAACTCGTTCGCCGCACGCCCGGGCACCGCGGCGACGCCCGGCATGCCGGTGGAGCTGACCATCGACGTGGTCGCCGCCGCGGGAGCCCCGGACGGGCCCGACCTCGGCCGGGGCTGGGTGCTGCTCGCCCTGCTCACCGTGGCCGGCCTGCTCACCGGCCTGATCGCCGGCCTGCTCACCCGCTGGTGGGTCGCCACCTGGAGGGAGAACTGATGCGTACCGCACTGTTCCGGTCGCTGGCGGCGCTGCTCGCCGCCGGTGGGGCCGCGCTGCTGCCCGGGGCGGCCCTGGCCGCCCCCACCCCGTCTCCGGGCGCCACGCCGGTGACCCGGGCCGGCACCTCGTTCCTCACCGCCACCCCGATCACGGCCGGCCAACCGGTGCGGGTGGACGCCTCGGTCGGCGACCACCTCTACTGGTCGTTCCCGGCGACCGCCGGGCAGGTGCACGAGATCAGCGCCACCGTCACCTTTCCGAAGGCACGCAGCGGCGCCTCCACCTGGACCGTCGACGTGTTCGACGGGTTGCGCCGACGGCAGGCGTGCACCGCTGGGGCGCAGACCCCGACGGTGGACGGCAAGGCGTCGAGCGTGGCGCTGGGCTGCACGCTGCGCGAGGTGCGGCCCTGGGCCGAGCCGTGGTCGGCCGACCCGCTGCCCGGCACGTACGTCGTCCGGCTCTCCGTCATCGACCTGCCCGAGCCCGACCTGGGCGCACCCGTCGACGTGGACCTGCTGGTCGGCGTCCTCGCGGACCGGGGCGCCTCGGCCGACGACGGTGAGCCGGCCGCGCCGCTGGTGGCGAACACCAGGGCGGGGACGGTGCTCAACGCCGTACCGACGCCCGACCCGGAGGCCGACGACGAGGGCGACTCGCCGGCGGACTGGCTGCCGGATCTCGGCTCGCGGTGGATCTGGACCGGCATCGGCGGCGTGCTCGCCGCGGTGGCCGGGGTGTTCGGCTTCGCGCTGACCCGCCGGCCTCGCCGGGCCTGAACCCGCCCGGCCAACCGGTGGCCCCGCCCACGCCGGGCGGGGCCACCGGCGGGCTCAGCGGCGTCGCGCGCCGCGGGGCAGCCAGCCGATGAACCGGTCCTGCAGCGACATCACCGGGGCCGCGCGCAGATCCTCGGCGGCGGCGGCGAGACACGAGCCCAGGTAGACGCTGAGCATCGCCCGATCATCCCCGTACTCCGCGAGCAGCCGGCTGCGCTTCGTCGCGCACGGCCACTCGTCGCCGCAGGAGCCGCAGCTCCAGCCCGGGGTCGTCGGTGCGTGGTCGTCGGCCCGATCCCCCGGCGGTTCGGTGCCATCGCTCATCGCAGGTCCTCTCAAGATGTTCGCGGGACTGGCCAGGTGTTGATGGTGGTCCCCCCGGAGCCATCCTGGAGGGCGCGACGCGTCCCTCCGGTGTTACATCTTTGCGGTACCTTCTCCCGTCGTGGGAGTCGGAAATCTGACGGTCGAGCGTATGCCCCTTCGCTACCGGACGGTAGGTGGCGGCCGTGCGTGACCTCCTGCCGCCGACGGTCGCCGTGGCGGTCGCCGCACCCGACGACTGGACCGGGGAACTCCTCACCGCCGAACAGGCGTGCCTCGGCGAACGGGCGGTGCAGACCCGTCGACGGGACTTCACCGCCGGCCGGGTGTGCGCCCGCCGCGCGATGGCCGACCTCGGCCTGCCGGTGGCGGCCGTGCCGGCCGCCGCCGACCGCGCGCCGATCTGGCCCGCCGGGGTGGTCGGCACCATCACCCACACCACCGGCTACTGCGCCGCCGCCGCGGCGCGCGCCACCGACCTGCGATCGGTCGGCATGGACGCCGAACGGCACCGCGAGATCAATGCGGGGGTACGACGACTCGTGCTGCTGCCCGAGGAGGAGGAGAGCCTTGCGCGGCTACCCTCCGACATCTCCTGGCCCGTCGTACTGTTCAGCGCCAAGGAGACCGTCTACAAGGTCTGGCACCCCGTCGTCGGAAGCTGGCTGGACTTCCACGACGCCCACCTCACGCTGGACCCGGACTCCGGTACGTTCACCGCCCGGATCGCACCGGCGCGGGTGGACGCGGCGCAGGTCGCCGATCCTCCGGGCACGATCACCGGCCGGTTCGTGGTCGCCGACGGCCTGGTCCGCACCGCCGCCGTCCTCACGCTGCGCTGACCCCTGCACCGTCCATTCTGGCCGGTGCGTCGACGACTCGCGGACGGTGGGACACGAGCCGGCGCGGCGACCGGCGGGTCGGCGACGCACGGTAGCGTCGGCGGGTTCCCGAACCGCACGTACGAGGCGTCAAGGAGTACGGTGACCCACCCCCAGCCCCCCGCCGGGCCGCAGGACCCTCAGCAGCCGAACCCGGAGCCGCCGACGCCACCGTTCGCGGCGACACCGCAGCCGCAGCGGTCCGCCGCCGACCCGACGGTCCCGCAGGCGCCGGTGCCGCCCAGCCCGTGGTCGGCAGCGGCGAACCCGCCGCAGCCGCCGTTCTCGGGCGGCGCGTACCCGCAGGCCGGCGGCGCTTACCCGCAGCCCGGCGCGGGCGCCTACCCGCCGCCCGGTGGGCCGGGCTACCCGCTCATGCCGCCGCCGCCCGTGCAGACGACGAACTCCAAGAAGACAGTGGTGGCCATCGCGGTGACCGCGGCCGTGCTCACCCTGCTGTGCTGCGCGGGCGGCATCGTGGCGGTGGTCATCGGCGCGAACCGCGCCGCGAACGAGGTGACCGACGCGCTGCCCACCCCGGCAGTCACCCGTGGTGTCGGGCAGCCGCCGGCCAGCACCGCGCCGTCGCCCCGGGCGTCCGCCGACAGCGACACCCGGAACATGTCCGCCGGGGACACCCTGGTCATCGACGACAACGGCGGCACCGTCGAGATCACCGTGACGAAGTTCAGCACCGCCACCAAGCCCTGCACGTCGTACGGCCTCAAGCCCGACGAGGGCATGTACGTGATCGCCGACGTGACCGTGGCGGTCACCAAGGGCACCGGCTCGGCGAACCCGCTGTACTTCCAGTGGGTCGCCGCCGACGGGACGGAGACCAACGCGATCGCCGGCGCCTTCTCCGGCTGCGGCAAACCGATGCCGGCCGCCAACGACCTGACCGCGGGCACCAAGCGCACCGGCAGCGTGGTGTTTGACGTGCAGGACACCTCAGGAGTGCTGGAGTACCAGCACAAGTTCGCGACCGCCGGCTCCTGGAAGCCGTGACGTGCCGTGGGGCCGGCCCGATGATCGGACCGGCCCCACGCGCGCGAGATCGAGTGTCAGCAGCCGGTCCAGCGCACCGGCGTCACCCGGTCGGCGTTGCGGAAGCCGACGATGGTGCCGGTGTCGGAGATGGCCCGAGCGCCGATGTTGATCCGCTCGCCGCTGCCCGGCAGGACCCGCGAGGTGGACCCGCGCGCGACCCGGTCGCCACCCACCACGACGCCCTTGGCGTTGACGTCGTCCAGCCCCATCTCCTGGTCGAGGAACGTGTACGAGCCGTCGCGCACGTCCCACCGCACCTTGGCCGGGCTGGTGCCACCCAGCCAGGCCTGGCCGACGGCCCAGTGGCCCGCGGCGGCGTTGAGCCAGGTCGACCCACCACCCGTGACCGCGAGCGGCTTGATCTTGCCGTTCGGCCGGCGGACCCAGCTGGTCCAGTCACCGAACGGGCCCGCGTAACCGACGATCGTCCCGTTCGGCGAGATCCCCACCGGCTGGGCGTTGACCGGGGCGTCGAGCACCTCGACCGTGCCCGGGCGGGCTGCCGGCCAGCGCAGGGCGACGAACTCGCCGGGCACGATGTCCGAGCCGTAGCCGACGATGTCGCCGGCCTTGTTGATGGCCGAGACGAAGATGCCGGTGGACGGCAGCACCGGCAACTGCTCGAGCTTGCCGTCGCGGTACGTCCACGGCCGGCCGATGCCGTTCTCCGCCCAGCCGTTGCCGATCACGATGCCGCTCTCGTTGACGTCGACCGGGTCGATCCCGTTGCCCGGCGCCTCGGTCTCGGTGAGCTGCTGCCCGTCCCAGGTCAGCAGCAGGTACTGGTTGCCGTCCTCCCGGATCCGCAGGGCGGTGCCGGCGACGAAGCGGCCCGACGGGTCGATGACGCTCGCGTCGGCGCGGTAGGTGTCCGTCGGATAGGGCAAGGTGCTGATCGTGCAGGCGCTGGTGGCCCCGGTCCTGGGCGCGGCGGTCGCCGTCGAGGACAGGGCGACGCCGAGAGAGGCGGCCAGCAGGCCGGCGGCGGTGCCGGCGAGCATCCGGTGTCGAGCGCTGTGCGTCATCTCTTCTCCCCGTGTGGGCGGCCCGGATACTCCCGGGCGTCAACTGATGCCAGAAGCACCCCTGAACATGCCTCTCGGTTGCGGCCGGTCGGATGGACGACATGATCGACGTCTGCGGGCTCACCGTCTGGTATGGACGGATCACTGTTGCCCGGTGTGCGGCGTGGCCGGAGGATGGGGCCGGTGAGCACCGATCGGCCGCACGCCGGGCCTTCGCTGGATTACCACCTGGTCCGGTCCGCGCAGGGCGATCATGAGGTGGAGGGCATCCTCGTCGAGGAGTTCACCCGGCACGACGACTTCACCACGACGGGTCTGCACAGCGCGGGCTGGACGCCGAGCGCCGGTTGGTGGAGTTCCGCCTCGCTGAGTCGCGGCCTGCGCACCGATCCGGCCGTGCTCGCCCGGGTTGTTCCCATCGCACACGCCGACGCCGTAGCCGCCTACCGCCGCCTCGGAGGTCGGCACCTGCCCTCCGAAGCGGTCCTGCGCACGTACTTCCGTGACCATCAAGCCTTCGCGACCGCCCCGCCACTGCGGCTCGGCCCGACACAGCCACCGGAGGGCTTCCACGAGCGACGCGTGTACCGCGTCCTCTTCGCCAAGGACCTCCGGGCGGATCAGGTGGCGACCCTGAGGACCGTCTGGCGGACGACGGACGGCTGCACCGTCGGATCCGTCGCCGGTGGCCACCACGAGAGAGACGGCCACCAGTTCACCTGGGAGTTACGCAGGATCGGCCACAATCTCGCCTGGTGCCTCGACCTCACCGCTCTGCTGGGAGCCGGCAGCGCCGAGGCGCTGGGTTCGATCCTCTACGAGCTGACGGAGGTCCTGCGGCAGCACGGCCTCGTGCTCGTGACCACCGAGCGCTTCAGTTGACCGTGCACGTCCGCGCCGCCGCGCTTGCCTTCATGATCGAAAAAGGCCGTCTCCGACTCGCGGAAACGGCCTTTGACCTGGGGTGGAGCTGAGGGGATTTGAACCCCTGACCCCCTCGATGCGAACGAGGTGCGCTACCAGTCTGCGCCACAGCCCCCCACCGGCGAACCGGCTTCGGTCCCACCCGGCTTACACCGGGCGGGCCGGCAGCAAGGCTAACAGGTCGCCGGCCTCCACCGCGAATCCGCCCCCGGTGCGGCGCTGTCACCAGCACGGAGATCGACTCGACTTCCAGGAAACCGGGGCATCCCGGACGCCTCGACACCCCGCCTTCCAGGAAGTCGAGTCGATCAAGCCCCCGCACGCCCTTGATCGACTCGACGTCGCCGATGTGGCGGCATCATCTCGCGGCGATACCCCCACCTCGGCGAACGGGAGTCGATCAAGCGCCGCGACACCGGGCAGCGCGACGCCGGGCGTCGCGAGACCGGGCGCCGCGAGGCCGAGGCAGCGCGGGGTCAGGCGCCGCGGCCGGCCTCGTAGGGGCGGCCGCGCAGTCCTCCGGAGCGACGGTACGAGACCGAGCCGCCGTTGACGGCCGCCGGCAGGTCGCCGGGCCGGTCGAGGCCCATGGCTGCTCGGCGTACCCCCTCGCGCTGGGCCGCCAGGCGGCGTTGCGCCTCCCGGCGGGCCGCCGCGCGGCGGGCCTGTTCGCGGCGGACCTCGGCCTGGCGGGCGGCCAGCCACGCCGCCTCCCGGGCGTGGGCGCGGCGTCGACGCCGGCCGGCGAGGGCACGCCCGCGCAGGTGTACGACGTACAGGGCCAGCAGCAGGAAGGTGACCGAGAAGCCGATCCAGAAGCCGGGGCTGACGAACAGCACGCCGATCAGCTCGACGACGTTGAGCAGTAGCAGCGCGGCGAGCACCCGGCGTCGGCGGTACACGGCGGGGGTGTGCTGCCGGCGTGGCGGACGACGGCGGGAGCGCTTCGGTGCCGGCGGTACGGCGCGCAGTCGGCCGGAGCGGCGTGCCGCCGGGGGCGCGGAGACCGGCGCACCCAGCCTTCCCGTAGTCGCGTCTTCACTGAGGGTGACAACGAGGGAGCGGGGCGGGTGCACGGGCTGCCGTCCTGGCACAGTGCGGCGCCGTCGACGGCGTTGGAGCACCCGCGCCGTCGACTGCGCCCGCTCCGCCACCAGCCGCTCGGTGGCGTCGTACCGACGAACCAGCGCCGGGGCCAGGGCGAGCAGGCCGGCGGCGGCGAGGACGGCGAGGAGCACCGAGGTCGGCACCCTCACCCCTCCCGTCACCGAATTCGGAGCAAACGCTGCCCGACCGCAGGATCTTCCACCGATCACGCCTGGGTGCGTAGATCGTCCGGGCGGTGAGCGCTTGCCGCAGCTTGCAGTTACTTGAGGTTACGGCGCACCGACCGTGATGCCGCCGCGCCGCGCCGATCCCGTGCGTGGGACGGCTCACCGCGCGGTGGCGCGTACCCGGTGCCAGCGGGCCAGCAGACCGCCCTCGGCGGCGACCTCTTCGCTCGTCATCGCGTATCCGATGTGGTCCCGCCAGGCGCCGTCGATGTGCATGTAGCGCACGTGGTACGACTCCTCGCGGAAGCCCAGCTTCTCCACCACCCGCCGCGACGGTCGGTTCTCCGGCCGGATGTTGACCTCCACCCGGTGCAGCCCACCCGGGCCGAACGCGTGGTCCACGGCGAGCGCGAGCGCCGTCGGGATCACGCCCTGTCCGGCGACCCGGGCGTCGACCCAGTAGCCGACGTAGCCGGAGCAGAAGGCGCGGCGCACGATGCTGCCGACGTTGAGGTGCCCGACCAACCGGTCCCGGTCGGCCTCCCGCAGGCAGACCGCGAACGGCATCCCCTCGCCCTCGCGGGCGGAACGCCGCTGGTCACGGTGCACCCAGCGGAACGCGGCCGGCGAGTTCAGCTCGTCCCAGCTGCCCGGCAGCGACGACTCCCACGGTGCCAGCCAGGCCCGGTTGGCCCGGCGCACCTCCGACCACGCCGCCGCGTCGGAGCGCCGGTAGGGCCGTAGCAGCACCGGGCCGTCGACCAGCACCGCCGGCCAGCCGGGGGCTCGCGCGGGTCCGAAGAGGCTCACCCGCACAGTCTCCCGCGCGGGACCGGATCGTGCGCAAGTGGACCCACCACGCGCACCGTCGAAGAACAGCCGAGCGCACTCACCGGCGCCGGTCGAGCAGCAGGACGTCCACGGTGGAGCCGGCGGCGGCGGTGGTGACCCGCTCGCCGAGCACCAGCAGCCCGTTCGCCTCGGCCAGGCCGGAGAGGGTGAACGGGCCGCCGCGCAGCGGCTGCACGGTGTAACCGCCGCCGCGCCGCTCCGCGACGTGCGCGGGCCGGAACTCCCGCAGCCCACCGGGGGACGACACGGTCTCCAGCAGGTGCGCCCGGACGCTGGGCCGGAACACCGGCTCGGCGCCGGCGAGCAGTTGGATGGCGGGGCGGGCCAGCACCTCGAAACCGATCAGCGCGGCCCCCGGGTCACCGGGCAGGCAGACCACCGGCACCTCCTCGGCGCCGACGGTGCCGAACCCGAGCGCGGTGCCGGGATAGAGCGCGACGTCGGTGAAGGTCACCGGCCCGGCGCGGCCACCCTCGCGGCGGGACAGGATCCGCCGCACCATGTCCCCGGGGCCGGTGCCGGTCCCCCCGGTGGTGATGATCAGGTCGGCGCGCAGGGTCTGGTCCTCCAGCAGCCCGCGCAGCCCTTCCGGGTCGTCGTCGCAGATACCGACCCGGTACGCCAGCGCGCCCACCTCGGCGGCGGCGGCGGTCAGCGCGTGCGAGTTCGCGTCCACCACCTGACCGGGCTGGCTGCCCCGGCCCACGTCGACCAACTCGTCGCCGGTGGCCACGATGACCACCCGAGGGCTGGGCCGGACCACCACGTGCCCGATGCCGGTGGCGGCGAAGACCGCGACGAGCGCCGGCGAGACGTACGTGCCGGCGCGGGCGAGCAGGGTGCCGGCCGGCAGTTCCTCACCGGCGCGGCGTACCCCGTACCCCCGTTTGGGGGTGCGGAAGATCTCCACGGCGGCCATGCCCTGGTCGGTCCACTCCACCGGGACCACGACGTCCGCGGCGACCGGCAGGGGCGCCCCGGCGGCCACCGAGAAGCACGAGCCCGGGGTGAGCCGCACCGGCCGCCAGCTCGCCGCGCCGAGGTCGCCGACCACGTTGAGCCGGATGGTCCGGCCGCCGGGCGTGCCGGAGGGGGCCGGGACGTAGCTCGGGCCCCGGCCCCCTCCGGAAATGTCCTCCCACCGGGCCGCGTACCCGTCCACGGCCGCCTGGTCGAAGGCCGGGAAGGCGTGCGGCGCGACGACATCCTCGGCGAGGACGTTGCCGTGCGCCTGGGTGAGGTCGAGGTCGAGTGGCGGCAGCGCTCGTAACCTGCGCAGCACGCTGCCCAGGTAGTCGGCGAGCGGCGTCAACTCGTTCGCGGCCGCCTCGGCGTCGGCCGTCGCGGTCATGTACCAGATCCGCCTGCCGCGTCGGCCTTGACGAACTCGGCCAGCCAGGAGCGGAACTCGCTGCCGAGGTCCTCGCGCTCGGCGGCGATCTGCACGACGGTCTGGAGGTACCCCAGCGGCATGCCGGTGTCGTAGCGGGTGCCCCGGTAGACGATCGCGTGCACCGGTGTGCCCTCGGTGCGCAGCAGCTCCATGGCGTCGGTCAGCTGGATCTCGCCGCCGCTGCCCGGCTTGGTCCGGCGGATCGCGTCGAAGATCTTGCCGGGCAGCACGTACCGACCCAGCACCGCGAGGTTGCTCGGCGCGTCCTCCGGCTGCGGCTTCTCCACCATGCCGGTGACCTTGACGACCTCACCGATGTCGGTCAGCTCCGCCTCGGCCGGCTCGACCGAGGCGATGCCGTACCGCTTGGTGTCGGCCGGGTCGACCTCGAAGAAGGCCAGCACCACGCCGCCGGTGCGGGCCTGCAGCTCCAGCATCGCCGGCAGCAGCGGCTCGGACGGCTTGACGAACTCGTCGCCGAGCAGCACCGCGAAGGGCTGGTCGCCGACGTGGGACTCGGCGTACCCGACGGCGTGGCCCAGCCCGAGCTGCTCCGGCTGCCGGACGGTGTAGATCTCGGCCAGCTCACTGGGCCGGCGCACGGCGGCCAGCCGCTCGGCGTCGCCCTTCTCCTCCAGCCTGGTCTCCAGGTCGGGGCGTCGATCGAAGTGGTCCACCATCGACGTCTTACCCCGGCCGGTGATCAGCAACACGTCGCCGATCCCGGCCTGGGTGGCCTCCTCGACGATGTACTGCAGCACCGGCCGGTCCACCACCGGCAACAGTTCCTTCGGCACCGCCTTGGTGGCCGGCAGGAAGCGGGTGGCCAGTCCGGCGGCCGGGATAACGGCCTTGACCGCCACGGGACGGCCGGTTGCGGCGACCGTCGATGAGGGGTTCGCTGAGTGCTCCGACATGCCGCGAGACTATCGGCCACGGCTCTGCCGCGGCGGGTGTGGCCCAGAAGACGCGCCGCCGCCCGACCCCGGCCGGGTGACGTCGGGGCCGGCCCGCGCGGCGTCCGCGGCGGTGGCCGCCGGCTCGTCCGCCGGATCCGGGCCGGCGTGCGCGGGCCCCGACCGGTTCGATTCCGGTACGCCAGCAGTCGACTCCGACCGGGCGTGCCCGCCCGGCTCCCGGGGCGCCTGCACGGGCCGGCCGGCACGTGGCAGCCCGTCGGGTGGGCTGACGGCGCAAGCGGGCACCGGTATCTCCCGCGTCGGCACGTCGGGGCGGGCCTCGGCCACGCGATAGGTGTCCCGGCCGGCCGCCTTGGCCGCGTAGAGGGCGTCGTCGGCGGCTTCCAGCACCTCCCGTCCGGTGCTGCCGTGGTCCGGGTAGACGGCGATGCCCACCGACACGGTGACCACGATCGGCCCCGCGTACGCCTCGACCGCGATCGGTGTCTCGCGCACCGCCGCGCCCAGCCGCTCCGCGACGATCGCCGCACCCCGGGCGTCGGTCTCCGGCAGGAGCAGCACGAACTCCTCGCCGCCCTGCCGGAAGGCCAGGTCGACCTCGCGGATCTCACCGCGTACCCGCCGGGCGAACTCGGCCAGCACGGTGTCCCCCGCCGCGTGCCCGTACGTGTCGTTGACGTCCTTGAAGCGGTCCAGGTCGAGGGCGAGGACGCTGAGCATCCGGCCGAACCGGCTGGCCCGCTCCACCTCCCGCCGGATCGACTCGCGCAGGTAGCGGTAGTTCCACAGCCCGGTGAGCGGGTCGGTGAGCGAGAGCCGCTGCGCCTCCTCGTGCACCCGGACGTTCTCCACCGCCACGGCCGCGTGGCCGGCGAAGGTGCGCAGGTTGACCAGGTCGTCGTCGTCGAACTCGTCCGCGCCCACCCGGTCGTAGAGCGCCAGCACACCGAGCGCGGCCGCAGCGGCGCCGGCCTCGTCGGGACTCCTCTCGCCGCCCGCGACGGTCGTTGTCGCGCCGCCCGGTGTGCTCGCGCCGCCCGCTGTGCTCGCGCCGCCCGGGGTGGCGAAGGGGACTGCGACGTAGGTGCGGCAGCGGGGCTCGCCGGTCGGGGCCTCGGTCGGTTCCACCCGGCCCCGCTGCGGCTCGCCGGTCGCGGCCACCGCGCCGACCACGCCCACGCCCACGGGCACCCGCAGTCCCTGCGACCCGTCCGGGTCCCCCGCCGGCCAGCGCCCGTCCAACCCCTCGCTGCACTGCGCGACGAGCACCCCGCCGGGCTCCACCAGCAGCACCGCGCCGGCCCGCGCCCCGGTGGCCGCGATGGCGCTGTGCAGGATCACCCGCAGGATGCGTTGCAGGTCATGGGTGCTGGCCAGGGTGTCGCCGAGCACCGCGAGGTGCCCGCGTAGCTGGTCGCGGCTGCTGGTCAGCGCCGCGACGTACGACCCGGTCTCACGGGTCATCCGGTTGAACGCGGCCGCCAGCCGTCCCAGCTCGTCGCGGCTGCGCACCGGCACCCGGGCGGTCAGGTCGCCGTGCGCCACCCGGTCGACCGCTCCGGCCAGCTCCACCAGTGGCCGGGTGGTCACCCGGGCCAGACGCCAGGCGGTGAACACGGCGAGCAGCCCGGCCAGCACGACCACGCCGGCCAGCGTGACGTGCAGCCCGGGCGGCCGCTCGCTCGGCACCGACAACACCAGCGGCAGCGGCTGGCCCGCGGACGGCCCGATCCGGCGCACGTACCGACCCTTGGTGCTCTCGGTGACCCGCTCACCGCTGGTGGCCCCGGCGGCGGCCAGCACCGCGTCGCGTACCTCCCGGGACTCGGTGGTGTGGGTGACCCGGGCGGCGCTCGCGCCGCCGTCGAGCAGGGTGACCGCGACCCCGGTCACCGCCGCCAGCCGGGCCACGAAGGCCGGGTCGATCAGGTGCGCGGCGGCCACCGTGCCCAGCAGCGCGCCGGCCGGGTCGCGGCGGTCCACCCGGGCGGCCAGCGCGCGGACCGGGCCGGACGACGCGGTGGCCGGCTCGGAGCAGTCCCGCCAGGGGGTCGACGGAGCGCCGGGCGAGGCGTACGTGACGCGTCCGTTCACGTCGGTGACCAGCACCGCTGCGGCCAGCCCACGGCCGACGAGCTGGCCGGCGGCGACGGCCGGGTCACCGGTGAGGGCGACCGCGTCGGCGGCGGCGCGCAGCTGCTGGCAGAGCGCGTCGACCGAGGTACGCACCGTGGAGGCCGCCACCGCGAGGCGCTCGGTGGACCGGCTGCGGTCGACGGCCGTGACGGTGGAGGCCACGAAGAACGCCCCGAGCAGGACCGGGCCGAGCACCACCACGAGGAAGGCTGCCGTCAACCGCCCGCGTAGCGTCACTCGGTCCCCCCGGAAGTTCCGCCTCCGTTGCTTGCGATGCTGACACAGAGCAACCGTGGGAGTGGCGTTGCGTCAGGAGTGTTGCGTGCCGGAATTTTCTGATGAAGCGGAAGTGACCCGAGTGGCGAAGCGGGACACCCGCGTCGACCTGCTCGCCCGCCGTCGGGCCCTGACCGCTCCGGCGCGGGCCGAGGCCGCCGGGCGCGTCCAGGCCGAGCTGGTCGCCCTGGTACGCCGGCTGCGCCCGCGCCGGATGACGGCGTACGTCCCGGTCGGCTCCGAGCCGGGCGGGGCCGACCTGCCGGAGGTGTTGCGGTCGGCGCTGCCGCCCGACGCCGAGTTGCTGCTGCCGGTGCTCCTCCCCGACCTGGACCTGGACTGGGCCGCGTACTCCGGACCCGATGCTCTAAGCGCGGCCGGTCGGGGTATGCGGGAGCCGACCGGCCCCCGCCTCGGCGTGGCCGCGGTCACCGGAGCGGAGCTGGTGGTCGTGCCGGCGCTCGCCGTCGACCGACGCGGCCGACGGCTGGGCCGGGGCGGCGGCTCGTACGACCGGGCGTTGGCACGGGTGCCCACGGCGACCCTGACCGTGGTCCCGCTGCACGACGGGGAGCTGGTCGAGGCGCTGCCGGCGGAGCCGCACGACCGTCCGGTCCGCGCGGTCGTCACCCCCACCGACGGGATGCGTACGCTTGACGACGGCCCGGGTGCGGCGCAGGGTGTCGCGCCCCACACGTCCGCTGGACGAACCCGGGGCGAATGACGCACCATTGGCACTCGAATACGTCGAGTGCCAACTGGCCGAGCTCAGATACCGGAGGAGAACGTGCCCACGTACCAGTACGCCTGCACCGCGTGCGGTCACCAGCTCGAGGCGGTGCAGTCCTTCTCGGACGAGCCGCTGACCGAGTGCCCGGCGTGTCAGGGGCGGCTGCGCAAGGTCTTCAACTCGGTCGGCATCGTCTTCAAGGGCTCGGGCTTCTACCGCACCGACTCCCGCGCGTCCGTCTCCGAGACCTCCGCTGGCGGCACGCCGAGCAAGCCGGCCAAGTCCGAGTCGTCCTCGTCGTCCTCGTCGTCCTCGTCCTCGGGCGGGGATTCCGGATCGTCGTCTTCGTCCTCGTCGTCCGGGTCGTCGTCTGGGTCTTCGTCCGGTGGATCCTCGACCGGTGGGTCGGGCGGCGGCAAGGCTCCGGCGGCCAGCTCCACGTCCTGACCTCAGTCTTCCCCAAGCTCGCCGACAGCGCCGCCCGCGATCGCCCGGGCGGCGCTGTCCATCCTTGATCCACTCGGGTTCCCGAAAGTCGGCCGGGCCGGGTCGATCGCCCGGATTCCCTTTCCGTGCCATAGCGGGTCCCGCCGGGTGCGATAGCAGATCCAGCCGGTAGATGGGCGTTATCCACAGGCCGGTCAGTTGTCCACAGGCGGGGACGAGGGGTCCGCAGTGCCGGCCGTTACCGGCCTAACGTGCCGCTCTACGGGTGTCACCACGACGGCACCCGGGACGGAGGCGGCAGATGATCACCCGCAAGTTGGACTCCGCGCGGGCGTTGCGCCCGCTGCGCCGGCCGGCCCTGCCCGGCGGTCGCACCCTGTTGCGGGCCGGGCTGGTCGCCGCGCTGCTCGGCCTCGCCGCCGCGATCCTGCACACCCCAACCGGCATGGACTCCCCGACCGGCCAGCGCACCGCGACCGGCTGCCCGGCGACCAACGGCGCGGCCGGGGCGCCGGTCCGGCTTGCCCGACCCGCCGTGCTGACGGTTGTCCGCCCTAGAGTCGCGGTCGGGGTGTGGGCCTGGCTTGCCCGACCCGCCGCGCTGCCGGTGGCCCGCCCCGCAGGCGCGGCGTCGGGGTCAGTCCCAGTGTGGGGGGCGTTGGGCGAGGAGCCAGTCGTCGTTGCCGCTGCTCCGCTCGCCCCAGCCGTGGTCGGTGTCGTCCGTGGTCTGCTCGGGCAGCACCACGAAGTCGTCGCTCAGGTCGACGGTGCGGTCATCATCGCCGCGCGCGCCCTGCGTTCCGGGGTCCTCGGTGCTCACGAGCGGCAAGACTAGCGCAGGCGACCGCTCGCCGACGGTTGGCACATCGACCAGAAGCGACCGGGCCGCCGGCTCCGTTGGTAGCGTCGGACGCCGTGACGACCCCCAGCGGTGGCAGCACCCCGGACGACGACTACTGGCGCCGGCCCGGGACCGGCGACGGCGGGATGGCGGACCAACCCCCACCCGCCACCACACCCACGAGCGGGTACGCGGGGCCACCCCCGAGCGTGCCGCCCCCGGCCGGCTGGCGTCCCCCGGTGCACCTGGAACCGGCCCCGCCCCGACAGCTTCCGCCACAGGACATGGCCGTCCTGGATGCGGCCGAGCAGCGTTCCCAGCGGGTCACCTACGGCTTCGGCGCCGCAGCCGCCGTGGTGCTGGTGGCTCTTGTCTGCCTGCTCTGCTCGCGCCTCATCTTCTGAGCGGCGTCGGTGGCGCCCACCCCGACCGGCCGCTCAGAGGGTGGTGCCCCAGACGGCCTCGGCGCCGGAGTGACCGGTCAGGTAGACGTAGATCAGGGCGGCGATGGCCAGCGCGACGGTCGCCACCGCGAGCACCGGCGTCACCAGTGCCGGCAGCCGCGGCACCCGCGGGTGCCCACTGGTCGCCACGAGCAGCGCGATGGCCACGATCCCCAGGGGCACCACGATCCGGAACAGGATGTCGCCGTAGCGGGAGTGCTCGAAGATCTGGTCGAGGATCTGGCCCTGGTAGCCGCGGGCGACCAGGGCGTCGGTGAAGGCTTCACCGGATTCGACGGCCACGAACGCGGTCACCGGCGCGACCACGGCGAGGATGGCCAGCGCCCAGTCCAGTCGGTGCCGCCAGCGCGGCAGCCCCACGTATCCGATGGCCAGCACCGCCAGCAGTGGGACCATGACGACCACCGCGTGGACCACGAGGACGTGTACCGGTAGACCCAGGATCTCCTCGAACATCGACACCTCCAGGTGGATCACGGTGAGGGATCGCCAGCGTACGGGCCGCCGGTCGTCCCCGAGCTCTCGCCCGGAGACACGCGCGCGTCGGCGATCAGGTTCAGCACGGCGCGACCCCGCAGGTCGGTCCTGCGGGCTGTGTCCGTGGCCACCCCCAGCGGGCGACGGTTGTCGCTGCTGGTCGTACGTGCTGTCATTGGCGCATGTCCGGTGGCGAGGAGCTGTTGCGGTCGAGGGGCCTGCGCGTCACCCGACCGCGCCTCGCGGTGCTCGACGTTCTCGCCGACGGCGGTCACCTGGAGGTCGACGAGATCACCCGCCGGGTCCGCGAACGCCTCGACTCGGTCTCCACGCAGGCGATCTACGACGTGCTGGGGGCGTTGAGCCGGGCCGGCTTGTCCCGCCGGATCGAGCCGGCCGGCAGTCCCGCCCGGTACGAGGCGCGCGCCGGCGACAACCACCACCACGTGGTCTGCCGGGGCTGCGGCGAGATCGCCGACGTCGACTGCACCGTCGGCAGTGCCCCGTGCCTGGAACCGGGCACCGCGCACGGCTTCGAGGTGGACGAGGCAGAAGTGACCTTCTGGGGCCTCTGCCCGAGCTGCCAGTCGCGCCGCGCCGCCGACAGCTGACCCGGCCCGCACCACTCGGCACCGACCGGTGGGCCGTGGCACGCTTGGTCGGTGGACTCCGATGACCTCGGCCTCTTCGGTCCGGGTTCGGTCACGTGGAAGGTGCACGAGGAGCCGATCCTGATCGTCGCGGGCCTGCGCTCGCTCTACCTCCAGGCGTTGCACCCCCGGGCCATGGCCGGGGTCGCGCAGAACAGCAACTACCGCACCGACGCGTGGGGACGGCTGGTGCGCACCGCCACCTACGTGGCGACCACCGTCTACGGCACCACGGTTGAAGCCGAGCAGGCCGGGGCGCGACTGCGTCGCCTGCACGCCCGGCTGCGGGCCACCGACCCCGACACCGGCGAGGACTTCCGGATCGACGACCCGGACCTGCTGCGCTGGGTGCACGTCACCGAGGTCGAATCGTTCCTCAGCACGGCCCGGCGGGCGGGTCTGCCGCTCACCGACGACGAGGTGGACGGCTACTACACCGAGCAGCGTCGGTCGGCCGGCCTCGTCGGGCTGGACCCGGCCACGGTGCCGGGCACCGCCGCCGAGGTGGCGGCGTACTACCGCGCGGTGCGGCCGGAGCTGCGGATGACCCGGGAGGCCGCCGAGACGGCGATCTTCCTCACCGCCCCACCGCTGCCGTGGAAGCTCAGCCTGCCGGCTCGGCTGGGCCTCACCCTCGGCCCGCCGCGCTGGGCGTACCTGGGCATCGCTGGCACCGCGCTCGCGCTGCTGCCTCCGTGGGCCCGACGGATGTACGGCGGGTTGGGGCTGCCCACCACCGAGCTGTCGGCGGACCTCACCGTGCGCGCCCTGCGCCTGGCGCTCGCCGCGGTACCGCGCCGCTATCGGGAGGGGCCGTTGATGCAGGCCGCCAAGGAGCGGGCCGAACGTCACACCGCGACCCCGCTGGCCGGCTGACCAGCCGGACCCCCTCGGGGCGAGGTGCGGACACGCCGCACAGTGTCAGCTGCGGGCAGGCCGCACGGGGTCAGGCGTCGGCGGACCGGTCCACGGCCGCCCACGGCTCCTTGCCCGGCGTCTGCGCCCCGGTCGGGCAGTGCCGCCGGAAGTCGCACCAACCGCACCGCGGGCCGGGCGCCACCGGGAACGCCTCGTCGGCATCGCCGCCGTCGGCGACGGCCCGCTCGGCGGCCATGATGTCGCGGGCCGTGTCCTCGGCCCGGGTCAACTGGCGGTTCAGCGACTCGACGGTGTGGTCGTGGCCGGCGACCGTGCCCGTCGGCAGGTGGTGCAGCTCCACCCGGCGACACGGCCGACGGAACACCCGCTCGGCCGCGTACGCGTAGAGCGCCAGCGCCTGCGAGCCCCGAGCGTCGTCGGTGTCCAGCCCGGTGCGACCCGTCTTGTAGTCGACGATGACCAGCTCCGGGCCCTCCGGCCCGGGGCGCGAGTCGATGCGGTCGGCCCGGCCGTTGAAGGCCAGCACCGCGGTCTTGACCGCCACCACCCGCTCGACACCGAGCGGGTCGGACTCCGGATCCAGCGTCTCGACGTACGCCTCCAGCCAGCTCAACGCTCGCCGGTAGGCGGCCCGCTCCTGCTCGTCGTCGCGGTAGCCCTCACGGACCCAGGTGCCCTTGAGCAGGGTGGCCAGCGCCTCGGGGCGGCGTCGGTCGGCGGGCAGCGCGTACCAGTTCTTGAGGGCGGTGTGCACGCTGGCGCCGAGCGAGTTGTGTGCCCACGGCGGGCCCTTCGGCGGTGCGGGCCGGTCGACGTAGGAGTAGCGGTAGCGGCGGGGGCAGTCCGCGTACGCGCCGAGCTTGCTCGGGGTGCAGACGAACAGCCGTTCCGGCATCCCCTCGAAGCCGAGCTGCTCGGCGCCACCGGGGCGCTGCTGAGGGGCCCGACCGCCTGCGGCGGGTCGTCCGGCTGAAGAGGCTCGTCGCACGCCTGCGATCCTGCCATCCACCGCCGACATTCCGGGTGTGCCGGTCAGGCCATGTTCACGTACTGGGTCACGAAGGCCGCCACCGCGTCGGCGATGAGCTGTACGGCGATCGCGGCCAGGAGCAGGCCGGCGATCCGGGTCAACACCTCGATGCCGCCGGGGCGCAGGATCTTCACGATGCCGCCGGAGAAGCGCAGCACGATCCAGACCGCGACCATGACGGCGAGGATGGCCGCGGCGATGGCGGTGAAGTCACCCAGCCCGTCGGCCTGCTGGACGAAGAGCATGGTCGCCACGATGGCGCCCGGACCGGCCAGCAACGGGGTGCCCAGCGGCACCAGCGCGATGTTCGAGGTGACCTGCTGGCTGGGATCGTCGGCCTTGCCGGTCAGCAGCTCCAGGGCGACCAGGACGAGCAGCAGCCCACCGGCGGCCTGCAACGCGGGCAGGTCCACGTGCAGGTAGTCGAGCAGGGTCTGCCCGGCCACCGCGAAGATCACGATTACGCCGAGAGCCAGCGCGACGGCCTGCCAGGCCGCCCGGTTGCGGTCCCGGGCGGGCAACGGCCCGGTCAGCGCCAGGAAGATCGGCATCATGCCCGGCGGGTCGGTGATCACCAGCAGGGTCACGAAAACCTCGCCGAACAGCTTAAGATCCACGTGATCAAGATAGCCGCGCCCTGGTGGGCGAAATACCCGGATCAGCCCGAAGCGACCTCGGTCACCCCGGCGGCGACGATCCGCTCGTACGCCTCGACGCCGGTGGTGAACGCGCCGAGCTGGACGCTCTTGTGGGTGCCGTGGAAGTCGGAGGAGCCGGTGACCAGCAGGCCCAACTCGGCGGCGAGCGCGCGTACGTGGGCCTGCTCGGCCGGGCTGTGGTCCTCGTGGTCGGCCTCCAGGCCGGCCAGCCCGGCGGCGGCCAGCTCGGCGATCAGCTCGTCGGGCACCACCCGGCCGCGTCGGGTGGCGCGGGGATGGGCGAAGACCGGTACGCCCCCGGCGGCCCGGACCAGCCGGACCGCACGGAAGACGTCGATGTCGTCCTTCGGCAGCCGGTACCGCTCGCCCAGCCAGTCCGGGCCGAACGCCTCCCGGGTGCTGGCGACCAGACCGGCGCGGATCAGCGCCTGCGCGATGTGTGGGCGACCCACCGTGCCGCCGCCCGCCCCGGAGAGGATGTCCGGCCAGCTCACGTCGATGTCGTCGGCGCGCAGCAGCGCCACGATCCGTTCGCCGCGTGCCTCGCGGGCGGCCCGCACCCGGGTCAGCTCGGCGACCAGCTCCGGGTGGTCCGGGTCGAACAGGTACGCCAGCAGGTGCAGCGGCACCGGCGGCTGCGCGCCCGACCAGTGGCAGGACAGCTCGGCGCCTCGGATCAGGCGCAGACCGGGCGGCAGCGCCCGTACGGCCGGCGCCCAACCGGCGGTGGTGTCGTGGTCGGTGATGGCCAGCACGTCCAGACCCGCCTCGGCGCCGGCGCGGACCAGGTCGGCCGGGCTCAGCGTGCCGTCGCTGGCGGTCGAGTGGGCGTGCAGGTCGATCCGCGGCGCGGGGCCGGTAGGCGAGGTCACCTCCCGACGCTACCCAGCAGACCCGAATCCGGCTCGCGTAGGTGCCGGCCAGCCGTAGAGCGCGGCCCTCAGCGCGCGCCCGCCCGTGCGCCCGGCCGTGGGCCCGCCCGTGCGCCAGGCCGTGGGCCCGCCCGTGGGCCAGGCCCCCGCGGCGCAGGGACGGGAACGCCGGCCAGCGAGCCGAGGCGGTCGATCGCAGCGCGGGACGCCGCGACCACTCCGGGGAGCGACCCGGGTGCGGATCAGGAGCCGGTGACCAGGACCGGCCGGTCACCGGGCTGGAGGCCGGCCACGGGCACCGGCTCGGCCGGTTGCCCGGCACGCACCCGTTCGACGTCGACCTGAACCAGCTTGCCGGCGCTGTCGACGTAGGAGACGTCCGTCCGGGTCGTCCAGGCGACAGCGCCACTCAGCGCCGGGCCGGCCGGCATGGCGTTCAGCGTCGTCCCGAGCCGCTGCAGATCGACCAGGAGGGCCCGGTCGCTCGCGCCGACCTTCCCGTTCACCAGAAGCCACCGCCCGTCGCCGGACACGCCGCCCGCGCCGTCCAGGCTCAACTGTGCGCCGCAGGCGGTGCGTACCGGTTTCAGAGCCCGCTTCGGGTCGAGCGCCGCCAGGCAGGTCCCACCCGGCCCGCTCGCGGACACCTGACCGATCAGCCGCCCGTCGGGCAGCGCACCGTAGACGTTCAGGGTGCCCCGCTCGGACACCGCGGTCAGCTCCCCCGTGCCGGGCCGCCACAGGGCGTGGACCGGCCCGTCCCGGTCGAGCCGGACGAGCACGCTGTTTCCGACGAACCGGACGGGTTCCGCGCCGTCCGGGACCGGAATGCGTACCGTGCCGATGAGCTGGCTCCCGACCACTCCCGCCACGAGCAGGTCCTTGCCGTCGCGCCAGGCGACCTGGCTGGCGTCCGGCGCGAGAACGATCTGGCCCGCGCCGGCCAGCAGCACCTGCACCAGGCCGTCGTCCTGCGCGACCCAGAGGGAACGGCCGGCGGTGGTCGGGGCACCGACCACCAGCAGACCGGCGCCGCTGGGCAGGCTGTGGGCGCGTTCGGCGGGGCCGACGCTGGGCAGCGCCAGCCGCTTGCCGTCGGCGTTGATCAGGGTGCCGTCGAGGAGCAGACCGGCGGGCGTTCCGGGCGACGGCGCGGGTGGGGCGACGGCGGCCGAGGGGAGCGGCCGGACCGACAGATCCGGATCGCCGATCACGACGATGGGCGGGCCCTGCCGGCCGGTCTCGTCGGCGAGCTGCGTCATGCCGGCGCCGATCAGCACGGTGGTGACCATTCCGAGCGCGACACCGACACCGGCACGCCGCCGTCGGATCCGCTTGGCCCGGCGGATGGCCTGACCGGCCGGGTCGGCGGTCAGTGGACGGGTGACGGCGACCTGGTGCGAGAGGGTCTCCCGCACCGCACCTTCCAGCTGGTCACGTCGCACCTGGTTAGGACGCTGCGGACCGCCCGTCAGGTTGTCGGGCCGCCGGGGGAATGCGCTCACTGCTGGTCTCCGGCGCCGGTGCCGACGGGCACGGCCGCCGGAGCGGTGGGCAGCTCGACCGCCGGTGCGATCGGGCGGGGCACGGACGGCCGGGGTGCGACCGCGCCCGGCCCGGCCCGGCCGGCCGCCGGACGCGGCGTCACCGCGGCACGGCCCCCCGCATCCCTCCCGTCCGGACCAGGTCGGGCAGCGTCGGCACCTCGGGCGGCGTCGCCCCGGCCGGAGAGGGCAGCGCCACGGTCCCGACCGGAGAGGGCAGCGCCACGGTCCCGACCCGAGAGGGCGGCGTCGCGGCTCCCGGCGGGGAGGCCGGCGTCGCGGCCCCGGCCGGAGGAAGCGGGGTTGGCGCTCCGGTCCGTACCGGGGGCGTCGGCCAGTTCCGGGGTGGCGGTGCCCATCCGTCGGCGAAGCGTGGCCAGTGCCCGGGATGCCTGGCTCTTCACCGTGCCCGGCGAGATGTCCAGCAGCGCGGCCGTCTGTGCTTCCGACATGTCCTCGTAGTAGCGCAGGACGAGCACCGCCCGTTGCCGGTTGGGCAGCTCCCTGAGGTGCC
The DNA here is from genome assembly GCF_040607775.1 of Micromonospora sp. NPDC005237. Taxonomy (NCBI): domain Bacteria; kingdom Bacillati; phylum Actinomycetota; class Actinomycetes; order Micromonosporales; family Micromonosporaceae; genus Micromonospora; species Micromonospora sp. NPDC005237. Next base: position 59,886 of record NZ_JBEXHJ010000001.1, on the reverse strand, counting down.
GCCAGAGCAGGTCGCGGTCGAGCTGCTGCTCGATCTCGTCGACACCGGGCCGTTCGGGCAGCACCTCGGTGGGGCGCTCACCGTGCCAGCGTCGCCGCCACCAGCTCGTCGAGGTGTTGACCATGACACGACGGGCGTACGGCTCGACCGCCTCGATCCCGCCGAGCCGCTTCCAGGCGAGGTAGGTCTTGGTCAGTGCCGTCTGGAGCAGATCCTCGGCTGTCGCCCAGTCGCCGGCGAGCAGATAGGCGGTACGGAGCAGGGCGGCGGAGCGAGCCGCGACGAACTCGCGAAACTCCTCCTCCAACGGGTCCCTGCTCGCCACCGCACACCTCCGCACCCACACCGTCCTGGCAGAGTGCCACGTCAGAGGCGTGCCGGTCCATGACGAAAGGTGCGCACTTGCTCCGATGTTCGGACGAAAACTTTCACGCCCCGTCGTCGGCCTTGGCCTCGTCGGCCTCCTTGCCCAACCGCGCCTCGACCGCCTGCGGCTCGTACATTTCTTCCACGACTCGCAGGTACAGCTCGTTCGGGTTGGGCAGGTTCTTGATCTCGCGCAGCGCCTGCTCCTGGCCGGCGGACTCCAGCACGAAGGTGCCGTAGTTGAGTGCGCGGCCGGTCGGCGTCTGCTCGTACTTCATGTCGGTGACCCGGACCAGCGGCATCATGGCCACCTTGCGGGTGACGATGCCGTTGACCACCATGACCCGCTTGTTGGTCAGGATGAACCGGTCATACCACCAGTCGGCGACTCTCCAGGCCACCCAGCCCATGACGGCGAACCAGAGCAGCACCGCGATGGTCGTCAGCGCGCCCACGTTGTTGCCGGCGAGGAAACCGGACAGGTAGCCGAGCACGAACGTCGCCGCGATGCCGATCAGGATCGGGTTGGTGAGGTGGATCCAGTGCCGCTTCCACTCGCCCCGGTAGCGCTCGGTGGGGAAGAGGTAGCGGGCGACCAGCGAGCTGGGCTCGTCTTCCAACGGAAGCACCCGCCGGGGAGTCGCCCCCGTCGCGTCGGCACGCAGCCCCGCGAGCTCGTCCTCGGAGATCTGCGGTGGCTGGTAGGCGGCCTCGGGATCACGGATCCAGCCCCGGCCGGACCGCCCTTCGCCGGCATAGCCGGGCCCTTCGCCGTAGCCGACGTCGTCCGAAAGGGACGGCCCGTCGGACAGGCCGGGACCGGCTCCGTAGCCCGGGCCGTCATCCGGCCCGATCCGCGGTATCGGCTCGGTGTCGCGCTCGCGACGTTCCCGGTCGGGGTCGTCCGGGTCGAAGGGTGGACCGGAGGGGCTGCCCATCGACGGTTAGGCGACGAGGCTGGTGAAGAAGTCGCCGAACCCCTGGGCGATGTCCATGATCCCGCCGCCCAGCGACTTGAACACATCAGCCGCAGAGTTTGGCCGATAGGCGACGAAGAAGATCAAGAATGCGATTCCGGCCCAGGTGAGGACCTTCTTGACCATGGCGGGCCATCCTCTCGCGCGGCGCCGGGTCCCATTACCGCAGCGGCACCCAGAGTATCAGTGTGGTGTCGTACAGTGAAGATCTGCGTCCGTTCTCCGTCAAACCCGGAAGGTTGTCAAGCCCTCCCGGACAGGTACGGGGATGGTGCGCCGTACACGAGCTCGGGCGGAGTCCACTCGGTGAGGTCGTGCAACACGACGTCTTCCGCGAGGAGGTGACCCGCACTCGCCGGCCAGGCTATCGCATGCAGCCACATTCCCCGAGCCTCGCCGGCGTACGCGCTTCGATCCGTCGGAGAATTCACCAGCCACAGTGGAGTCGGGTGCCCGCCGACGCGGATCCTGGCCTGCCCCACGTGCTCGGGATGCCCCGGTCCGGGGTCGGTCAGCGCGTCGACGAGTTCCGGTCCGGGATCCGGGCCGGCCAGGCCGGCGAGCCGGGTGCCCAGGCCGACGCCCGGCTCCTCGGCCACGAAGACCAGATCCGCCGGACCGTCGTCGAGCGGCGCGGGCCCCGCGCAGGCCACCGCCGTCGCCCGCACCCCGGTGCGGTCGTCACCGGCGTACGCCACGCCGGTGAGGGTCCAACCTGGTGGCAGCGGCCACGGGCACCACAGCGGCGTCCCCGGTGGACCCGCGGTCGCGGCGATCCGCTCCACCACGCTCGCGACGATCTCCGCTCCGATGTGTTCGGGCACGTGCAGCGGCGGCACGGGACCGCAGCGCAGGCACCTCGACTCGGTGTGCATCAGATCCGGCGCCCGTACCGGGCCCCCGCATCTCGGACAACTCACCGCGACACTCACAACCCCACCGTCACCCGGCATCGCTGGCACGTCAAGCCGGAAACGCCCGATTGCGCCGACGGGGCGAGGGTCAGTCCGGTGGCGGGCCGGCGTGCGTACGGATCCACGCGTGCATGGCGATGCCGCTGGCCACACCCGCGTTGATGGACCGGGTGGAGCCGTACTGGGCGATGGAGTACAGCGCAGCGCAGGCGGCGCGCGCGGGCTCGGACAGGCCGGGCCCCTCCTGGCCGAAGAGCAGCACGCAGTCCCGCGGCAGGACGCCGGTCTCCAGCGGGCGGGAGCCGGGCAGGTTGTCGATGCCGAGCACGGGCAGCCGCCGCCCCGCCGCCCAGTCGACGAACTCCTCGATCGTCGCGTGGTGCCGGACGTGCTGGTAGCGGTCGGTGACCATCGCGCCGCGCCGGTTCCACCGTCGCCGTCCGACGATGTGCACCTCGGCGGCGTTGAAGGCGTTGGCGTTGCGCACCACCGTGCCGATGTTGAAATCGTGCTGCCAGTTCTCGATGGCGACGTGGAAGCCGTGCCGGCGCCGGTCCAGGTCGGCGACGATCGCCTCGTGCCGCCAGTAGCGGTAGCGGTCGACCACGTTGCGCCGGTCCCCCTCGGCCAGCAACTCCGGGTCGTAGCGCGGGTCCTCGGGCGGGTCCCCCGGCCAGGGGCCCACGCCCACCTCAAGCTGGTCGTCGGTCACGGTCATCAGAGGGTACGGGCCACCTCGGCGTCCGCCGCGACGGCCCGCCGACCTCAGCCGAGGCCGAGCGCGTCACCCAGCCGGTCCAGGAACCGTTGGTCGGCGGGGCTGGCCGGACGTCCGCCGGGGCCGGGCACCGCCCGGCAGACGCGGGCCGCGACCGACTGCACCCACTGGCGGTACGCGGCCGAGTCGGCGGGATCAGCGCGCCGGCGCAGGACCCGAACCGCCGCCCGGCACGCGACCAGCAGGTCCACCAGGTCGGTGAGTCGCTCGACGGGCGCCGGGGCGCCGTCGTGGCGGGCGTAGATCGCGGCGACCACGGCACGGACCAGATCACTGTCGAACCCGCGGCCGGCAGCCACCGCGTCCAGACCCGCGAGGCCCGCCATCACCCCCCGCTCCGGGCGGCCGGCGCCTGGCGCTGCGGCGGCCACGAGCACCCGAGCGGGCAGGCTGGTGAGCAGGTCCCACTCGGCGGCGGAGTAGACGGCGGCGGTCAAGGGTGCGGCGCGGCGGCCGGCAGAGGGCGGCTCTCCGGCGACGGAGTGGCTCATCGGAACCTCCGGCGCCAGCATAAGCCCCGAAACGGGCGACGGGCCCCCTCCCCGGCAGAACCTGCTGTGCGGGATGGAGGCCCGTGCCTCGGCGGCGGCGACTCCTGCTCAGCGCCGCCGGGGGTTCAGCGCGGGTTCGGGAAACTGGGCCGCTCCGGATCCACTCCCTCGGCGACGGCGTCGGCCGCGTACTCCCGCTTGGGGACCATGACCTTGCGGCGGAACACGCAGACCATGGTGCCGTCCTGGTTGTAGCCCCGGGTCTCCACGGACACGACGCCCCGGTCTGGCTTGGAGCCGGACTCGCGCTTGTCCAGCACCGTCGTCTCGCCGTAGATGGTGTCGCCGTGGAAGGTGGGCGCCACGTGCCGCAGCGACTCGACCTCCAGGTTGGCGATGGCCTTGCCGCTGACGTCCGGCACCGACATGCCGAGCAGCAGCGAGTAGATGTAGTTGCCGACCACCACGTTGCGCTTGAACTGGCTGGCCGTCGCGGCGTAGTGCGCGTCCATGTGCAGCGGGTGGTGGTTCATGGTGAGCAGGCAGAAGAGGTGGTCGTCGTACTCGGTGACGGTCTTACCCGGCCAGTGCCGGTAGACCGCGCCGACCTCGAACTCCTCGTAGTAGCGGCCGAACTGCATCCTGGTCCCCTTCGACGGGCGGCGATGGAGTTCGGCACAGCATGCCTTACCGATGGTTAAGGCGACGGTCGGGGCCGGACCCCGGCGGAAATGTCACACCGGTCACTCACCCGAGGGGAGACGCAATGAGCGGCGGGGCCCTCCCCGGCACCCGCCGCCCACGCTCTGATGTGAGGAATTCTGCCCTACGACGGCGTAGGTTCGACAGAGATCGAGGTCACATTTATCTTTTTGTAACACTACTCTGTGTGACGGAGAGCGGGGTGATCAGCGATCTCCGCAGGCCGGATACCTCCTCGTCAGGGCTCAAGTTACCGATTCGTAGCGCTCGATCGGGTGGATCTCCTTGGAACCGCTCCCATCACCGCAGGTCACGCAAGTGCGTCATGCACTTGCGTTCCGCAGGACGGGATGAACTGACGCAGTTCGATGGCCGCCGAGGGCCCCGGGCAGCCCTGCGCACGTTTCGTGCTGGACGGCCCGGGAATTCGATACGGTCAGCCCTGGTTCTACGGGACGCAGACAAACCGCGGTGATCGGAGAGTGCAATGGCAACCGTTGAGCTGACCTCGGCGAACTTCGACGAGGTGACCGGCAACGACGGCATCGTCCTGGTCGACTTCTGGGCCGACTGGTGTGGTCCGTGCAAGCGGTTCGCCCCGGTCTACGAGCGCTCCTCGGAGAAGCACCAGAACATCGTCTTCGGCAAGGTCGACACCGAGGCCCAGCAGGAGCTGGGTGCGAAGTTCGACATCCGGTCGATCCCGACGATCATGGCGATCCGCGACGGCGTCATCGTCTTCGCCCAGCCGGGCGCGCTTCCCGAGTCCGCGCTGGAGAACCTGATCGAGCAGGTCGAGGCGCTGGACATGGACGACGTCCGCAAGCAGCTGGCCGAGCACAACCACTGAGCCGTCCCCGTGACGGCGCGCGAGGGCCGGGCCCGGTCGGGTCCGGCCCTTCGTCGTACCCGGGCACCGGCGCGTGATCATCGACCTGGGCAGGCGGAACTGGCCATCGGTGGGACCCCGCACGGCCGGTACATCCCGTATCGTCACGACCCGATGGAGACCCTGACCACCCGCGGGCGCGCGACCCGGCTGGGCGCGACCGCCCTCGGTCTCGTCCTGCTGCTGCTCGGCACCTTCTGGGGCAGCGACGACGACTTTCCGTTCGGCCCGTTCCGGATGTACGCCACCTCCAACCCGCCGAACGCCCCCGCCCCGGACACCCGCGTGGAGGGGGTGAACAGCGCCGGCGCGGTGGTCGACCTCGACCAGGGCGCCACCGGCATCCGCCGCGCCGAGATCGAGGGCCAGCAGGACCGGTACGCAGCCGACCCGACGCTGCTCGCCGAGGTGGCCGACGCGTACGCCGAACGCCACCCGGACGCCCCGGCGCTGGTCGAGGTCCGCATCGTCATCCGCTGGCACGGCATCCGCGCCGGCCGACCCACCGGGCAGCACACCGACGAGACCGTGGTCCGCTGGCAGGTCTCCCGATGAGCGGCTGGCTGACCGAGGCGGTGCCGCGCGGGCGGATCGCCGCCTTCCGCACCCTGATCTACCTCTTCGTCGCCGCCGACCTGGTGGTCTTCACCCCATGGGTACGCACCAGGGCCAGCGTGCCCGGCGAGCTGTACCAGCCCCTGCTGATCGGCCGGCTGCTCCCGCTGCCGACGCCGACGCCGACGGTGGTGGCGGTGATCTTCTGGGCGCTGCTGCTGCTCACCCTGCTCGCCGCGACCGGCCGGGCGCCCCGGCTGCTCGGCTGGTCGGTCTGCGCGCTCTACCTCGAGTGGATGATCATCGCGATGAGCTACGGAAAGGTCGACCACGACCGGTTCGGGCTCCTCGTCGCACTGGCCGTGCTGCCCACCGCCGGCCGGGCCCGCCACGGCGACACCACCCGCACCGAGGCCGGCGGCTGGGCGCTGCGGGTCACCCAGATCGCGGTGATCTGCACGTACTTCCTGGCGGCCTGGGCCAAGCTGCGCTTCGGCGGCCTGGACTGGCTGACCGGCTCGGTGCTGGCGCGGGCCATCATCCGACGTGGCACCGACCTGGCGGACCTCATCGCCCAGGTGCCGTACCTGCTGATCGTCGCCCAGTTCGGCATCGTGGCCTTCGAACTGTTCAGCCCCGTGGTGTTCCTGCTGCCGGCCCGCTGGCGACTGGCCATGGTCGGCTTCTTCTACTCGTTCCACGTGGTGACCATCGCGACCATCACTATCTCGTTCGCACCCCACCTCGCCGCGATGACGAGCTTCCTGCCGCTGGAGCGGGTCCGCCCGCTGGTCTGGGCCCGCCGGTTGGCCGGCCGCGAGACCCCCGGCGCACCGACGGACGCGCCGGAGCCGGCCCCACCGAACGCCGACCCCGAACCACGCGATCGAACCCCGGCGGACGCCGGCACGGAGCCGGCGCGGCTCGGGGATCAGGCCCCGGCGCTCGGGCGGCCGGCCGGCCCGTAGAGCCGCTCCCGGGCCTCCTGCGGCAGCGAGCACGCCGCCGTGCCGCCCGGGAGCCGGTGCCGGTTGCGCGCCACCCAGCGGTACGCGCGCCAGGCCACGGCGCGTGCCGGCGGAAACCGCAGCCCCGCTCCGGCGACCCGCCAGAGCGGACCACTCGCGGCGAGCAGCTTCGCGATGGCGTCCGGCCCGGCGGCGCGTGAGCCATCCGCGCCGACCCACTGCACGGCCTCCTCGCACTGGGCGGCCGTGAGGCCGAGCGCGTCCAGATCGGCGAACTGCCAGGGCACCACCCGGGCGGCGGTGGGGATGCGGCGTTCGATGAACTCCGCGCAACTCGTGCAGAACGCGCAGTCCCCGTCGTAGACGAAGGTCGACCTCTCCATGGCGTCCATCCTCCCCCGCGCGACCGCCCGGTGGGCTCCGGTGTCCGGCGAGTCACTTGCGCGGGCCTCGTACACGTGTTCGAATAGTGGCCATGCGCTGGGACAACCTCACCGCTCCCCCGGTTGAGGGAGAGCCCGAGCGGGCAGCGCCAGCGACGCCACCCCTGCCGCTGGCGCTGCCCGGCGCCATCGTGCGCACCTTCGACACCCCTGAGTTCGCCGGGATGACCTTTCACGAGGTGCAGGCCAAGTCCATCCTCAACCGGGTGCCCGGCCAGTCCCGCGTGCCCTTCGAGTGGACGATCAACCCGTACCGAGGATGCAGTCATGCTTGTGTTTACTGCGTATCGGGCGACACCCCCATTCTGATGGCGGACGGACGCACGAAACCGATCAGCGAGCTGGAGTCGGGCGACCGCATCTACGGGACCGAGCGACGCGGCGCCTACCGCCGATACGTCGTCACCACCGTCCTCGACAAGTGGTCCACCGTGAAACCGGCTTATCGCGTCACCCTGGAGGACGGCACGACGCTCGTCGCCAGCGGGGACCACCGCTTCCTGACGGAGCGAGGCTGGAAACACATCACCGGCGGCATGTTCGGCGCCGATCAACGGCCCTACCTCACCACCAACAATCGCCTGATCGGCACTGGGGCGTTCGAGACAACTCCGAAGGCCTCCCACGACTACCGTCGCGGCTATCTCTGCGGCATGGTGCGCGGCGACGGAACCATAGGCACCTACGCCACAGGCAGGAGCTGGAGTCACCAGTTCCGCTTGGCGCTCGCGGACAGCGAGGCCCTCGATCGTACCGAGCGGTATCTGAAGGAAGAGGGCGTCGACACAAGCCGCACCTCCTTTGGCCAGGCCAGGCCCGACCGGCGGCCGATGGAGGCGATCCGCGCCTCGGGAAAGCAGAAGGTCGATGCAATCAGGGAGATCGTCCAATGGCCGCAGCATTCGACTCCTGACTGGCAACGAGGGTTCCTTGCTGGCATCTTCGATGCCGAAGGCAGTTGCAGCCAGGGCATCCTGAGAATCGCCAACTGCGACGATCAGGTCCTCAGCCACACGACGGAAGCACTGCGCGCCTTTGGATTCGCCACCGTCCTCGAGGACCGGAGGCGGACGAACCGCCTGCGCTATGTACGGCTGACCGGCGGTCTCCCGGCGCGGTTGCGCTTCTTCCACCTGACCGACCCGGCCATCACTCGCAAGCGTTCGATCGCGGGTGCCGCTCTGAAATGCAGGGCCGCACTCAGGGTTGTCGACATTCAAGCGCTCGGGCTGGAGTTGCCGCTGTGGGACATCACCACCGGCACCGGCGACTTCATCGCCAACGGAGTGGTCAGCCACAACTGCTTTGCGAGAAATACTCACACCTACCTCGATCTCGATGCTGGTGCGGACTTCGACCGGCAGGTGATCGTCAAGGTCAACGCCGGTGAGCTGGTACGGCGGGAGCTGGCCGCGCCGAAGTGGCGGGGCGCGCACGTGGCCATGGGCACCAACGTGGACTGCTACCAGCGGGCCGAGGGCCGTTACCGGCTGATGCCGCAGATCATCGCGGCGCTGCGCGACTTCGCCAACCCGTTCTCGATCCTGACCAAGGGCACGCTGATCCTGCGAGACCTGCCGCTGCTGCGCCAGGCCGCCGAGGTGACCAGGGTCGGCATCTCCTACTCGGTGGGCTTCGTCGACGAGCAGCTCTGGCGTGGCGTCGAGCCGGGCACGCCGCACCCGAGCCGCCGGCTCGACGCGGTCCGCCGGCTCACCGACGCCGGCTTCGAGGTCGGGGTGCTGATGGCGCCGATCCTGCCCGGGCTGAGCGACGGCGACGAGTCGATCGACGCCACCGTGTCGGCAATCGCGGCCGCCGGGGCGACCAGCGTGACGCCACTGGCGCTGCACCTGCGCCCGGGCGCCCGGGAGTGGTACGCGCAGTGGCTCGCTCGGGAGCACCCGCACCTCGCGCCCCGCTACCGCGAGCTCTACCGGGCCGGCGCGTACGCCCCGCAGGCGTACCAGCGGGAGCTGACCGCCCGGGTGCGGATCGCGGCCCGCCGCCACGGGCTGCACCGGGGCGAAGTGGGTGACAACCGTCGGCTGCCCGAGCCGCCCCCACCGCCGGCCGCCGAGCAGCTGACCCTGCTCTAGCCAGCAGGCGGCGCTACAGTCGGCGGGTGCGCACCGCTCAGCAGATCCTCGCCGACTCCGCCGTCATCGCCGTCGTCGGCGCGTCGCGCGACCCGCGCAAGGCCGCGCACGGCGTGCCGTTGCAGATGCAGCAGTACGGCTGGCGGATCATCCCGGTCAACCCGACAGTCGACGAACTCTTCGGCGAGCGGGCGTACCCGACGCTGGCCGACATCCCGCACCCGGTGGATCTGGTGGACGTGTTCCGGCCGGCGGCCGACGCCGTGCAGGTCGTGCGGGACGCGGCGGCGATCGGCGCTCCGGCCGTCTGGCTGCAACTGGGCATCGTCTCGGCCGAGGCGCGACGGATCGCCGAGGCGGCCGGGATGGACTACGTCGAGGACCGCTGCCTCATCGTCGAGCGCGCCGCCGCCGGCCTGACCCGGCTCGGCTGATCCCGCGTCGGTCCGACGGGCTCGGCCGTTCGTGCTGGCTGCCGGCCGGACGGACCGGACCAGCCGAGGGTGGCTCGTCGGCCACCACGAGGAAGGCGCAACGAACGTCAGGCTGGCCGCATGAAGTCCGGCGACCGCACTCCTGCGAAGGCGTTCCAGTCCCGGCAGTACTGCTGCGATCGTGGGCCCAGCTCGTGCCACACCCGACGAAGGTCGAAGCCCCGATCTGCCGCGGCCAGTAAGGATTCGAGGAAGCCGGTCGCCACGACGTCCTTCTCGTACTGGTCGCCATCGGCCAGTACCGCGTCGAGTCCGTCGTTCAGGAGCCGTTGACCGACTCTAGGCCGCGCGCGTCCATCCTCGATACGGGTTTCCCGGTGGTCGTACGCTGCGGGCATGGTCATCCCGCGGCGCGGCCGCGTACCGGCGCTGGGCAACGGGCTCTGGCCGCGCCGGATCCTGGCTCTGACGGCCGGGTTGGTGGTGACGGCCGGGGTCGCCGGTGGGCTGCTTGCGCTCCCTCGGATCAACCCGTCCACCGCCAGCCTGGCGGTCTGGTCGGCGTTCGGCATGCGGTGGCTGACCGGGCGGTGGTGGCCGCGGCGGACCGGGCATCTGCGCTGGCGGGAGCGTGTCTCCGGCCTGGACGCCGTCGAACCGGGCCTGGTGGCACGCCGGTCGCTCGCCGGGTGGGTCGACCTGGCGGCCGGTGCGACCACGCTGATCGCGATCGGAGGGTGGCTGATCGCCAGCCTGCCCCCGCACGGCCGGTGGGTCGACCTGACGCGGCCGGTGCTCGCCGTCGGGGTAGCGGCCTGGCTCGGTCGTGGGGTCTACGAGGAGACGCGCTTCACCGGAAGGCTGGCGCTGACCGCCAGCGCGATCCGGCACGGCCGCCAGATCGTGGACTGGACGAACATCGACCGGGTCAGCCCGCACCGGCGCGACGGCCGGTTGAACGGGGTGCGGCTGCGGCCGGCGGTCTGGCAGTCGCTGCGGCCGGCGCCGGTGGTCGGCGGCCGGGGCACGGCGGTGCCGGAGGACCGGCTGATCGCCGCGCTCGAGGACTACCGGTTCCGGCCGAGGGAGTTGGCCATCGAGCCGGACCAGGGGCAGCTCAAAGCTTGTACTCCTTGAGCAGGCCACGGGAGATGATGGTCTTCTGGATCTCCGAGGTGCCCTCGCCGATGAGCAGAAACGGGGCCTCGCGCATCAGCCGCTCGATCTCGTACTCCTTGGAGTAGCCGTAGCCGCCGTGGATGCGGAACGCCTCCTGCACGACCTCCGCGCAGTACTCCGAAGCGAGCAGCTTGGCCATCCCGGCCTCGACGTCGTTGCGCTGGCCGGCGTCCTTGAGGCGGGCGGCGTTGACCATGAGGGCGTGCGCGGCCTCGATCTTCGTGCCCATCTCGGCGAGCTTGAACGCGATCGCCTGGTGCCTGGCGAGCGGCTGGCCGAAGGTCTTGCGCTGCTGGGCGTACGCGACGGCCAACTCGAAGGCGCGGATGGAGATGCCGCAGGCGCGGGCGGCCACGTTGACGCGGCCCACCTCGATGCCGTCCATCATCTGGTAGAAGCCGCGGCCCACCTTGTCGGCGCCGCCGAGGATGGCCGAGTCGGGCACGGTCACCCCGTCGAGCACCATCTCGGTGGTCTCGACGCCCTTGTAACCCATTTTTTCGATCTTGCCGGGGATGGTGAGGCCGGGCGCGGTCTCGCCGAAGCCCGGCTCCTTCTCCAGCAGGAAGGTGCTCATGTTGCCGTACACCGACTCAGCGCCGGTGTCGGTCTTGACCAGGGTGGCCACCACCGAGGAGTACGCCCCGTTGGTCAGCCACATCTTCTGCCCGTTGAGCACGTAGCTGTCGCCGTCGCGGACGGCCCGGGACTTGATCGCCGAGACGTCGGAGCCGGTCTCCGGCTCGGACATCGAGAACGCGCCGCGCACCTCGCCGGTGGCCATCTTCGGCAGCAGGCGGGCCTTCTGCTCGGCCGAGCCGTGCTGGGAGATCAGGTACGCCACGATGAAGTGGGTGTTGACGATGCCGGAGATCGACATCCAGCCCCGGGACAGCTGCTCCACCACGAGGGCGTACGTGAGCAGCGACTCGCCGAGCCCGCCGTACTCCTCGTCGATGGTGAGGCCGAACAGCCCCATCTCGCGCATCCCGTCGAGGATGTCGGTGGGGTACTCGTCGGCGTGCTCCAGCCGCTGGGCGTGCGGGATGATCTCCTTGTCGGCGAACTCCCGGACGGTCTCCAGGATCGATCGCTGCACATCGGTCAGGCCGGGCGTCTGGGCGAGTCGGGCCATCTCAGCCTCCGGGGATCAGCGCACTACTCATGGGTAACTGAACGCTCGGTCAGTATCGGCCTCCGGGTCGGCAAGGCCAAGGTGACCAGTCCACACAACCGCTGTGAAAAGGTTCACCGCTGCGGGTACCGTCCGGCAAGAAGGACTTTTCCGGCACCGGCAGGAGGAGGACAGCCGTGAGCTACCCGCCACCGTCGGGCCCCCCGGGGGACGAGCCGCCGCCGTCACCCTACGAGCCACCCCGGGACCAGTCGCCGTACGCGCCACCGCCGGCCGGCCAGTCGCCGTACCCGCCGCCGCCGGACCAGTCGTCGTTCGGGTCGCCGGAACGCTCGCCGTACGGGCCCCCCGCCGACGAGCCGTCGCCGTACGAGCAGCAGAAGCCGCACCAGCCGGCGCACTGGGGGCAGCAGCCGCCGTACCCGCCGCAGGGCCCCTACGGCCAGTACGGCCCGCCGCCGTCCGGCCCGGGTCGGGGCACCAACGTGCTGGCGATCCTGTCGCTGGTGTTCGCCTTCGTGTTCCCCCCGGCGGGCGCCGTGCTCGGCCACGTGGCCAAGCGACAGATCCGCACCAGCGGCGAGGACGGCGACCAGCTCGCCACCTGGGGGCTGATCCTCGGCTACGCCTTCACCGCGCTGACCCTGCTGGCCTGCTGCGGCTGGCTGGCGCTGGTCATTTTCAGCAACACGGGCGACAGCGGCGGCTACTGACCCGCCCGGCCGTCAGCGGAAGCGCGCCTCCCGGACGCTGTTGCCGCCGTCCACCACAAGCATCTGGCCGGTGATGTACGAGGCCGCCGGCGAGCAGAGGAAGCTGATGGCCGCGGCTACCTCGTCCGGGGTGCCCGGTCGACCGACCGGTGTGCCCAGGCCCTGCTTGATCTCGGCCATCGTGGACGCCGCCGTGTAGATGGTGCCGGGCGCCACCGCGTTCACGGTCACCCCGTCGGCGATCATCTCCATGGCCAGCGCACGGGTCAGCCCGACGACGCCGGCCTTCGCGGCGGCGTACGCGGCCTCGGTGGGCAGGGCGTTGACCGGCCCGGCGGTGGCCGCCAGGTTGACGATCCGCCCCCAGCCCCGCTCGGCCATCCCGCCGATGAACGCGCGACTGCACAGGAACGCGGTGGACAGGTTGCGGTCGATCTCGCCGCGCCACTCGTCGTAGGTCAGCTGCGCGACGGGACGCAGCACCCCCTGGCTGGCCCGGCTGGCCAGACCGGCGTTGTTGACCAGCACCTCGACGTCACCCAACTGCTCGGCGACCGCGTCCGCCAGCGCGCCGACCTCGGACTCGTCGGTCAGGTCCGCGACGAACCCGGTCGCCCCCAGCTCACCGGCCCGCTCGTGGATGCGCCGGGTGGTGCTGACGATGGCCACCCGCGCCCCCAGGTCGGCCAGCCGCCGGGCGGTGGCGTAGCCGATGCCGTCCGGGCTGCCGGCCCCGGTCACCAGGGCGACCCGACCGTCGAGCCGCATGGTCACCGGGTCCGTGAGTGCGACCGGTTCGTCGGGGCCGGGTGCGCCGGCCGGCGTGGCCGCCCGACCGCGGCGGCCCGCACCCGGACGGCTCACGTCCCGTCGCGGTCGGCTGCCGGAACGGTCCGCGGCGCGCGCGTCTATTGCCATGCCAGGGATCCTGCCCGTTACGACCGGCCCGAGCAACGCGGCACCCGGGAGCGGGGCCATCGGGTTTAGGCACCCCTGGCTACTCTGACGGCGCACCCGAGCCGACGGAGAGTTCGCATGACCAATCCCCCACCCCCCGGCGGTTGGACCGACCCCACCTGGTCGGCTCAACCGTCGAGCGCGCCGCCGGACCCGACCCTGGTGGCCGGCCAGCCGATACCGACCCAACCCGGCCCCGCAAACCCGTACGCGCCGGTCGACCCGTACGCGGGTGGGCAGCTGCCGCCGGGCGCGTACGCGCCGCCCGGCTACCCGCCGCACCCCGGTTACGGGTACCCGCCACCGCCGAAGACCAACGGGCTGGCCATCGCGGCGCTCGTGCTGGCCCTGGCCGGCCTGACCACCTGCGGCATCACCGCGCCGATCGGGGCGATCCTCGGCCATGTGGCGCAGAAGCAGATCCGGGTCAGCGGCGAGGGCGGCGAGGGAATGGCGAAGGCCGGCATCATCGTCGGCTGGATCGTCACCGCGCTGATGGTGCTGGCGATCGCGTTCTACGTCGTCGCGATCGTCTTCGCGGTCACGACGGGCGCCGGCAGCGACAGCAGCTACTGACTCGGTCGTCGGGTCCGCGTACCGCCGGCTGGTAGGCCGGATCGGCAGCCGGCGGCGACCGACCCGGCCCGAGGCGTCACTGCGCCGGTGGGGTGAACGACGAGGTACGGCTCATCCCGGCGGCGCGGCCCTTGGCGGCGATGACCAGCGCCATCTTGCGGGACGCTTCGTCGATCATTTCGTCGCCGAGCATGACCGCACCGAGCTTGCCGCCGGCCTCCGAGGTGTAGTGCTCGTACGCGTCGAGGATCAGCTCGGCGTGGTCGTAGTCGGCCTGGGCCGGCTGGTAGATCTCGTTGGCGGCGTCGATCTGGCCCGGGTGCAGCACCCACTTGCCGTCGAAGCCCAGCGCCGCCGAGCGCTTGGCCACCTCGCGGAACGCGTCGACGTCGCGGATCTGCAGGAAGGGGCCGTCGATGGCCTGCTTGTCGTGCATCCGCGCGGCCATCAGAATCCGCATGAGGATGTAGTGATACGGGTCGCCCGGGTAGTCCGGGATCAGGCCGCCGACCACCAGCGACCTCATGTTGATCGACGCCATGAAGTCGGCCGGGCCGAAGATGATGGTCTCCACGCGCGGCGAGGCGGCCGCGATGGCGTCCACGTTGACCAAACCCGCCGCGTTCTCGATCTGCGCCTCGATGCCGATCCGGCCTACCTCAAGGCCGATCGTCTTCTCGATCTGGGTGAGCGTCAGGTCCAGCCACTGCACCTGGGCGGCGTTCTGCACCTTTGGCAGCATGATGCAGTCCAGGTTCGCGCCGGCGCCCTCTACCACCTCGATGACGTCCCGGTAGGTCCACGGGGTCGTCAGGTCGTTGACCCGGACCACCCGGGTCTTGCCGGCCCAGTCACCGTCGTTGAGGGCGGCCACGATGTTCTTGCGCGCATCCGGCTTGGCCAGCGGCGCCACGGCGTCCTCCAGATCGAGGAAGACCTGGTCGGCGGGGAGACCCTGCGCCTTGCCGAGCATCTTGACGCTGGAACCCGGCACGGCGAGGCAGGACCGGCGGGGACGACCGACTGCGGCCATGAATGCGCTCCTCTTCCAGCGATCGGCGAGCACGCCGACGCCACCTGACTCCGAAGAAAACTTAACGATCCCAAAGGGCGTGGTGACGTCACGGTAACCTCGCGCCATGACCGGGGTGAATGGACCTGTGGAAGATCTCACTGGGCGTCGGCTGGTGGTGGTGACCGGGGCAAGCTCCGGCATCGGGTTGGCCGCCGCGGTGAGCTTCGCGTGCCGCGGAGACCAGGTGGTGCTGGTCGGACGGGATCCGGCCCGCCTGCAGGCCGCGGCGGAACGGGTACGGGAGACCTCGGGCGAGCGTCCCGAGCTGTTCCGGGCCGACTTCGCGGTGCTCGACGACGTACGCGGGCTCGCCGAGCGGCTGCGCGACGCGTACGACCGGATCGACGTGCTGGCCAACAACGCCGGGGCCATCGCGCTCCAACCGCTCACCACCGTCGACGGCTTCGAGCTGTCGATCCAGGCCAACCACCTGGCCCCCTTCCTGCTGACCAACCTGCTCGCCGACCGGGTGGGCCGGATAGTGGTGACCGCCTCGGGCGCGCACCGCTACGGCGGGCTCGACCCCGCCGACCTCAACAAGCCGCTGCGCCGTTACCGGTCGATGGCCGCGTACGGCACCAGCAAGCAGGCCAACATTCTGTTCGCCGCCGAGGCGGCCCGCCGCTGGCCGCACATCCCCACGCACAGCTTCCACCCCGGCGTGGTGCGTACGCGGTTCGCCAACGACAGCCGGATGGTCGCGTTCGGTATGCGGTTCCTGCCGTTCCGCAGCCCCGAGAAGGGCGCCGAAACGCTGGTCTGGCTGGCCAACCAGGATCCGGCCCGGCTCATCAACGGGGCGTACTACTACAACCGCCGGCCACGCCGGCCGTACCGCAAGGCAGCCGACCCGCAGCTCGCGGCCCGGCTCTGGGAAGCCAGCGCCACGGCCGTCGGCATCGACCGATAGCGTGGCGTCATGCTGACCCTTGTCGCAGTCGTCGAGTATCCGGCCGGGGCCGAGGCCGCCGGGCAGCGCTACGAGGACACCGTGCTGGCGCTGCTCGACCGGCACGGTGGCCGGCTGGAACGACGGCTGCGCGGCACGGACGGGCGGGCCGAGGTGCACGTGATCACCTTCGACGGGCGGGCCGGCTACGAGTCGTTCCTGGTCGACCCGGAGCGGGCGGCCCTGCGCACCGCCCTCGGCGAGGCCGCCCCGACCACCCGCGTCATCGAGGTGCACGAGGGCTAGGCCGGCGACGGCGGCCGCGCCACCGCCGCAGCCACCCCAGCACGGGCAGCGCCACCAGGACCACCAGCACGAACCCCGCCGCGAGCGCCCAGAACGGCAGCGGCCCGTAGTCGGGGCGACCGGATTCGCGTACCGCCCCGTCGATCGCCAGGTCGGCGGCGACCGACAGCTCAGTGATGCCCTCCGGGGTGCGGAAGAGCACCTCCGGCGCGAGCGCGCCCCGGCGCAGCGCCACGAGTTCCACCGCCTCCGTTCCGGGCTCGTGATACGGCTCCCAGGCCACGTCGTGGTCGTCCGGGCGGTCCACCGCCGCCGGCCCCGGCACCCCGACCAACGCGACCGCCTCCTCGGCCGAGCGCCAGCCGAGCAGTTGCACGAACGTGCGGGAAGGCAGCGGGGGGAACGCGGCACCGGCCACGGGCGAACCGTCGACGGTGGATCGCAACGCCAGCGTCCAGGTGCGCCGGAAGGACGGCACCGGGCAGTCGTCGCAGGTGGACCGATCCAGGACCGCCACCGATCCGCCGTCCGGCGACCAGGACCCGGCCCCGGCGAGCCGGCCGCCGGCGAGCGGCAGCTTCCGGTACGGCTCGGCGACCCGATCGGCGCCCGCGTCGGCCACCCGAGTGAGCCAGACCTCGTCGCGGACCTGGAGGGCCAACTCCCCGCCGTCGGGCGAGAGCGCGGCCGTGCGTCCGGGCGGAATCCAGGCCGTCCCGACCCGCACCCGCAGCACATCCGCGCCGAGTTTGCGGTCGTAGACACCGACGTACGGGGTGCCGTAGCTGTTGGGCGGGGTGAACGTCGTGTCGTCCTCGGCGTAGACGAGACGCTCCCCGTTCGGCGCGAACGCGAGCGGGTAGCCGCCCGTGCGATCCGGGGTGAGCTTCCCGGTCCGCAGGTCGAGCAGTGTCGCACCGATCGAGGCGTACCGGCCGTCCGGGGACAGCATCGCCTCGAAGCCCGCGACGGCCGAACCGGCGTCCAGCACCCGGTAGCGGTCGGCGTCCGCGGCGAGCACACCCATCCGGGTCTCGAACCAATCGGTGCGCACGGCTGGACCGCCGAAGAGCATCGCCGCCGAGCCAGGTGCCGAGGCCCGCACCGAGGCGGTTCGCAGCGGCGGGTCGACGAGTCTGGTGGGCAGGCCAGGGGCGTCGTGCCTCGGGCCGGCGGGGATCGGCAGGGCGACCGGGTGCAGCGCGTACCCGGTGCCCAGGAGCAGGACCAGGACGGCGAGCGCTCCCGCGACGGCGGCCCGGCGACGGCGGTGCCGGGTCCGCGCCGCGTCGAAGAACCCCGCCGGTACGCGCGCGGGCGGCACGTCGTCGGCGAGGCGCCGCAGCGCTTCGGAGAGCCGGGCGGTCACCGTGCCACCTCCTGCGGGTCACGGCCGACAAGTTCGGCCAGTTCGGGGGCGAGTACGCGGAGTCGGCCGAGGGCGTGGCGGGTCTGGCTCCTCACGGTGCCGACCCGGCAGCCGAGCAGTTCAGCCGTCTCCGACTCGGTGCGGTCCTCGTAGTAGCGCAACACGAGGACCGCGCGCTGCCGCACGGTCAGCCGAGCCAACGCCGCCGACAGCACCAGCCGTAGATCGGCGTCGTCACCCGGACCGGATCGTTCCGGCAACGCCCCGCCCAGCCGCTCCGCCGGACGGGCCCGCCGCCAGCGCCACCAACTGGCGGCCTGGGTGCAGAGCACCCGGCGCAGATAGGCGGGAGGATCCTCGATCCGCTCCCAGCGCACCGCGACGCGAGCCAGCGCCACCTGGACCAGGTCCTCCGCATGGTGCCGGTCACCGGTCAGCAGGTATGCGAACCGGGTCAGCCCGGCGGTCTCGGCCCGGACGAAGTCGGCGAAGCCGTCCCGGGCGCGGTCTTCAGTCGTCAACGGATCGCCCTCCTCACCCGGACAGACGCCGGGCGACCCCGCCGCGGAGGGAACCCGTGTCCATGTTCCTCACGTCGTCGCGGCACGGTGTCGGGGATCAGTTGGCCAGCGGTGTCGGGTCGGCCGGCAGCGCGGTGGGTTCGCTGCGCCGGCCGCCGAGCACCACCACCGCGACCCCGACCAGCAGCAGCGCCATCCCGAGCAGCGCGTACGGGCGGGGCAGTTGACCCAGCCAGGCCCATCCGAGCAGGGCCGCGCCGGGCGCCTCCAGCAGGATCAGCACGCTCACCGTGGTCGCCGGGATCTTCTGCAGGGCGTAGTTGAACATCGAGTGCCCGAGCAGTTGGGCGCCGGCCACCAGGGCCAGGATGGCCAACCACGTACGCCCGTCGAACCCGGTCAGCCGGACGCCGCCGACCAGGCAGATGGCCAGCAGGATCAGCGCGCAGATCCCGTAGCAGATGGTGGTGTAGGTGGTGGTGCTGATGCTGGTCCGCGCGCGCTCGCCGAAGGCGGTGTAGACGGCGGCGAACAGGGCGCCGACCAACGCCAACACGTCGCCGAGGACGGCCCGGCCGGAGACGCCCACGTCCACCCCGGTGGCGACCGCCGCGCCGCCGACCGCCACCGCGATGCCGATCCAGACCACCCGGGGCAGCGGACGCCCCTGGGCGCGGGCGATCAGCCCCTGCCAGACCGGCTGGGTGGCGACCAGGGCGGTGGACGTGGCGACCGAGGTGAGCCGGGCGCTCGGCACCCAGGTCGCGAAGTGCCCGGCCAACGCGACCCCGGACAGTACGCAGAACAGCCCCTCCCGCCGGCCCGCGCCCACGGTCAGCCTGCGGAACTCGGCGCGCCGCCGGGCCAGCGAGAAGGGGCTCAGCACGGCCACCGCGAGCAGGTTGCGCCAGAACGCGATGGCCAACGCGGGAGCGGCGGCGTACGCGATCAGCGGCGCGGACGACGACACGGCGACCACGGCCAGCCCGACCGCGCCGGTGGTCAGCGGATCCAGGGTCGGCCGATGTGAAGGTGGGGGCACGGGACGTAATCCTCACACGTATGACGGTCAGCACCGGGGGTCATCACTCCGTTACGATCACGCGGTTCCGCGCCGGCGAACCTCGACCGCCCGGAGGCGTTCCCCCATGTCCAGCTACCAGGCGGTGCTGTTCGACTTCTTCGGCACGCTGACCCGTTCGGTACAGCGCGGTGCCGCACACCTCGGCACCGCGGAGCTGCTCGGCTGCCCCACCGAGACACTGACCGAGGTGCTGAATCGCACCTACTACGAGCGGGCCAGCGGCCGGCTCGGCAACGCGGAGGCGACCCTGCGGTGGGTGTGCGCCCAGGCCGGCGTACACCCGAGTGACCGTGCGCTGCGGGCGGCGGTGGCGTCCCGGCACCGGGCGATCCGCGCGGACACCCGGCTGCGGGCCGACGCGGTGCCCGTGCTGGCGGCGCTGCGCCAGCGCGGCCTGCGCACCGGCGTGGTCAGCGACTGTACGCACGAACTGCCGGCCTTCCTGCCGCAGCTCGCGATCGCGCCCCTGCTCGACGTGCGGGTCTTCTCCGTGCAGGTCGGACGCTGCAAGCCGGACGCGGCGCTCTACCTGACCGCGTGCCGTCGGCTCGGGCTCGCGCCGGACGAGTGCCTGTACGTCGGCGACGGCGGCAGCCAGGAGCTGACCGGCGCCGAACGGGCCGGGATGACCGCCGTCCGGCTGGCCGCGCCCGACCTGGCCGAGCACATGGTGTTCAACGCGGACCGGGACTGGCGCGGCCGCACGCTCGGCGCCCTGCGCGAGGTGCTCGACCTCGCGGGCACCGCAGTGGGGGTCGCTGCCGTCGGGGTGGGTGGTCCGACGGGCTGACCGGCCGGGCGGCGGTCAGCGGCGGCGGACCCGGTGCAGGCGGAACGGCTTGCGGGTGGCGCGGACCGCCGGAGTCTCCCGAGGCTGCTCGGCCTGCGCGTCGGACGGCAGGCCCGCGCCGGTCAGCGGCTCGCCGGCCGGGACGAGTCGGTTCACCGCGCAACCCTCGGCGGCCCAGCGGGCCACCAGATCGGCGGTCGGGCCGGGCGCGTTCAGGCGCTTGGCCGCCACCAGCGGCGCGGTGGTGTCCCACGCGTCGGTGCCCGGTGCCAGCCGGGTCACCCGGGCCGGCCAGGTGACGATCCGTCCTCCGTGGTCGCCGCGCAGGGTGACCTGCGCCTCGGTCGCGTCGGCCAGCCCCGGCGCGGCCTGCTCGCCCGGCCCGCTCACCACGAAGAGCGCGCCCTCCAGCGGCGCGCACCAGAGCGCGAGCGCCGGGCCACCGGACACGCTGACCCAGGCCACCGCGGCCTTCTTCATCGCCTCGTCGACCAGCGGCGTGCCACCGGAGGCATCCTCGTCCGTCACACCCGCATTCTCCCGCATCGGCACCGTCACTCAGCCCACGAACGGCGGCACGGCGATCTCGCCCCGGGCCACCGCCATCACCTGACCGGCGACGGTCGCGCCGACGGCCACACCGTTCGCCGCGGTCACCGTGCAGGCCAGCGCGGATGGGCGGTTCATCTCGATGCCCTGGCGCACCGCGTAGTGCGCCAGACCCTCGCCCGGTAGCAGGCCGGTCGCCACCAGCCAGACTCCGAGCCCGAGCGCCGCCGAGCCGGTCGCCGGGTCCTCCGGAACGCCGAGCCCCGGCACGAAGACCCGGGCGTGCGCGGTTTGCGTACCGGCATCCCAGGAGAAGACGCTGACGTGCGCCACCCCGTACCGTTCCGCTGCCGCCGGGTTCACCCGCGCCCTGGCCACCGCGTCCGGACGGACCGGCAGGTAGGGAAACTCCAGCCCGCAACCGGCCACCCGAGGGGCGGGCCCGGCATGGTCATGGTCGTCCGCGACCAGCCCGGCGATCTCCAGCAACGGCTCCGGGTCCAGCTCGGGGCCGAGGGTGGGGCTGCCTCCGGTGAGCGTCGCCCCGGTCGCGGTCACCTCGATCGGCAGCACACCCGCGCCGCACTCCTGGGTGACCTGCCCCACACCGAACATTCCGCGCCGACTCGCGGTGACCGCCGCGCCGACACTCGGGTGCCCGGCGAACGGCAACTCTTCGGCCGGCGTGAAGATGCGGGCCCGGTAGGTGGCCCCCACCTGGGTCGGTGGCAGCACGAACACCGTCTCGGAGAGGTTGAACTCCAGCGCGAGCGCCTGCATCTGCTCGGTGGCCAACGCCTCCGCGCCGAACACCACGGCCAGCGGGTTGCCGGCGAACGGGCGGTCGGTGAAGACGTCCACGATCTCGTAGGCCAAGGTCGACATGTTGATAAACACTAGGCGCTTAGGCTGGTGCCCGTGAGCACGCCGACCCGGGTCTACATCGCCCGCCTCGCCGGAGTCGCCGTCTTCGATCCGAACGGCGACCAGGTGGGGCGGGTCCGTGACGCCGTGGCACGGCTGCGGGCGACCAAGCGGCCCCCCGAGGTGGTGGGTCTGGTCGCCGAGATGCCGATGCGCCGACGGATCTTCCTGTCCATCAACCGCATCACCTCGATCGACGCGGACGCGGTGGTCCTCGGCTCCGGCACCCTCAACCTGCGGCGCTTCGAGAAGCGCCCGAACGAGCTGCTGGTGCTCCAGGAGTTGCTGGACCGGCGCGTACAGCTCGAACCGGGCGGCCAGCCCGGCTCGGTGGTGGACGTCGCGATGGAGTGCACGCGCGGCGGCGAATGGTCGCTCAGCCGGGTCGCGGTCCGCGAGCAGACCGGCCGGCTCACCCGCCGCGGCCACCTGCACCAGGTCGAGTGGGACCGGGTGCGCGGGCTCAGCGGCATCGCCGACAACCGGGGTACGGCGAACCTGCTCGCCGTCCTGGAGGACATGCGCCCGGCCGACCTGGCCAACGCGCTACAGGACCTGCCCGACGCGCGGCGCAACGAGGTCGCGGCGGCGTTGAACGACGAGCGGTTGGCCGACGTGCTCAGCGAGCTGCCGGAGCACGACCAGGTGGAGATCCTCGCCGCGCTGGACCGGGAACGGGCCGCGGACGTGCTGGAGGAGATGGACCCGGACGACGCGGCGGACCTGCTCAACGAGCTGCCCCCACCGGAGCAGGACGTGCTGCTGGACCTGATGGAGCCGGACGAGGCCGACCCGGTACGGCAGCTGCTCAAGTACACCCCGGGCACGGCGGGCAGCGTGATGACCTCGGAGCCGGTCATCCTGCCGCCGGACGCCACAGTCGCCGAGGCGCTGGCGCGGATCCGGGAGCCGCAGCTCTCCCCCGCCGTCGCCGCCCAGGTCTTCGTGACCCGGGCCCCGCAGAACACCCCGACCGGCCGCTACCTGGGCATGGTGCACTTCCAGGCGTTGCTGCGTGAACCGCCGGCCGACCTGCTGGGCAAGGTGGTGGTCAACGACATCGATCCGCTGCGTCCCACCACCCCACTGCCGGAGATCACCCGCCGGATGGCCACCTACGACCTGGTCGCCATGCCGGTGATCGACCGCAGCAACCGGCTGGTCGGCGCCGTGACGGTCGACGACGTACTGGACCACTCGCTGCCCCGGGACTGGCGCGACCGGGACGCCCTGGCCGCCCCGGGCACCTCCGACGCGGTGCTGGACGGCGACGGTGGCTGAGCAGCGGCGCACGGAGCGGCTCGACCAGCCCCGCGAGCCCCGGGGCATCAAACTCCCCCGGTTCGACGCGGAGGCGTTCGGTCGCTGGTCGGAGGGCATCGCCCGGGGCATGGGCACCGCGAACTTCATCGTCGTCATGACGGTGGTGATCGCGATCTGGTTCGGCTGGAACACCCTCGCCCCGGCCGAGCTGCGCTTCGACCCGTACACCTTCACGTTTCTCACGCTGGTGTTGTCGTTGCAGGCCAGCTACGCCGCGCCGCTGATCCTGCTGGCGCAGAACCGGCAGGCCGACCGGGACCGGTTGGCGCTGGAGGAGGACCGGCGGCGGGCCACCGCCCAGAAGGCGGACACCGAGTACCTGGCACGGGAGATCGCCGCGCTGCGGATCGCCCTCGGCGAGGTGGCCACCCGCGACTTCCTCCGTTCCGAGCTGACCCGGCTGGCCGAGGAGCTGGACGAGGCGGGGCAGCGCCGGCAACGCCTGGAGCGCCGGCAGCAGGAGAAGGACAGCCAGCAGGAGCGGCGCGCGCAGCGGGCGACCGACGGCCTGGGTCTGGACGAGCCGCGCGACGACCTGGACGGGGACTTCGCCCGCGACGCCCGGCCCGACCGCTGATCAGCGGTTCGGGTTCGCTCATCGTTTGGCTCACACCACTGTCGGCCAGCGGTCGGATCGGATGCCCCGCGACGTAGCATTGCGGGCATGTCAGCACCCGTGAGCACGGTCGAGGACGCGATCCAGGCCGCCCTGGCCACCGTCAACGACCCGGAGATCCGCCGGCCCATCACCGAGCTGGGCATGGTCCGCTCCGCCACGATCGGCGCCGACGGCGTCGTACGCGTCGAGCTGCTGCTCACCGTCGCCGGCTGCCCGCTCAAGGACAAGCTGCGCACGGACATCACCGCTGCCGTCGCGGCGGTGCCCAGCGTGACCGGCGTGGAGATCGACTTCGGTGTGATGAGCCCCGAGCAGCGGCAGTCGCTGCAGTCGCAGCTGCGCGGCGGTGGCGCCAGCGAGGAGCCGGTGATCCCGTTCGCCCAGCCCGGCTCGCGCACCCGGGTGTACGCGGTGGCCAGCGGCAAGGGTGGTGTCGGCAAGTCCAGCGTGACGGTCAACCTGGCGGCGGCGCTCGCCGCCCGTGGGCTCTCCGTGGGCGTGGTCGACGCGGACATCTACGGCCACTCGGTGCCCCGGATGCTCGGCGCGGACGGCCGACCGACCCGCGTCGAAGACATGATCATGCCGCCGCAGTCGCACGGCGTGAAGGTCATCTCGATCGGCATGTTCACCTCCGGCAACGCGGCCGTGGTGTGGCGCGGCCCGATGCTGCACCGGGCGTTGCAGCAGTTCCTGGCCGACGTCTACTGGGGCGACCTGGACGTGCTCCTGCTCGACCTGCCCCCGGGCACCGGCGACGTGGCCATCTCGCTGGCCCAGTTGCTGCCCAACTCGGAGATCCTGATCGTGACCACCCCGCAGACCGCCGCCGCCGAGGTGGCGGAACGAGCGGGTGCGATCGCCCTGCAGACCCACCAGCGGGTGGTCGGCGTCATCGAGAACATGTCCTGGCTGGAGCTGCCGGACGGCTCCCGGATGGAGATCTTCGGCACCGGCGGTGGCACGGCTGTCGCCGAGTCGCTGAGCCGGACCATCGGCGCCCAGGTGCCGCTGCTCGGTCAGATCCCGCTGGACACCCGGGTCCGCGAGGCCGGCGACGCTGGCACCCCGATCGTGCTGGCCGAGCCGGAGTCCCCGGCCGCGCAGGCGCTCGGCACGATCGCCGACCGGCTCGCGCTGCGCCGCGAGTCGCTGCTCGGCAAGCCGCTCGGCCTCAAGCCGGCCGGACGCTGACCCCCCGATCGACGACGCCCCGCCGGCCCACTCGGGCCTGCGGGGCGCTTTCGTCTCGGTGCCGTACCGGTCAGGTGGCGTCGTCGTAGCTGGCCCGCGGAGCCGGTGCCGGCGAGGCGCCGGTGGCCGTGCCGGACCGGGAACCGTTCGACCGCGGGTCCGCGGCGTTGGCCACGTCCTTCAGCTCGTCGTGCACGCCGCTGACGTCCGCGCGCAGGTTGTCGTAGACGCCCTGCATGGGCTTGCGGATCGCCGCCTCGTCCTCCTCGCTGAGGAGGTGCTTGCGGATGAAGGCCTTCGGGTGCAGATCCTCGAGCTGGATGTCGGTGCCCAGCTCGCGACTGAGGTCGCCGGTGGCGTTGCGGGCCATGTTGCGCAGATTGCGCACCATCCGCAGGCCGTCGTTGATCACGGCAGGCAGCCGGTCACCAAAGATCAACAGCGCCAGGAGCAGCAGCGCCCCGACTTCCCACATGTTCAGGTTCTCGAACATCCCGCGGGCCTCCTCTCGGCGTCAGCAGCAAGACTACGCACGTCGGACGGTTTTCCGGCAGGGGGTGACCCGCTGTTCACTTGGCATCCGCGGCGAGGGTCACCGACGTGTTCTGCCGAGCGGCCCCCCGCCGGAACTCGACGGTCACCACCGAACCCGGAGCGAACTTGCGGACCAGGGCGATCAGGTCGGTCGGCTCGGTCATCGGCCGGCCGTTGAGCTTCAGGATCACGTCGCCGACCTTCAGCCCCGCCCCGGCCGCCGGCCCGGAGGGCTCCACGGCGGCCAGCCGTACGCCGCCGTTGGCACCCGCGCCCGGGCCGCCGACCTGGGCGCCGATGACCGTACGCCGGGCCTTGCCGGTGCCGATGATGTCCTGGGTGACCCGCTTGGCCTGGTTGATCGGGATGGCGAAGGCGAGCCCGATGTTGCCGGCCTCCTGCCCCTCGGCCACCAGCGACTTGATGGTGGAGTTGACCCCGACCACCCGCCCGGCGCCGTCGACCAGTGGGCCGCCGGAGTTGCCGTGGTTGACCGCGGCGTCGGTCTGGATGGCCGCGTAGTAGCGCACCGGGCCACCCGGCTCGCCGGCCTGCATCGTCCGGTCCAGGGCGCTCACGATGCCGGCGGTGACCGTGTTGGCCAGCGACAGGGGTGAGCCGATAGCGAGCACCGGGTCGCCGACGGCCAGCGCGTCGGAGTCGCCGAACTCCACCGGTCGCAGCCCTGTCCGGTTCACCTTGATCACCGCGATGTCGGACTCCGGGTCCTGACCGACGACGGTCGCCGGAGCGGAGGTGCCGTCGTTGAAGATCACCGACGCCTTGCCGTTGCTGCCGGCCACCACGTGGTCATTGGTGATCACGTGACCGTCGGCGCTGGCGATGAAGCCGGAGCCCTCGCTGGTCCCGCCCAGGCTGCTCACCCGGACGGTGACCACGCTGGGCAGGACACGTTCGGCGACTCCGGCCAGTGACTCCGGCTTGCGCTGGGCCAGCACCGGCGGCTCCGCGGCCTGCGCGCCGAGCACCGTGCCGGCGGCGCCACCACGCACCGCGAACGCGTAGCCCAGCGCGCCACCGAGGGTGCCCGCCAGCAGCGCGGTGATCACCGGAATGAGCAGCAGGTGACGCAGCGTCGGTCGGCCCGGCGCGTCCGGGTCGGTGACCGGCTCGGGCTCGGTGCCGGCCGCCACCACCCCGGGCACCACCACCTCGGCGGGCGCCGCCGGGTCACGCCACGGGTCGCCGAGCGCGTCGGACCACCAGGGCGACGCACCGGCCGCAGCCGCGGGCGCGGTGTCGCTCCCCGGCGTGGTCGGCGGCCCCGTCGGTGGGGCCCCTGCCCCGGGCGGGCTCGCCGGAGCCGGAGTCTCACCGCCCCGGCGCCAATCCCAGCCGTCGGTCACGTCGGTGCCTCCCAGTCCGTCCCCGGATCCCGCGCGGCGTCGCCCGGCCACGGTTCGGCGCGGTCGAGGCTGACGGAATACCGCTTCCAGGATTGCACGGATGCGCGCGGTGGAGTCAGCGGTTGCCTCCGGCGATCGCGAGGGGACGGAGGCGCGGCTGCGCCTCCCGCCGGTCGCCTCTACGCTCACAGTGCCAACCCGCCCCCGCACCACGCACCGCCCGGAGGTGCCCCATCGCCACGGTCGCCGGTTCCGGCAGTTCGACGACCCAGGCTCAGCAGTTCGCCGAGTCGTACGTGACCGAGGATCTCGTCCTACGGACCGCCCGCAGCCTGGCCCACGAGGTGGGCCTCGACGCGGTCACCCCCGGAGCGGGTGCGGCGCTGCGGCTGCTGGCCGCGGCCGGTAACGCCCGCGCGGTGGTGGAGATCGGCACCGGCACGGGCGTGAGCGGTGTCTGGCTGCTGCGAGGCATGCGCGCCGACGGCGTGCTCACCACCATCGACGTGGAGGTGGAGCACCAGCGGATCGCCCGGCGGATCTTCACCGAGGCGGGCTTCGCCGCCGGCCGTACCCGGATCATCACCGGTCGTGCCCTGGACGTGCTGCCGCGGCTCGCCGACGGGGCGTACGACCTGGTCTTCGTCGACGCCGAGGCGACCGGGTTCCACGCCTGCGTGGAAGCGGCGCTGCGGTTGCTGCGCCCGGGCGGCGTGCTCGCGCTCAACGGCATGCTGGCGCACGGTCGGATCGCTGACCCATCCGCCCGGGACGCGGAAACGGTGACGGTCCGCGAAACGATCAAGGCGGTCCGGGAGTCGGAGCATTGGATTCCCGCGCTGCTCCCGGTCGGGCACGGGGTGCTCGCCGCCGTGAAGTGCTGATGGTCAGTCGACGCCGGCCAGCCAGCGCAGCAGGGAGCGGACACCCCAGCCGGTCGCACCGCGGGTGAGCTCGGCCTGGTCGCCATCCGCCCAGGACGGGGCGGACATGTCCAGGTGCAGCCAGCGATCCCGGAGGTCGCCGGTGAACTCGCGCAGGTAGAGCGCGGCCGTCACCGATCCGGCGCCCTGCGCGGGCGCGCTGTAGAGGTCGGCGATCTCGCTGCCCAGGTACTCGACGTAGTCGGTGTGCAGCGGCATCCGCCAGGCCGCCTCGCCGGCCGCCCCGATCGCGTTCAGCAGGTCGGCGGCCAGGTCGTCGTTCTCGCTGTAGAGGGCCGCGGTGCGCTTGCCCAGCGCCACGGCGTTGGCACCGGTGAGGGTGGCCAGGTCGATCAGCAGATCGGGCTTGAGCTGCCGCACCGCGTACGCCAGGGCGTCGGCGAGGACCAGCCGGCCCTCGGCGTCGGAATTGGTCGTCTCGCTGGTCGTCCCGCCGTAGTGCCGGATGACATCGCCGGGGCGGAACGCCGAGCCGCTGACCATGTTCTCGGCGAGCGGGGCCAGGGTGGTGACGCGGACCGGCAGGCGCAGCGCCGCCGCGCCGAGGGTGGCGGCGACGACCGCCGCCGCGCCGGCCATGTCCTTGCGCATCAGCTTCATCGCCGGCACCGGTTTGATCGAGATGCCGCCGGTGTCGAAGGTGATGCCCTTGCCGATCAGCACCACGTGGGTGCGCGCGTTCGCGGGATGCCAGTCCACCTCGACCAACCGGGGGCCACTGGCCGATCCGCCGCCCACGGCGAGGATCCCACCGAAGCCCTCCGCGGCCAGCTCGGCCGGGCCACGCACCGTCAGGCGCAGGTCCGGCAGGTCGGCGGCGGCGGAGGCCACCTGGTCGGCGAACCACTGCGGGGTCTTCACCGAGGAGGGGGTGTTGGTCAGATCGCGGGCGAGGCGGGTCATCGCGGCGGTGGTCCGCGCCGTGGCCACGGTGCTCTCGTACGCCGTCGGGTCGGCGAGCAGCAGATCGACGCCGGCGAGCGCGGGCGGGTCGTCGGCGTCGGTCAGCCGGAACCGGTACGAGGCGAGCAGCAGCCCCTCGGTCAACCCACGGACCGCGTCGGGGGTCACCTCGGCCGGCAGCGCGATAGTGATCTGCGTCTCATCTGCCGCCGAGCGGGCCAGAGCAGCGCCGGCAGCCCGCCAGGACGACTCCCCGCCGTCGCCGATACCGAGCAGCACCAGCCGACCAGGGCTGCGCCCGGGACGCAGGTGGGTACGGATCTCGCCGGCCCGGCCGCTCAGTCGGGCGACCGGCACCAGCGCGGCAGCCTCCTCGGCGGTGCCGTCCGGCGGCGTCACGGCGGTGGGCGCCAGCTCCGCCGGGGCGTCACCTCCCGCCGCACCTCCCGCCGCCGGATCGGTGGGGCGGACGGGCAGGACGAGGACGTCGAGCCTGTCGGGCTCGGCGAGCGGACGGATGGCGAGCACGCGGAACCGTACCTCCAGGAAATGTCGCAGAGTGGGACCGAGCCATCGCCCGCCCACGCCGATGAAGACCCTGAGCCACCGGCGAATCCGGTGGCTCAGGGTCCAAGAAACGCTCCGAGCGGCGTACGCCGTCCGGGTCGCTCCTCACTCAGCCGGCGGCTGCCTTCAACGCGTCACCGAGCGCGTTGGCCTCGTCGGGAGTCATCTCGACGACGAGCCGGCCACCGCCCTCCAGCGGGACCCGCATGACGATGCCCCGACCCTCCTTGGTGACTTCCAGCGGACCGTCGCCCGTCCGCGGCTTCATCGCCGCCATGTTGTCTCCCCTCAGACCTACACCAGGGTCGGTGGGTTGCCCCACAGCCACTTCGTCACGACCTCCCGCAACTCTCGCGGGGGTGTCGACAGACGATTTTCCCTGATGAACACCGCCGGACCCAAACCGGAGCAGCATTGATGTAACAGCATCTAGCTTATCTTG
Source organism: Micromonospora sp. NPDC005237 (assembly GCF_040607775.1). Taxonomy (NCBI): domain Bacteria; kingdom Bacillati; phylum Actinomycetota; class Actinomycetes; order Micromonosporales; family Micromonosporaceae; genus Micromonospora; species Micromonospora sp. NPDC005237. Next base: position 30,310 of record NZ_JBEXHJ010000001.1, on the reverse strand, counting down.
AGAAGGCCTGTCACAATGTGCGGTCATGCAGGCACGGTCGGCTCTCTTCGACCTGTACGGCGACCACCTCCGACCGAGGGGTGGCCGGGCACCGGTCGCCGCCCTGGTCAAGCTACTGGCGCCGTTGGGAATCGCGCCGCCCGCCGTTCGCACCGCCGTGTCCCGGATGGTGCGTCAAGGCTGGCTCGACCCGCTCCGGCTGGCCTCCGGACCGGGATATTCGATCACACCAAAAGCCGCCCGACGACTCGACGAGGCGGCGGCCCGGATCTACCGAACCGGCCGGGTCACCTGGGACGGCCGGTTCGATCTGCTCGTGCTCGACGCCCCGGGTTCCCGGCGGGACCGGCAGCGACTCGCCGCCACCCTCAGCTTCCTCGGCTACGGCACGCTCGACGAGCAGACCTGGGTGGCGACCCGGCCCGCCGAGGACGTCGACCTGTTGCTGGCCGAGGCCGGCATCCGGTTCGAGCGGTTCACGGCCTCGCACTTCTCCGGCACCCCCGGCGCGATGGGCGTCGTCCGCCGCGCCTGGGACCTGGCCGAGATCGGCCGCGCGTACGAGCGGTTCGTCGCCGACCAGCGCCCCCTCCTCGGCGCGGTCACCGTGCGCAGCAGCGACGAGGAGGCGTACGCGGCCCGCTTCCGGCTGGTGCACGCGTGGCGTACCTTCCTGTTCCGGGACCCGCAGCTGCCCCCGGCGCTGCTGCCCGAGCGCTGGCCCGGCACCGCCGCCGCCAGCTTCTTCGACCGGCACGCGGCCCGCCTGCGTCCGGCCGCCGACCGGTACGTCGAGCAGTGCCTCGACGCCGGCAACCGCATCGTTCGACAGAAGGGTCGTTAGACACGTGACCGAGCCGTTGCTCGTCGACCGGACCGACGCCGTCGTCACCCTCACCCTGAACCGGCCGCAGGCGATGAACGCGCTCGACCTGGCGCTGAAGGAGGCGCTGCGGGACACGCTGGCCGAGCTGGAGACCGACCGGTCCTGCCGGGCGGTCGTGCTGGCCGGGGCCGGTGGAGCGTTCAGCGCCGGGCAGGACCTGCGCGAGCACGTGGCCACCCTGGGCAACTCCTCCGCGCCGCCGCTGGACACCGTGCGGGCGCACTACAACCCGATCGCCGCCCGGCTGGCCAACCTGCCCAAGCCGGTGGTGGCCGCGGTTCGCGGGATGGCCGCCGGCGCCGGCGCGTCGCTGTCCTTCCTCGCCGACATCCGGATCGGCGGCCCGAGCACCAGCTTCCTGATGGCCTTCGCCAAGGTCGGCCTCGCCGCCGACACCGGCGCCTCCTGGACGCTGCCCCGACTGGTCGGCCACGCCAAGGCCGTGGAGCTGCTGATGCTGGCCGAGCCGGTCCGCGCCGAGGAGGCCTGCCGGCTGGGGCTGATCACCCGCCTGACGGACGACGACGAGCAGGTGCTGCCTGTCGCGCAGGACCTGGCGGCCCGGCTCGCCGCCGGCCCCACCGTCGCGTACGGGGCCATCAAGCGGCAGCTCTCGATCGCCGACGCCGGCACGCTCGCCGACGCTCTCTCGGCCGAGGCGCAGGCTCAGGCGATCTGCGGCGCCACCGCCGACCACCGGGCGGCCACCCTCGCGTTCGTCGCCAAGCAGAAACCGGTCTTCGAGGGACACTGAACGCGATTCGCACCCCGCCCTTACCGTCCTCGTACGCGGGCCGCCTAGCGTCGGACCGCATGAGCGATCGTGAAGCGGTGGCGCACCTGCTGCGTCGGGCCACCTTCGGGCCGACCGCCGACGAGGTGGACGCGGCCGAGCGGGCCGGGCCGGCGGCGACCCTGGACAACCTGCTCGCCCCCGGGCGAGCCGACCGGGGCGCCGCGGCCACCCCGCAGCCGACGCTGCCGGCGGACCCGTACGCCGCGCTGACCAAGGAATCCACTCGCGAGCAGCGGCAGAAGGCCAACGCCCAGCGCCGGGAGCAGCTCCAGCAGCTGACCCTCTGGTGGCTGGACCGGATGGTCGCCGCCGAGGACGGGCTGACCGAGAAGCTGCTCTTCTTCTGGCACGGGCACTGGGCGACCAGCGCGCAGAAGGTCAAGTCGGCGCGGGTGATGCTGGGCCAGTTGGAGACACTGCGCCGCCACGGGCGCGGGCCGCTGGCCCCGCTGGTCGCCGCGATGGTGCGCGACCCGGCCCTGATCATCTGGCTGGACGGGCAGAAGAACACCCGCAAGGCGCCGAACGAGAACCTGGCGCGCGAGCTGATGGAGCTGTTCACCCTCGGCATCGGCGCCTACACCGAGGCCGACGTGAAGGCGGGCGCGCGGGCGTTGACCGGCTGGGTGGTGGACCGGCGCACCGGCGTCGCCCGTCTCGAGGCCAAACGGCACGACCCCGGGGAGAAGACGATCCTGGGACAGACCGGCCGCTTCGACGCCGAGGCGTACGCCGGGCTGCTGGCCGCCCAGCCGGCGGCGGCGACGTTCGTGGCCGGGCGGCTCTGGTTCCGCTACGCCGGCACCGACGTCCCGGCCCCGGACGGCCTGGCCGGCGCGGACACCGTCGCCACCCTGCGCACGCTGTTCTCGTCGCCGGCCTTCGCCCAGACCCGGGGCACCCTCGTGAAGCAGCCGGTGGAGTGGATGGTCGGCGCGCTGCGACAGCTCGGCGTCCGGCCCTCCGCCCTGCCGGAGCAGCAGCGCAAACAACTGCTCTCCGGCCTGAACGCGCTGGACCAGGTGCCGCTGCGGCCGCCCAGCGTGGGCGGCTGGCCGGCCGGCGCCGCGTGGCTGACCACCTCGTCGTTGCAGGCCCGGCTGCGGATGGCCGGGATGCTGGCCACCGCGGCCACCCCGGCGGTGCTGGCCCGGCTGACCGCCGCGCCCGTCGCCGGCCGGCCGGACGCTCTGGCCCGGCTGCTGGTCGTCGACGGCTGGGGCGCCCGGACCCGGGCCGCCCTCACACCGTTGGCCGGCGAGCCGCGCAAGCTGCTGGCCGCCGGCCTGGTCAGCCCCGAATACACCGTCAGCTGAGCGGAGGAGTCGAGAAGTGGACACCCTGACCCGACGCAAGTTCCTGCTCACCAGCGGGGTGGTCGGCGCGGGCGCGCTGGCCGCCGGCGCCGGCGCGTACGGCCTGCGGGACCTGCTGGACACCGCCGGAGACCGTGATCCGCAGTCGCGCACGCTGGTGCTGGTCACCCTCTACGGCGGCAACGACGGCCTGAACACCGTCATCCCGTACGGCGACCCGGCCTACCGGGCGGCCCGCCCGGAGCTGGCGTACCCCGACGGCGAAGTGCGGCGGCTGGACGACGATTTCGCCCTCAACCCGGCGCTGGCCGGGCTGCACCAGCGCTGGTCGGGCGGCGGGCTCGCGATCGTGCGCGGGGTCGGCTACCCGAAGCCGGACCGCAGCCACTTCCGGTCGATGGACATCTGGCACACGGCGCAGCCGGACCGGCCGGGCAACACCGGTTGGCTCGGCCGCTGGCTGGACGGGGCGGGCGGCGACCCCCGGCTGGCCGTCTCGTTCGAGCCGGCGCTGCCGCCGCTGCTGGCCGGGGCGCACAGCGCGGGCGCCGCCGTGCCGGTGACCGACCGCAAGGCCGCCAAGGGGCTGTCGGCGGAGACGCTGAAGGCGTTCTCCGCCGCCGAGGCGGGCGAGTCGGCGGCCCGGGGCCGTGCCGCCGCCTGCTTCGCCGACCTGCGGTCGGTGGACGAGATGATCCGCCAGGTACGCGACTCCGCCGCCGCGGAGGCGGACGACCCGGACGGCGAGCAGGCGCCCGCCACGGCCACCGGCGGGGCACGAACCCCGCTGGACGCGCAACTGGACCTGGTCGCGCAGTGTGTGGAGGCGAACGTGTCCACCCGGGTCTTCTCGGTGTCGCTGGGCGGCTTCGACACGCACGCCGACGAGAAGCAGTTGCAGGCCGTCCTGCTGGGGCAGCTGGACCGGGCGTTGACCGCGTTCGCCGACCGGATGAGTCGCAGCGAGGCGGGCCGGAAGGTGGTGGTGGCGGTCTACTCCGAGTTCGGCCGTCGGGTCCGGGCCAACGCCTCGGACGGCACCGACCACGGCACCGCCTCCGACATGCTGCTGCTCGGCGCGGGGGTGCGCGGCGGCTGGCACGGGGACGCGCCCAGCCTCACCGACCTCGACGACGGCGACCTGAAATACACCACCGACTTCCGGGACGTCTACGCCACGCTGCTGGAGCGGGTGTTGGACACCGACCCGGGCCCGGTGCTGGCCGACTGGCGGGGGCGACTCGACAAGCTGTTCTAGTCGTCTTCTTCCGGGTCCTGGTTGGCCTCCGCGCCCAGCACGAACGCCTGCATGGCCAGTTCGTCGCCGGCCGGTGACACGAAGGCCGGCAGCTCGCGCGGCCCCAACTCCTGCACGTACGACCAGAACAGGCGCACCGCCTCGGCCGGCGTGCCGGCCTCGATCGGCAGGTCGAGGCTGACCAGCCAGGTGCGCCGTGCCGGGGGCGGGCCGAGCTGGTCGGCCAACGCCCGGAAGGCGGCCGGCTCCAGTGCGGTGACCGGCCCGTCGAGGGTGAGCAGGTCGGTCGGCACCGGCTCGTCGAAGGCCCGCCGGGTGTACGTCACGACGAGCGTCCCCGGCTCGACGTCGGACTGCGGATCGTCCGGATCCTCGGAGTGCCGCTGCGTCGGCGCCGTGACCCGGCCGAGGGCCACCAGTCGCGGCGGCGCATCGGCCAGCACCGCCACCCGGTCGCCGGGGCCGGGACGCCCGACGTCGGTCAGCCCGGTCAGCTCCAGCGAGTCGTGGTGCACGAGCCGCTCGGCCTCGTAACGCTCCGGGGGCAGCAGCACGGCCCAGGTGCCCGGCCCGTCGGCGTTGCCGGCCGCACCGGCCCGGTACGCGGTCTCGGTCGTCATGCCTGCCATCCCATCACGCCGCCGTTCAGCGGGTGACGTGACAGCCGACGATGTGATCGTCGACCATCCCGGTGGCCTGCATGAGGGCGTACGCGGTGGTCGGGCCGACGAACCGGAAGCCGCGCTTCTTGAGTGCCTTGGCCATCGCCGTCGACTCCCCAGTGATCGGCGCCAGCTCGGCGAACGAGGCGGGGCGGGCCGGCCGGCGCTCCGGCGCGAATGACCAGAGCAGCGTGGAGAGCCCCTCGGGCAGCTCCAGCGCGGCGCGGGCGTTGGCGATCGCCGCCTCGATCTTGGCCCGGTTGCGGACGATGCCGGCGTCGGCGAGCAGCCGGGTCACGTCGGCCTCGCCGTAGTCGGCCACGGTGGCGATGTGGAACTCGTCGAAGGCCAACCGGAACGCCGGGCGTTTGCGCAGGATGGTCAGCCAGGACAGGCCTGACTGGAACGCCTCCAGGGTCATCCGCTCGTAGAGCGCGTCGTCGCCGCGCAGCGGCCGCCCCCACTCGGTGTCGTGGTAGACGACGTAGTCCGGGGTGCTCGCCCCCCAGGCGCAGCGGGCCAGCCCGTCGGCGCCGATCACCAGGTCACTCACGTCGCACACGCTAGGCCATCGCACCGACAGCCCATTGCCACCGGCCACTTCGCTGCCTATCGTGCTTGTTACCGACCGGTAGGTCAGGGTCACCCAGCGGGGCGTCCCCGGCCGACGACGGCGAGTGGAGGCGGCGCGATGAAGGAATTTCCGGACGTCATCGCCTGGTCGATCCCGGCCTTCCTGCTGCTCATCGTGTTGGAACGGGTCTCCTACCTGCTGCACCGCGACGACGACGAGGTCGGCTACGGCGGCGCGGACACCGCGACGAGCCTGGCGATGGGGCTCGGCAGCGTCTTCACTGACCTGCTCTGGAAGGTGCCGATCGCCGCCGCGTACGCGCTGCTCTACGCGCTCACCCCGCTGCGGATCGCCGCCCTCTGGTGGAGTTGGCCGCTGATCCTGCTGGCGCAGGACTTCTGCTACTACTGGTCACACCGGGGCCACCACGTCATCCGGATCCTCTGGGCCTCGCACGTGGTGCACCACTCGTCGCAGCGGTTCAACCTCTCCACCGCGCTCCGGCAGCCGTGGACCGGGCTGACCAGCTGGGTTTTCTACATCCCGCTGATCCTGGCCGGCGTACACCCGGCGGTCGTCGCGTTCTGCGGCTCGGTCAACCTGCTCTACCAGTTCTGGATCCACACCGAGCGCATCGAGAAGATGCCGCGCTGGTACGAGTTCGTCTTCAACACCCCGTCGCACCATCGGGTCCACCACGCTTCCCAGGGCGGCTACCTGGACCGCAACTTCGGGGGCATTCTGATCGTCTGGGACCGGCTGTTCGGCTCGTTCGCGGCCGAACGGGAGCGCTGCGTCTACGGTCTGACCAAGAACGTGGGCAGCTACAACCCGGTGCGGGTGGCCTTCCACGAGTACCTCTCGATCGCCCGGGACCTGCGCGCCGCCGTGACGTGGCGGCACCGCGTGGGGCATCTCCTCCGAGCGCCGGGCTGGCAGCCGGCACCGGGCGTGGTCAGGGCAGTCGGCCCTGCTCGACCAGACGGCCGAACCTCTTCAGCGCCTGGGTGAGGCCCAGCTTGGAGCCGGGCCAGAGCACCGGCCACGCCAGCCGGCCGGCCCGGCCGCCCGGCAGATGGAACCACTCGTGCCAGACGACCTGGGTGCGGGCCTGGCCGAGTGCGGTGCAGCGCAGGACACCCGGGCCGCGCAGCACCTGGCCGTGGTGCACCACGCCGATCTCGTACGGCTCGTCGACCCGGACCACCCGCATCTCGTCGCGCAGCGTCGCCCGGCCGAGCGCGGTCACCGCCTCGATCCGGCTGCCCTCGCGCCCGTCGCCCTCGACGACCCGCACCTGGGTGAACGGGATCCAGTCCGACTGCCGTTCCCAGGCGAGCAACGCGGCGAAGACCCGGGCCGCCGGGGCGTTGACGATGACCGTGGCGGTCACCTCACCGGCGCCGGGTTGCGCCGCCTCCTGAAGATCGTCGGCGCCCTCCGGACCGGTCACGCCGACTCCGACCGGACCACCGCGCCGTGCTGCCCGACCCCACCGGCCAGCTCGTCCTCGGCCGGCTCGTCAGCCGTCCGATCGCCGTCGGTCGGCGTGCGGTCGGTCGAATCGCCGGCTGCCAGCTTGTGAGCGGTCGGCTCGCTGTCGGTCGGCTTGTGCGCGGTCGGCTCGCTGTCGGTCGGCTTGTGCGCGGTCGGCGCGCTATCGGTCGGCCTGTGAGCGGTCGGCTCGCCGTCGGCCGGTGCCACGCCGTCGGAGTCGGCCGCCGAGGAGGTGGGAGCGGGCAGGGCGTCGGCCGGCGACACCTCCGCATCCGACTCCGCCGTGGTCGCGCCCGGCACCGCCCCGGCGGCTTGCTCGCGGGCCTGGCGCAGCACGTCCGCGTCGTCGGTGCGGCCCTCGCGCAACGCGATGACCTCCGCCTCCAGGACGCCGATCAGCTCGGACTTGTAGCCGATGTCGTAGGCCGCACGGCGCATCGCCTGGTCGACCTGGGCCATCCGGTACCCGCGCAACCCGGTGTCGAACCGGACCGCGCCCACGTCGGATTCCCGCAGTGGCCGGGTGCCCGGCAGCGGGATGGCCTGCGAATCCGGTTCGGTCGGCGCGAGGCCGGGATCCCGGCCACTGACCAACACCGTCACGCCGAAAACCACCGCCGCGACGGTCAACGCCACGACCAGGAGGAGCAGAAGCTGACCCATGCACTGATCGTGGCACGACAGCCGGCTGGGAGCGACCCCACCACCCCGATCGCGATCCACGCCCACGCCCGCCCCGCGCACCGGCCGACCGACCGGCTAGCGTCGGTAGCGGCCGGAGCGGCGGCGACGGTGCGGACAGTCGGGAGGCGTCATGGCCGGGGCACTTCGGCTTGGTGGGCGGGCGTTCGCCCCGGGTGAGCTGGTGGTGATGGCCATCGTCAACCGCACACCGGACTCGTTCTTCGACCGGGGCGCCACCTTCGCCGCCGACAGCGCGCTGCGCGCCGTCGAGCGGGCGGTCGACGAGGGCGCGGCGATCATCGACATCGGCGGGGTCAAGGCGGGGCCGGGCACCGAGGTGGACGTGGCCGAGGAGATCCGGCGCACGGTGGACACCATCGCCGCCGTACGGGCCGCGTTCCCGGAGGTGGTGATCTCCATCGACACCTGGCGTGCCGAGGTGGCGACGGAGGCCGTGGCGGCGGGTGCGGACCTGCTCAACGACACCTGGTCGGGCGCCGACCCGGCGCTCGCCCGGGTCGCGGCGAGCACCGGCGCCGGCCTGGTCTGCTCGCACGCCGGCGGGCTGGTCCCCCGGACCCGGCCGCACCGGGCAGCCTTCGACGACGTGGTCGCCGACGTGGTCGAGACGGTGACCGGGCTCGCCGAGCGCGCGGTGGCGACCGGGGTACGCCCCGACGGCATTCTCATCGACCCGGCGCACGACTTCGGCAAGAACACCCGGCACTCCCTGGAGATCACCCGCCGGCTGGACGAGCTGACCGCGACCGGCTGGCCGGTGCTGGTGGCGCTCTCCAACAAGGACTTCGTCGGCGAGACGCTGGACCTGCCGGTGGCCGAGCGGCTGGAGGGCACGCTCGCCGCGACGGCGGTCTCCGCCTGGTTGGGCGCTCGGGTGTTCCGGGCCCACCAGGTCGGGCCCACGCGTCGGGTGCTGGACATGGTCGCCTCGATCCGCGGCGACCGTCCGCCCGCGGCGACCCGGCGGGGTCTGGCCTGAGTCGTCCGGTCGGTGCGGCAACCGACGTGAACGGTCGGCGGAGCGGCACGATCGCCGGAGGTCGGGGCGCTCAGGTCCAGCGCAGGATGTTCCTACGCCAGGCGTAGAGGATGCCGAGGGCGAGCACCGCCACGAACACCGCCATCTCCACCACCGTGACCAGGCCGAAGCCCGGTCGGTCGAAGACCACCGCCCACGGGAAGAGAAACACCGCCTCGACCGCGAACAGTACGTACAGATAGGCGTACACGTAGTAGCGGATCTGCATCTGCGCCCAGTCGGCGCCGACCGGGTCGAGCCCGCACTCGTAGCTGGTCCGCTTGCCGAACGGCTCAGCCGGACGGGCGGGACGTAACACCCGGTTGGCCGAGAACGCCGTCACAAAGAACAGGACACTGGCGAGCAGCAAGAGCCCGAGCGTCGCGTACGAGCCCAGGTAACCGGTCACATCGGGAGCCTACCGCCCACCCGGACAGGCCGTCCCAAACACGTTACGGATTTGTTTCCAGGTGGGACTAGTGCACTGTGGCAACTGTTACCAACATTGGACTTCCACCCATGGCACCGGAGGACAGATGGCCCGCGTGAAGGTATCGCCCGAACGCCGGGTTGTGGGGCGGCCTCCCACGCCCCTGCTGGCGGCCTCGCTCGCGCTCGGGCTGCTCGCGGCGCTCGCGGCCGCTCCGGCCCTCGCCAGCGCGGCGGTGCCGCGCATCCACCCGATCGCCGCCGTGACGGAGTCGGCGCCCGAACCCGATCCGGACCCGGAGACCACTCCGGCCCAGGAGCCCACCCCGACCCAGGATCCGGGCGGCGATCCCGTGCCGACCAACCCGGCCCCGGAGACCACCGCGCCACCGCCGGCGACGACGCCGCCGGCGCCTCCGCAGACCACCGCGCCGAACGTGCCGCCGCCGCCGACCACCACCGCTCCCGCGCCGGGGGGCAGCACCCGGCCGCCGACGCCCGGGCCGCCGGCTCCCCCGGTGCCCCCGGTTCGCCCGCCCGCGCCGGGTGGCACCCCGCCGGCGGCGCCGAGCCCGCTCGGCGTGCAGGTGACCACCGAGGACGTCACCCTGCCCGAGGCGTACTGGAACGCCGCCAGCACCACCACCACGCTGCGGGTCACCGTGGCGAACACCGGCACCGCCGCGCAGCGGGTCCGGCTCTCGTACACCCTGCCGGCCGGGCTGACCGACGCCGGGACGAAGGGGTGCGTCGCCGCGGGCGGTGGCGCGTACCACTGCGGGGCCTGGACGGCCGAGGCGGGCGTCCGGTTCAGCAGCCTGATCCGGCTGCGGGTCGCCGGCAACGCCTGGGAGCGGATGCCGCTCAGCGGCTCCGTGCAGGTCGTCGCGGACGCGCCGGGGGTGTCCGGCGAGGTGGCCGACGACCAGGGCTTCGCGGTGCTGTTCCCGCCCGGCCCGCCGGTGCCCGGGATCTCGCTGGCCGCCGACGAGGTCGCGTTCGACATCAGCGGCGCGGCGAGCACCCTCGCGGTGCGGCTGGTCAACACCGGCACGGTCGACGCCGCCGGCCTGGTGGAGGTGATCCTGCCGGCCGGGGTGAGCGTGCCGACCCCACCGGCGGGTTGCCTGCCGGTCGAGGCGTCCCGCACCCGGTGCGACGGGGGTCTGCTGTCGGCCGGCGAGACCCGCGAGCTGCGGCTGCCGGTGGAGGCGACCCCGCAGGCCCAGCGGGAGGCGCCGCTGTCCGGAGCGGTGATCGGTCAACTCGACCCGCGCAACGGCGCGACCCGGCGGGTGCAGATGAGCTTCCGCATCACCGCTGCGGCCGCGCTGGCCACGCCGGTCGTCTCGCCGCCCGCGCCGACCGGCTCCCAGGGCGTACTCCCGGCGGGCGCCACCACCGACGACGACGGCGGCATGACCTCGGTGCAGCGCACCGCGGTCATCCTGATCGCGGTCTCCGCGCTGCTGGTGGTGCTGGCCCTCACGCTGGCGACCACCTCGCTGCGCCGCCGCCTCGGCGAGCCGACGGCCGAGCCCACGGCTCCGCCCACCGACTGACCGATCGACGACCCTGGCCGTCCCCGACCGGGGTCGCGGCCGGCCGGGGACGGTGATCTGAATTACGGCGGGCGGGGCGAAACCCCGCAATCACGGGCGAATATCACGTTGATCGGGTCTCAGTCGGCGGACCTCCGGGGAGGGTCGGGGGTCCGTTCGACGTAGGCTCTCGGTGAGGAACGACAGCGGACCGGACCAGCCTGGGGCGGTGCGGTGCAGCGTTGCGTCAAGGAGGTCCCGTGGCCGGGCAAGGCGAGGTCACCATGATGTTCAGCCGGCCGCGCGACCGCGCGCAGCGAACGAAGGTGGCACAGTGACCAAGCAGATCCGTCAACTCGACCGGGTGGTCATCCGGTTCGCCGGTGACTCCGGCGACGGCATGCAGTTGACCGGCGACCGGTTCACCTCGGAGACGGCGCAGCTCGGCAACGACATCTCCACGCTGCCGAACTTCCCCGCCGAGATCCGGGCCCCCGCCGGCACCCTGCCCGGTGTGTCGAGCTTCCAGGTGCACTTCGCCGACTACGACATCCTCACGCCGGGCGACGCGCCCAACGTGCTGGTGGCGATGAACCCGGCCGCGCTCAAGGCCAACCTGGCCGACCTGCCGCGCGGCGCGGACATCATCGTCAACACCGACGAGTTCACCCGGCGCAACCTGGCCAAGGTCGGCTACCAGACCAGCCCGCTGGACGACGACTCGTTGGCCGGCTACGTGGTGCACCCGGTGGCGCTGACGTCGATGACGGTCGGGGCGCTCGCCGCGCACGAGGTGTCCAAGAAGGACGCCGAGCGTTCGAAGAACATGTTCGCCCTCGGTCTGCTCTCCTGGATGTACTCCCGGCCGTACGAGTCGACCCTGCGCTTCCTGGAGCGCAAGTTCGCGGCCCGCCCCGAGCTGGTGGCCGCGAACGTGGCCGCCTTCAAGGCCGGCTGGAACTTCGGCGAGACCACCGAGGATTTCGCGGTCCGCTACGAGGTCAAGCCGGCGAAGATGCAGCCGGGCACGTATCGCAACATCACCGGCAACGCCGCGCTCTCGCTGGGCCTGGTCGCCGCCGGGGTCCGCTCCGGGCTGCCGGTCTTCCTCGGGGCGTACCCGATCACTCCGGCGTCGGACATCCTGCACGAGCTGAGCAAGCACAAGCGCTTCGGCGTGCTGACCATGCAGGCGGAGGACGAGATCGCGGCGGTCGGCGCGGCGCTGGGCGCGTCGTACGGCGGGTCGCTGGGCGTCACCACCACCAGCGGTCCGGGTGTGGCGCTCAAGAGCGAGACGATCTCCCTGGCGGTGGCGCTGGAGCTGCCGCTGGTGATCGTGGACGTGCAGCGCGCCGGGCCGTCGACGGGCATGCCGACCAAGACCGAACAGGCCGACCTCAACATGGCGTTGTTCGGTCGGCACGGCGAGGCGCCGGTCGCGGTGATCGCGCCGAAGTCGCCGTCGGACTGTTTCTTCGCGGCGTTGGAGGCGGCGCGGATCGCGTTGACCTACCGCACGCCGGTGATCCTGTTGTCGGACAACTACGTGGCCAACGGCTCCGAGCCGTGGCTGCTGCCCGACGTCGAGTCGCTGCCCGACCTGCGGGTCGAGTTCGCCACCAAGCCCAACGGCGAGGACGGCACCACCTTCCTGCCGTACCTGCGCGATCCGGAGACCCTGGCCCGGCCGTGGGCGATTCCCGGCACTGCGGGGCTGGAGCACCGCATCGGTGGGCTGGAGAAGGCCGACAAGACCGGTGACATCTCGTACGACCCGGCGAACCACGATTTCATGGTGCGCACCCGGGCGGCCCGCATCGAGACGATCCCGGTGCCGGACATCGAGGTGGAGGACCCGGACGGCGACGCCCGGGTGCTGGTCCTGGGCTGGGGCTCGACGTACGGCCCGATCGGTGCCGCCTGCCGCGGGGTGCGCCAGCGCGGGCTGTCCATCGCCCAGGCGCACCTGCGGCACCTCGCCCCGATGCCGGCCAACCTCGGCGAGGTGCTGCGCTCCTACGACAAGGTCGTCATCCCGGAGATGAACCTGGGTCAGCTGGCCCACGTCATCCGGGCCCGCTACCTGGTCGACGCGATCAGCTACAACCAGGTCCGCGGTCTGCCGTTCACGGCCGCCGAGCTGGAGACGACGCTGGAAGAGGTCCTGAAGAATGTCTGAGCCTGTCGCCCTGAAGCTCACCGCGAAGGACTTCAAGTCCGACCAGGAGGTGCGCTGGTGCCCCGGGTGTGGTGACTACGCGATCCTGGCGGCCATCCAGCAGTTCATGCCGGAGTTGAACATCCCTCGCGAGCGGACCGTGTTCGTCTCGGGGATCGGCTGCTCGTCGCGTTTCCCGTACTACATGAACACCTACGGGATGCACTCGATCCATGGTCGGGCCCCGGCGATCGCGACCGGCCTGTCGGTGTCGCGGCCGGACCTGTCGGTGTGGGTGGTCACCGGTGACGGTGACGCGCTGTCCATCGGCGGCAACCACCTGATCCACGCGCTACGGCGCAACGTCAACCTCAAGATCCTGCTGTTCAACAACCGGATCTACGGCCTGACCAAGGGCCAGTACTCGCCCACCTCCGAGGTCGGCAAGGTCACCAAGTCGACGCCGGCCGGCTCGGCCGATGCGCCGTTCAACCCGCTCTCGCTCGCCCTCGGCGCGGAGGCCAGCTTCGTCGGTCGCACCATCGACTCCGACCGCAAGCACCTGCAGTCGGTGCTGCGCGCCGCCGCCGAGCACGAGGGTTCGGCGTTCGTGGAGATCTACCAGAACTGCAACATCTTCAACGACGGGGCGTTCGACCAGCTCAAGGACCCATCCACCCGCGACGACTACCTGATCCGCCTGGAGCACGGGCAGCCGATCACCTTCGGCGCGGACGGGCAGTTCTGCGTGGTGCATCCGCCGGGCGCGTTCGGCCTGGAGGTCCGGGAGACCGGCTCGGTCCGCCCGGAGGAGATCGTCGTGCACGACGCGACGGTGACCGACCCGGCGTACGCCTTCGCGCTGTCCCGGCTGCCCGGCCTGGACCTGCGCAACACCCCGATCGGGGTGTTCCGGTCCGTGGACCGGCCGTCCTACGACAGCGTGGTCCAGGGCCAGCTCGCGGCAGCCAAGGCGACGGTCACCGAGACCCCCGAGAAGCAGCTCGCCGGCCTGTTGGGCAGCGGCGACACCTGGACGATCCTCTGACCCGTCCTAGCTGAACGAGAGCGGCCGTCCCCGATACGGGGACGGCCGCTCTCGTTCGTACCGGTGCCGCCTCAGCGCTGGGCGGAGGCCGGCAGCCAGAGGTTGTCGATCTCCTTCTCGGTCGCCGCGAGGCTCGCCTCGTGCAGCGGGATCAGCTCGGCCATCGCCGGCACCGAGGGTGCCAGGGTCAGCTCGGTGCTGATGAAACGCGGCTCCAGACCGGTCATCGACAGACCGTGCGGGAGCCACTGCTCCGCGTGGTCCCAGCCGTGCCGCGGGGTGCCCTCGCCGTAGCCGCCACCCCGGGTGGCCAGCACCACGAACTCGCGGCCACCGAGCAGGCCCTCCTGCGTCGTCGGGTCGTAGGTGAGGCCGGCAACGATCAGGTGATCGACCCAGGACTTCACGCTGCTGGGCGCGCCGTAGTTGTAGAGCGGCAGCCCGAGCAGCACCACGTCGGCCTGCTTCACCTCGTCGATCAGCCGCTCGCTGAGCTCCCACGACTCGCGCTGGGCCGGAGTGTGCTGGTCCGGCGGCGTCATCCGCGCCAGCCCGCCTGCCGAGTCCAGGTGCGGCAGCGGCTCGGCACCCAGGTCGCGGTAGGTCACCGTGCCGTCGGGGTGTGCCGCGCGCCAGGCCGCGGCGGCACGGGCGGTGAGCCGCCGACTGACCGACCAGTCACCCCGGATGCTCGAATCGATATGTAGCAGGTTCATGATTCCCCCTCCAAGGATCGTCTGTGTAGCGCCAACTATTTATAGCAGGCAGATGTTCCGTCGCCTCGGTAGACTGGGTCACATGTCCGCCCTGCCGCTGGATCCGACGGAGCACCGCTCGGGCCCCCTGCTGGACCACCTGGCGCGGCGGATGCGACTGCGGGCGGAGTCGGTGCTCGCTCCCCTGGGCCTGCGGCCCCGACACCTGGTCGCGCTCACGGTGTTGCGCGCGGGCGGCGGCACCAGTCAGCAGGCGCTCGCCACCACCCTCGAGATGGACAGCACCAACATCGTCGGGCTGCTCAACGACCTCGAAGCGAGAGACCTGGTCGAGCGCCGACGGTCACCGCAGGACCGCCGACGACACGTCGTCGAACTCACCGAAGACGGTGCGAAACGCCTCAACGAGGCGGAATGCGCTCTCGCGAGCGCCGAAGACGAGGTGCTGGGGGCGCTGGAGCCAGCCGAACGGGAGACGCTCTACGAGCTGCTCAGGCGTGCCGCCACCACGACACCGATCAGCTGCGGCGAAGCGCTCATCGGGGAGCCCGACGCCTGCTGACGCACCAGCGTCAGACCGTCGCCGTGGACTGCGGTCGGTCGTCGCGGACGTGCACCAGCATGTCGCCGGTCTCGATCACCGCACCGGCCCGGTCGGCCAGGGTGACCACCTTGCCCCGCCGGACCAGGGCGATCACCAGTGAATCCAGCTCACGCGGCGAGCGGCCCACCTCGTCCCGCTCGGCCGAGCGCATCGCCAGCGCCATGCCCTGCCCCGGCGTGAGCAGGTCCTCCACCACGTCGATCAGTGGCGGCGCCGAGGTGGACAGGCCGAGCAGACGGCCAGCGGTCGCCGAGGAGACGATCACATGGTGCGCGCCGCTCTGCTTGAGCAGCGGGGCGTTCTCCGCCTCCCGCGCCGCCGCGATGATCCGGACCTGCCCGGCGGTGAGCTGCCGTACGGTCAGCGCCACAAGCACCGAGGCATCGTCACTGTCGGTCGCGATGATCACTGCCTTCGCGTTGCGCACGTGCGCCTCGTTCAGCACGGACGACCGGGTCGCCGACCCCTCGATCGCCACCAGCCCGGCCGACGTGGCCTGCCGCAGGGCGGCGCTGCTGCGCTCCACCACCACGATCCTCGACCGGTCCAGGCCGTTCTCCATCAGGGCGTTGACCGCACTGCGGCCCTTGGTGCCGTAGCCGCAGATGATGACGTGGTCCTTCACGGTTCTCCTCCACCGCGACAGGCGACGGCCGGTCCGGTACTGCTCGGTCAGAACTTCCAGGGTGGTGCCGACCAGGATGATCAGGAAGACAATCCGGGCTGGGGTGACGAACAGGACGTTGACCAGCCGGGCCGACGGCGCGGCCGGGGTGATGTCCCCGTAGCCGGTCGTGGAGAGCGAGACGACCGCGTAGTAGAAGCAGTCGAGCAGGGTGAGGCCGTCCTCGTTGACGTCGCGATAGCCGTCCCGGTCCAGGTAGACCGCCGCCACCACGGCGAAGACCAGGCCCAGGGCGGCCGCGAGCCGGAGGCTCAGCGCGCTCAGCGGGCCCCGGCGCTGCGCGGGAAAATGGATCACCGTCGAACCTGCTCCGCCGCCGTCGCCTGCACGACCACAACATAGCGGGTACGCCGCACGTCGCACGCCCGGGTCGCGCAGCGGACAACCGCACCGGCCCCCGCACACGACTATCGGGCGACAACAACGAACCGGTGCAGGCCGGCAGACGGAGGGGGCGCAACCCTCGTGACGAGCGGCAGACGGCGAACCGAGGCCGACGACGAATACACCGAGTATGTCCAGTCCAGGATGGTCCAGTGGCGAAGGACCGCCTACCTGATGTGCGGGGACTGGGACCGGGGCGACGACATCCTGCAGCGCGTGCTCACCGAGTTGTACCGCTCCTGGGCGCGAGCGCGGCAGGCCGACCACCTGGATGCGCTCGTCCGCACCATGCTGCTGCGGCGGCTGATCGACGAGCGGCGGTCGCGCTGGGCGCGGGTCCGGCTCGGCGCCGCCCTGCCCGAGGTGTCGACGACCACGGTCGACCCGACCGACCGGATCACCCTGGTCGGTGCGTTGCGGCAGGTACCGCCGCGCCAACGCGCGGTGCTGGTCATGCGGTACTTCCAGGATCTGAGCGTCGAGGAGACCGCCCAGGCCATGAGTTGCTCGACGGGGACCGTCAAGAGCCAGACGGTCAGTGACGAGCCGGGCCCGCGCTGGACGGCGGCGCGGGCCCGCTCGGGACCGCCGACGGGTCCGACAACCGGCATGATGGGGGGTGTTCCTCCGACGACGACCGCGAGAGTGAGGTCCGCATGTCGTTGCTGCGACGAGTGATCGGCGGGGTGCTGCGCCGGCTGCGCCAGAGCCAGGGCCGCACGCTGCGCGAGGTGGCCGCGTCCGCCGGGGTCTCCGTGCCCTACCTGTCCGAGGTCGAGCGGGGCCGCAAGGAAGCCTCGTCGGAGGTGCTCGCGGCGATCTGCCGGGCACTCGGCATCCGCCTTTCCGACCTGCTCGAACAGGCCCGCGACGACCTGCGCCGGGTCGAGCGTCGCATTCCCGCCGCGCCCCGGGCCGCCCTGGCCCGGCTGGAGCAGGCGCCCTCGGCACGCAACGAGACCGGCCCCGCGTTGCGGATCGGCTTCCAGCCGGGTGGGGCGACGCCACCCGTGGCCGCCGCCCCGGCCCCCGTAGGGCAGCCGGCCGGGCCGGTGCTGCGGCTGGGCGGGCCGATCCTGCACGTCGGCGGTCCAGCCTCGCCCGTCGGGTCGACCGTCCAAGGAGCGGGGCTGCGGGTTCGGCTGATCGCCTCCACGTCGGCCGGGCGCCCCGGTCCGCGTACCTCCAAGATGCTGGCCTGCCGCCGGGCCCGGGCGGGCCGGCGGCGACTGACCCTCGTGTAGGCCGGCCGGGGTTCTGCCCTGGGCGGATCTGCCGCCGGCAGAATCCCTGGGCCGCGACCGCCGCCGCGCGCACGCTGGAGGAGCCGGCTCCCCGGGCGGTCCCGCCGCCCGCCGGCACGGCGGAAGGCGGCGACACATGATCGGGTACGGCGTGCAGATGCGGGACAGCGGGCAACCGACCTTCGGTGACCAGGTGTTCGAGCGGCTGCTGCGGGAGCGGATCGTCTTCCTCGGCACCGAGGTGACCGAGGAGTCGGCCAACCAGATCTGCGGGCAGATCCTGCTGCTCGCCGCCGAGGACGCCGACCGGGACATCTACCTCTACATCAACTCGCCGGGCGGCTCGGTGAGCGCCGGAATGGCGGTCTACGACACGATGCGCTACGTCCGCAACGACGTGGCCACGCTGGCGCTCGGGTTCGCCGGCTCGATGGGGCAGTTCCTGCTCTGCGCCGGCGCGGCCGGCAAGCGGTACGCGCTGCCGCACTCGCGGGTCATGATGCACCAGCCCTCCGGCGGGATGGGCGGCACCGCCTCGGACATCACCATCCAGGCGGAGAACATGCTGCACGTGAAGCGGACCATGCAGGAGCTGATCGCCCAGCACAGTGGACGGACACTCGACGAGATCCAGCGGGACTGGGACCGTGACCGCTGGTTCACCGCCGAGCAGGCCCGGGAGTACGGCCTCGTCGACCGGGTGCTCACCCGGGCCGATCAACTGCCGGCGGACTGACCTGCGAATGGCCATCGTGCACCGGGGGTGGTGCCCATTGGTTAGGGTCGCGTCTATGCGTCGACTGATCCCTACCCTTTCGATTGCCCTCGCCGCCGCCCTCGTGGCCGGCTGCGGCACCACCTCCGGCGACAACACCGGAGGGGCCGGCCCCTCCGCCGCCCCCGCCACGACCAAGGTCGAACCGGTCGCCGCCGTCCGGCAGGCCATGGACCGCAGCCTCGCCGGCACGGTCACCATGGACGCCTCGGTCAAGGCCGGCAACCAGTCGATCACCCTCAGCGGCAAGATGGACCCCGCCGCCAAGGCGATCCACGTCACCGGGAACGCCCCGGAGCCGATCGAGGCCCGGCTGATCGGCGATGCCGCCTACATCAAGTCCGACTCGCTCGAGGGCGAGAAGCCCTGGATGAAGATCGACCTCAACAAGCTCCGGCCGACCAGCTCGTTGCGCCAGTCGTTCGACCTCAAGGCGCAGACCGGCATCATCGGCGGCATCGTGACCGCCCAGGAGGTGAGCCCCGGCCGCTACAGCGGCACCGCCGACCTGAACAAGGCCGCGGAGGCCGCCGGCGCCGACGGTGGAATGCGCGACGGCCTCAAGTCCACCGCCAAGCTGGCGAAGGACCCCACGGCGGTCCCCTTCGAGGCGACCGTCGACGCCGACGGCCGGCTCACCGCGCTGTCCTACACGATCGCCACGAAGAGCGTCGGTGATCTCGTCACCGACATGAAGATGAGCGGCTTCGGCGAGCAAGTCTCGGTGACCGCGCCGCCCGCCGGCGACACCGAGCCGGCCTCCGCCGAGATGTACAAATTCCTCTGACCCTGCGACGACGCGGTGCCCTCCGCGGTGCCCTCCGGGATGCCCCGGAGGGCACCGGGTTCTGCTGAGCGCGCCACGCCCGTAACGTTTCGCGGAGCTGCCCCGTCCCTGAGGTGACAAAACCACAGGGAGGGTCCATGTTCGCCGCTTACGTGACAGTCACCATCCTCGCCTCGGTGTTCACCGGCATCGCCGCGGTCACCTACCTCATCGGCCACGACTATCCCAAGGCCCAGGCGGACATGAAGCGGGTGCCACGGTCCTGGCTACCGGTGCTGGGCCTGCTGTTGGCGGCCGGCTCCGTGGGACTGCTGGCCGGTTTCGCCGTACCGCTGCTGGGGACCCTCGCCGCGGCGGGGCTGGTGCTGTACTTCGTCGGCGCGCTCATCGCGCACCTGCGGGTGGGGTCACGCCAGCTCGTGGGATGGGCCGTCTTCTTCCTCACCGTGCTGGCCGCACTCGCCGTGAACCTGGCCTACCGCTGGTGACTGCCGTTCGGTCGGTGCTGGACCAGAATCGCGCCTCCGGAGCCCCCTCAGGGGAGTGCGTCGAATCGGGCTCGGGCTTCGAACACGCGGTCCATGTGTGACTCCGCCCAGTCCTTGATGGAGATCATGACTGGGAACAGTTCATGGCCCAACGGGGTGAGCTCGTAGTCGACGCGGACCGGCACCGACGCGGTGACCGTACGGGTGACCAGGCCGTCGCGCTCCAGCGTCCGCAGGGTTTGCGTGAGCATCTTCTGACTGATGCCGGCGATGCGGCGGGCGAGTTCGCCGTGCCGCTGCGGACCGTCCGCAAGCGCCGGGATCACCAGCGCCACCCACTTGTCGGTGAGCCTGCTCAGCAGCTCCCGGGTCGGGCAGCGCTCCAGGAACGCGTCGTAATCACGTTTTGCCTGCTCGCGGCGTTGCGCTGCGGTTGTCGTCGTCATCTTTCCCTCCTGCGGTGCCCTACGCACTTCGAGGTACCTACTTTCTCACGGTGCCCGTCGCTTCGTACGGTCGTGGTGATCACGACGGCTACGAGGGAGACGACGATGCGCGGAGTTCGTTACGAAGAGTTCGGAGGGCCGGAGGTCCTGCACGTGGCCGACGTGCCGACGCCCGAAGCCGGACCGGGACAGGTGCGGGTACGGGTCGCCGCGTCCGTCGTCCACCCGGTCGACCTCATGGTCCGCTCCGGCCGGTTCCCGGCACCGCTGCCGACCGGCCTGCCGTACACGCCCGGCTGGGACGTGGTCGGCACCGTCGACGCCGTCGGGCCATCGGTCGAGGAGTACGCGATCGGCGATGAGGTCATCGGCTTCTCGCCATGGCTGCAAACCACTGCCGGGGCCCACGCGGAGTACGTGGTGCTCGACGCCACCTCGCTGACCGCCGCACCCATCGGCGTCCCCGCCACCGAGGCGGCGACCCTGCCGACCAACGGTCTCGCCGCCGCCCAGGCCCTCGACCTGCTCGCGCTCCCGGCGGGCTCGACCGTGCTCGTCACCGGCGCCGCCGGGCAGGTCGGAGGGTTCGTCCTGGCCCTGGCACGGGCGGCCGGCCTGCACGCCACCGGACTCGCCGGGGCCGACGACCGCCAGTTCGTCGAGTCGCTGGGCGCGGCGTTCCTGTCGCGCTCCGACGAACCGACGGGGACGTACGACGCGGTCATCGACCTGGCGGTGATCGGTTCCTCGCTGCTGGACCACATCCGGGACGGCGGCGGCTACGTGGCCGCGTCACCTCCGCTGCGCCCGGAGCCGGTGCGGGGCATCCGGACCTTCGCGCTGGAGGTGGAGTCGGACGGATCCCGCCTGGCAGAACTGGTCAAACTCGTCACCAGCGGCGACATCCCGCTGCGGGTCGCCGGCGTGTACCCCTTCGCCGACGCGGCCGCCGCCCACGAACGGCTTGCCCAGGGCGGCGTACGCGGCGGCGTGGTCATCGTCCCCTGACCGGCGGCCCGGCGATCCGCACTCGGCTGACGCGCCACGCCTTCCCGCGCCCCACCGACCAGGGAAGCGGCGCGACACTGACTGCGTGCCGCGTTCGCGGATCTGCCGCGATCGACGCCTGCACATCGAGCCACACGAGGATTGCCCCGGCCGTTCGGCCGGGGCATCCTCGATCGTCCACTCGAGCGCGGGACTGGCTTCCACGATCAGCTGACGGCCGCGACTCTCGCTTGGCGCCATCGGTCCGGGTCGCCAGCAGGGTTGCCTGAGCAGTAATGCAACGCGAGCAGCGCCCGGTCGAATCGGCACCGATCTGACGTCTCGCTTACAAGCTCTGTGCGCCTCGTCCGCACGCGTCCGGAACCGACTGCACGCTGCAAGCGTCGTCCGTGCCAACGCTCGTCAGGGTGCCATCCGGTGACGTTGCTGTCATCGTTACTGTCGACAGCCGTTTCGCCCGCGAGCCAGACCACCCCGGGGAGGCTGCTCGGGGTTCGCTGCTGACTCCGCCTACAGGTGGCAAATCCCTTGCTGGACGGACTGCGAGCTGCAACGCTCCGTCGATGTTCGACAAGCCTGGCGTTGACGAGCGGTTGCTCGCGGCTGAGGTGGCCGCCGCCTGGGCCGTGGACGTGGCCGATCTCGTGTTCATGCCGGTCGGGCTCGACGGGCAGGCATGGGCGTACCGGGTAGACACGTTTGACGGCGAGCGCTACTTCCTGAAGATGCGCCGCGGTGAGTTCACTCAGGCGGCCGTCCTGCTGCCTCGCTTTCTTCGAGCGCAGGGCGTCAGGCAGGTCGTAGCGCCGATCGACCTTCCAGGGGGCAGAGTCATTCGCGGCTTCGGGGACTACCAGCTGCTGCTCTATCCGTTCCACGCCGGCGGCAGTCTGTGGGGCCGCGGCCTCACCGACCGTCAGTGGGTCGAGTACGGTGAGTTCCTGGGTCGGCTGCACGCGGTTAAGCCGAGCGCCGACCTCGCCGCGGTCTTGCCGGTCGAGACCTACCGATCGAGCGCGGGCGAGCGGCTGCGAATCCTCGGGGAGCAGGCCGCAGCGAGCGAGGCCCTCGGCACTTTCTGGGACCGGTACGGTGCAGCGCTGCATCGGTTGTCGGCAACGGTGGATCACCTCGCCTCCCGAGTGACGCAATCTCAACACGTGATCTGCCACGCCGACATCCACCCCGGCAACCTGCTCGCTGACGGCGACGGTCCACTGCACGTCGTGGACTGGGATGCGCCGATCCTGGCGCCGCGCGAGCGGGACCTGATGTTCGTCTACAGCCAAGACTTCGGCGACCACCCGGTCAACGCGCACCGCGCCAGGCTCTTCCGCCGAGGCTATGGGCCGCTGGAACCGGACCAGACCATGCTGAGCTACTACCGCGCTGAGCGGCACCTCGACGACGTGGCCCTATTTTTACGCAGCGTCCTCAACCCCGAGTCCAGTCCAGAATCTCAAGCCAACGACCTGCACTGGCTGACCCGCATCGCCGAGACCGTCGTCGACCCCACCTACGCGCCCTGATCTCCTCCCGATTGGCCAGCGCGCCGGCACAAGCGGCCCGTACCGATGTCGACGCGGCCTTCGCGCGGCTCACCGCCGCCGGCGTGCCGGTGGTGCAGGCCCCGCACGACTCCGGAACGGCAACCGCAACGCGCTGCTCCGCGACCCGGACGGCAACCTCGTCGAGATCGTCGCCAAGATGAGGTGAGCCGGGTCGGCCGGGCGGTCCGGGAGTGACACACGCGGACCCTCGTGCCGACTCATCCGCTTATCCGCACGGTCGGCTTCGAATCGACAGTGGAGCGACGACCCGACGCGGCGGGCGAGTTGGTGCCGCACGTCGACGACGTGAGCCTGGTGAACACGGTGTCCGGCGTCAAGCACGTCGCCCGCCACGACGTGCCCGGTGCGTACGCCGGGGCCGTGCTCGACCATGTGCGCGTCGGCGATCTGGCCGCCCACCTCACCTGGCAGCTCGCGACGGGCACGGTCGCCCTGCTCGTTTGTGACTGCGAAGAGGTCGCCTACTGGCCGCTGGAAGCCCGGGTGAGCACGTGAACCCGGACGGCCGACTAGCAGCCGACCAAGGGTGTGACCCGGTATCCCCGGCCAGGATTAGAACCCGCGACGAACGGTCGGGGAATGAGTGAATGCAGGTGCCTCCGGCAGGGCGTTCACCTGCTTCTGCACTCACCAGGAGCGGTTTTCGAGTCGGAACCCTTTGCGCGTCCTCTGCACGGTGGACGCTGCCGTCCCCTCCGGAGACGAAGTGACGTACGGCGCTCGCAACCACATGTCCCGCTCCGGCTAACTCATGCAGCAGAACGTGCGAGCGGTCGGCCGACATTCCACCAGCAACGGCTGAGGCGATCATCGGCTGAAGCGGGGATGGTTCTTGATGGTCCGGCTGAGCAGACTCGCCGTGTACGCGGTTACGCACAGTCTCCCGAAGGGTCCTATCAGTGAGCTACAGCGCTCCGCCGCCCCCCGGTCATCCAGCTATGCAGTCGCAGCAGCCTCCGAAGAAGCGCCCCATGAAGCTCATCATCGGAGCGGCCGTCGGCGGTGTCTTGGTGCTCTGCTGCGGCGGAGTGACCATCGCTGCGGCGGTCGGCGGTGCCGACTCGCCTCCCGCAAGGAGCGCCACCGCGGAGACGGCCGCCGCAGCGTCCGTCCCGGCAGAAAGCCCCGCAGCACCGGCGGTGGAGATCACCACCGCAGCACCTACCACCGCAACACCCACCACCGCAGCGCCTACCACAGCAGCAACGAAGCCGAAGACGAAGACCACCACCAAGGCACCGGCCGAGCCGAAGCTGTCCGTAGAGCAGCAGAACGCCATCAGGGCCGCCTCCGATTACCTGCAATATCAAGCGTTCTCCCGCTCCGGCCTGATCAAGCAGTTGGAGTTCGAGGGCTACCCGAGGAAGATCGCAACCAGGGCCGTGGATTCTCTGAAGGTTGACTACAGAAAACAGGCTGCCAAGATGGCGAAGAATTACCTCGACACCCAGGCGTTCTCCCGTTCGGGCCTGATCAAGCAGTTGGAATTCGAGGGGTACACGCACGCACAGGCCGTCTACGGTGTCGATCAGGTGATGTGAGAAGGGCATCCGAGTTCCTGTTGCGGCTTTGTCCATGGCGGGTGGCGGGCCGTAGCACGACTGGCCGCACCACGTACCGCCGGCTGCCGGCCAGTGCGGATGAGTTCAAGGTCATCCCGCGCCTGTTCCGCGACCTGCGACAAACGACGGCTTCCGGTGACCTACAGCCGCACACCTGCTCTAATTGAGCAGCGCATGTGTTGCCAGCTCGGATGGTGTTTCGGCTGCGTAGCGAGGTGCCCCCGGCAGGATTCGAACCTGCGACACACGGTTTAGGAAACCGATGCTCTATCCCCTGAGCTACGAGGGCGCGAGTGGTCAGTGTAACGACCTACGCGTTGACCCGCGTTGGCAGGGACTGACGACGTTGCGGTGCTTGTAGAGCTGCTTGTCGGAGACTGGCGGCCGGCCGCCGCAGCTGCCGAGTCGACGGCTGCCCTGCTGGTCAGCGCGTTCGGGGATGGTGTGCCCGATACCGCGCTGGCGTAGGTCGGTCCGGATGGCCTTGGAGCTGTAGCCCTTGTCGGCGATGACGTGATCCGGGCGAACCCGAGGTCGAACGGGCCCGGACCGCTCGACCCGGATCGCGGCCATGACCTCGGTGAAGCGGCTGCAGTCGTTGACGTTG
Organism: Micromonospora sp. NPDC005237; assembly: GCF_040607775.1. Lineage (NCBI taxonomy): Bacteria > Bacillati > Actinomycetota > Actinomycetes > Micromonosporales > Micromonosporaceae > Micromonospora > Micromonospora sp. NPDC005237. The sequence goes on along the minus strand of NZ_JBEXHJ010000001.1, from coordinate 5,542 downwards.
CCGCCGGAGAGCACGAACGCCAAGGTCCGCCCGTCGCGGGTCGCAGCGCGCAACGCGGCGAGTGCCGGGGCGTCGTACCGGGCGTTCGCGACCACGAGCGCCCGCCGCAGCCCGGTCACGGGCCGGCTGGGTTGAGCCAGGAGCGCTGCCACGATCGGCGCGACATCGACGTCGGCGGTGACCTCCACGTCGACCCCGGCTACGGTCAGCCGCACCCGGCGGCGGCCGGCGACGCGGGCGAGGCAGCCGCGGATCGCCTCCACTACCTTCGTGAGGGCCCCTGCGGTCTGCAGGGCGGTGACGATGAACGCGATCACGCCGAGCGCTCGATCCCGGGCGCCGTCGGGCGCGGTGCCGGTCGCCGCCGCGTCGATCCGAGTCGCGCCCGCGTCGGCCAGCGCGAGCCGCAGCATCCCGGCCAGCTCATCGACGCCGTGTGGCCCGCACCGTCCTCGGCGGACACGACCATCGAGAACTCGGAAACGCGGGAGGGAGTCATGCGGACCTCGCATGGAGACGGTGGGGGCGCGCACTCCGCCCCAGAAGTGTCTAGATCCACCGAACTCGCCAACTAACCTGGACGCCAGGTCAACGGAACTAGCGCTCGTCTCGCCGGCCGCTTGGCCACCGACGTTTGACGCACTGACTGTCACGGCGATACCCCGACCGTCCTGCAGCGTCGTAGCGCTGGATACCAACGCCTTGTCAGAACAGGTCGGCGGGTAGCTGGAAGGTCAGCCATCCGGCGACCGCACCGTGCGACTCCAGTCGCACGGGCGGGTCCAGCGCGGTCACAAGGGATCACAGCAGTACGTCCCTGCGACCCGCGCCCGCGCCTGCGCTGCAGGAGCAGGAAACCCGCAGGTCACCTGCGTTGGCCGCTGCGGGTCAGCCCCGCACCGCAGCCAGGCACTCGTCGTACAGGTCCATGATTTCGCCCTTGCCGTCGTTGGCGACCCACGTCATTGATGCGGCATCCAGGCACGCGAACGCCGTCGCGATCACCGCGCGCGCCTTCGCGCCCTCCTTGTCGGTAGCTGCGTCCATACGGGTCTCGATGAGCGGCAGCAGGTTCTCCTGGAATCGCAGTCGCTTTTCAAGCCAACCGGCACGCAACGAGGCGGTGTTGTGGAGGAGGCGGAACCGCTCCAGGGCCTGTTCTCGGCTGTCGTGCAAGGCCAGTACGGCAGCAACCCCTGCGCGCAGGGCCCTCCAGACACCGGCATCGGCAGGCTGTTCGCCGATCGTGTCCATCAGGACCTGCCCGAACCGGTCCTGACCTCCGCCGAGAAGGTCCTCCTTGGTGCCGAAGTAGCGGAAGAGGGTGCGCTGGGAGACGCCGGCCTCCCGGGCGATCTGGGCGATGGTCGTCTCGTCGTAGCCCTGCTCGGTGAACAGGCGCAGCGCCGTCTTGAGGATCTCCTGGGAAGCCAGCTGCCGTGTCCGGTCCCACAGCGTGGTCGGTGCGCCCGTCGCTGACTTGGCCTCCTGCTTCATGCCACCCAGACTAGCCCGGCACTGCCATCCTGACAGTGACATCACGTTTGGCAGTCACTGCCAGGCTGTCGTACGCTGCCAGAGGCAGTGACGCAGCATGCCCACGGCCCCACGGACAGGGCCGCCCCCGGCCCAGAAGTACGCAAAGGAGCGCATCATGCCTGCACCCACAGCTTTGATCACCGGTGGAACCAGCGGCATCGGCAAGGCGACCGCCGAACTACTCCACTCCCGCGGCTACCGCGTCATGGTCACCGGCCTCGGCAATGTCGCCGACGCCGGGCTTCCCGAAGACGTCACGGCTGTCCGGGCCGACGCACGGTCCCTGCCAGACATCGACCAGGCGATGGACCAGGCGCGCCAGCAACTCGGCTCCCTCGACCTGCTCTTCCTCAACGCGGGCATCTCCCGCCCCGGCCCGATCGAATCAACCGACGAAGACGCCTTCGACGTGCTGTTCGACATCAACGTCAAGGGAAACTTCTTCACCCTGCAAAAGGCGCTGCCGCTCCTCAACGAGGGCGCCTCGGTCGTGTTCACCGTGGGCGCCGCCGAAGGGCTCGGGGCCGCGATGACAGCAGCCAAGGGCGCTCTGCTACCCCTCATGCGGTCCCTCGCGCTCGAACTCGCCCCCCGCCGCATTCGCGTCAACGCGGTCAGCCCGGGAATGATCAACACCCCTGTCTACAGCAGGATGGGTATCTCCCAGGAAGTGATCGACTCCTGGGCCCGGGACGTCCCGCTCGGCCGCGTCGGCGCTCCCGCCGACATCGCCGAAGCCGTGGCCTTCCTCGCCTCGGACGCCGCCGGCTACATCACCGGCGACAACCTCACCGTCTCCGGCGGCATCGGTGTTCACTCCAACGCCTGACGAGCAATTTGGCTCTGATCTGGAAGGTTCACCAGGTCCGATGCTCAGGCTGTAGCCCTGGCGAGCCGACGGCCCGAGCGGGAAGCCGGCCGACCGCCAGGCACCGAACTGCGACACGGATGCAGCCTGTCGTGATCCACTTCTCGTGATCGGCCTGCCTGCCTTGCCCGTTACCCCTGCCTGCCCGATTGCCCTGACCGCCTCTCCCAGCCGAGGACCACCCCGAGCACACGAACGCCGGTTTGCGACCGGCGGTCGGCCGCAGTGACCCGTGTTGGCACCGGTTGGCACCGGTTGGCATCCGCTGGAGAGCACACACCGCACACATCATCGAGGATCAATGGCCTTCGTCCCCATACCCCGTCGCCGGCGTTGCCACCGAAGAACCTGGGAGCGCGGGTCTGTCCCCGGTTCGCTTGGACCCGCCGCGATCCTGGCCACGACGGTCCCCACGTGTCCGCACATGCCAGATTCAGGTGTCCGGGAACGAGGGGAAGCTCACTCCAGGCCCCTGAATGTGAAACCTGGTTTGGGCTGTCGACGCTGTGGTGAGGATCCTCGTGCTCGGCGAGACCAGCCGGGTCTCGTAGGCTCAGGCCGTGGAAAGCAGCCGAGGGTGGATCATGGCGCAGCTGTTGGATGCGGCGGAGAACGCCTCCCCCGTCGACGCGGTCGACGCGGTCACCCGGGAACTCGGTGTGGCGCTGGGGGCGCGGAGCGTCGCGTTCTTGATCGCGGACCTCAGCGGCCGGGCGCTGGTCCGGCTGACCCGCGTGCCGCTCGGCGGAACCGGTGCGGGACGCCGTGGCGGTGACGAGGTCGCCACGGTGATGCCGTTCGATGGCGGCCCCGCCGAGCAGGCGCTACGCACCCAGACGGTGCATGTTGTCCCGCAGCCTGACACGTGGACGGTGCTGGCGCCGGTGACCGACCGCGGTGAGGCCATCGGCCTGCTCGAAATGAGCCTGCCGGACGAGCCGGACCCGCGGGCGCTGGAGGAGATCACCCGTACGGCACACGTATTGGCATTCGTGGTGATCGCCAACCGGCGGCACACCGATCTGTTCGAGTGGGGGCAACGGACGACCCCGTTCACCCTGTCCGGGGAGATCCAGCGGCGCCTGCTGCCCGCCTCGTTCACCTGTGAGGCCAGCGCGTTCACCCTGTCCGGCTGGCTGGAACCCGCCGCCAGCATCGGCGGGGACACCTTCGACTACAGCCTCGCCCGCGACGTGCTGCACTTCAGCGTCACCGATGCGATGGGCCACGGCGTGGCCAGCGCGCTCACGGCCACCCTGGGCGTGGGCAGCCTGCGCAACAGCCGCCGCCGCGGGGTCGGTCTGGTGGAACAGGCCGACGCCGCGAATGCCGACGTGGCCGGCCATGCCACCGTGCCCGGCGGTTACATCACCGCGGTCCTCGGCCGTCTCGACCTGCGCACCGGCGTGTGCGCGCTGCTCAACGCCGGGCACGTCCCGCCGATGCTGGTACGCGACGGGAACACTCGGGTGCTGCCACTACCGCCCAACTTCCCGCTGGGAATGTTCGCCGACGCCGGACACCGCGCTGGCGAGGTCGAGCTGCGGCCGGGCGACCGTCTGGTGGTGGTCACCGATGGCATGCGGGAGCGCAACGCCGCCAACCTGGATTTACCGACCATGTTGCTGTCGATCACCGGTCTGCATCCACGAGAGGCCGCCCGGGCGTTGGCCGACGCCGTCCTGGAGGTCAGCGGACCAAAGCTGGCCGATGACGCCACCCTGTTCATCCTCGACTGGCACGGCGGGCACCGCGAGGACCGGCGTACCAGCGCCGGCGCCGACCAGGATCGTGCCAGCGCCGCTCTGCCCGACTGACTACCGGCCTGGCGCGTGGTCGGTGGACGGCACATCGGCTTCGGCCGCCTGCACGCTGTCATAAACCTGGATCACTCGATCCACCGACGTGACCGTCAGGACGCTGTGCACGGCGGGCTGCGGTGCCGCGAGGCTCATCCGACCGCCCACGTCGCGCAGCGCCTTGAACATCACGACCAGCGCGCCCAGTCCGCTGGAGTCCATGAATCCCACCCCGGCCAGGTCCACCACCACGTGGTGGTCACCGGCGTCGACCAACCGTTGCAGACGCTCGCGCAGCTGCGGGGATGTCGCCATGTCCAGCTCGCCGCGCGCCTCCAGCACGGTGCAACCCCGGCCCGGCCGGACCGACAGCAGCAGTTCCACAGCAACCTCCCCCACGCCCCGATGATCCCCGCCTACCCTATTCTGCCGACGGGTGAACCGCCGTCGGCCCGGGCACGTCGCGCCGGCACCCTGACTGTTTCGCCTCAGCAGAACCGGGGTAGGGCTGATCACCACCGGAGCATCGCGCCTCAGGGTGACGCGCTAGTCCGACGGTTCAGGCACGGGCCGGGGAGGAGCTGTGCAGTGCGGGTGAGCATGAACCTGTCACTTCCACGGCAACCGTCGTCGGTGACCCGCGCCCGCCACGTCCTCACCACCCTGCTGAGCCTCACCGATGCCGCCGAGGACTCCCGTGACCACCTCGCCGTGCTGATCAGCGAGGCGTGCGCCAACGCGGTGCTGCACGCCGATCCCGACAGCGTCGTCGACATCACCATCGTCATCGACGACGACGTCTGCCTCCTCGAGGTCGGCAACCGCGGCAGCATCCCCAACGGCGGTCGCCTCGACGCCGAACTTCCCGCCCCGCTCACCGTCGGCGGTCGTGGACTGCCCCTGATCGCCGCGCTCGCCGACACGGCCGCCTTCGTCGCCGGGCCACCGGGCCATGTGCTGCTCCGCATCACCAAACACCTCACCGACGCACGAACGGCACCGATCCGATAACCGGACGCCCGCGCCATCCGCCGAGTCCGAGCCGATGTCCGGTCTTCGGTGGGGGCGTCTGGCGGCTGGCGGCCGACATGGAAGAGGTGCGACGAGCAGGAGTACGCCGGCAGAGCCGAGGTGGTTCGCGCTGGCGAGCCAGTCAGCTCACCGCCCGCCGATGACCTCAGGCGTCAGTGTGCCGCGTCCCATGCTGCTGGTTCTGGTTTTGCCGGAGGGCTTCCTCCAGCTGGTCTTCGAGGATGATGATCCGGCAGGCAGCCTCCAGGGCGGTACCCTGGTCGACCATCTCCCGGGCCCGAGCGGCCAGGCGAAGCTGGTAGCG